>NZ_JBVIYR010000004.1:0-726076 GCF_055592385.1 Streptomyces sp. NPDC041124
TGATCTTGGTCGTGAACCCGTCTACCAGGAGCTTTCTTCATGTCCGCCGCCGGGGCCCGCAGCTCAACCACCCGTCAGGTTGGAAGGGGTTCAGTGACCTCACCGGCTACGGCAGCGGCCCCACTCCGTAATCAGCACCCCGATGGGGCCCATTCACCGCAAGGGGGCTCCTGGTTCTGGATCGACTGCGGACCCACCCACAAAAGGCGTCTGTACCTGTTGCGACCAGGCCGCTGCCCTCGTCTCGAATAGGGCACCGCCATCAGAAGGCAGCGGCGCCACGCTGAGGGTCACGTCCGCTGGAGTGGTGTATCGACGGCCACTCGGTGGCCTCGGTGATCTCGTGCGAGGCTATGCGGTGAGTTCGGTAGGCACGGCCGGGTCGTCGGTTTCTGACTCGATCGGTTGGAGTCGGGCCTTGACGAGGAGTTCGCGGCCCATATAACGGCAGGCTTCGGTCCATTCGTCGTTCAGCACGGCCAGGACCGCACCGACGAGCCGGATGACGGCGGTGCGGTCGGAGAAGATGCCGACCACGTCGGTGCGGCTGGGGGCACCTCCCGCGGCGCAGCCGTGGGGGAGGATCTCCTCGTGTAGCCGTTCCTGCGGGTTGTTCAACCAGATCTGTCGCTAGATCTGAAGGCCAGCAGGTCGTGCTGGGCGGCGCCCAAGTACGCACCCAAGGGCGATCCGGTCCAGGTCGAGGACCACCACTTTCTGCGCAAGTTGTGCACTATGGACGTCCTCGCCGAGGCGTTGGGCGACGTCAGCAGATCCTCGATCGGCAACACGGTCCGCGAGATCCGCCCCCTGCTCGCCGAAGCCGGACTCCTCCCGTCCCCGGCCAGTACCCGCTACCGATCCGCCGCTGATCTCCTCACCGCAGCACAAAACGAAGGCGCCACCCCGACAGGTTGATTCCTTACGGCTTCAGTGGGTGCGGCAGCGCTGTCAGGAGGCGCCAGGCAGGACCGCGTCGATCGCGTCCACCAGGCCGGCACGGGCGCCGGAGGCGACGAGCTGGACGCCGGACAGGCTGCGGGTGATCGTGCTGCCGCGGCCCGGATGTGGTGGGCATGATGAGACGGCCGGTTCGGCTGCTGCGCCCTCCTCCGCGGCCAGGTCCGCTTTGAGTGCGGCAATTCCTCGCCTGGTACGCCGATGGCACGGCCCTACTGGCCGACTGCCCAGCTGCCAGCCGGCCGAGAGCATGCCGACGGCACCGGAAAGGTGCCTCGCACGCGGTCCGCTGACGAAGCCCGAGCGCATGGCATGTCAATGGCAGGTGTGAGGATGACGGTATGTCATACACAGACGAGTTCCGGACTTTCGCCCGTGAACACGGCGTCTCCGACGACGCCATCACCCGCATCATGTGGTGCATGCAGCCGTCCGTACACCTGGACATGGTCGATCCGGCGGCTGTCGGCCCTCACGACATCGTGGTCGGTCACACCGGCGGCCTGCCCGAGCTGCCCACCAGTGTTCCCTGGGAGGGCGGGGAAGTCTATGTCGCCGGCCTGGACCTGGCCGCGATACCGGAGCAGCCCCTGTCCCTCAATCTTCCCCGTGAGGGACACCTGTTGTTCTTCACGAACGTCGGCTACGAGGACGACGAGTCCGCACCGGTGGTGTACGTACCGCCAGGCACCGAGACGACCGTACGACCCGCACCCGCGGGCGTCTCGGTCATTGCCCCGTACAACACGTGGACGACACAGGTCCTGAAGCGCCGGCCACTGGTCTACCGCCCCGGTACATCATGGGACCCCCTGGGCTGGACATGGGCTCCCGAGCACCAGTACGACCATCCCCGGGCTCTGATGCCTGACCTCGATGACGTCCACGAGGACGACAGGGAGACGCTCCGTCCGCTTCTGGAGGCGATCACGGAGTACGCCGAGCAAGTCGGGAGTATCCCCTTCGTGCACCGGACCTGCACCCTGCGGGGGGAGTTGTTGAGTCCTCGGGACTACTGGTGCCAGTACGGCAGGGAGTTCTTGGAGCGGTGCGAAGAAGCTGTGGTCACGCTGAGGGATACGCCGGAGAGGTTCGACGAGCTGCATGCCGAGGGTCTGGAGAAAGCGTGGTGGAAGGAGGGCGGCCCCTGGCTGAACCTCCTGGAGTTCGGCGAGTCCGAGCTGTTCGACACCGGCGACGGCGAGGTGAGTTGGATCATCCGCCGTGAGGACCTTCTGGCGCGGCGCTTCGACCGCGTCATGCAGTCCTATTACTGCTGAACATTCCCTCTTCTCCCTGCTACGCCGGGCGGGTGTCGGAGCCGTGCGCCCAGGTCGGAAGCTCAGTTCGCGCAGCCGACCGACCCGCATCATTGCTCCATCTCGCCGACTGTCCGACGGGCGCCGTCGAGGCCCTACTCGACACCGGCGTCCGCGTCGGCGCTGTGCTCATCATCCGCCTGGCGAGCATCGCTGCCGACCGCTCTTCGACCGCTCTTGGTACCGGAGCGCGGGGCGGCCGTCGACGGACCGGTGGTTCGTGCGCCGGCCACCCCGGACCGGAGATGCCGACGGCGGAGCGCGTCGGCGTAGGTCTGTCCGAACGTGACACACCAGCGACGGACCGTCTCATGCGAGGCGATCGCGCGGGGGCGTGTGCGCGAGCCGCCGGGGTCAGCCCAGCCAGTGGTGCTCGACCTTGTCGAACCGTCTGGCGTGGAGGTCGTCGCGGCTGATCAACCAGCTGATGTCGCCGTCCATCCAGCCGTACTGCAGCGACTCCATGTTGAAGGTCGCGAGGTGCAACAGCGGTTGTTCGGGCAGCTCCCGCCACGCCCGGTCGTACACCTCGTCGAACCGCTCCGGGTCGTCCCGGAGTGCGAGGACCGCCTCCTCCCGCAGACGCTGGAACGCCTCGGTGACGTAGTCCCAGCTGTCGTGGACGTTCCGCTGCACTCCCCGCAGTTTGTCGGTGCTGTTGTTCATGGCCGGCCGGACGCCGACCTTGGCGGCGTACTCCTCGACGGCGGCCTCCAGCCGAGCGTGCCACTCGGCCTCCTCGTCCTCCACCTCGTCCCAGATGCCCCCGTACTCCTCGCCGATCAGCCAGGCGTGGGCGTCCCAGGCGTCGTCGCGGGAGGCCACCATGGTCCTGCGCTCCAGCACCATGTGGGAGGACCCGAACCGCAGGTCCAGTGCGCTCGGGACGGGCACTGGGGCCACAGCCGTCTCGGTCCCGGGCGGTATGTAGAGCGCCTTGCCGCCGCCCGCGTCCGACCAGGTGAACAGCAGGAGATGCCCCTCCCGGGGCAGCCCGTCGTCGAACAGCGTCCGGGGCACCGCCGCGAGGTCGAAGGAGGCGACGAAGACGTCGCCCATGTCCCACTCCATGTCCAGGGGCAGCTCCGGCGCCCCTCCGATGTAACCGATCACCCGGTCATCGGGCCGGACACTCCCCGGGGCCTTCCAGTCGAAGTACACCGCCGGCTCCATGCTCCACAGCAGGCGGGTGATGGCGTCGTCGGAGACCCCGTGCCGCCGGGCGAAGGCCCGGAAGGCGCTGCTGCGGGACGTCTGCCCCACAGGATCTCCGGAGGGGCCGACGGTGCTGGTCCAGTTGTCCACGAAGTCGCTTTCTGACGAGGGATCGGTGACCGGCACCGTGCGGGCGGGCCCGATGCCTGATCGACACGGTAAGGCACCCCTCCGACAACGTCCTTGTAGCCAACTGCCAGCCGCCCTACGGCTCTCCACACACCGCGTCACCCTTCGGCCATCGCCGCCCGTGGCCGAGGTCCGCTGTCCCACCAGCCGACCGCGGACCTGCATCAGCCCCGCCGCTGTGAACGCCGAGTCCCACCGCGAACAGCTGGCAGTGCCCCCTGTTCTCCGAGCCGGCCATTCGGGCTGTTGGGTGGGTCATGGCTGAAGCAGGCCGACGATCTCCCCCTCGGTGAGGGCACGGTCGAAGACCGTGACGTCCTTGATGCTGCCCGGGAAGTGATCGACCGGCCTCCTGCCGTAACGGCCCCGGCCGATGACGAAGGGCCCCTCGGACCAGATCAGGATCCTGTCACGGATCGCGCCCTCCTGGACGCCGTTCACGAAGAGGCGCAACTCACCGGCGACGCTGTCGCAGACACCGGTCAAGTGGGTCCATGCACCGGCGACCGGTACGGACATCGACGTGACGCGCAGGTCCGGGCGGGCGAAGGCCCATCGGCCCTCGTCGGAGGAGTACTGGAGGTAGAAGCCGCTGGTTTCCTCGCCGTCCTGGCTGACCGCGGTGACGAAGTGGGGAGGGATCACACCGAGCCGGACCCACGCACCGACGGTGAAGCTGCCGCGTGCCGTGTCGATCACCGCGCCTTCGGTGGCCACTTCGCTGCTGAACCCGTTGAACTCGGCGCCCTCACCGTGGCGCGTTGCCCATCTGACCGCCGTGGCCGTGGCGTGGTGGCGTCCGGCGGCGTCCGTCGCCCGCGTTCCGGAACGTTCGTCGAGCCGCCAGGCCGCGACGGGGCGAGGCGCTGCGGACACCGAACCGGGGCCGGGCACGGCTCCCGCGGAGACCGGCGAGTACCCGGACGCCGGACCGAACCCGGATGCGGGAACCGCTTCCTCCGTGTGGACGCCGACGGCCGGGGCCATCACGTCGCGACGAATGGACCGGCGGGGGTCGCCCGTCGCGGACGCCCGCCCGCCGGACGACTCCGGCGGGGAGAGCGGCGCCCCGGCGTACTGGGTGAACATTTCCGCGAGGGTGGCGGGCCGCGTGGGCCCACCGGTCTCTCCGGTGGTGGCCGGCCGGCCGGCCGGCGGCATGTGCGGGGCCCAGGGAGCGGCCGGGGCCACCCGGCGGAGAATCTGCTGCGGAGTGGGGCGCAGTGCCGGTTCCTTGGCCAGGCAGTCGGCCAGCAGGGCGCGCAGCTCGGGGTCCGGGACGCCCTGAAGGTCCGGGGGCTCGTACACCACGCGGTAGAGCATGGCGGGCGCCGATCCCACGCCGAACGGACCGGTCCCGGTGGCGGCGAAGGCGAGCACCGCGCCCAGGGAGAAGACGTCGCTGGCCGCGGTGATCTCGCCGCCGGCTACCTGCTCGGGGGACATGAAGCCCGCCGAGCCGATGGTGGCCCCGGTCCTGGTGAGGGCGGTGGCGTCGAGCGCGCGGGCGATGCCGAAGTCGATGACGCGCGGGCCGTCGTCGGTGAGCAGCACGTTGGAGGGCTTGAGGTCGCGGTGCACCAGGCCGGCCCGGTGGATGGAGACCAGGGCCTCGGCCAGACCCGCGGCCAGAGCGGCCAGCGTCACCGGGGGCAGGACCCCCTGTTCGGCGACCGCCTGGTGGAGCGAGGGGCCGGGGATGTAGCTGGAGACCATCCAGGGTTGTTCGGCCTCCGTGTCGGCGTCGATCACGGGGGCGGTGAAAGCTCCCCCGACCAGACGCGACACCTCCACCTCGCGTCGGAACCGGTCCCGGAACTCCGGCTCATGCACCAGCGACGCGTGCACCACCTTGATCGCCACGGACCGGCCGCTCGGCGAACGCCCGAGGAAGACCCGCCCCATGCCGCCTTCACCCAGTCGACCCACCACCCGATAGTCACCCAGGGAGTCCGGATCTTCCTGTTCCAACGGCTGCACCACGACGAACTCCTCCCGTACACACGCATCGGACCGACGCAGCTTACGGGAGCGCAGTCTTGCCGGCGGCCGGGCAACTGCCGTATCGCGATGCGTCGTTAAGGACGGAGGCCATCGTTGGGGCAGCTACCGGTCGGCCGTGGGGAGGTGCCAGAAGGTACGAGGTGTACCCCCGGTAGGGCTGCGAGGGTAGGCGGGCATGCCCCGGGCCGCGTGGGGACGCTGTCGGCGCGTCACGGAGCATGTCGTACACCGAAAGGGCCTGCGTGGCCCGGCACCCTGGCGGTGGGTCAGTAGATCTGGAGGGCGTGAAGCGTCGCGTTGAGTCCTTCGGTGTCGACCAGGGTGGACCACTTGTTCATGGTGACTGCTCGACCGCTCAGGAACATCGCGACGTTGTTGTCGCCGGAGGTGACCTTCGTGACGTTGGGAAGCTGAAGGGTCACAGTGCCCCCGTTGGCGAAGCACATGGTCTGTGCACCGCCGTCGTACCAGACTTTGACGAAGTCGGTCCTGTCGCCGCAGTCGGTCTGGTTGATCGCGGCAGCCGGAGAGGCCGGAAGGAGAGCCGTCAGGGCTGCCGCCGCCATCACGGTGACGGCGATGCGCGAAGTGGAACGCTTCATGGCTATTGATCCTTTTCCCATAAGGTGCGGCCACGGTGTGCCGCTCTGATGACGACCGCCTCGTACAGGGAGGGGCCGTCTTGTCCTGGTCATTCGTGGGGAATGCGCCGGTCCTCGCATGCCGCAGCGGGGCGGCATCTCGGTGGGGCGTTCCGACAGCCCCTGCACGTGAGCCACGAGTTGGCGTGCCCGCACTGGTTCACGTACTGGTCCGCTTCGCACCAGGCGGCCCCGGTAGCGGTTACTCCCTTTCAGGGCTGGAACGGCGCACAGCTGCGTCGCGCCGTGTGCCCTCGGGCAGCGAAAGCGTCGGTCGGGCGGGTGTTCCCACGCTGAACCGGGATGGTCGGGCCGAGCGTCCTCGCTCGGCTGGGATATGCGAAGCCCTTCCACAAGCGCGTCGGTAGAGAGCTGAGTTCTGGACCTGCCACAGGTGGGCGGGCCTGTGCAAGCGGTCGGTCAGTCGGCGAGGGCGGTGGCTTCGATTTCGACGAGGACGCCCGGGTCGAAGAGGCAGTCGACGCCGATGAGTGACGCCGGGGGGAGGGGCTGGGGCAGCCCGATCTCGTCCGCGACGCTTTCGACGCCCGCCATGAAGGCGCCCATCTTCTCCGGCTTCCACTGGGTGACGTAGACGGTCAGTCGGACCACGTCGTCGAACGTCGCGCCGGCCCCGGCGAGACCGCGTGCGGTGTTCCGCAGCGCCTGCGCGACCTGCCCGGAGAGATCTCCCGGCGCGACGGGGGTCCCGTCCGCGAGGCTGGAAGTCTGCCCGCTGACGTGGACGTGTCTGCTGCCGGTGCCGACGGCGACGTGATGGTAAGGCGCGGGCTGCAGCAAGCCCTCGGGGGTGAAACGTTGGACGGACATGGTGGTCTCCTTCCGGTGACGGACCTCGTATACCTTTGATACCTAGGAGTCACAGGACACTTCAACGAGACCAGGTTTCATGACCGATACCGCCTCTTCCCACGACGACGAACTGAGCATCCCGGCGCCGCACCGCGAACTGCTCGACCAAGTGCTGGACAAGTGGTCCTTGAGCGTGCTCAGCGAGCTGTGCGAGGGACCGCGCCGGTTCAACGAGCTGCGCCGTGCGATCCCCTCGGTCACACAGAAGTCGCTGACTGCCACCCTGCGCAGACTGGAGCGCAACGGCATCATCGAGCGCGAGGTCGTGAGCTCCAGGCCGGTCGCAGTGGAGTACCGGGTCGCTCCGCTGGGGAAAACCATGCGCCCGCCCGTCGATGTCCTCCTGGACTGGGTACGGACATACATGCCCCAGATCGAAAAGGCACGGGAGTCCTTCGACGCCAGGTGACATGCGGAGCGGGAAGGCCGCCCGCGCTTCGCGACACGTTTCTGCCTTCATCGGCGGGGCGTAATCCTTCGGACCTACCCGCCGGGTCCGTTGTCGGGAGACAGGTGACCGGCAGCTCCCAGGAGACCGGCAATCGGCTGGGGGCCCAGTCGACCGACGACAACGTCGGCAGGCGGACCCGTACCGGATTGCTCACCGCGGACGGCCACTGGCAGGCGCGGGCTCCGGCTCACGAACGTGGCCCGAGTACTGGGGTGAGACCGCATGCCACGTCCCTGGCGGCCGAAGCCGGATTCGCCGCGGTTGTCATACTGCCTTCATGTTCACGCTCCTCGTGCTCGGCTCCGTCCTGTCGGTCGGCCTGGCCGCTTGGGTCGCTGAGCGTTCATTGCGTCGCACGCGCCGGCAGACCAGGTACGGGCGGTACGCACCGTGGGTTCATCCGCGAGGCCGGCTCGCCGCACCGCTGAACTGGGTGGCCGACAGCCGACTGCTGCGGAGGCTGTGTGAGCGCATCCCCTCAATGGTCTTTGTCAGCAACGTGACCGACGTTGTCTACGTCAACTACGTGGTCGATGCTCACCGCATCGCGCCCCTGGTCCCGCCCGGCCTGGAACTGCAGCGTCTCGGTGAGAGCGGCGACCAGGCGATGGTGACCTTCCTGAGTTACCGCCATGGGCATCTGGGGCCGGCGCTGTTCGGCCGGTGGCGGCGGCTCCTGCCCTCCCCGTTGCAGAGCAACTGGCGGATCTACGTGCGCCACCCCCGCACAGGTTCCCTGGGCGTCTACTTCCTCAGTACCGCCGTCGACCGTACGATGCACGCCCTCGGTGCGCGCATGGTCGCCGAGGGGTTGCCCATGCACGTTCTTGATCGAGCTTCGGTACTCGTTGCGCAGGACGATCGGATCGATCTTCTTCTGGCTCCGGGGCGCGGTACCGCACCGGACGCCGAGGCCCACCTCGTTCCGCTGCCCGAGTGGCCGACGGATGGACCCTGGCGACGCGCTTTTCCCGACTACGGGAGGATGCTCGCCTACTGCGTGCCTCAGGACCGTGCGCTCTCGGTTCAACCGTGGCACGGACAGGTGACCCGGCAGGAGATCTCTCTCGGTATCCCACTCGATTCCTGCACAGCTCTTTCCGGGCCGGTCGTGTCCGCAGCGGCCAGTGCTCTCGTCGGAAACGCCGAACCGTTCGCTTTCCTGGTACCGCGTGTGAGGTTCTTTCTCGAGAGTGAAGAACGCGATCCACTCTGAATCGGGGCAAAGGCGGACCCGGACCGGTGGGCTCTCTTCGTTCGAGTGCCGGCCGCGAGGGCTTGATCAGGGCATTGTCGGTGGTCGCCTCTAGTGTCTCCTCCATGACGCGATCATCGGGGACCCTCGCCTATGCGCGTTCCTCCGCGTTCGAAGCCTCGACGGACGGAAGCCTCTTGGGGCTGGAGACCTCCCGAGGCGCGACGCCCTCCGGCTTCCAGGACCATCCCCGGTTCTTCTCGGGTTTCCTCACCAGTCCCCAGGCAGCCGCCGCCGGCCTGCTCTCGGTGGCCGACATCGCCGCCGCCCGCTACTACCGGCCTCGCCTACCGGCTTGGCTGGATCCGGTGGTGACCGGCAACGGCGACCGGCTCCGCTTCGAGTCGTTCTCCGGCTGCTGCGGTGTCTACGCACGGCTCGACGTGCTGGCAGACGCACTCGACGGGGGAGAGATCGGGCATGGCACCAGCAACTTCGACGTCAACAACCCGTTACGTGAGGCGCTCACGCGCGTCGGCCCACGCGATCCGGTTCATCTGCGGGTGGGGCCGGACGAGTTGGCGGTGACCACACTGGGCGGCGCGGTGGTGGAGAAGAAGGTGCCCCTGCCCGACCGGTGGTTGCGCGGCTTCGCGGAGGCGCAGGCGATCGCTGCCAAGTTCGACCTGCGTGCCGAACTGCCCGCGTCCGAAGCAGTCCGATTCCTGCGGTCATTTCCTCGCAGCGGTGGAAGAGAACCGCGCGGCCCCGTTTGGTTCGTGCCGGCCCGGCAGGGACTCAGGCCCACGACGTGTCCCGCACCAGGAGCGGTGTGCCTGCCCGGACCGGAGCGGCTGGCCGCGTTTCACCGTGTGCTGCGGCACGCTACCGCGCTGCGTGTCTACGGTCCCGTGGGGGACGGCCGGGCGGCCACCGCGAGTGCCTGGGAAGCGGTTCTGCCGGGCATACGCCTGACGCTCACTCTCTCCCCGGACCCCGCAAGGGGTTTCTCCGGCGAGGGCGGCGTACTGGAGGCACTGGCCGACGACGAGACCGTCCAGGACGCGGAACTGGTGGCCGTGCTGCTGGCGTGGGAACCGCGGATCGACGTGAGTGCTCTGGCCGCGGCCTGCGGGCTGACCACCGCGCGGGTCCGGTCGGCGCTGACGCGCCTGGCGACCTCTGGCCGGGTGGGTTACGACACGGCCGAAGCAGCCTATTTCCACCGGCAGCTGCCCTACGATTCCGGTCTCGCCGAGCGTCACAACCCGAGGCTGCGGCATGCCCGTGCCCTGCTGTCGGCCGGTGCTGTGACGCTGGACGGCGCGATGGGCACCGTCACGGCCGAGGACGGCCACACCCACCGGGTGCGCGAGGACGCCGGCGTCTTGAGGTGCAGTTGCCTGTGGTGGGCGAGATACCGGGGCGGACGCGGCCCCTGCAAGCACGCGCTGGCGGTACGGATGGCACGACGGGAGAGGAACAGTTGAGCAAGCTGGTCGAAGCGGTGCGCGGCGGGCGGACGGACGACGTGGTGACGATCGTGAACGGCATGACGGCCGCCGAACGGCGCGGGGAACTGCCGGCGCTGAAGGCGTTGCGCAAGGAGTTCCGCGACGCCTGGGTGACGCCGCAGCTCCAAGCGGCCTCTCCTGCGCTGCTCGTGGCGGGCCTCGCCTGCCAGAGCGGAGCGGCGGCCGTCGCGTCCTGGCTCACTGCTTCCGGCTGGGAGCGCATGTGGGTGGCGGAGAAGAGATTCCTTTCCATGCTCGAGGAGCGCCCCGCCGAATGGCTGGCGGAGCTGGCGCACCGGATCGCCGACCGCAGGCCCTCCACGGACATCCGGTATCACCTTCTCGAAGCGATCGTGCAGGCGGCCCGATGCCCGATGCCGGTGACCGACGCCTCCGTGGACGCGTGGATACGCAACATCTACGGCAATGCCTGGGACACCGACGTGATCGCCGAGCGGCTGAGGCAGTCGCCCTACCTCAAGCCCATGGTGGCCGGCCTCTTCACGGCAGGGGGGACCGGCCAGGCGCTGAACAGCGGTCACTCCAACAAGGACAACCCTTGGCTTCTCGCTCTCGCGCGGCTCAACGCGGAAGGCACGCTCGACCGCGCCACCATGGTCGACGGATGTCTGGGGCGGCTGTTGCGCGGCGGCACGGCAGTGGACCAGCGGGTGTTCCACCGGCTGCTGCTCGACCTCGGTCTGTCCGCCGAGGAGCACGCCGGCCATGCCGCCGACTGGCGGGCCCTGGCCGCCGACGCGCTCCAGCCCGTCGCCGTCCACGCCCAGTCCGTCCTCGCCGAGCTCGCCCTGACCGGCTCCCTGCCGACGCATGACCTGGCCGACATGACGCGAGCGGTGCTCACCCGGCCAGAGAAGAACCTGGTCCGAGCTCAGCTGAAACTGCTGGACACAGTGGTCACCCGCGACACCGCCACAGCCGACGCACTGCTCCCGGCCGCGTCCCACGCCCTCACCCACGAGGACACCGAAGCCCAGGAACGGGCCCTGAAGCTGATCGAGCGGCACGGGACACATCTGACCGACGCCGCCTCGCGTGAAGAGATCCTCACCTCGGCCGCGCCCATCGCCCCCGGCCTGCGCACCCGAGTGGTTGAAGCCCTGGGAACCGGAGCGGAAGAAGCTCTGCACGCGGCCGGCGAGGACACGCTGCCGCCCGTTCCGTCCCCGGTCGCGCTCGCGTCGCCGCCGGCCTCAGTGGCGGAGACGGCCGAGGAGACCGGCGCGCTGCTGGCCTCCCACGGCATCCTGCCCGTCGCCGACTTCGAGCGGACCCTGGACGGACTGGTGCGCTGGGCCCATGAGGATCGAGCAGCACTGCTGGAGGCGCTCGAGCCGGTAGCGGCGACGCGGTGGTGGTCCCGCACCTGCCGCCGGCCTCTCCCCGACGACTCGGTCCCCTCCGCCTTCGCCCCCTCCCATGTCCGCTACACCCCGCGACTCGCCCTCGACCTGGTCCTCGCCGGCCTCCACCAGCGGATCACACCGCGCACCGCGAAGGCAGTGCTCGACGGCGGGGGCGCGAATGCCGGATGCCTCCCGGACGGCCCCTTCCGGGCCCGCTTCTGGGAGATCGCCCACAGGTTGCTCACCGATCCGCAGCCG
This sequence comes from Streptomyces sp. NPDC041124, assembly GCF_055592385.1. NCBI lineage: Bacteria > Bacillati > Actinomycetota > Actinomycetes > Kitasatosporales > Streptomycetaceae > Streptomyces > Streptomyces sp. NPDC041124. The sequence goes on from NZ_JBVIYR010000004.1 coordinate 11,927, forward strand.
TTCCTGCTGTCGACGCCGGGCTGGGACAACGGGCTGCTGGAGCCAGGAGAACTGACCGACCGGCTGGAGACGTACCAGCGGCTGGGCGCCCACGTCGGAGCGTGCGACTTCGCACAGGCCCTGCTGCGGGTGCGCACCACGGACCGGGCGGCCGCCGAGGCCGCCGCCGAGCGGGCCGCGGTGCTGGGCACGCCCGAGGGGCGGCGGCTCGCCGACTGGCTGCGGACCGGCGGCCTCACCGGCACGGTCCTGCACCGCACGGTGACGGACCAGACGACACCGGTCGTCCGGTCCGGCGAGATCACCGCCGTGCACATGTTCCCACTCGCTTTCCGTGAGCTGGGGAGTCCGGCACTCGGTTCCCACCACCGGTGCTGGTGCGCCGCCACCGCGGCCGTCCAGCAGACCCACTGGCCCGCCCTCCTGCCGGAGCACCCCGAACTCATAGCCCTGCGGCTGATACAGCACGTCCTGCCCTGCGCCCAGTACCCCGAGAAAGATCCGGACGTCTGCTCTGTCCTGCCCTTGCTCGCGCAGTCACCCGGCGCGAGCGGGCCCGCGACGTCCCTGGTGGTGGCCGGCGGGCTCGGCGTCCAGCGCCAGGAGGACAGAATCGCCGCGGTCGACGCACTGCTGCTGTTGGCGGCACAGAAGAAGCTGGATGCCGGTGCGCTCGCCACCGACCTCGGTGCGCTGATGCTCATCGGGATCGTCACTCCGAGCCGCCTGGCGGAGTCCCTGGGAACGGCCGCGTCCACCGGCGCGTACCGCACCGTCTGGACCGTACTGCGTGACGCGCTGCCACCGCTCCTGTCCAAAGACCTCTCCCCCGCCGAGTCCCGTGGCTTCGGCGAACTGCTCACCGTCGCCGCCGAGTGCGCCGAACGCACCGGAGCCCAGGGCGTAATACCCGGACTCGACCCGATAGCCGCCCGGCGGGGCAGCTCACGGCTGGTGAGCCAGGCCCGTCGCCTACGCGCAGCACTTGCCGGCACGTAGGTCCGAAGAGGCGCATCCGCCCGGGAGATCCTGCTGCAGGGGCACGTAACGCGGCAGGGACGGTCCGATGCCGGCCGGCTCGAGCGGGAGGTGATCGGCCTCGGCGGCACGGAGTGCGGCCGAGGCCGGCCCCAGGACCTCCGAGCGCGACAACCTCTGTCGCTCGGGCAGCGGTCATGCCGAGTCGGTCGAGGGCGACGACGGCGGGGTGAGTCAGGCTGCGTTCGCCGTGGGCCCGTACCGCCGCGATCGACGAGCTCGGCCATCTTCGTTCTCAGCGGTTCCAGTTTCCCGCGCACCGTCACCTCCAGGCCGAGCTGGTCCCCTGCGTGGGCGGGGCCCCACACGCGCGCCGTTCTTCTCTCGCGCGGTTGGGTGTCAAGTGCGCAGGTGAGACGCGCCGTTGAGGTCGACGATGGTTCCCGAGGCCCATGCCGCGGCCGGGGAGGCGAGGAAATGCACCGTGGCGGCGACCTCTTCCGGGGTGCCGACGCGCCCGAAGGGGCTCTCCGCGCGCAGACGTTCTCCTTCCGGGCCGGACAACTTCCCCGTCTGCCGTTCGGTGGCCACGAACCCGGGCGCGACGGAGGTGACCGCGAGGGCGAAGTGGGAGCGGGACTCGGTCAGTGACAGGCCGGGGCGGCCGACGACCAGCATGTCGGGGTCGTTCCAGTGCCCCGGGCCGGACTGTGCGGCCAGCGGCGCATTGACGTCCAGGACGTTGCCGACGCCCATCGGGTAGCTGTTGGTGTTGCCGTTCTGCCAGATGTCGAGCAGGTCCTCGGTCGTCCGCCACAGGTCGGCAACCTCGCCCCAGTTGTACGTGGACCCCGTGATGGCGTGGAAGCTGTTGAGGGTTGATGCTGTAGACGATCGGCCGACCGGTGGCGCGCAAGGCATCACGCATCAGCTTGAACCGCGCGACCTGCTCGTCACGCGTGCCGCTCGATGAACACCAGTCGTACTTGAGGTAGTCGACCCCCCATGTGGCGAACGTGGCGGCGTCCTGGACCTCGTGGCCCCTGCTGCCCGTGGCGCCCGGGTAAGTGCCCACGGTCTGCGCGCAGGTGCGCTCGCCCGGCACCTGGTAGATGCCGAACTTCAGGCCCTTGCTGTGGATGTAGTCCCCGAGGGCCTTCATCCCGCTCGGGAACTTCGTCGGGTTGGCCCGCAGGTTGCCCTGCGCGTCACGCTGCGGGTCGAACCAGCAGTCGTCGACCACCACGTACCGGTAGCCGGCGTCCCGCATGCCCGAGGACACCATCGCGTCGGCGGCCTGGCGGACCTGGGCCTCGGCAGCGCTCTGTGCTCTGCCGCTGGCGTTCGCCGCCGCACCCTCCGCCCACGCGGCCGACCCCACCACCATGACCAACGGGTTCTACGTGGACCCCGACTCGAGCGCGAGGCGGTGGGCGGCCGCCAACCCCGGCGACGGCCGGGCCGCCGCGATCAACGCCTCCATCGCCAACACACCGATGGCCCGCTGGTTCGGCTCCTGGAGCGGCACCATCAGCACCGCGACAGGTGCCTACGTCGGAGCGGCGGACCACCGGGACAAGCTGCCCATCCTGGTCGCCTACAACATCTACCACCGTGACTACTGCGGCGGGCACTCCGCCGGCGGAGCCGCCTCGCCGTCCGCCTACGCCGGCTGGATCGCTCAGTTCGCCGGAGGCATCGCGGCCCGCCCTGCGGTCGTCATCCTCGAACCGGACTCCCTCGGAGACTACGGCTGTATGACGCAGGCCCAGATCGACGAACGCGAGGCCATGCTCACCGGTGCCCTCGCCGAGTTCAACCGCCAAGCCCCCAACACCTGGGTCTACATGGACGCCGGCAACCCGCGCTGGGCCGACGCGGCGACCATGGCCCGGCGCCTCCACGAAGCCGGCCTCCGGCAGGCCCACGGCTTCTCGCTCAACGTCTCCAACTACATCACCACCGCCGAGAACACCGCCTACGGCAACGCCGTCAACAACGAACTGTCCGCCCGCTACGGCTACACCAAGCCGTTCGTCGTGGACACCAGTCGCAACGGCAACGGCTCCAACGGCCAGTGGTGCAACCCCTCCGGCCGCCGCATCGGCACGCCCACCCGGACGGGCGGAGGCGCCGAGATGCTCCTGTGGATCAAAACCCCGGGCGAGTCCGACGGCAACTGCGGTGTCGGAACCGGCTCCACGGCCGGCCAGTTCCTCCCCGAGGTCGCCTACAAGATGATCTACGGCTACTGATCCGGGACTCCCGCCGCCCGCACAGGCGACCGGCAGTCCGCCCGGGCGGCGGGCACTTCCCGGCCATCTCACCGGAGAGGGGCCGACGTGATCCCCCCTTTGAGGGCCTGACATTCATTCCGTCCATAGAGCAGTCGTCCAGTTCCAGCAGGTCGGCACGATGCATCCCGGTCAGCAGGGACGACTGCAGGCGCGGCCAGACTCCGGCCGCGGTCCAGTCCCGCAGTCCGCGCCAGGCCGTCACGCCGGACCGGCCCACTACTTCTCCTGGCACGTCGCACCAGGCCACGCCCTTGCGCAGGACGTAGGGATCATCGGGGACAAGGGTCACGTTGTCTCGCTCACGCCCCGGACCCTCTCACGTCTCACGGACGCCCCGATAGCGCGGAGGCGCGGGGGCGCGGGCAACCAGTCCGACCAGATGGAAGACTGGGCCACCGCGTCCTCGTCGCCCGGGACGGCATCGCGCAACCGTCCCATCGATCCCGGCGCACCGGCACGTCCCGACCTCAGCCGGATGGCTCCGTCCGAACCAGTGCCCGACCCGGCCTGGACGGGCTGACAAGGAATTGACTCCTCGTTCACTCGTGACCGGCATGGACAGACAGCCGTGCACGAACAGGTAGTGCCCGCTCAGGCAGCCCGTTCTTCCGTTTCCGGGTCCGCTGCCTTTCCTTGGCTCACCGTCAAGGGTCCGTTCACCCGCGCCACCTCGCGCTCTGGATCACCTTCGCGCCAAAACGCGCGGCCAGGCGGAGCCCTCCGTCCGCTCAGCCTGCAGTCTCATGGCCAGGGCGAGTGGGGAACTCCGTCGCGTTTCGGCCCCGCTTTCCACGGCACGTTAGTTCGAGATTTTTTCTGATCATGCATCACCGCGACCTCTCTTCACTCCTGACCCACAGGTGATGCACTGTGCGCACACAAGCGCGAAGACTTGTCACGGTCGTTCTGGCCCTGGCTCTGCTGGCACCAGCGGGGGTCATCCCCTCCTGGGCGTCGCCCGCGGACCGGCCCCACTCCGCGGTCACCACGGCCATCACACCCGCGCAGGCCCGGACAGCCGCCGACCTGCCCAAGCCCCCCAAGGCCATGACGCTGGCCGAGCGCCGCAAGCAGGTCGGCGAGGACCGGCACGAACGGTCGCCGATGCGCGACTACATGAACGCGTCGGGGCGGATGTCCAAGGGGAAGCCCCACAGCCGACCGGACGTGAACCGCGTAGAACGCGGGCCCGCCGCCGAGTCGAAGGTGGCTTCGCAGCCTCTCGCGGCGGCGGCGGAGAACCCGACGTGGGTGTCTTCCTGGGCCACCGCGTATCCGGGGATGCTGTCGATCGGCGGGCAGGTGAAGCTGCCCAAGCGGGGAGATGCGTATACCGGGATGTGGCTGTACGTCCTGGACGAGGGCGGCTCCCCCGTCGTACAGCAGGAGATCAAGAAGTCCACGGACGATCCCAGCGGCGACACCCCGGGCACCGGGGCCTGGTGCTACGACTGGTGGGCGAGCAACTCCTATCCCACGGACCAGTGTTTCTGGTGGGCCGGCAGCACGCTGGGCGGAATCCTCGAGGACGGCAAGGAGTACTACGCCTGGGTCTTCCTCAACAGCGCCGACGGGACGTCGAGTCCGGGCGGCACCACCTCGCCGCTCGTGGAGGCGTTCTACACTCCGGTGATCCCCGGTGCGCAGGCGGGAATCTGTACCTGTTACGCCCAGGCGCACCGCGCCGACCCGGTCAACACGGCGACCGGCATGTTCTTCGAACAGCTCACTGACGCCTCCCTGGTGAGCCCCGGTGTGCCGCTGACCCTGGAGCGTACCTACCGCTCCGACTCAAGTGCCGTCGGTCTGCTGGGGCGCGGCTGGGCGACGCCGTTCGACGCCGAGCTGACCGCGGCGACGGGGAAGGTGACCTACCGGACGGACGACGGGGCGTCGTTCGTCTTCACACAGAACAGTGACGGCACGTACGCCGCCCCGGCCGGGTCGGCGGCCAAGCTGGTCAAGGGCACCAGCACTTATACGATCACCACGCCGGACCACACCCAGCGGACGTTCAACAGCAGCGGCCGGCTCACGTCCGTGGTCGACAGAGCCGGCAAGGGACTGACCTTGACGTACGCGTCCGGCACGCTCACCTCCGTCAAGGACGCCGCCGGCCGCACCACCACGTTCACGCCCGGTGCCGACGGGCTGCTGTCCAAGGTGGGCCTGCCGGACGGTACGTCGGTCTCGTACGGCTACACCGGCGGTCTGCTGACCTCGGTGACCGACCCGGCCGGCCGGACGTCGTCGTACGCCTACGACGCGAACAAGCGGCTGTCCTCCTACACCGACCCGGCGGGTGGCGAGGTCACCAACGTCTACGACTCCGCGGGCCGCATCACGTCCCAGACCGACCCGAACGACAAGACCACCACGTTCACCTGGGACGGCAAGAACGAGTCGCACACCACGGCGCCCGACGGTGGCGTGTGGACCGATGTGTACGCCGGCAACGTCCTGATGGAGACGATCGACCCGTACGGCAAGAGCATCACCTACGACTACGACCGTCACCTGCGGCCCGTCGCCATCACCGACCAGCGCGGCAACACCACGGAGATGACGTACGACAGCGCCGGGCGGATGCTCACCCGCAGCGCCCCCTCGGCCCTCGGCTACACGGAAAGCTGGACCTACGACAGCGCGGGCAACATCACCAGCCACACCGACGGCCGCAAGAACAAGACGACATACACCTACAACACGTCGAACCAGCTGACGTCGACCACGGACCCGCTGGGCGGCAGAACCGCCTACACGTACACCCCGCTCGGTTCGCTGGAGACCGTGACGACCCCGCGCGGCAAGGTCACCGTCTACGGCTACGACACGGCCGGCAACCGGATCTCGGTCACCACGCCGCTGGGTGAGAAGACGACGTTCACCTACGACAAGGCCGGCCGGATCCTGACGAAGACGGACCCGCGCGGCAACGTCACCGGCGCCGACCCGGCCGACTTCACCACGACGTACGCCTACGACGGCCGCGGCCTGCTCAGCTCGGCCACCGATCCGCTGGGCCGCACCACAACCTACGAGTACAACGGGGCCGAGCAACTGACGTCGGCAAAGAACCCGGCGGGCGACACCACCACATTCGCCTACGACGACGCCGGGCACCTGACCCGGACCACCGACCCGTCCGGCAACTCCGTCACCCGCACCTACGACGCGAGCGGACGCCTGTCCTCCCAGACCGACGCGACCGGCGGCAAGACCACCTACACCTACGACACAGTGGGACGCCTGCTGAGCAGCGTCTCGCCGCGCGGCAACGCCACCGGCGCAGACCCGGCCGCCCACACCACGAGTTACACCTACGACGCGGCCGGCAACACCATCGAGGTCACCGGCCCGACCGGCGCGTCCACCACCACGACCTACGACGCCGTCAACCGGCCCCTCACGGTCACCGACCCGCTGGACCACACCACCAGCTACACCTACGACGCCAACGACAACGTCACCAAGATCACCGATGCCGCAGGCGAGACGGTCACCTCCGTCTACGACAAGAACAACCGGCTGACCAGCAGCACCAATCAGCTGGGCAAGACCACCACCAACGCCTACGACGCCGACGGCAACCTGCTCAGCCGCACCTCCCCGCTCGGCCACAAGGAGAGCTGGACCTACGACGCCGACGGCCGCCAGGCCACCGCTGTCGACCCGCGCGGCAACACCACCGGCGCAGACCCGGCCCCGTACACGACCACCTACGGCTACGACCCGGCCGGCAACCCCACCACGGTCACCGACCCGCTCGGCGGCGTGACCACCACCGCCTATGACGCCGTGAACAACGTCGTCAAGCAGACGGACGCCGACAAGCGCGGCACCGCCTACGGCTACGACAAGCTGGACCGGCTGACCGAAGTCACCGCTCCGGGCGGTGCAGTCACCACGTACGGCTACGACACGGTGGGCAACGTCACGGAGCGCACCGACGCCAACGGGCACGTCACCACATACGGCTACGACGCGGCCCGCCGCCTCACCTCGGTCACCGACCCGCTGAAGCGGGAGACCACCTACGCCTACGACGCCGCCGGCAACCTCACCAAAAAGACCACGCCCCGCGGATCCACCGGCTACCTCTACGACCCGCGCGGCCTGCTCACCAAGGTCGACCACTCCGACGCCACCCCCGACGCGACGTTCGGATACGACGACGCCGGACAGCTGACCGCCCGCGCCAATTCGAAGATCTCCGAGGACTTCGTCTACGACGCGGTCGGCAACCTCACCAAGACCCGCGGCTTCGCCTACACCTACGACGCCGCCGGGCAGATGCTCACCCGCAAGTACTCCGACGGCAACACGATCACGTACACGTACGACAACGACGGCCGCACCGCCACGATGCTGGCCGACGGCAAGACCACCACGTACACCTGGGACCCGGCCGGCAACCTCACCAAGTCCGCGCTGCCCAACACCGAGACCGAGGACCGCGCCTACGACCGGGCCGGCCGCCTCACCGCCGTCACCTCCGCCAAGGCCGGCACCACGGTCACCAAGACCGCGCACACCCTCTCCCCCGCGGGCCTGCCCACCCACGTCGACATCACCCGCGCCAACGTCGGCACGACCGGCTACGACCTCACCTACGACACCGCAGGCCGCCTCACCTCCGGCTGCTTCCCCCAGCCCTGGGTCGCCGGCTGCGCCGCGAGCCGCGCCACGTCCTACACCTACGACGAGGTCGGCAACCGCCTGACCTCCACCCTCGGCACCACCTCCACCAGTTACACCTACGACGCGGCCGACCAGCTCACCTCCACCACCACCGGCACCACGACCACCGCCTACGACTACGACGCCGAAGGCAACCAGACCAAGAAGGGCGCCGACACCTACACCTACGACCTGGCCGGGCAGATCTCCGCCGCCACCGTCGGCGGCACCGCCTACACCTACGACCACGATGCCAGCGGCAACCAGGTCGCCACCCTCAAGGACGGCGCGGTCACCCACCGCACCCAGTGGGACCCCAACGCCCCGCTGCCGGTCCTGGCCACCGAATACGACAGCGCCTGGACCATCAAGCAGTCCTTCCGCTACGACCCCCTCGGCCAGCCCACCTCCGTCGAGACCGGCACAGGTGCGCTCTTCTTCTACCACCACGACACCCAGGGCTCACCGGTCGACGTCACCAACGGCACCGGCACCCTCTACCAGCGCTGGGCCTACGACCCGTTCGGCACCCGGGTCCTGGGCACCGTCACCGGCGGCGCCCCCGCAAGCCCTCCCTCCTACACCGGCGCCCGCTACGAAACCACCACCGGCAACCTCGACCTCCACGCCCGCCAGTACAACACCGCCACCGGCCGCTTCACCCGACCCGACCCCGCCACCCGCGCCCGGACCACGCCGTACATATCGCCCTACGCCTACGCCGACAACGTCCCCACCCTCCTGACCGACCCCAGCGGACTGACCCCCGACGACCCGAACAACGACCGCGTCGACAGCCTCGGCGAAGCCGCGGGCATCTTCGGCGACGCGTTCGTCGACGTCTTCAAGTCCCCCTTCGTCCTCGCCGGGGACCTGCACGACGCATTCACCGGCGAGAACGGCGGCGCCGGCGCCTTCGTCGACAAGTACCTCCCCGTCCGCCCCGCCTACCGCCTCTACCGCGCCGAATACATGCTCCGCCAGCAGGGCTGCGACGCCCTCGCCGACCTGTACGCCGAAGCCGCCGAGGAACTGACCCAGCAGATCGCCCTCGTCGGAATCGGCGGCCTGACGGGATGGCGCAGAGCCGCGGTCGAGCCGGGCGGGGGGCGCTACTACGGGGAACCGAGTTCGACGCGGTTCGGACTCCCCTACTACACACCGGAGACCCCGTCGTCCATGAGCCGCATCAACCCGGAGGGCGGCCGGAGGAACTGCGGACTGTGTGCGACCGCCGGCGACGACCTCATGGCCGGCCGGAATCCGAACGGGGTGTCCGGAGCAGACCGCCCGCTGACGCGGGCCGAGGTGTCAGCGATGACGGGGCTACCGTTCCGGAAGGTCGGCGGTCTCAACGTCATCGTGAGCGACATGCTGCGCTGGGGACCCGGTGCCCGGGCGATCATAGGAGCATGGCCGAGGAAGGGCGTGGGCCACTACTTCAATGTCGCGAACATCGATGGAAAGGTGGTCTTCCTCGACTTCCAGTCGGGCAAGGCCAATCCGGCGCACAAGAGATACCGCGACTACTACGTGATGAGGACCAACTGACATGCTCGACCCGGAAGAAGCCGAGCGCAGGGCCGCGGAGTTCCTCACGGAGGAAAGCAGAGCATGGGGGCTGTCCTCCAACGTGAGGATCATTCCCGAGTACTGCTTCACGGACAAGGGACGGTTCATCGCTCCCTACGACCATGTCGAGTACCTCGATCACGGACGTCAGGACATGCAACTCGGCGGGAACCTGCCCGTGGCCGTCGACCTGAATACCGGAGCGTGCTCCTTCGTCACCTGGGAGGAAGCGGACGACCTGATGGAGCGTGACCTGCTCTGAGTTCGAGCAAGCGGGTCAGCCCGGTGAAGTAGCGGATTGCCGTGCCTTCTGGCCTCAACGGCCGAGTGAGCACCGCTGTAGGACTACTGGAAAGGCACGGCAGTCCGCGCGCACGCAGTCGGACCCGGGTGATCGCGACGCTGCCGCGTGCGAGCCCCTGCCGTACGTCTGGGTGTGCGGGTCGTGGCGCAGGCGGGTAATGACGATGCGGTGCAGGGCGGCGTTGGCCTGCCGGTCGCCGCCGTAGTTGAGCCGGCGCGTGCTCCGCCGGCCGGAGGAGTACTCGATGGGGCTGACTCCGCAACGGTTCGAGTAGCTGCGGGGCACCTGTCCCAGGTCTGGCAGCCGGCGTGAAGCAGCAGCCGGACCGGTCACGCCCGGCGCGCTCACACCACCACCGTGCGCGTCCGTACGGTCAGGAGGCCGTACGCCGTCGTGGCGGCGTGATGGCGTACAGGTCGAGGATGTCCGGCCGGGGTGCGACGCCCGGTCCGCCGGCGCGTGCCCAGGCGGCGATGTCCTCGGTCGCGTCCGGGTCGTTGACCAGTCCGAGCCAGACGGGCCGGGCGCCGGCGGCGCGGCCTTCGGCGGAGGGCTGTACGACGACGACGTTGGCGTGTTCGCAGGCGTCGAGGCAGTCGGAGACACGTACCGGTGCCGCGGCGCGCAGGCGTTCGGTCTGAGCTGTGTGGTCGACGCCGGTCACCTTGGGGCTGCCGCAGCAGCAGTCGCGGCAGACGACGATGCGGCACGGCACGGGGTCGGTGGCCGTTGCGGGCCTCTTGTCGTCCATCGTTCGTCCGGTGGGCGTTGCGGGCACGCGGTGCCGTCCCTCTCTCCGGGGAGATCCGCCCCGGTGGTCGTCGAGGAGGCGACCGCGTGAGTCTCCTGGCTCTCGGGTCGATGCTCGTCCCGCCCTTCCCACCCGCTGCCGGGCAGTGGCCTGTCGGAACTCGCTCGCCGATCACAGTGGCGGGACCGCGCCGGATTCACACCGGCTTCCTCGTTCCGCCGTCGCCCTGTCGTCGGCCATCATCCCATCCCGGGGCGCCGTACCGGCCGTCAGTCCGTCTCCTGGGCGTGAGGGGCCGTCACGGGCGGGTGGTCCGGGCGGTCCCGTCCGCCGTCACGGCCCGACACCACCACGACGACCAGCCCGACGACGACGGCCGCTACGGCGGCCCGTCCCGCCGCCCGCACCCACCAGTCCGGCCGGGCCGCGCCCCCACCGGGGGAGCCCAGCCGTTCGGCCCGCCGGGCCGGTCTCAGTAGACGCAGCAACAGCAGTGCCGCAACCGGGAGTTGCAGCAGCCACAGGACGGTGCGCGGCCACTCCCCGTACCAGACGTTGGTTCCGTACAGCAGCGTGTGCCACACGCTCAGCACGTACACGACGATCACGAACCGGTGCAGCCGCCGCCAGGTGTTCGCGCCAATGCGGTGCCGGACGTAGAACAGCAGTCCCAGCGGAATCGCCAGGTACAGGGCCCCCTGTCCGAGCGGGATGGCGATCTCGCCGGTGCCGGAGTCGTACCAGCCGGGCACGAAGCTGTCGGCGAAGGCCACCCACAACCGCTGCGCCCAGTCCACCTTCGTCTCGTAGCGTACGAGTTCCGCCGCGAACATCAGCGCGTGCGCGAACATCAGCGCCATGGTCGTCAGGCTCGTGGTGCGGTGCCAGCGCTCCAGTACCTGCCGAGAGACCGGCAGCCGGGCGGGGCGCGGTCCCGACAGCAGCAGACCGAGCATGACCGTGCCCCAGGCCCACAGCAGCCCCGACCAGCCGAACGCCTGGCTGAGCAGGTACATCCAGTAGGTGCCGGGGTCGTCCATGAACGGCATGACCGCGACGGTGTCCGAAGCACCCGACTCCATGCGCGCCCACAGGAGGGCGAACACGAGCACGGTGACCACCACCGCCGCGGTGGCGTCGGGCAGGGCGGCCCGCAGGTCGCCGCGCAGCGCGACACGGTCACCGGGAGGCCGTTGCCTTCCGGGCGGGGTCACCGCCCCGTCTTCGTCCGGCCTCGTGTCTGACGTCATCAGGGGCCTCCCGGGCACGGGCCACCGCAGCAGCGGTGCGCATGGGGCGTGAGGCGACAAGTCTGGCTGATGAGGGAGTGATCCCCGGAGGCGTTATCCGGCCAGAGCCGCCATGAGAACTGTGCGGGTACACCTGCTTCTGCCTCCCCTCCACATTCAAGACAACCGCCGAAGCCCTACTGCCGCTGGAATATGGCGGGTCGGCGCCGGGCCGGGCTGCGACGGAGAGCGTGGACGTCCCGCGGCTCGGGCTTCGCGGGGCCGGCGGAGCGTTCAGGCAGGGGGTCCGTAGCGGGCCGCGATCACCGTAGCGCGGCGGTGCAGGGTGGTGCGCAGCCACTGCGGGGACTCGACCTCCGCGTACATGGCGTGCTGCCACAGCGCCCACTCGGCGTGCCGGGCGTCCTGGAAGACGACGTGGAGCCGGAGCCGGCCGTCCCCGTCGGTCTCCTCGGAGCGGACCGCCAGGGCGGTGGCGACCAGGTGCTCCCGGCGCGCGGGGTCCACGCGGACCACCACGGCGGTGGTGTCGCCGCCGGTCCGGAACCGCATGTTGCGGTCGCGCCAGGCCCGGTCCAGGTCGACCGTTTCCGGACGCTGCGCGGGTTCGTCGAGCTCCTCGGCGGCCAGCACCCGGCTCAGCCGGTAGGTGCGGTCCTCGGTGCCCCGCTTGGCCAGCAGGTAGCCCTGGTCCCTGACGGTGACCAGACCGATCGGGTCCACCGTGCGCCACTTCGGGGGCTGGCCCACGGCCTCGTAGTAGATGCGCAGTCGGTGCCCGGCGAACACCGCGCGCCGGACCTCGGCGGCGAGGGAGTCGGGAAGCTCCTCGGGGGCCACGCGGCGCGAGAGGAGATCGGTCTCCGGGTCGACGAGCAGCCGCTGCGCCGCTCCGGCGGCGGTGTCCCGCAGCCCTTCGGGCAGCGCGTCGACCACTTTCAGCACGGCCGAGGCGAGCGCCGACCCCAGCCCGAACAGCTGCGCGCCGCGCCGTGAGCCGGCGACCACGAGGGCGAGCGCCTCGTCGTGGTTCAGGCCGGTGAGCGCCGTCTGGAAGTCCGGCAGCAGCGCGAACCCTCCGTGCCGCCCGCGCTCCGCGTAGACCGGGACGCCCGCCGCGGAGAGCGCCTCTATGTCGCGCAGCACCGTCCTGGTCGACACTTCCAGCTCTCGGGCGAGTGTCTCCGCGGTCATCCGGCCCCGCTGACGCAGGAGCAGCACCAGGGACACCAACCGGTCGGCTCGCATGGGAAAACCCTAACGAAATACATGACCAAGGGTGTCACGTTTTCTTGGCAGGGTTCATCGCACGACGTCAGAGCGCGGCGGTCGCCGACGCGATGGGCGTGCGTAGTGTCAGTGAACCGAATGGAGCAGGTGCGGTAATGGAACGTAACGCGGTCAACCCGGTGTCGTGGTCGGTCGAGATGGGCTTCAACCAGGGCGAGGTCGTCTCCGGGCACTCGCGCACCCTGTACATCTCGGGCCAGACGGCGATGAGCAAGGAAGGCAAGCCCGAGCACGACGGTGACATGGCGGCGCAGCTGGCGCTGGCCGTCGACAACATCGAGGCGGTGCTCGCCGAGGCGGGCATGACCCTCTCCAACCTCGTCCGGCTGAACGTCTACACGACCGACGTGGACCTGCTCTTCCAGCACTACGGTGTGCTGGCGGGCCGCCTGGGAGCGGCCGGCGTCGCGCCGACCACCACCATGCTCGGTGTGACGCGGCTGGCGATCCCCGGTCAGATGATCGAGCTCGAGGGCACCGCCGTCGCGTGACGTGACCCCGTCTCCCCCGCTGCCCGCCGGACCGGTACGGGCAGCGGGCGGGCGGTCACCCGCCTGCCGCGCGACGCACCACGGCGCCGGCCTCACACCCGTGAGGCCGGCGCCGCGGTGTGCGCGGCGCGTGCCGCGCCCGCCCGGCGTTACCGCTCCTCGCCCCGGACGGTGCGGCGGAGTCTGGTGAGGCGCTCGTGCAGGTCGCGCTCCCCGCCGTGCCGTGTGGGACGGTAGTAGTCCCTGTCCACGAGGTCGTCCGGCGGGTACTGCTGCGCCAGGACTCCCTCGGGGACACGGTGCGGGTAGCGGTAGCCGATCCCGTTGCCCAGTTCCCTGGCGCCCGTGTAGCGGCTGTAACGCAGGTGTGCGGGGATCTCGCCGACGGCGCCGGCCCGGACGTCGGACATGGCCTCGTCGATCCCGACGATCACCGAGTTCGACTTCGGTGCCACGGCCAGGTGCACGGTCGCCTGGGCTAGGGCCAGGCGGGCCTCGGGCATGCCGATGAGCTGGACCGTCTGGGCCGCGGCGACGGCGGCCTGGAGGGCCGTGGGGTCGGCAAGTCCGACGTCCTCGCTCGCGTGCACCACCAGGCGCCGCGCGATGAAGCGCGGGTCCTCGCCGGCGACGAGCATGCGGGCCAGGTAGTGCAGCGCCGCGTCGGGGTCCGAGCCGCGGATCGACTTGATGAACGCGCTGACGACGTCGTGGTGCTGGTCGCCCTGCCGGTCGTAGCGCACCGTGGTCCCGGCGACGGCGCGCTCCACCGCCGGGACGTCGACCTCGGTGCCGCCGGTGCCCGTCACCCCGTCGGCGCTCGCCTCCAGTGCGGTCAGTGCGCTCCGGGCGTCACCGGCCGCGAGGCGCACCAGGGCGTCCTCGGCGCCGGGTGTCATGGTGACCGCGCCGTCGAGGCCGCGCTCGTCCTTCACCGCCCGGCGCAGCAGTTCGCGGACGTCGTCCTCGGTCAGGGGCTGGAGCTGCAGGACCAGCAGGCGGGAGAGCAGCGGGGAGACCACGGAGAACGACGGGTTCTCCGTGGTGGCGGCGACGAGCAGGACCAGCCCGTCCTCGACTGCTCCGAGCAGCGCGTCCTGCTGGGTCTTGGAGAAGCGGTGCACCTCGTCGATGAACAGGACGGTCCGCCGGCCCTGGCGGTCGCGGCGGCGGCGCGCCTCGTTCATCACATCGCGCAGTTCCTTGACGCCGCTGGTCAGCGCCGAGAGGGCGACGAACTGGCGGGCGGCGACGGCGGCCATCAGGCGCGCCAGGGTGGTCTTCCCCGTGCCGGGCGGGCCGTACAGCAGCACCGATGCGGCCTCGCCGCCCTCGGCCAGCCGCCGCAAGGGTGCGCCGGGGCGCAGCAGGTGCGCCTGGCCGACGACCTCGGCGAGCGACCGGGGCCGCATCCGTACGGCCAGCGGGGCGCCCGGCCGTTCGGGCTCGGTGGCCGTCCCGGGCGGGTGGGGCGGAGCGTCGTCCGGTTCGGGTAACGCGAACAGACCGTCGTCCTCGGCCCTCATCAGGCCACCCGCCCCTCGGTGGGGCGCCGGACGGCCGGCCGTCCGGCGGGGTGGTCGGGGGACGGTGCTCTGCTGGACACGCGTGGCGGCCCTTCCTCGGTGGATCGGTCACTCGTACGTCCCGGTGGTCACGCGTACAGCGTGCCCCGGGCGACAACGACGGCGGCTCCGGCCACTTGGACCGATTCGATCCGCTCCGGCGTCCCCGTCGCGCGAGCGCGCATCGTCGAAGGACGGCCCATCTCGACCCCCTGACGGATCTCGATCCACTCCCCGAAGGGGACCAGTCCGTAGCGGGCCAAGTGTACCGCGATCGCTCCCGCGGCGGAGCCGGTGGCGGCGTCCTCCACCACCCCGTAGGCGGGCGAGAACATGCGCAGCCGCCACTGGGTCCCGGAGCCCGCGAAGCAGTTGGCCGCCATGTCGGGCAGCCTCGCGAGGACGCGCTGGTCCGGCTCGAGCGCGGAGAGGGCGGGCACGCCGTCCAGGCCGACGAACACGTGCCGGGGTCCGTTGTCGTACACCTCGACGGGCAGGATGCTGCCGGTGTCCACCAGGTCGAGGGCGGTGAGGAGTTCCTCCTCCCGGTCGTAGGGTTCCCAGACCGGGAGGGGCTGCCACATGCCGGCGGCGACGGTGCGGCCGTCGCCGTCCCGCTCCAGTTCGAACGCCACGGTTCCCCTGGCGGTCTCCATCCGGAGCTCCTTCGCCTCGTGCGACTCGCCGAGCACCACGGCCGTGCCGAGGGTCGGATGCCCGGCGAAGGGCAGTTCGTTGACGGGGGTGAAGATGCGGACCCGTACGTCGCCGTCGTTCTCCGGGGGGAGGACGAAGACCGTCTCCGACAGGTGCATCTCCCGCGCGATCTGCTGCATGCGCTCGGGGGAGAGGCCGGAGGCGTCCGTGAAGACCGCGGTGGGGTTGCCTTCGAGCGGGACGTCGGTGAAGACGTCGGCCACCACGTACTCGTACATGCCCATGGGTTCCCGTCCGGTTCAGTGCGTGTCGAAGAGGGCCTGGTACTGGGCGACCGCCTTCTCGGTGGCCGCTCGTTCGTCGGGGGTCGGGTCGAACGGGTCCGCGGCCGGGGGCAGGGCGCCGAACCTGAGCAGCGCGGCCATGAGGAGCATGCGCGCCTTGGTGGCCGTCAGGTTGTTGCCGGAGACGAACGCCGGGTCGGTGCGGTACGCCATGCCCCCGGTGGTGCCGCGTCCGGTGCGGACCACCGGCATGCCGGCGAAGACGGCGACGCTCAGCGCGGCGTTCTTCGTCGGGTCCGCCATCCCGAACGGCGACATGCCCTCGCAGACGAACCCGGAGAGCGGGGAGCGGGAGAGGTTGGCGTCGATCCGCGCGAGGATCTCGACCTCCTCCTCGGCGACGGGCGGGTCGTCGGTTCCGGTGCCGGTCGCCGCGTACCGGCTGTACTTGGTGATCGAGACGTGCGGCATGGCGGAGGGCACGAGCCCGTCGGCGTCCTTGGTGCGGACGTCGACCGGGGTGATGCCGGCGCCCAGGCTTCCGGCGACGCCGGTCACGCTCTCGGGGAGCACCGTGAGGCGCACCTCCGAGCAGTGGGTGTGCCTGCGGGCGGGGAGGTAGGTGAGCTGCGGGGGGCCGTAGCCGCCGAGGTCGGCGACGACTCCCCCGTGGCCGCCGGTGACCTCGTAACCGCCCGGCCGGGCGTCGACCTTGGTCACGTCCCGGGCGGAGTAGACGAGTTCGTCGACGATCACGCAGGCACCGATGCGGTTCTCGCCCCGTTCGTCCAGGGCGACGCCCGACGCGATGAACTTGACGCCGTCCACCACGTTGCGGTCGCCGTCTGCGCTCAGTGACTGGTGGCGGCGCTGCGCGGCGTGTCCGACGAGCGGCACCCCGGTGTCGATCAGGAGGCCGAGCCAGTACAGGGTCTCGTCGACGGTCGGGCTCCCCTCCAGCCACTGCACGCCGGTGAACTCCCCGGTGGCGAGGACGGACTGGACCTGGTTGGTGGCCCGGGCCAGGTGCGCGAGGCCGGGCTCGCTCTGCAGGTGGTACGGGTAGTAGACGAAGAAGTCCTGCCCGAGACGCTCGGATGCGGCACCCGTGGTGTACCCGCCGGAGGGAGCCGCGCGGAAGAACTCGAAGTCGGCGAGGGAGCCCAGCTCGACGGGGGTGCCGTGGTCGGCGAGGCCGAACCGCTCGATCTCCTCGTAGAGGCGCCGGGCGTCCGGGTAGAAGGTCTGGCGGGCCTCGGCCGGGGCCGCGTACGGCGCCGCCGAGGTCTCCTCCCAGGCGGAACCGTCCGCCTGTCTCCCCATGTAGGGCAGGGGGTAGAGGCCGTCGGCGGGGTCGAGTTCGACGACGTGGACCGGCTTGGCGTCGCCGGGCGGCCGTTCGGCGTGGAGCGTGCCGTCCTCGTCGAGCCAGCCGTCGGGCGGGGCGTAGAGGCCGGCGGCGTCCTGTTCGAGCGGGTGCGCGCTGAACGCCTCGACGTACAGCGTCGCCGGTGCGGCGAGCCGTTGGGGCCGCAGGGTGTCGAACCGGCCGGGCCGGAGCGGCAGGCCGTGGCGTGCGCGCGCCTTGTTCGACGTGACCAGGTCCGGGGTGTTCAGGATCGTCGCGGTCGGTCCGGCGAAGACCGCGATCCGGGGTCGTGGTGCGCCGGCCGGACGCATGTCGCTCATCACAGGGGCCTCAGGTGTTCGA
Organism: Streptomyces sp. NPDC041124; assembly: GCF_055592385.1. NCBI lineage: Bacteria > Bacillati > Actinomycetota > Actinomycetes > Kitasatosporales > Streptomycetaceae > Streptomyces > Streptomyces sp. NPDC041124. The sequence continues at coordinate 29,757 of NZ_JBVIYR010000004.1, forward strand.
CGGTGATGCCGTATTCCTCGGCGAGCCGCCGGGCGACCAGCGACCGGTGGCACGCCTCGGGGTCGCGCTCGACGCAGAAGAGCGCCGCGGTCCCGTTGCCGGGCAGGGCGGCCACGACCGGGTCCAGGTCGGCCGGCTCGAGGATCTCGGCGGTGTAGCGGCGGGTGTACTCGGCGGCGAGCTCACGGCGTGAGCGTTTGCCCACCCCTTGGCGGTCGTCCTCGGCGTACTGGAGTTGCCGCAGCTCGGTCGTCGGGGCGAGCTCCCGGCGGTGCTCGTAGGCGATCCCGGCCTCGGCGAGGGCCGCCTGGAGCCGCAGGGAGTTCGCCCAGGCGTAGTCGGGGCCGCGGACCCCGCGGCGCTGTCGTACGTCGATCAGCAGGCGTACGTCGGCCTGCCGTAGTCGTTCGAGGTGGGAATCGCCGTCGAAGCCGTAGACGCCGATCGTTGCCAGCTTGAGCACGTGACCTCTCCTGTTCGCGCTGCCGCTCGTACTCCGCTCGAAGGGGCGGCCCGCCGCCGGGCCGTGCCCGGTGCCGCTACGGGGTGCGCGGCGCGACGATCAGGGCCGTGGTCTCCATCGGCAAGTCCTCGGCGCTCTCGACGTACAGCCCGGCCCGGTCCAGCAGCCGCGTGATCCGTTCGAGGGTGCGGTGCTCGCCGCCCGTGGTCACCAGCAGGTGCAGGTCCCACAGCGCGGGGAGCACGGTGGAGTTCTCGTCCTCGACGAAGCGGTCGAGGATCAGCAGCCGGGACGAGGGGCCTGCCATGGCCCGGCGGCAGTGCTCGAAGACACCGACGACGTCCTCGTCGTCGTGGCCGGCCAGCACGCGGCACAGGATGTAGACGTCCCCGCCCTCCGGGACGCCCTCGAACATGTCGCCGCCGACGGCCTCGGCACGGTCCGGGCCGACGGTGGCGGACAGGTGCTCGCGTGCCTTGGGCATCATGTGGTCGCGGTCGAAGAGCGTGCCGGTGGCGTCCGGCGTGGCGGCGAGGATCGTGGCGAGCAGGTGTCCGCCGCCGCCGCCCACGTCCACGACCTTCTTGCCGGCGAAGTCGAAGATCCCGGGCACCTGGTGGAAGAACATGCTGGCGGCGTTCATGGTGAGCTGGAACCGCCGGGCGGTGGCCGGGTGCTCGCCCAGGTAGTCGTAGAACGACTGGCCGTAGGCGACTTCGAAGCCGGAGCTCTCCGTGCTGATGGCGTGGTGGGCGTGGTCCCAGGCGGAGTAGAACTCCTCGCCGTACAGCAGGCACATGTCGCGCAGCGACTGGGGGCCGTCGAGGAGTGCCGCGCTCACGCGGGTGCCGCGGTAGCCCTGGGAGTCGCTGCCCTCGAAGACGCCCAGGGCCACGAGCAGGCGCATCAGGCGGTGGACGCCCTGCTCGCTCGCGCCGGTGGCCTTGGCGAGTTCGGCGTCGTCGGCGCAGCCGGCCGCGACGTGGTCGGGCAGTCCGAGTCTGACCGCGGTGTAGAGCGCCTGCGCCCGCCATCCGCCGGTGATGATGTCGACCACGTCTCGGGTGGCCTGCACGTCGACTGTCATTGAGACCTCTCCATCCCGGTCTGCCGGTCTGCCCACCCGGCCGCGGCCGTTCCGCGGCAGGACACGGAGCCGCCGGTCACGACGGCTGCTTGATGTTGCACATCCAGGTGATCCCGAACCTGTCCACGAGCGTGCCGGCCTCGTCGCCCCAGATCTGCTCCCTGAGGGGCAGGGCCACCGTGCCGCCCGCGGACAGCTTCTCGAAGTACTCCCGCAGGCGGGCGTCGTCGCCGCCGAGGTAGAGGGCGACGTTGGTGCCCGGGTCGAAGGGGACCCGCTCCGGGACGTCCCACGCCATCACCGTGAAGCCGTCGGGTGTGGTGAGCGTCGCGTGCATGATCTTGTCGGGGTCGTCGGGCATCTCCGCCGACCCGAAGTCGCCGTACGTGCCCAGTTCCAGCGTGCCGCCGAGGACCTCCTGGTAGAACTCCATGGCCTGACGCGCGTTGCCGTCGAAGGCGAGGTACGGGTTGAGCTGGGATGCCATCTGTTGCCCTTGCTGTCTGTGCGGACGACCGCTGTGGTGCGGACGACGTGGAGGCGGTGCCGTGGAGACGCGATGACGACCGGTGACTAGGTGGGGATGCCGCCGCGGTTGATCTTCGGTACCTCGATGCCCAGCGCGCGCAGCTGCTGGAACGGGTTCATGAACTCGCGTTGCCGCCTGATCCTGCCGTCCTCCAGTTCGAACGAGTGGATGAAGTGGTTCCTGTAGTGGCCGGGCGGGTAGTCCGGGTACAGGATCTGCCCCTCGCCGTCGCACTCGACCCAGAACCTGTTGGGGTCCTGCGTGTCGAAGATCTCGACGTTCTTCCACTCCCAGTCCGGGAACATGCGCAGCGACCACTCGCCGTGGGCCTTGAGCTTCACGTGTCCCTGCGAAACGACCGGTTCGCCGGTGTCGCTGGTGTACAGGCCGGCGCTGCCGTCCTCGGTGAAGAGCAGGTAGCGCGTCAGCCGGTTCTCGCCCTTGCGGGTCATGTAGTCCGCGACGACGGCCCGGTGCCGGGCGCGCAGGTCGAGGCCGGCGTCGGTGCCCTCCGACCGGGCGTTTTCCGTTCCCATCTCGTCTCCCTCGATCCGTGGTGCGGGTGCGGGCCGCCGCGGGGCGGGCGGCCGGCCGCCCGCGCCCGTCTCGGGACGCAGGCGGCGACGTGTTCCGGGACCGTCCGGAACTCCGGCGCTCAGAGCCGGAGTTCGGGCCGGTAGATGTCCAGCCAGGTGCTCAGGTCGAGCACGCGCTCCATGCCGTTGCGGACGTCGATCGGCATGGTGGCCGGGTCCTGCCGCGTGATGTTCTCCAGCCAGCCGCGGTCGACCAGGTCGAAGACCGGGTCGTCGGTGGTGAGGAGCTCCTTGGACTGCTGGAGCAGCGAACTGGTGTAGTGCGGGTCCAGCGTGGCCGGGTAGGGGGCCTTCACCCGCTCCAGCACCGACTTGGGCAGCAGGTCCGCGGTCGCGGCGCGCAGCAGGCTCTTCTCCCGGCCGTCGAAGGTCTTCAGCGACCACGGGGTGTTGTAGACGTACTCGACGAGGCGGTGGTCGCAGAAGGGGACCCGGACCTCCAGGCCGACGGCCATGCTGATGCGGTCCTTGCGCTCCAGGAGCATCCGCACGAAGCGCGTCAGGTGCAGGTAGCACAGCTCCCGCATGCGCATCTCGTGGTCGCTCTCGCCCTCGGCCCGCTCCACCTCGCGGAGCGCGTCGGAGTACCGGTCCTTGATGTAGGAGGGCAGGTCGAGGGCGGCGGTGATGTCGGCGTTGAACCGGTCCGACACCTGGGCCCGTGCGCCGCTGACGAACACGGCCATCCAGGGGAAGGTCTCGGCGGCCTGCACCTCCGGCAGGTGGAACCACCGGTACCCGCCGAAGACCTCGTCGGCGGACTCGCCGGACAGGGCGACCGTCGACTGCTCCCGGATCGCCTTGAACAGCAGGTACAGCGAGGCGTCCATGTCGCCGAGGCTGAGCGGGCTGTCCCGGGCGGTGATGACGGCCCGGCGCACGTCCGGGTCGGCGATCGAGGCGTGGTCGAGCACGATGGACTCGTGCTGCGAGCCGACGTGCGCGGCCACCTCCCGGGCGTACGGGGCGTCCGTGGTGCCCCGCAGTTCGTCGGCGACGAAGTCGTTCTCCCGGCCGACGAAGTCGACCGCGAAGCTGCGGACCTTCTCGCCGGCCTCGCCGTGCTCGCCCGGCCGGCCCAGCTTGGCCGCGGCCAGCGCGGTGATGACGCTGGAGTCGAGGCCGCCGGAGAGGAGGGTGCAGCGGGGGACGTCGGAGACCAGCTGGCGGCTGACGATGTCCTCGAGGAGCTCCCGCACGGTGGCGACGGTGGTCTCCCGGTCGTCGGTGTGCGGTCGGGTGGGCAGCGTCCAGTAGCGGTGCTCGCGCAGGCCCGAGCGGTCGACGGTGACCAGGCCGCCGGGGACCACCTCGTTCATCCCGCACCACACGGCGCTGCCCGGCGTCTGGGTGAAGCTGACCAGCTCCCGCAGCCCGGCGAGGTCGACGGCACGTTCCGCGAGCGGGTTGGCGAGGATGGCCTTCGGCTCGGAGCCGAACATCACGCCGTCGTCGGTGGCGTAGTAGTAGAGCGGCTTGACGCCCATCCGGTCGCGGATCATGACCAGCTTCTCGACCCGTGAGTCCCAGACGGCGAAGGCGAACATGCCGTTGAGCCGCTCGGCGACCGCCTCGCCCCACTCCACGTAGCCGTGGAGCACGACCTCGGTGTCGCTGCGGGTCTCGAAGCGGTGGCCGCGGCGCAGCAGTTCGCTCCTGAGCTCGGTGTAGTTGTAGACCTCACCGCTGTAGGTGATCGCCACCGGCCCGTCGTCGGTGGGCAGCACCATCGGCTGCGTCCCGCCTTCGATGTCGATGACCGCCAGCCTGCGATGGCCGAGCACCGCGTGCCGGTCGAGCCAGGCGCCGCCGGCGTCCGGTCCCCGGCAGGCCATGGTCTCCGTCATCGCGTCCAGTTGCGCGCGCTGCTGCGTCAGATCCCGGTCGAACGAGACCCAGCCCGTGATTCCACACATCGACTTGCCTTTCTTCCTCTCGAGTTCCCGGTTCTTGAGCGGGTCAGGGTTGGAGCCGGCTGGTGAGCCAGCCGGAACCGTCGCGCTCGTAACGCAGCCTGCGGTGCAGCCGGTCCTCGGGGTCGGACTGCCAGAACTCCACCGACGCCGGCTCCAGCAGGTAGCCGATCCAGCGGTCCGGGCGGGGCAGCGCCGAGCCGTCCCGGCCCAGTTCCCGGGCCCGCTCGCGCAGTTCCTCCTCATCGGGCAGCGGTGCGCTCTGGTGCGCCGCCACCGACATCGGGTGGGTGCTGACGGGCCGGGCGTGCCAGAGGGCTTCGGACTCCTCGGCGGGCAGGGGGCGGGTCGGTCCGCTCACGCTCACCTGGCGGGATGCCTCGCGCCAGTAGAAGAGCCCGGACGCCCAGGGTGTGACGGCCAGTTCGCGGCCCTTGCGGCTGTCGGAGTGGCTGGCGAACACCAGGCCCGTCCCCCGCACGTGGAGGACCTGGACGATCCGGTTGGAGATCCGGCCGCGGGGGTCGACGGTGGCCAGTGCCAGCGCGCCCGGCTGGACGACGGAGTCCGCGACCGCGCTGTCGAACCAGGTCCGCAGCAGCTCCATCGGGTCCGCGGGCGGGGCGGTGAACTCGTCGGTGGTCATGGCGGGGTGCGGTGCGTTCACGACGACTTCCCGATGGTTTCGAAGGCCAGGCCACGCTCGGCCGGCCCGCCGGAGTGGATGCCTTCGACCAAGGCCTCCACGTCGGTCAGCATCCGGACGGTCGGTGGGTGTCCGATGAGTTCGGTGGCCCGGTTCGGGGGCATCGGCGCCGTCAGGTCGGCGTCCGAGTCCCACAGCATCACGGCGCCCCACCGGTTGGTCTCCCGGTCGGAGATCCAGAACTTCAACCGCATGCCGTGGACCTCCGTCCACGGCTCGACGCCCTCGTCGCGCAGGTAGACCCGCAAGGAGTCGATGGTCTGGCCGGACCCGGTGAGGTCCCACCAGGAGATGGTGGCTTTCATGCGTTCAGTACCTCCGCGGTCTCCATCAGCGGTACGAGCAGCTCGGCCAGGACCCGCTCGCTGTCCCGGGTCAGTACGGATTCGAGGTGGAACTGCACCGAGCCGAAGTGCGGGCCGCGCAGGGCGTGCACCTCGCCCGTGCCGGCGTCGAGGCAGACCCTCACCTCGCCGATGCCGGGACACTCCAGCCTGTCGGTCCGGGCACGGGCCGAGAAGGAGTTGTAGAAGCCGACCCGTTCGCGCGAGCCGAACAGGTCGATCTCGCGCTGGGTGCCCTGGTTCGGGACGTCCCGGCGCCGCACTTCGAGTCCGAGGTGCCGGCTGAGCAGCTGATGGCTCAGGCATACGGCCAGGAAGGGGATGCGGCGGTCCAGCAACTCCTCGATGGCGGAGGTGAGCCGGGCCATCCTGGGATGGTCGCTCTCGCGCGGGTCACCGGGTCCGGGCCCCATGACGACGAGGTCGTGGTCGCCGAAGCGGTGGGCCGCGTCGAAGCGGCCGAGTTCCACGGTCAGCCCGATGGAGCGCAGTTGGTGGGCGAGCATCGCGCTGAAGGTGTCCTCGGCGTCGACGATCAGCGCCCGGCGGCCGTCCAGTACCGGGTGGGGCCGTACCCGCCGCTCCGCCCCGCTGAGCCAGAAGTTCGCGATCGTCTTGTTGCGTCCCTCCAGGGCCTCCTGGATCAGCGGGTGTGCGTCGAGCCGCTCCTGGGCGCCGAGGGCCGCGAGGACGCCCGCCGCCTTGGTGCGGGTCTCGGCGACCTCGGCGTCCGGGTCGGAGTGCCGGACGAGGGTGGCGCCCACACCGACCCGGACGTGTCCGGTGTCGCCGGTCTCCGGGGAACGGATGTCGGCGGTGCGGATGAGGATGGCCGAGTCCATGGTGTGCGCGCCGGCGGCGTCGCGGCCGATCAGTGCGGCGACTCCCCCGTAGTACCCGCGACCGCCGGGCTCGTAGCGGGCAATCACCCGGCAGGCGTTCTCGAGCGGGCTGCCGGTCACGGTGGGGGCGAACATCGTCTCCCGCAGGATGTCCCGCGGGTCGAGGTCGCTGTTCCCCTCGATGGTGTACTCGGTGTGCGCGAGCCGGGACATCTCCCTCAGGTACGGCCCCTTCACCCGGCCGCCGCCCCGGCAGACCCGGGCCATCATCTTGAGTTCCTCGTCGAGGACCATGTACAGCTCGTCGGTCTCCTTGCCGTCGCTGAGGAACTCCATCACCTCCGACAGGACCGGTCCGGTGGCCGGGTAGCGGTAGGTGCCGCTGATCGGGGTCATCGCGGCGACGCCGTCGCGCAGGCTGACGTGGCGTTCCGGTGTGGCACCGACGAAGGTGCGGGTGCCGGTGTGCACGATGAACGTCCAGTAGGCGCCGCTCTCCCGGGTGAGCAGCCGGCGGAAGAGGCTGAGCGCGCTGCGTGTGGAGTAGCCGGTGATGCTGGTGACGAACGAGCGTTTGATGACGAAGTTCGAGCCCTCGCCGGTGCCGATCTCGTTGTCGAGGACCGCGCGTACGGTGTCCGCGTAGGCCTCGTCGTCGGTGTCGAAGCGTCCTTCGGCCAGGGCGATCGGCTCGTCCGGGAGCGCCCCGAGCACCTCGGAGGTGCCGGTCACCGCCTGCTGGATCACCTCCATCGCGAGCAGCGGTGAGCCGTCCTCGGCGGCGGCGAAGCCGCGTTCGGTGATCTGCCGGTGGGGCACCAGGACCAGCGTCTCGTGCCGGGCCTCACCGGGCCGTCCGGCCCCCTCGGCCGACGGGATGTCGGCGAGCCGTGCCGGGGTGGAGATCCGGCCCAGCAGGATCTCCACGCGGTCCTGACCCACGGTCTCGGGGCGGTGCAGCAGGGCGAAGGCACCCGGTTCGGGGCCCAGCACGTGCTCGAGCAGCTGCGAAGCGCTCATCGGAAGACCTCCTCGGTGGTGGTGACCACCGAACAGCGAGCGGCCGCGTAGTCGAGGGCCAGCCGGTGGTGGTCGGCGGAGAAGTCACCGAGGGCGTCGGCGACCAGGAAGGGCTGGATGTCGTTGGTGAACGCCTCGAGGGCGGTCGCCAGCACGCCGACGTGCGCGTACACCCCGCAGACGATCAGCTGGTCGCGGCCCAGGGCGCGCAGCTGCTCCAGCAGGTCGGAGCGGAAGAAGGCGCTGTAGCGCCACTTGGTGAGCACCTGGTCCGCCGGCCCGGGCGTGAGCTCCGTGACGATCTGGCGGTCGGCGGGATCCACGCGCATGCCGGGGCCCCAGAAGTCCTTGAGCAGTCCGCGCTCCTCGTCCGTCATGCCGCCGGGCTGCGCGGTGTAGAAGACGGGGACCCCGAGTGCGGCGCACCGTTCCCGCAGCTGTGCGCAGTGGCGCACCAGCGGGTCCCGTACGGCCGGGGGGAAGGGGGCGAGGAAGTAGCGCTGCATGTCGTGGACGAGCAGGGCCGCGCGGGTCGCATCGGGTGTCCAGCGCGCCGTGCCGGGGGGCAGTTGGGCCGCCGTGGGCAGCGGGTAGGCGGGGATCGGGGCTATGCCCGGCACGGTTCTCCCTCGGCTCGGTCCGTCATCGTCTGCGGCTGCCAGGCCGACACCACCGACACGGCCTGGCGGGGGTTGAGTCGCGGGTCGCACAACGTCCGGTAGACGGCGCCGACGCGGTCGGTGGCGTCGGGGACGTCGGCGCACTCGGTCACCGCGTCGGGGGTGGTCTCCAGGTGGATCCCGCCCGGTGTCCCGCCGCCCGCGCGCACGGCCGCCTGGAAGGCGGTGACCTCGCGGACGAGGGTTTCCACGACTCGGGTCTTGCGTCCTTCCGCGGTGGTCACGGTGTTGGCGTGCATGGGGTCGACCAGCCAGATCACGGGATGCCCCGCCGCGCGTACCGCCCGGACCAGCGGCGGCAGCAGATCCGTCGCCGCGTCGGCGCCCATCCTGGCGATCAGGGTGAGCCGGCCCGGTGTCTTCCCGGGGTCGAGCCGCTCGCACAGGCCGAGCAGTTCCGTGGTGGTCATGCGGGGACCGACCTTGCAGGCGACGGGGTTCACCACGTCGGCCAGCAGGGCGACATGGGCTCCGTCGAGCCCGCGGGTCCGCTCGCCGATCCAGGGCCAGTGGGTGGAGGTGAGCGCGAGCCGGCCGTCCCGGTCGGCTCGCAGCATCGGGATCTCGTAGTCGAGGAGCAGGGCCTCGTGACTGGTCCAGACGGCCGGGTCGGCGCGGTCCCGCGGCGTGGGACAGAGGTGGGCGACGACCTGGTGCGCGGCCCGGTAGCCGGCCAGCAGGCGCCGGGGGTCGGGGCGTCGCGCTTCGGGGTGCGGCTCGGGGCCGTTCACCATGTGTCCCCGGTAGACCGGGATCTCGACGCCGCCGACCGACTCGGTGCGCGCCGACCGGGGTTTGGCGTACTGGCCCGCGATCCGGCCGACCTTGAGGACCGGCTGGTGGGTGATCGCGGTCATGACTCCGGCGAGTACGTCGAGGAGTCCGGTCTTCCGGTCGACGTCACCGGCGGTGCATTCGGCGAAGTCCTCCGCGCAGTCGCCTGCCTGCACCACCTGTGCCCGGCCGGCGGCGACCTGGGCGAGCCTGCTGCGGAGTCTGCTGAGCGATTCGGTCTCCACCAGTGCGGGGAGGCCCGCCAGTGTGTCCCGGACCCGTTCGACCTCGGCCGGGTCTTCCCACTGGGGCTGCTGCTGTGCGATCAGGGCTGGTGAATCGTGGAGCGATGTGGCATTCAATTCTGCTCCCCAACTCTCCGACATGCCGGCACACCGATTCGGCGCGTTTATGCGGCCGACGCCCGACCACCCATGCCCGAGGATGACCCGTCCATGGGCGGCTGAACTCCCCCGGAGTTTCTCGATTTCGGCATGCCGGGGCCGCAGAGCGACCGATCGGTGAATTCTGGGAATGCCGCGCATCACATGTGCGCGGGCATGGCGAATTCACCGGTCGGCCGACTGCCGGTCAATGCGGAGAGGACTGTCGAGTGATTCGGATCAGTGGTGGGCGGTCGTCGGCGCAGCCGAGTCGCCGTGCGGCGGGTACGGGTTGTCCTGCACGTACAGCCAGGTGCCGTCCAGCTGTTCCTCGACGGTGTCGCAGAAATTGCCGGTGAAGCTCTCGCGCGTTCCGTCCGCCGCGTCCTGCTCGAGGCTGTAGTCGCCCATGATGGACGCCGTACGCTGGCGGAGCTTGTTGTCCCACGTGCGCCATCCGCCTGCCACGACGGTCTGGCGGGGGTTCACGGTGAGCACCGGATTCGAGTTGAACCAGTCGAGGTAGAAGGTGCGGATCGCCGCGCGGCCCCGAATGATCGACCCGTCCCAGTTGACGATCGCGGCCTCGGGCTCGTGCAGCGCGATGATGCCGTCGATGTCCTTGGCCACGATGCGCTCACCCAGGAGCTTCAGCAGCTGCTCGGGGGACGTGGCAACGGCCCGGATTCCTGTCTGCGTTTCGGCCGCGGTCTTCTCGGGAGTCCCGGCGCCGGACGAAGCCTCGGTGGTCGACGGGCTTCCGGCGGTGGTGGACGCGGCGGCGGCCACCGGCTCGGTCTGGATGATTCTGGGGCCGGCGATGCTTCCGGCCGTCAGGACAATGGCCGCGGCCGCGATCGGAAGTGTGTGCTTGATCTTACTCATGTGGTCTCCCCCTACCGGAGACGGCAGCGGGTCAATACGACGCCGATACGGCGTCGGGCCTTCCGGCCGGTCACCCTGTGCCATCTCTCCCCCTGGATGACAGTCATACAACAGTCCGGAACTGGTTCCTGTCAACGCCTTAGAGAATGCGGGCGATATCGCTGGGATTCTGCCGCCGACCGGCAGGGAAAGCGGAATTGCGACGACACCGCGGTGATCTGCGCCCCTTCATGGACAGCGGAACCCCGACCGGCAGAAACCGTCGCACCGCGGATCCGGCCGCGAGCGACCGGAATCGCCCACTCCAGGAGATACCCCTGCCGATGCGTGACCGTTTCGCTGCGGTATCCACGCTCTTGGCGCCCCTCATCGACCGACTCCACCACGGGCGACGCCTCCATGGAGGCGAATGGTCACTGTGCGTAATAACAATGCCCCGCGCGGTTCGACACGGAGTAAAGAAAGAGGAAAGAGGGATTCCAGACACGGCCATCGAATTGTTCAATGGAAAATGAATAGCGCGGCCGGTGCACTTTCAGCCGCCACCTGACCGAAAATCGGCGTCCGGTGTCGGCCACGCCGGACCGTGGCCGGCATCCGCCGCACGGAAGCGCCGGGACGCGCCCCGCGGGGCCGGGCGGCTCTTGATCCAGAAGGCCCGATGTGACATGGGATATACCCTTTGGCGGCTGGTGGTGCATTAGCCTGGGCGACTGTTCCCGCACACCGTGTCCTGACCTCGGGTGCGCGTCACCCGGATCGATCAGGAGACCCATGCGCCCCCGGATACCCGCCGTCCCCGGCATCGTGTCGCTCCCGCCCGTCGCCCTGGCGGGCGGTGCGCTGGCCGTCGGTGTGGGAGGTCTGTACCTCGCCGGGCTGCTGCTCACCGGCGGTGAGATCGAGGCCGGGACCACGGTGCGGGGTGCGGACATCGGGGGTCTGAGCCGTGCGGAGGCCACCGCGAAGCTCGAGCGGCACCTGGCGGCGGCCGGTTCACGGGAGATGGCCGTGCAGGTCGGTGAGCGCAGGGGCGCCGTCGACCCACGGGAGGCGGGGTACGCCTTCGACATCGAAGGGACCGTGGACCGGGCGACGACCACCGGCACCGATCCGGTCGGCGTGATCGGAGGTCTGTTCCGCTCGGGCGGTGACATCGAGCCGGTGGTGCGGGTCGACGAGGGCAAGGCGCGGGCCGCCCTCGGGAAGCTGGCGGGGACGCTCGACACGAAGGTCCGCGACGGTGCCGTCGCCTTCTCCGACGGCCGCGTCGAGCAGGTCGCCCCGCGCACCGGGCACGCGATGGACGTGGACGCCTCCGTCGACGCGCTGCGCGAGCCCTTCCTGCGCGGCGCCGCGGACCCGGTCACGGTGCTGCCCGCCCGCAAGAGCACACCGAAGGTCACGGCCGACGAGGTGCGGCGGGCGGTGCGCGCGTTCGCGGACCCGGCGATGTCGGCGCCGGTCACGCTCACCGCGGGCGGCGAACGCTTCACGCTCTCCCCGGCCGTGCTGGGCGAGTACCTGACCATGCGGCCCGACAAGACCGGCAGACTCACCCCGGAACTCGACAGCAAGGGCCTGCGTGCCGCGCCCGCGGTGGCCGGCCCCCTGAACGACCTGCCCCGCACGCCCCGCAACGCCCGGCTGACGTCCCAGGGCGACCGGGTCGTCGTGGCCGCCGACGCCCGGGCCGGTGTGCAGGTCACCGACAAGGCCCTGGGCAAGGCAGTACTGCCCCTGCTCACCAGGTCGGGCTCCGCCCGCACCGGGGAGGTCGACACCCGGGAGGTCCAGCCGGAGGTCACCCGCGAGAACGCGGCGCGCCTGGGACTGACCGAGAAGATGTCCTCCTTCACCGTCGACTTCGAACCGGCCGCCTACCGCACGACGAACGTCGGCCGGGCCGTGGACCTCATCGACGGCTCCGTCGTCATGCCCGGCGAGACCTGGAGCTTCAACAGGACCGTCGGCGAGCGCACCGAGGCCAACGGGTTCGTCGACGGCATCATGATCTACGACGACCAGTACAAGAAGGCGCCCGGCGGCGGAGTCTCCGCCGTGGCCACGACCGTCTTCAACGCGATGTTCTTCGCCGGGGTCGAGCCGGTCGAGTACGGCGCCCACTCCTTCTACATCGAGCGCTACCCGGAGGGCCGCGAGGCGACGGTGGCCTGGGGCAGCCTCGACCTGAGGTTCGCCAACGATTCCGGCAAGGCCCTCTACATCGAGGCCGAGTCCACCGACACGTCGGTGACCGTCACCTTCCTCGGCACGAAGAAGTACGACGAGGTCACGTCGGTCAAGGGGCCCCGCACCGAGGTGCGGCAGCCGTCGCGGAAGGTGAGCACCGCGAAGGAGTGCGTGCCGCAGACCCCGCTGGAGGGGTTCGACGTCACCGTGGAGCGGGTCTTCCGCGACGGCGGCCGGGAGGTGGGGCGGGAGCCGTTCCGCACGCGCTACACCCCGCGCGACGAGGTGGTCTGCGAGGAACCGCCGAGCGGGACCTGAACGCCCCGGGGGCCGCGGCCCCGCTCGCCGTTCCCCGGCCCGGTCACCTCCGGCACCGCGCTCCGTGGCGTCCTTTACCGTGTCGGGAGCGCAGCACCGAGGTCCGAGGGAGCCCGACACATGTCCAAGCACGAGCGGTGGAGCGAGCTGCTGGAGCTGCTGGCCGGCGCGGGCAGGATCGACGTCGACGACGCGGCCACCGCCCTCGGGGTCTCCCCCGCGACCATTCGCCGTGATCTCGACGAGCTGGCCGCACAGCAGATGCTCGTCCGCACCCGGGGCGGAGCCGTCGCGCACGGCGTCTCCTACGAGCTGCCCCTGCGCTACAAGTCCTCCCGCCACGCCTCGCAGAAGCAGCGCATCGCGACGGCCGTAGCCGAGATGCTCGCCGACGGCGACGTGGTGGGCCTCAACGGCGGGACGACGACGACCGAGGTGGCACGGGCACTGGCGCTGCGGGCGGGCGGCAGCCGCGACGGACGGGGGCGGCGGGACGCGGCCGAGACCTCGCCGCCCGTGTTCACGGTGGTCACCAACGCCCTGAACATCGCCGCTGAGCTGGCGGTACGCCCGCAGGTGAAGATCGTGGTCACCGGCGGGGTGGCCCGTCCCCAGACGTACGAACTCGTCGGCCCGCTCACCGCGGGCGTGCTCGATGAGGTCGTTCTGGACGTGGCCGTACTGGGAGTCGACGGCGTCGATCCGCGGTGGGGGCTGATGACCCACCACGAGGACGAGGCCGGAGTGAGCCGGCTGTTCGCGGAGCGGGCACGCCGGGTGATCGTGGTGACCGACGCGTCGAAGATGGGGCGGCGCGCCTTCGCGCGGATCTGCGGACTGGACCGCGTCGACGTCCTGGTGACCGACGCCGGGCTGTCGTCCGACATGTCGGCCCGGCTCACCGAGGCGGGGGTCGAGGTCCACACCGTCTGACGGCCGGACCCACCCGGACGGCCCCGTGCGCCTCGAACGCACGTCGATCACCCAGGCCGGCCCGGCCCGCGGCACCCGGGAACCGCGCGCCGGCCAGGAGCGAGCGGCGGACACCGTGCACGACAGCGTCCCGTCCAGCGGTGACCCGCAGGCGCGCGGTGCCCTCCGCGCGTCGCCGCGGGCGGTGGGCGGAGCCTCCGCTGACATGCCCCTGGGCCGTGGCGCGTCTAGCGTGGGCCGGGCAGGCGCCTCGCGGAAAGGAACCGCCCATGCCGGTCGCCCGGAACCCCTTGCACGGCCGCGTCGCCGTGGTGACCGGAGCCGCACGCGGCCTCGGAGCGGCCATGGCCCGGATCCTGGTCGAACGGGGCGCGACCGTGGCGCTGCTGGGCCGCGAGGAGAGAACGCTGGCGGCGGTCAGGGACTCGCTGCCGGCGGGACGCTCCGTGTGCTGGGAGGTCGACGTCACCGACGACCGGGGCATGAGCCGGGCCGCCTCCGCCATACGGGCGCGGCTCGGACCGGCCTCGGTGGTGGTCGCCAACGCCGGACTGGCGGAGGGCGGTCCCTTCGCGGAGTCGGACCCCGCCGTCTGGCGGCGCGTGGTCGAGGTGAATCTCATCGGCAGCGCGGTCACCGCGCGGACGTTCCTGCCCGACCTGTTCGACACGCACGGCTACTTCCTCCAGGTGGCGTCGCTGGCCTCCATCGGGGCCGCGCCGATGATGAGCGCCTACTGCGCGTCGAAGGCGGGGGTCGAGTCGTTCGCCCACGCACTGCAGGCGGAGGTCGCCCACCGGCGCGTGGGTGTGGGCATCGCCTACATCAACTGGACCGACACCGACATGGTGCGCGACGCCGACCGGCACCCCGTGCTGCGGGAGCTGCGCGGGCACATGCCGCCGCCCGCGCGCAAGATGTACCCCGCCTCGTACGTGGCGGGCAGGCTGGTCGACGCCGTCGAGCGACGCCGCCGGGCCGTCTACGTGCCGCGATGGCTGCGTGCGACCCAGCTCGTGCGGGGCGCGATGCCACTGGTCGTCACGTCGCTGTCGCGGCGGGAGCTGCCACGGCTCGGCGCCGGGGAGCCGTTCGCGGCGACCGGACTGCTCGGCGCCGGCGGCAGGGCCGACCAGGAGGCCGGCACCGACGCGCCGCGCGGCTGAACGGCCGCCCCGCGCAGGCGCGGCGCATCCGCCGCGGGCGCGGGGCGGGAAGCAGGGACGATCGCACCGTGCGGGGTGCCCGCGCCGACGGGGCCCCGCCGTCCGAGTGACCGTCGCGCCGCGGCCCGGTGCCGTGGGACGAGCCGGAGGGAAAGACCGTGGGAACGAACGGACTGCGGGACACGGAGGGGACACTGTGTCTGGTGACCGGTGCGTCCGGGTACATCGGCGGTCGTCTGGTGCCGGAGCTGCTTCAGGCCGGTCACCGGGTGCGGTGCCTCGCCCGCTCCCCCGACCGGCTCCGCGATCACCCCTGGGCGCCGGACGCGGAGATCGTACGGGGGGACGTCACCGACGCGGACTCGGTCGCCGAGGCCATGCGCGGGGTCGACGTCGCCTACTACCTCGTCCACGCCCTGGGGACCGGTGCCGGTTTCGAGGAGACCGATCGCCGTGCGGCGCGGATCTTCGCCGAGCAGGCGCACGCGGCGGGTGTGCGCAGGATCGTCTACCTGGGCGGTCTCACCCCGCGCGACGTCCCGGAGAGTGACCTCTCCCCGCACCTGCGTTCCCGCGCCGAGGTCGGCCGCATCTTCCTGGAGTCCCCGGTGCCCGCGACCGTGCTGCGGGCCGCGGTCGTCATCGGCTCGGGGTCGGCCTCCTTCGAGATGCTGCGCTATCTGACCGAGCGGCTGCCGGTCATGGTGACACCCAGTTGGGTGCAGACCCGCACCCAGCCCATCGGGGTCCGCGACGTGCTGCGCTACCTGGCCGGCTCCGCCACCATGCCGGACGACGTCGACCGGGCCTTCGACATCGGCGGACCCGACGTCCTCACCTACGAGGGCATGATGCGCCGCTACGCCGCCGTGGCCGGCCTGAGGCGGCGGCTCATCGTGCCGGTGCCGGTGCTCACCCCACGGCTGTCCAGTCACTGGATCGGCCTCGTGACCCCGGTACCGGCCTCCATCGCCCGCCCCCTGACGGAGTCCCTGCGCCACGAGGTCGTCTGCCACGAACACGACATCGCCCGGTACGTCCCCGACCCACCGGGTCACCCCCTGCCGTTCGAGGAAGCCCTGTCCCTGGCGCTGCGCAAGGTGCGACAGGCCGAGGTCGCCACCCGCTGGTCGTCCGCGTCCGTCCCCGGAGCTCCCAGCGACCCGCTCCCCACCGACCCCGACTGGGCCGGCGGCAGCCTGTACGAGGACGAGCGGCAACTCCCCGTCGACGCGTCACCGCAGGAGCTGTGGAAGGTGATCGAGGGGATCGGAGGCGACAACGGCTGGTACTCCTTCCCCCTGGCCTGGGCGGTGCGCGGCTGGCTGGACCGGTTCGTCGGCGGTGTCGGACTGCGCCGCGGGCGGCGTGACGCGGAGCATCTGCGCGTCGGCGACTCACTGGACTTCTGGCGCGTCGAGGAGATCGAACCGGGCCGTCTGCTGCGGCTGCGGGCGGAGATGCGGCTGCCGGGTCTGGCGTGGCTGGAGATGTGCGTCGAGA
Organism: Streptomyces sp. NPDC041124; assembly: GCF_055592385.1. Taxonomy (NCBI): domain Bacteria; kingdom Bacillati; phylum Actinomycetota; class Actinomycetes; order Kitasatosporales; family Streptomycetaceae; genus Streptomyces; species Streptomyces sp. NPDC041124. The sequence goes on from NZ_JBVIYR010000004.1 coordinate 46,092, forward strand.
CGGACGAGCGGGGCCGCACCCGTTACCGGCAGCGTGCCCTGTTCCACCCGCGAGGTCTGTTCGGTCACGCCTACTGGTGGTCGGTCTCCCCCTTCCACGCGGTCGTCTTCGGCGGTATGGCCCGCAACATCACCCAGGCAGCCGCCAGGGGCCTGACCGCCCGCAAGGGTGGTCGGCGCGCCGGGCGGGTCCGCGGCGCGAGCGGCCGGCGAAGTGCCTCCCGATAGGCACCGCGTCCACGCACCACCGCACCACCGCACCACCGCACCACCGCACCAGGAGTGACGCCATGACCGTCGCGGTCGTCCTGTTCACCTCGGACCTGCGTCTGCACGACCACCCGCCGCTGCGTGCCGCGTTGCGGTCGGCGGACGAGGTGGTGCCGTTGTTCGTGCTGGACCCGGGGATCCGGGCGGCCGGTTTCGACGCCCCGAACCGGCGGGCGTTCCTCGCCGACTGTCTGGGGGATCTCGACGCGTCGCTGCGCCGCCGCGGCGGCCGGCTCGTCGTGCGCGCGGGGCCGGTCGCCCGGGAGGTCCGTGCGGTCGTGGACGAGTGCGGGGCCACCGAGGTGCACATGGCCGCGGGCGTCACGGCCTACGCCGGGCACCGCGAGGAGCGGCTGCGCGGGCAGCTCGGCGACGGCGGCGTGGCACTGCGGGTGCACGAGGCGGTGATCACCGCCGTCGCCCCCGGTGCGGTGACACCCGCCGGTTCCGACCACTTCGCGGTGTTCACGCCCTACTTCCGCCGCTGGGAGCGGGAGACGCTGCGGACGCCCCTGGCCGCGCCGCGCGCCGTGCCCGTCCCCGAGGGGGTGCGCGGCGGGCCGGTGCCCTCACGCGCCGAGGTGTCCGGCACGTCCCCGGGCATTCCGGGCGGAGGGGAGACGGCGGGGCGGGAGCGGTTCTCGCGGTGGCTGCGCGCGGGGCTGTCGTCGTACGAGGCCCGGCACGACGACCTGGCCGGTGACGGGACCTCGCGGCTGTCGCCGTATCTCCACTTCGGGGCCCTGTCGCCGGTGGAACTCGTCCACCGTGCCCGCCGGCAGGGCGGGCCCGGCGCGGAGGCGTTCGTGCGCCAGCTGTGCTGGCGGGACTTCCACCACCAGGTGCTGGCGGCGCGGCCCGCGGCGTCCCGGGCGGACTACCGCACGCGCCACGACCGCTGGCGCGACGAGGAGGACGCCGCCGACGACATCGCCGCGTGGCGGGAGGGACGTACGGGGTATCCCGTCGTCGACGCGGCCATGCGCCAGCTGCGTCACGAGGGCTGGATGCACAACCGGGCGCGGCTGCTGGTGGCCAGCTTCCTGACCAAGACGCTGTACGTGGACTGGCGGATCGGCGCCCGGCACTTCCTGGACCTGCTCGTGGACGGCGACGTCGTCAACAACCAGCTCAACTGGCAGTGGGTCGCCGGCACCGGCACCGACACCCGTCCGCACCGCGTGCTCAACCCCCTCGTCCAGGCGAAGCGGTTCGACCCGGACGGCACCTATGTGCGCCGCTGGGTCCCCGAGCTCGGGGGCGTGGAGGGCAGGGCGGTGCACGAGCCCTGGCGGCTCCCGGCGGAGCGGCGCGACGCGCTGGGCTACCCCGCTCCGCTCGTCGACCTCGCCGACGGGCTCGCCCGTTTCCAGCGGGCCCGCGGCCGTGACGGAGGAGTCCGGCACCGCACCACGACGGAAGCGTGACATACCATCACCAAACGGGCGTCCGTCGGCCGCTGAGGTGAGTCTGTCCGGGCCGGCCGCCGTACCGGGCAGACATCAGCGCATCCGGAAGAGGGCACTCGGCGGAAGCACTGGTGTGCAGATAACTGACTGTGAGAAGGGGCCGCGCATGCTTGGACTGCCGCCGATCGTCGCCGTACCCGGCGAACCGGCCGACGACCCCCTCACCGCGTCCGGCGCCGCCGACGGCGCCGCCGCCGTCCTCGAACAGGTCCTCGACACGCGACTGCGTGACGCCCGCGCCGTCGACGCGGTCTTCGCCCGGGACCTGGCCGACCGCGTGGGCGCGCTGGTCGCGCGGGGCGGGAAGCGGCTGCGCACGGCCTTCGCGTGCTGCGGCTGGCGCGCGGCGGGCGGCACGGGTGACGCCACCGCGGTGCTGCGCACCGGGGCCGCCCTCGAACTGCTCCAGGTGTGCGCCCTCGTGCACGACGACGTGATGGACGGATCACTGCGGCGCCGCGGAGGCCCGGCGCTGCACGTCGAACTGGCCCGCGATCACTGGGCCGCGGGCATGCACGGCTCCTCGGAGCGGTACGGGACCTCCTCCGCGGTGCTCGCCGGTGACCTGGCCCTCGCGTGGGCGGACGACCTGCTGACGGAGACCGCGCTCGGCACCCCGCACGGCCGGCGTCTGCACGAGGAATGGCGGGCGATGCGCACCGAGATGGTCGCCGGGCAGTACCGGGACCTGCACGCCCAGGCCACCCGCTCGTCGCACGTCGACGAAGCACTGGACATCGCCACCCTGAAGAGCGCCCTGTACACCGTCGCCCGCCCCCTCGCCCTCGGCGGGACGCTGGCCGGAGCGGACGAGGGGACCCTGGACGCGCTGCGGGCGGCCGGCCGGTGCGCCGGCCTGGCCTTCCAGCTCCGCGACGACCTCCTCGGCGCCTTCGGCGACCCGGCACAGACCGGCAAGCCCGCCGACGACGACCTGCGCTCGCGCAAGCTCACCTACCTCCTGGCCGTCGCCCTCCGGCTCGCGGACGCCGCCGGGGACCACCACGCCGCCGCCATGCTCGCCCCGGACGCCGACCCACGCGCGGAGCGTGCGGTCGAACGGATGCGGGCGGCGCTGGAGCGCACCGGCGCCCGGGAGGTGGTGGAGGCGAAGATCGTGGAGCTGACGAACCTGAGCGTGCGGCACTTCGAGCGCACGGGCGCCGCGCCGGCCGTCCGGCAGGAGTTCGCCGCGCTGGTCGCCCGCGCGTCGGACGTGGCTCCGCGCCGTGCCGAGGGGGTCGCGTGAGGCGGGTACCGGGGCCCACCGACCACGTGGTCGTGGTGGGTGCGGGTCTGTCCGGCCTGGCCTGCGCCCTGCACCTGCTGGGCGCGGGCCGCAGGGTCACGGTCGTCGAACGGGACGGCGGCCCGGGCGGCCGCGCCGGCCGCGTCCTGCTGGGCGGCCACCAGGTGGACACCGGACCCACGGTGCTGACCATGCCGCACCTGGCCGACGAGGCGTTCGCGGCGGTCGGCGACAGCCTGTACCGCCGCGTCGAGCTGACGGCCCTGCACCCGGCCTACCGGGCGCGTTTCGCGGACGGCTCCTCCCTCGACGTGCACACCGACGGCGAGGCGATGGAGGCGGAGGTGCGGCGTTTCGCCGGACCGGCGGAGGCGGCCGGCTACCGCGACCTGCGGCAGTGGCTGGAGCGTCTGTACCGGGCGCAGATGGGCCGCTTCATCGACACCAACTTCGACTCCCCCTTCCAGCTGCTGCACCCGGACCTGGCCCGCCTGGCGGCGCTGGGCGGCTTCGGGCGGCTGGACGGCCGCATCGGCCGCTTCCTCTCCGACGACCGCCTGCGCCGCGTCTTCACCTTCCAGGCCCTGTACGCCGGTGTGGCCCCGGCCCGGGCGCTCGCGGCGTACGCGGTGATCGCGTACATGGACACCGTGGCCGGCGTCTGGTTCCCGAAGGGCGGCATGTACGCCCTCCCCCGGGCGATGGCCGACGCGGCGGCCGACGCCGGTGCCGACCTGCGCTTCGGCGACGGGGTGAGCACGCTGGAGCGGTCGGCGGGGCGGGTGCGGGCCGTCCGGCTGGCCTCGGGCGAGCGGATCCCGTGCGACGCGGTGGTCCTGACCTGTGAACTGCCCGCCGCCTACCGGCTGCTGGGGCGCCGGCCGCGGCGTCCGGCACCGCTGCGCCACTCGCCGTCCGCGGTGATCCTGCACGCCGGGACCGACCGTACCTGGCCCGAGCTGGCGCACCACACGCTGTCCTTCGGCGCCTCCTGGGAGGGCACGTTCGACGAGCTGACCCGCTCGGGTGAGCTGATGAGCGACCCGTCGCTGCTGATCACCCGTCCGACCACGCACGACCCCGGCCTGGCCCCGCCGGGCGGCCACCTGCACTACGTGCTCGCCCCCTGCCCGAACACGACGGTCGGACCGGGCGCCGCGGCCTGGCGGGATCTCGGGCCCCGCTACCGGGACCGTCTGGTCGCCGAGCTGGAGCGCCGGGGCCTGACCGGCTTCGGGGACAGCGTGCGGGAGGAACTCCTGGTGACCCCGCTCGACTGGACGGCGCAGGGCCACGCGGCGGGCAGTCCCTTCTCGGTCGCCCACACGTTCGCCCAGACCGGCCCCTTCCGGCCGCGCAACCTCGTGCGCGAGGTGGAGAACGTGGTCCTGGCGGGCTGCGGAACCACTCCGGGCGTCGGTGTGCCGACGGTGCTCATCAGCGGCAAGCTCGCCGCCACCCGTGTGACCGGCGGCGCCGGCCGGCGCCCCGCACGGGCACGCACTCCCCTGACAGCCGTGCCCGCCCCCTCCACCACCCCTACTCCGGCAGGTGCCGATGACCCGTCGTGAACTGGACGCCGCGGGGATCACCGATCCCGCGCTGCGCGCCGCCTACACCCGGTGCCGGCGGCTCAACGCCCGCCACGGCAGAACCTACTTCCTGGCCACCCGTCTGCTGCCACTGGAACACCGCTCGGCCGTGCACGCCCTGTACGGTTTCGCCCGCTGGGCCGACGACATCGTGGACGACCTCGACCGGCACCGGACACCCGACGAACGCGACCGGCTGCTGCGCCGTCTGGAGTCCGACCTCGCCGACGGGCTGCGGACCGGCGGCGGGGACGAGCCCGTGGTCCGGGCCGTGGCCGACACCGCCCGCAGGTACGACATCGAGCACGAGCTGTTCGCCGACTTCCTGTCCTCGATGCGTGCCGACCTGACCGTCACGGACTACCCCACCTACGCCGACCTGCTGGGCTATGTGCGCGGGTCGGCCGAGGTGATCGGTCTGCAGATGCTGCCGGTCCTCGGGACGGTCGTGCCCCGCGAGGAGGCGGCGCCGCACGCGGCGGCCCTCGGTGTGGCCTTCCAGCTCACCAACTTCCTGCGGGACGTGGGCGAGGACCTCGACCGCGGCCGCGTCTACCTGCCCGGAGACCTGCTCGCCGCCCACGGCGTGGACCGGCCGCTCCTGGAGTGGAGCCGGCGCACCGGGCGCCGCGACCCGCGGATCCGCGCGGCCTTCGTCGCGGCGGACTCCCTGACGAGGGAGGTGTACCGGGAGGCGGAGCCGGGCATCGCCATGCTCGATCCGCGGGTGCGTCCCTGCATCCGTACCGCGTTCACCCTGTACGGCGGCATCCTCGACGCGATCGCCGCGCAGGACTACACCGTGCTGCACCGCCGCGCGGTGGTCTCCCGCCGGCGTCGCGCGGCGACGGCCGCGGCCGGTGCGCTGGGCGTGGCCGCCGCGCGGTGGGACGCCCGCGGCGCACGCCGTGCCACCCCGGCCGGCGTTCCCGTGCTCCACCGGAAGGGGTCGGTGCGATGAGCGGGCGAGACGGCAGGGCACGCTGGACGCCGCCGCTGCGGCGCCGGCGTTCCGGCCCGGACTGGGCGACGCAGACGCCGACCTGGCGCCAGGCACGGCCGGCGCTGATCGCGGACGCGCTCAAGCGGGCGTCCGCCCGTCCTTCGGGCAACTGGTTCGTCGTCGGCGCGTCCCGGGGCGTCCGCGCCGCGGGGAGCCCGTACGGCAGGACGGTCGGCGGCACGGAGGTCGTGCTGTGGCGCTCCGACACCGGTGAGCTGCGTGCGGGAGCGGGCGTGTGTCCGCATCTCGGCGCTCCCCTGCGGGACAGCCGGGTGGTGTGCGGCACGCTGGTGTGCCACTGGCACGGACTGGCCCTGGACGGCTCGCCGTTCGCCGGATGGCAGCCGTTCCCGGTGCACGACGACGGCGTGCTGGTCTGGGTGCGTCTGGACGAGGTGGGCGGCGAAGAGCCCACCGAGCGTCCCGTCGTCCCCCCGCGGCCCGCGGCGGGCACCGGGGTGGACGCCGTGTACACCGGGGTGGGGCGGTGCGAGCCGCAGGACGTGGTGGCCAACCGGCTCGATCCGTGGCACGGCTCGTGGTTCCACCCCTATTCGTTCGTGGACCTGTCGGTGGCGCGCGAACCGGAGGGGGAGGAGGACGACGCGTTCGTCGTCGACGTCTCCTTCCGGGTGGCGGGGCGTCTGGTGGTGCCGGTGCGGGCCGAGTTCACCGCGCCGGAGCCGCGCACGGTCGTCATGCGCATCACCGACGGCGAGGGGGCCACGTCCGTGGTGGAGACCCACGCGACGCCCCTGACCGGCGCGGGCGAGGAGCGGCCCAGGACGGCCGTGGTCGAGGCGGTCGTCGCCGCCTCCGACCGGCGCGGCTTCGCGCTGGCCCGGGCGGCGGCCCCCGCGCTGCGTCCCCTGATGCGCCGGACGGCCGGGCGTCTGTGGCGCGACGACCTGGCCTACGCCGAACGCCGCTGGGCGCTGCGCAGCACCGGACGCTTCCCCGGCTGATCCGCCGGACCCGGGGCCGGCGGGCCCGGCGGCACCCCGCGGGGTGCGGCCGGGCCCGCCGGTCAGTGGGCCGGCCGGTGTTCCGCCAGGGCGCCGCCGAGCGCACGGAGCAGGGGTGAGCGGCCCGCCCGCGGCACGGTCCACAGCACCTGGCCCCGTACGCCCCGGTCGCCGAGCAGAGCGTTGGCGGCGAGGAAGCCGGTGGTGGCGGCCCGTTCCATGAGGGCGACCGGCAGGTCGCAGCGGATCGCGTCACCGGCGAGGACCAGCCACGGGTGAGGAGTGCGCACGGAGGGGCGGCGGCGGTGTGATCCGACCGGGAAGAGCGGGCAGTCCGACCGCCACTCGTGCCGGGCGTCGACCACCCGCGCGTCCCCGGTCTCCGGGTAGACCTGGCGCAGCCGGTCGACGAGCATGTCCTGCACCTCCTTGCGTTCCGCCCCCGGGTCCACGGCGTAGGCGTGCAGTTCCACCACCGAACCGCCGGTGCGCGCCGCCCAGCGTGCGGCTTCGCCCTCGTACCGTTCCAGGACGCTGATGTTGTCCAGGCCGTCGTAGCCGCTGGTTCCGAGGAAGGGGTGCCGGTCGGAGCGGACCGGACGGTCGAGCCAGAGCCGGGAGACGAGGAACGGCGGGGCGGTGCGCAGGGCCGCGACGTCCTCGCGCCAGGCGGAGGTGCCCAGACCGGGTGACGCCTCGACGATCCGGCGCAGCCCTCCGGTGTCGGCGGCCAGCACCACGGCCTCGTGGCGGCCGGCGCCGGCGCCGGTGCGCACCTCCGCTCCCCCGCCCTCCAGGGGGGAGATCTCCTCGATCGCCGTCCCGGTGCGGACGTCGGCGCCGAGACGCCGGAGGTAGTCGCCGAGCGGCTCCCAGAGCGCCTGGGGGAACGGCTCGTCCGGCACGTCGAAGAGGAGTCCCTCGGACGAGCCGAGGAAGTAGATGTGGAACATCAGCAGCAGTTCGGCGGCGGACAGTTCGCGCGGGTCGGCGAAGAAGCTGCGGGAGAACACCTCGAAGGCGAGGTGGTGGGCTGCTTCCGGGAAGCGCACGCGTTCCAGGAAGTCGGTGGCGGTGACGTCGTCGAAGCGCTCGTACACCTCGGGCACGCGCACGTCGAGGAGCGGGAGCGCCGCCCGTGCGTCCATGGCGGCCAGGTCCCGCCAGCCGAAGGTGGGGCTCAGGGCGACGAATCCGAGCGCGCTGAACGGCGGGGTCCGCGGCACGCGGGCGAAGCTGTCGGTCAGACCGCCGCTGTGCCGCAGGGGGTAGTCGGGCAGGGGGGTGAGCCGGTCGAGGGCGGGGTCGGTACGGCGCAGGAGGCCCCGGAGGTTGTAGTACTGACGGAAGAAGGCGTGGAAGCCGCGGGTCATGGTCACCCGCGAGCCGTCCGAGAGCCGGGTGGGATGGCCGGCGAGCCGGCCGCCGAGCGAGTCCTGGCGTTCGTAGAGGGTGACGCGGGCGCCGCGTTCGGCCAGCAGGGTGGCCGCGGCCAGACCGGCGATGCCGCCGCCGATCACCCCGACGGACGGCTCGTCCCCGCGCCGGAACCGGGGCCCGCCGGGCCTGGGCATGAGGATCTCGGCCTTGCGGTCGCGGCCCCGCCGCGCGCCACCGCCGGAACGGGTGCTCACCGGCCGTGCTCCTTCCCGGTGACCGAGCCGTCGCGGACGGCGCCCGGCTGCCGTCCGGTGCCGGCGGCCGGGTCCGGGACCCGCACCCGGGGGTGCCGCGGTCCGGTGCGGGCGTGGCGCCGCGTGCCCGTGCACGCCGGGGCGCCCACCGCCGTGGCGGGAGCCCCGGACGCGGCCTCGGCCGGGGTGCGCTCCCCGGGTGCGCCGCCGCCGGGCCGGAGACCGTGCGGTCCGGGAAGCGGTGGACGACGACGGGCCGGGCGCGGGGGGCCGGTTCGCGGGGTGCGAGCGCGCGGGAGGGTCATCGGTGGCTTTCTCCGTTTCGTGGGAGGGGCCGGGAGCGGCGGGGCAGGAAGGGAAGTTCGGCCGCCGTGCGGAGCATGGGCAGTACGGGGGTGCGCAGTCCGATGCCCCATTCCTCCAGCGGTGAGGTGGCTCCGTCGAGGAAGCGCAGCAGGCGCTGGGGCGGGACGTGGCGGAACAGGCCGGTGAAGAAGTCCGGTCCGTCGATCCGTCCGGTGTCCAGGGCGCGCAGCAGCATCGCGTCCATGGCCAGGGCGCGCCGCCCGTGGGGTGCGGGAAAGGTCCCGCGCCCGTCGCGCAGGGCCGCGGCGACGGCCCTGCTCTGGCGTTGCACGGCGGCGAAGGTGTAGCCGGTGGCCGGACGGGTCGCGCCACCCGCGGTCCCGATGCGGAAGACGGACGTCCCCGTCCGGTGCGGGAAGCGGGCGTCGGTCATGGGGATGACGCCCTGCTCCGTCCGTTCCACGGTGAACGCGCCGAGTCCCAGGACGTCGCGGCAGTAGCGGCCGAGGGCGGCCTCGTAGGCGTCGGTGGTCAGGGCGGCGCGTGAGAACTCGGTGTACTCCACCAGCGCCCGGTCCGGGGCCAGCGGCAGGACGTAGCCGAAGGCGAGACCGTGTGCGGGCTGGGGCACCCGGAAGTCCATCAGGTCGGCGACCCGGGGGTCGAACCGTTCGGTGTCGGTGCGTACGAACCAGCCGCGGAAGTGCTGCAGCAGCCGGGTGCGGGCCGGCGGCAGGTCGCGGGGCGGTCGGGAGTCGAACACGTGCCGGGCGCGCAGGTGCAGGGGCCGGCCCGTGGGAAGGGTGCACCGGACCACCGCGCCCCCGGGCTCGTCGTGCACCGAGTCCGCCGTCGCCCGCAGGAGCCGTCCGCCCGGGGAACGGTCGAGGAGCGCGTGGACGTGCCGTTCGAAGGCGGTGGAGCGCACCATGCGGTAGGTGAACGGGGCCGGGTCGACGGTGACGTCCCGGCCGTCGGCACCGTGGACGCGCAGGCGGGGCCAGGACGCGCAGACGACGTCGTCCAGGTCCTGGCCGCCCCGGTCCCAGTAGCACCAGGTCCGCTCGGCCGGGCGCAGCGGACCGTCGGGCGGTTCGACCACGGTGACGGTGAGCCCGTCCGTCCCGGTCAGCCGGTGGGCGAGGCTGAGACCGGCCGCGCCACCACCGAGGATGACCACGTCGGACGTGTCGGCCGGGGGGCGTGCCACCGGGCCCGCTGTTCGGCGCTCATGGCCGCTCACTTCCACGCTTCGCTCCGGGGACGGGGTCGACGGATTCGGTACGGGTCGTTCACTCATTCGGGCCGACGGCCCGTCATGGATGCGGTGGGCGGACCTCGGTCCGGCGGTGTCCGCCCCGCCGTCCCAGGTCGGCGAGGACCTCCCGTGCGGCACGGGTGCCCGACGCCAGGGCTCCCTGCACCGATCCGGTCGCCCTGTGGTCCCCGCACACGTACCGGCCGGGGCCGAAGCGGGTCGTGCGGCTCAGCGGCCAGGGCGGGAGCATCGCCGGGAGCGCGTTCTCGACGGTGTGGGCGGCGAGCCGGCTCCAGCCGCTCGTGTCGGTGCCGTACAGGTCGGCCAGCCGGCGGCGCACCGCGTCCGCGGTGCCGGGCCGGTCCGCTCCCAGGACCGAGGTGGAGACGAGCGCGGTGCCGGGCGGGGCGTAGGTGGGGGCGACCTCGCTCAGCACGCAGGTGTTCAGGATCGCGCCGGTGCTGTCCGTCATCAGGGTCGGCTCCGCCAGTGGTGTGCTGTCGGTCGCGTGGTAGTAGGTGGTGACGGTGCGTCCGTCCGGGACGGGCAGGCCCGGCAGCAGGCGGGCCGCGGTCACCGCGTCCGTGGCGACCACCACGGTGGCGGCGGCCACCTCGGTGCCGTCCCCCAGGAGCACTCCGGCGTCGGTGACTTCGGCGACGGGCGTCTCCGGCCGCAGGACGCCGTCGGGCAGGCCGTCGGCGAGCCGGGCCGGGACCGCTCCGATGCCGACGGCGGGCAGGCACAGGGTTCCGCGGGCCATGCTCCGCCAGACCAGGTGGAAGAAGCGTGCGGAGGTCTCCAGCCGGTCCTCGAGGAAGACGCCGGACAGGAACGGCCGCAGGACGTGGGCGATCACCTCGTCCGACAGGAACGCGCGGGAGAGGGCCGCGGAGGTCGAGCGGTCCGCACGGCGTTTCAGCACGTCCGCGGGGAGCGCCGCGTCCCGGGCGGTGAGCACCGCGAGCGCGGCCAGGTCACGGGCCGTCAGACCGTGCCCCGGCAGCAGCCCGCGTGCCGCGCCCGGGCTCCGGGTCGGATCGGCGAGGCGCAGCGGGCCGCTCGGGGTGTGGGCGACGACGCCCGCGGTGAACGGCCGCAGGCCCAGGCTCCTCAGGTCCAGGCGTCGTTTCACCTGCGGATAGGAGGTGTTGAAGACCTGGAAGCCGCGGTCCAGCAGGAACCCGTCCCGCCGGTCGGTACGCATCCGGCCTCCCACCCGGTCGGACGCCTCCAGCAGGGTCACCCGCGCTCCGGCGCGGCACAGGTCCAGCGCGCAGGCCAGGCCGGCCAGGCCCGCGCCGACCACGACGGCGTCCGGTGTCCCGCGGTGTGCGTCGGTCATGCTGCTCCTCCTTCGGCGGCGGACCGCGGACGGGGACCGCCGGCCCAGCGGACCACGTTCCCCGGGCCGATGCCAGGCACCACGGCCGAGTGCCCCGGACGAGGGCGTCTCACCGGGCGAGCACCGACTCCAGGGCGGCGACGGCCTCGGCGAGGCCCACCGGGCGGGCCACGCCGGGCACCGCCCGCCCGGCCCAGCCCGGCCCGAGGGTGAGGACGGCCGGTTTGCGGCGGGCGCCGCGCACGCCCCACTCCATGCCGGCCACGTGCTGGGCGAGCGGCCGGCTGGCGGTGGTGCGGGACTGGGCCCACAGCCCGACGGCGGCAGGGCCGGTCCTGCGCACCGCCGCGACGAGCGACTCGACCGGCAGGGCACCGCCGAACATGCGCACCGGGACGCCCCGCTCCGTCAGTGCGGCGGACAGCACTTCCAGCGCGAGCGTGTGGTTCTCCCCCGGCACACAGGCGAGCACCGTGGTGGCGCCGGGGCGGTCGGCGACCGTGTCGTGCACGGTGCGGCGCAGTGCGCCGGAGACGTGCCAGGACAGGAAGTGCTCGACCTCGACGTACCTCTCGCCCGAGGTCTCCCATTTGCGGCCGACGGCCTGGAGCGTGGGCACGATCACCTCGGTCCAGGCGGCGACCAGGCCGTGCTCGGTGATCGCGTCGAGCAGCAGCCGGTCCAGTGCGGCGGCGTCGAGCCGCAGGGCCGCGCGGGCGATGCCCTTGCACTCCTGGCGCGCGTCACCGAGCCGCAGTCCGCTGCCCGCCCGGCTGCGGGCCGGCGGGCGCCGTGCCGGGACGGCGGGCGGGCCGGCCGGGGCCGCGCCGGGCGGCTCCTCGCCGCGGGCCAGGCGCGCGGCCTCGGCCGGCGGGAGCCCGGTCGCCGTCAGCGCGCACATCCGCTCCAGCCGCGCCACGTCCGCCGCGGTCCAGCGCCGGTGCCGGCCACCGGTGTGCAGGTCGGGGCCCAGTCCGTAGCGGCGGTCCCAGGTGCGGACCGTGGTGGGGGCCACGCCCAGGCGCCTCGCCACCTCCCCCGTGGTCAGCCCGCCACCCGGCGGGGCGCCCTCGCCGGCCTCGTGTCCGCCGCTCTCCGTCAGCTCGCTCATGACCCCATCGTACGACGCACAAACGACGCACGTTGTCTGCGTCGTTTGTGCGTCCAACACTGGGGCCACGCGCTCGGCAGGAGGAGTCAGGCCATGAGCACCCCTACGCGACCCACCACCGCCCTTGCCCCACCCGTGGAAGAGACCCGGTACGAGGAGGAACTGGCCCGGGGGCTCGTCGCCGCCGACGAGGAGGCGTTCGCGGCGATCCACCGGCGCTGGGGCCCCCTCGTGCACACCATGGCCGCCCGGTCCCTCGGTGACGCCCACGAGGCGGACGACGTGACCCAGCAGGTCTTCATCGGCGCCTGGCGCGGACGGCACGGATTCCGTCCCGACCGGGGCCCGCTCGGCGCCTGGCTGGTCGGCATCACCCGCCGCAAGATCGTCGACGCGCTGGCCGCCAGGACCAGGCGCCTGTCCCTCGCCGACTCGGCCGCCCGGGGCGCCGCGCCCACCGGGCCGGCCGCGGGGGCACCGGACGACGTGCTGGACCGGGTGCTGGTCGTCCAGGCCCTGTCCCGGCTGCCGCACGCCCAGCGCGAGGTGCTGTGCATGGCCTTCTACGAGGACCTGACACAGGCCCAGATCGCGGAGCGCACCGGCGTGCCCCTGGGGACGGTCAAGAGTCACGCCCGCCGCGGTCTGCACCGGCTGCGCCGGGTGATCGAGCAGAGCCCGGCGACGGACGCGGGCACGGGCGCGGACGCCTGAGCGAACCGAAGAAACCGTGCCCCGGACGCATCCGCGGCACTCCCCGACCAGGAAACAGGACCGAGACTCCGCACCGCGCGAAGACTCCTTCGAAAGGGATGATCCCCATGACCTCCCGGACCCCCCTCGTCATCGCCGCCTCGGCCGGCGCCTGCGCACTCGCCCTCGGGGTGGGCGCACCCGCCATGGCGGCTCCCGCCGCCGCGCAGGAAGAGGCCATGGTGTCCGTCTTCCACGGCATCCCCGGGATGACGGTCGACGTCTACGCCAACGGCGACGAGCTGCTCAGCGACTTCGAGCCGGGCACCGTGACCGAGCCGCAGTCCCTCGACGCCGGCACCTACGACATCCAGGTCTTCGAGGCCGGTCAGAGCCCCGACGGCACCCCCGCCCTCCAGGAGGAGGTGAAGGTGCCCGAGGGCGGCAACGCCACGATCGCCGCCCATCTCTCCGCCGACGGCAAGCCCCGGCTGACGGCCTTCTCCAACGACGTGTCCAAGGTCGACGCCGGGAAGTCGCGCCTGACGGTCCGCCATGTCGCCGCGGCGCCCGCCGTGGACGTACGGGCGGGCGGGCAGCCCGTCTTCAGCGACCTGACCAACCCGAACGAGGACACCGGCGCGGTCGACGCGGGCACGGTCGAGGCCGATGTCGTCCTGGCCGGGACGGACACCGTGGCCATCGGACCGGCCGACCTGAACCTGGAGGAGGGCACGAGCAACGTCGTCTACGCCTGGGGCAGTGCCGACGACGAGAGCCTGGCCCTGGCCACCCAGAAGTTCAGCGGCATGGAGTCGACGCCCAAGGCCGTGCACGCGGGCGGCAGCGGTGCCGCCGCCGTCACCCCGAACGACTCCGACACGTGGCTCGCCTGGGCCGCCGCGAGCGGAGCGGTCGCGGTGACGGGTGTCCTGGTGGCCCGCCGGGTCGCGGGCCGGCGTGGCTGACAGCGTGCGGCGCCCGGCCGTGGCGGCTGCCGTTCTGGCAACCGCCACGGCGGCCGTCCTCGGCGTCGTCCTCCTGCCGTCGGGGTCGGGCGCGGCCCCGGCGGCCGACTTCGGCGCCGCGCCGCCGGTCCGCACGGCCGCGGTCGCCGGCACGCCCGGCTCGGCGGGACAGGCCGGCGTCCCTGCAGCGGAGGCACCGCCCGAGCGGGTCCGGGTGACCGGTATCGGTCTCGACGCCCGGGTCGAGGCCGTCGGTGTGACCCCGGAGGGCGACATGACCGTCCCCGACGACCCGGCGGTGGCCGGCTGGTACCGCTACGGCCCGGCCCCCGGCAGTGACCGGGGCTCGGCCGTGCTCGTGGGGCACGTCGACAGCGACACGGGTGACCTGGGCGAGTTCGCCGCGCTCCGCGAGGTACGGCGCGGCGAGACCGTCGAGGTGCGGCGGGCGGGGGCGGACCCCGCGGTCTACCGTGTCGTCTCGCGCACCACCGTCCCGAAGGACGAGCTGCCGCCGTCCGTCTTCCGCCGGGCGGGCGCCCCGGCCCTCACGCTGATCACCTGCGCTCCGCCGTTCGAGCCGGAGCGGGGAGGCTACACGGCGAACCTCGTCGTCACCGCGGAGCCGGTGAACGGCTGACCGCACCGTTCGTGAGTCCGACCAGGCCGTACCCGCGGCGGTACGGCACCCGAGACACCGGAGGTCGCGGTGGACCATGTGGATCCGGCGCACTTGGTGGAGCTGGCGCTCGGTCACGCGACCGGTGACGAGGACGCCGGCGCCTGGCGGCACATCGCCTCGTGCCCGCGCTGCCGGGAGGAGCTGAGGCGTACGACCCGCGTGGTGACGTCGGCGCGCGGCGCCGAGGCAGCGGACCTTCCGGCCGCTCCCCCCGACCGTGTCTGGCAGCGGATCGTCGAGGAACTGACGCACGGGACCGCGGCGCCGCCGCGCCCCGGCGGGCGGATCGACGGGCGGACCTCACCCGGGGTCGCGCGCGCGGCCGACGGGGCGCGGGCACCCCGCGCCGCACGGCGCGCGCGGTGCCTCGCGCTCACCCTGGCCGCCGGTGCCGTTCTCCTGCTCCGCCGGCTCCGGGCCAGGGGCCGCCGGGGGGACGGGCCGCGGCCCCGGTCGCCGTGGTGGCGCCGTTGGTGCTGAGCCCCCGGCCGGGGTCAGGAGCCGGCGTTCCGCAGCTGTGCCGCGAGGGACTCGACGGCCGCCGGATTGCGGGGGCTCTCGACGAGGTCGACGTAGTCGAGGACGACGATCCGGTCGTTCCTGATGGCGGAGACGTTCGCGAGCGGCTCGTAGGACGTGAGGAACGCGCGCTTGTGTTCCGCGGTGACGTCCCCGTAGTCGTTGATCACGATGACCTCGGGGTCGCGGGCGACGACCGTCTCCCAGCCGACGGCGGTCCAGCTGTCCCGGAGGTCCTTCATGACGTGGTCGCCGCCGGCCCTGGTGATGATGTCGTGCGGTCCGGCGAAGGCGCCGGAGGTGAATGGCTTGTCCTCCCCGCTGTCGTAGAGGAACACCCGCGGACGGTCGGTGCCCTTGGGTGCCGTCGCCTGTGCCGCGGCCACCCGTGCGCGGAACGAGGCGACGAGGGCCTCGGCCCTGTCCTCGACGTCGAACACCTTTCCGAGGTTGAGCAGGTCCGTGTAGAGCGCGTCGAGCGGAGCCATCACGCCGCGCGCCTTGCCCCGGCCGTTGCGGCACGACTCACTGAGCAGGTAGGAGTCGACGCCCACGCGTCGCAGCGCGGCGGGGGTGAAGCCCTCCCCCTCGTCGAAGCCGTAGTTCCAGCCCGCGAAGACCAGGTCGGCGCGGGCGTCGAGGACCAGTTCCTTGGTGATCCGCTGCTTCGACAGCCACGCGGTCTTCCGGTAGCCGTCCTTCCACGGCACCGACGTCAGGTCGCCCTTGTCGTCGGGCATGACGTATCCGGCCATGTGGTCCTCGAGGCCGAGGGCGAACATGATCTCGGTGATGCCGACGTCGTTGGTGACCACGCGCCGCGGGGCGCGTTCGAAGGTCCTCTTCTCGCCGCAGTTCTCGACGGTGACCGGGTAGTGGCCGCCGGACGCCCGCCCTCCGTCCCCCTTCCCGTCCGGCGGTACCTGCGCGCCGCAGCCGGTGACGGCGAGGGCCAGGACGAGGGCGAGGGCGGCGGGGCGTACGGGACGGGGCATGGGGGATGACTCCTTGGACGACGGGGCCTGAGCGGCGGACTACGGACGGGGGAGCCGGTCGAAGAGCAGCTGGACCGCGCCGGTCCCCGGGTGGACGACGCGGTGCGCCCGGACGCCGAACACGTCGGCGAGCAGGCCGGGTGTGAGGACGTCGTGGGGGGCGCCGGAGGCGACGATCCGCCCGCCGTCGAGGACGTGGAGGACATCGCAGTGGAGCGCGGCCAGGTTGAGGTCGTGCAGCGCGGTGAGCACGGTGGGCCCGCCGGCGCGGACGAGGGCCAGGAGTTCCAGCTGCTGGGCGATGTCCAGGTGGTTGGTGGGCTCGTCCAGCACCAGGACCTGCGGCTGCTGGGCGAGCGCGCGGGCGATCAGCACCCGCTGCTTCTCGCCGCCGGACAGCGTGAGGAAACCTCGGTCGGCCAGATGGGCGGCACCGACGCCCTCCAGTGCGGCGGCACAGGCGCGCCGGTCCGCCTCGCTCTCCCTGGCCACCGCCCGCTGGTGCGGCAGCCGGCCCATGGCGACGACCTCGGCCACCGTGAAGTCGAACTCCGCGACCGCTTCCTGCGGGAGGGCCGCGAGGCGGCGCGCGCTGTCGCGCGGTTTCATCGCGAGCAGGTCGTCGCCGTCCAGGCGGATCGCCCCGGCCGTGGGACGCAGGGCCCGGTAGACGCAGCGCAACAGGGTCGACTTGCCACTGCCGTTGGGTCCGACGACTCCCACGAACCGGCCGCTGTCCGCGCGCAGGGAGATGTCCCGCAGCACGCGCGCGCCGGCGATCTCGACCGTGACCCTGTCGATGTCGACCCGCATCACACGCCTCCGAAGGTGTAGGTGCGGCGGCGCATGAGCAGCAGGAAGCAGGGCACGCCGATCGCGGCCGTCAGGACGCCCAGGGGCAGTTCGGCGGGGGCGAGCACCACGCGGGAGAGGATGTCGACCCAGATCAGCAGGACGGCACCGGCCAGGGGGGCGACGGCCAACAGCCTGCGGTGGTCCGCCCCGACCAGCATCCGGGCGGCGTGCGGGACCATCAGGCCGACGAAGCCGATCGCCCCGCTCACCGCGACCACCGCCCCGGTGACGGCGGCGGCGCAGAGGAAGAGTTCCCGGCGCAGCCGGCCGGGGTCCACGCCGAGCGCGGCGGCGGTCTCGTCGCCCATGGCGAGGGCGTTCAGCCGGCGGGCCGACCAGCCGAGGTGGAGGAGACCACCGAGGACCGCGCACGCGGCGATGGGTACGGAGGACCAGCTCGCGCCGCCCAGACTGCCGAGCAGCCACATCATCGCGGACCGGGCCGCCTCGCCGTGCTCGGCGGCGAACACCATGAACGTGGTCACGGCCGAGAAGCCGTAGTAGAGCGCGGTGCCGGTCAGCACGAGCCTGAGCGGCGTCAGTCCCCGCGGGGTCCGAGCGATCGCGTACACCAGCGCCATGGCCGCGAGCGCGGAGAGGAACGCCGCCGTGGACAGCGCCCAGACGCCGAGGGCCCCGAAGGCCCCGAAGATGAGCACGGCGTTCGCGCCGACGGCCGCGCCGGAGGAGATGCCGAGGACGAACGGGTCCGCGAGGGCGTTGCGGACCATGGCCTGGACGGCGACGCCGACGGACGCCAGACCGGCGCCGACGACCGCGGCGAGCGCGGCGCGCGGGAAGCGCAGTTCCCACACGATGGTGTAGGAGGAGACCTCGTCCGCCACCAGGGAGCCACCACTCGTCCCCGCCCACAGGTGACGCAGGGTCTCGCTCCAGGTGATGCCGGAGGCACCGATGCCCGCCCCGCAGACCAGGGAGACGGGGAGCGCGACGCACAGGCCGGCCACGAGCAGGGGCAACGGGACGCGCCGGGACGGCGGTTCGGTACGGGGCGGGGCGGAGTGGGGTGCGGGTGTGCGGTCGTGGAGCGTGGCCACGGGCTGGTCGCCTTCGCGTCGGGCCGTGCGCCTGCGGGGTCGTGGGGGCGGCTCCGGGCGCGGTGCGCCGTACGCAGCACCCTCTCGCAGTCCACGGCGATCGTCAGGAGCTTCGCCACCGTGGGTGATCGGGCTCGCGGGTCCCTCCACCGGGATCCGCCCACCGTTGCGGGTCAGCGCCGGACTTCGACCGGACTTCCCCCACGAGGCGCTCGCAGCACTCGGCTGCGCCGGTCGTTCAGTCCCCGCCCTCGGCGGACGGGCGCTCGCCGAGCGGGACGCCGTGGTGCGGGCGGTGCGGGGGGCGCTCCCCGGAAGATGGCAGCATGCGGCGTCGGCCTTCCTCGGGGTGTCCGCGCCCCGGGCGGTCTGGACGGCGGGAGTTCCTGGCTCACCCGGCCGGAGGGGCCGGGTTCACAGTGGCGGGACCGCGCCGGATTCGCACCGGGCTTCCTCCCCTGTCGCCGTCACGGCGATGGCGGACCGGACGGTCCACCGAGAGCATAGTAAGGGGCGGCGGAAAGGGCGCGGCACACATCCCCTGTGACGGTGGGTATGCTCGCCGCCATTCCACGGCTCCCGTCCCGTGCGGCCTCGCGGGGGCACCGTTTCGACCCTTGAGCCGTTCGACGACCGGGAGCAGTGAGAGAACACCGTGACCACCTACGCCTACGAGAAGGACGGAGCGGCCATCTACCGCCGGTCCTTCGCCACCATCCGCGCGGAGGCGGACCTCGCGGACCTGCCCGCCGACGTCAGCCGGGTCGCGGTCCGGATGATCCACGCCTGCGGCATGGTCGACCTCGTGCGCGACCTGTCCTTCTCCCCCGGTGTGGTCGCCCGCGCCCGCGAGGCGCTGCGCGCCGGGGCACCGGTCCTCTGCGACGTGCAGATGGTGGCCAGCGGGGTGACCCGCAAGCGGCTGCCCGCCGGCAACGACGTGCTGTGCACCCTCTCCGACCCGGCCGTGCCGGAGCTGGCGGCGCGGCTGGGCACCACCCGCAGCGCCGCGGCGCTGGAGCTGTGGCGCGACCGTCTCGACGGGGCCGTGGTCGCCGTCGGCAACGCGCCCACCGCGCTGTTCCGTCTGCTGGAGATGATCGAGGAAGGCGCGCCGCGTCCGGCCGCCGTCATCGGCGTCCCCGTCGGTTTCGTCGGCGCCGCCGAGTCCAAGGACGCCCTGGCCGCGCACCCGTCCGCGCTGGAACACCTGGTGGTCCGGGGCCGTCGCGGCGGCAGCGCCATCGCCGCCGCCGCGGTGAACGCGATCGCGAGTGAGGAAGAGTGAGATGAGCGGGACGGCGGTTCAGCCGCCGTCTTGGCCAGGACGCCTCGCGTGCGCCTCCCGGACCCACCGCAGCGCCTGTGCGGGCCCGGCCACCACGCGCACCCCCGCGGGCACCGGCGGCCGGCGGACCACGACCACGGGCAGCCCCGCCTCGCGGGCGGCCGTCAGCTTCGGCGCGGCGGCCGCGCCTCCGCTGTCCTTGGTGACGACGACGTCGACGCGGTGCCGCCGCAGCACCTCCCGCTCCCCGTCGAGGGTGAACGGGCCGCGGTCCAGCAGCGTCTCCATGCGGGCCGGGTGCGGGCTCCCCGGCGCGTCCACGGACCGCAGGAGGAACCACAGCCCGCGCAGGTCCGCGAAGGCGGCGAGGCCCGTCCTGCCGGTGGTCAGGAACACCCGCCGGCCCAGCCCCGGCAGCAGTGCGGCGGCCTCCTCCAGGGTTCCCGCCTCGTGCCAGCGGTCCCCCTCGACGGGCACCCAGCCGGGGCGCCGCAGCGCGAGCAGGGGAACATGGGCGGTGGCGGCGGCCCGCGCCGCGTTGTGGCTGATGGTGGCGGCGAAAGGGTGGGTGGCGTCGATGACCAGGTCCGCCCCGTGCTCCCGCAGCCAGCCGGCGAGCCCGTCGGCGCCCCCGAAGCCGCCCACGCGCACCGCGCCGGGCGGCAGCCGGGGCGCGGCCACCCGGCCGGCCAGCGAGTTCGTGACCCGCAGTCCCGGCAGGGCGTCGGCGGCCAGCAGTTCGGCGAGACGCCGGGCTTCCGTCGTCCCGCCCAGGATCAGCACGTGCACGGCGGATCCGTTCCCTTCATCCGGTTCCCTCTTCCCGAGCGAGGCATGAGCAGCGAAGCCACGGGCGGTCGCAGCGCCCAACTCAAGCACACCGGTCTGCGGCCCGGCTGGACCACCGGCGCCTGTGCGACCGCCGCGACGACGGCCGCGTACACCGCGCTGCTGACCGGCCGCTTCCCCGATCCGGTGACCATCACGCTGCCCAAGGGGCAGACTCCGTCGTTCGCGCTCGCCATCGAGGAGCTGACCGGCTCGAACGCCACGGCGGGCATCGTGAAGGACGCCGGTGACGACCCCGACGTCACGCACGGGGCGCTGGTCCGGGCGACGGTGCGGCGGCTGCCCGCCGGGAGCGGGGTCGTCTTCAGGGCGGGCCCGGGGGTGGGCACGGTCACCCGGCCCGGTCTGCCGCTGCCGGTGGGCGAACCGGCCGTCAATCCCGTTCCGCGGCAGATGATGCGCGACCACGTGGCCCGCGTCGCCGAGCGGTACGGCGGAAGCGGCGACGTCGAGATCACCCTCGGCGTCGACCACGGTGAGGAGATCGCCCGCTCCACCTGGAATCCCCGGCTCGGCATCCTCGGCGGTCTGTCGGTCCTCGGCACCACCGGCGTCGTCGTCCCCTACTCGTGCTCGGCGTGGATCGACTCGATCCGGCGCGGGGTCGACGTGGCGCGGGCGGCCGGGCGCACCCATGTCGCCGGGTGCACGGGGTCCACCTCCGAGCGGACGGTCGTCGCCGAGTACGGTCTGCCCGAGGACGCCCTGCTCGACATGGGTGACTTCGCGGGCGCCGTGCTGAAGTACGTCCGCCGTCACCCCGTGGACCGCCTGACCGTCTGCGGGGGTTTCGCCAAGCTGTCCAAGCTCGCGGCCGGCCACCTCGATCTGCACTCGGCCCGCTCGCAGGTCGACAGGGGGTTCCTGGCCCGACTCGCCCGGCGCGGCGGTGCGGACGAGGCGCTGGCCGCCCGGGTGGCGGACGCCGAGACCGGCCTCGCCGCGCTCCGGCTCTGCCGGGCGGCGGGGGTCCCGCTGGGCGACCTGGTCGCGACGGCGGCGCGCGACGAGGCCCTGGCCGTGCTGCGCGGGGCGCCCGTCGCGGTGGACGTGCTCTGCATCGACCGGGCGGGAGCGGTGGTGGGCCGCAGCGCGGTGGCCTGAGCGCGAGGTCCCGGCGGCGTCGTCGAGCCGGGCACGGTGCTCGGGCCGGCCCCGCGGGACCGCACGGTCATCGGGGCGCTGCCGGCGTTCCCGCGACCGGACCGGTGGGGGCGGGCGGCTTCTCGGCGGCCCACTGGGTCACCGGCATCGCCTGCCGCCACCCGGTGAGGCCGCCCACGGGCACGGCGTGCGCCACGGCCAGGCGCACCAGTTCACCGCCGTGCCGGCGGTGGGCGTCGGCCAGCACGGCCTCGGACTCCAGGGTCACGGTGTTGGCGACGAGGCGCCCGCCCGCGGGAAGGGCCCGCCAGCAGGCGTCGAGAAGTCCGGGTGTGGTGAGCCCGCCGCCGATGAACACGGCGTCCGGCCGGTCGAGTCCGGTGAGGGCGTCGGGTGCGGTGCCGGTGACCACCCGCAGCCCGGGCACGCCGAGCCGGTCGGCGTTGCGGGTGATGCGTGCCGCCCGCTCGGGGTCGCGTTCGACGGTGACCGCCCTGCAGGAGGGGTGGGCGCGCATCCACTCCACGGCGATGGAACCGGAGCCCCCTCCGACGTCCCACAGCAGTTCGCCGGGGGCGGGGGCGAGCACGCCGAGGGTGGCGGCGCGCACGTGCCGCTTGGTGAGCTGTCCGTCGTGCTCGTACGCCGCGTCCGGCACCCCGGGTACGGCGCCGACGCGCAGGGCGCCGGGTGCGCGGCGGCACTCGACGGCGACGATGTTCAGCGGGTCGCCCGGCGCGTACGGCACCGGCCAGTCGTCGGCGGTGACCGGCTCGGCCGCCCGCTCCCGCGCGCCGCCGACCTGCTCCAGGACCCGGATCCGGCTCGGTCCGAAGCCCCGGTCGCGCAACAGGGCGGCGACATCGGCGGGGGTGGTGGCGTCCGCGCTGAGCACCAGCAGACGCCGGCCGTGGTGCAGGGCGGCAGCGAGGCGGGCGGCGGGGCGGCCCACCAGCGTGACGACCTCGGTGTCCTCCAGCGGCCAGCCGAGGCGGGCGCAGGCCAGGGAGACGGACGAGGGGTGCGGCAGGACGTGCACGGAGCCGGGGCCGAGGACCTCGGTGAGGGCGCGCCCGATGCCGTAGAACATGGGGTCCCCGCTGGCCAGTACGGCGATCCGGCGGCCGGCGTGGGCGGCGAGCAGGTGGGGTACCGCCGGCCTCAGGGGCGAGGGCCAGGACACGCGCTCCGCACCGCACTCCGGGGGCAGCAGCTCCAGCTGGCGCGGGCCGCCGATGACGACCTGCGCGTCGAGCAGGGCCGCCCGTGAGGCGTCCGGGACGCCCTCCCAGCCGTCGGCGCCGATCCCGACGACGGTGACGGCTGGGGTCGGGGTGGTTCGGGCGGCGTTCACGGCTCAGTACCTCGAGTTCGGAAGGACGTTCGGGAGGCACTGTACGGGGCGGTGGCGGGAGCGGTGCGGGTCGGGTACGGGCGGCCTCGGAGTTGACCGGAAGCGGATCGCTCATGGGGGGCCCGTGCTCGTACGGGCGTGCGGGAGCGGGTCCGCGGAACGCGCCTCGGTGCTCTCGGTGTTCTCGGTGTTCTCGGTCTTCTCGGTGTTCTCGCCGAGGAAGCCGCCCGACTGGTGTTGCCACAGCTTGGCGTAGGCACCGTCCGCCGCGAGCAGTTCCGCGTGGCTGCCCTGCTCGACGACGCTTCCGCGGTCGAGGACGACGAGACGGTCCATGCCGGCGACGGTGCTCAGGCGGTGGGCGACCACGAGGGCGGTGCGTCCTTCCATCAGCCGCCACAGGGCGTCCTGGACGAGGAGTTCGCTCTCCGAGTCCAGGGCACTGGTCGCCTCGTCGAGCAGCAGGATCGGGGCGTCGCGCAGGATGGCCCTGGCGAGGGCGACGCGCTGGCGCTGACCGCCCGACAGCTTGACGCCCCGCTCCCCCACCAGGGTGGCGAAGCCGTCGGGGAGCTGACCGGCGAACTCCGTGACGTGGGCGGCCGCGGCCGCCGCGTGGACCTCCTCGTCGGTGGCGCCGGGCCGGGCGAAGGCGATGTTGTCCCGCAGGCTGCGGTGGAACATGGCGGGTTCCTGCGGGACGTAGGCGATCAGGGAGCGCAGGTCGCTCTGGCGCAGCCGGCTGATGTCCTGACCACCGATCAGGATGCGTCCCGCGTCGATGTCCGACATCCGCAGCAGGAGCCGGGTGAGGGTGGTCTTGCCGCCGCCGGACCTGCCCACCAGACCGATCCGGGCGCCCGCGGGCACGTCCAGGTCGAGACCGCGGAAGATCGGCTTCGCACCCGCGTGGGCGAAGGTCACGGCCTCGAAGCGGACGCCGCTGTCGCGCGGTGCGAGCGGCTCGGGATCCGCCGGGTCGAGCACGGTGGGCGGGTCGAGGAGCAGCTCCGTGAACTGCGCGGCCTCGGTCATCGAGCTCTCCAGACGCCGGTAGATCTGGTTGAACTCGAACATGATCTGGGTGGCGTTGGAGTAGTAGGTGAAGGCGACAACAATCTCCTCGACCCCCTGCCCCGGGCCGCCGAAGGCGACGGCGACGAGCAGGCCCAGCACGTTGGTCAGCACGGACAGGGGGGCGATCAGGACGTCGACGCGCAGGTTGCCGTAGTCCCACGACCTCAGCGTCAGGCGCCGGGACTCCGCGACGCGGCCGCGGTGCTCGTCCGCCTCCCGCCGCTCGGCCGCGAACGCCCGGACGGTCTCCATGTTCGCCAGGCTGTCGGCGACGTGCCCGGAGACCCGGGCGATCGCGGCCTCGCGCTCGTTGACGAGCCGCTGCCTGCGGCGGATCAGCGGTGTCGCCGCCACCACGGTCAGCGCGATCATCAGCAGGAGGCCCGCGACGAGCATCGGTTCGTAGCTCCACAGCACCACGGCGCCGAACACCAGCGGCACGAGACTGCCCACGATCCGGTACGTCAGCGTGTCGACGAAGTCCTCGAAGCGCTTGCCGAAGCTGAGCACCCGCTTGGTCAGGGAGCCGGCGAAGTTGTCGTGGAAGAACGCCGCGTCCTTGGCGAGGAGTTCGTCCATGCCGCTCACGTAGAGGTGTTCCATGCCGAGGGCGTCCACGCGGTTCAGGCAGTGCAGCCCGATCCGCCAGAGGGTCTCGGCGAGCAGCAGCACCGCGCCGAAGGCCAGCACGTACGGCAGCGCCGAGGAGAGGGTCAGGCCCCCCTCGCCGGCGGCCTGGCCCGCCAGTTTGGCGATCAGCAGGGGAGCCACGTAGCGGATGCCGATGTTGCCCACGGCGGGCAGGAGCAGGGCGGGCAGGGCGAGGGCGCGCAGGCGCAGCAGTTCACGGCCGTAACGGCGCAGTGCCAGAAGGACCGCGCTCCTGCCCGGCGCCGGCCCGCGGGTGTCTGTCGTCCCCATCACACTCCCGGAGGTTCGGAGGTCGGCAGTCTCCCGTCCGCGGAGTTTCCCGGTCCAGGCATTTACCGCGGACCGGCGAGAACCGGACACCTCCGTGTTCGCGTACGCAACGGGAACGGATGTGCGACAGGTGGGCGGGTGGGAGGGCGACTACGAGCAGGTCGTCCCCGTCGGCCTCACGGTGACGGTGGACGCCGGCCGGTGCTGATCCGCGGGGTCAGGGGGCGCAGTCGTACCGCTCGGCCAGGTTGGCGGCGCTCTCCAGGAGGATGGTGCGGCTCGCGGCGGTCACCGACTCCGCGTCCCAGTCCTCGTGGACCGTCACCCGGGAATAGACCGACAGCCTCAGTTCGCCATGCGGGCTGTCCGATCCGATCGCCCTCACGCAGTCGTCGGAGAGCCGCAGCACCGCCTGCCGGAGGGTGAGCCAGCCCTCGTGGCCGTCACCGATCGGCGTGGCGTCCTTCGGGGCGTCGGTGGTCGCGTCGCCGGCGGCAGCCGTCAGGGCGTACTGGTCCTGGCCGGTCTTTCCTCCGGGATCCTCACGGGTGACGATGCAGACCGTGCCGAAGACCCGGTCGTCCTTCACCACCTCACCGCTGCCCGCGTCCCTGACGTCGGCGGCCGTCCGGCCCGCCCCGCCGTCGTCGAGCAGGCCCGCGGTCTTCCCGGTGAGGGAACCCCAGCAGAGGTTCTGCTCCCGCAGGTCGTCCTGCGGGTCGGGCCACAGGGTGACCGTGGCCACGACGGCGGCCGCGGCCACGAGCACGGCCGGCAGAACGAGGCGTTTGCGGTCCATCGGTCACTGCCCCATCTTCATGTCGGCGTCCTCGATCCCGTTCTTGTACCACTGCTCCGCCGTCGGCTGGAGGCCGTCCTCGTACTCGCCCGGGCTCGCGTCGAGTTCGTCCTTCGTGATGCCCCTGGCCTCCGCCGACTCCCGCAGCATGGCGTAGATCTGGTTCTCGCCGTTCTCGAAATGATTGATCATGTTGTTCCGGGTCTCCGCGTCGACCTGGGAGTTGAGGTCGTTCATGTACGCGGCCGTCCCCACGTCGACCGAGCGCTGGATCACGTCGCCGACGAAGGGGATGTTCGTGAAGGGCGCGCCGTAGACGTGGTAGTTCATCATCTTGTTCCAGGCGTTGGCGTCCTTCTCCGCCTGCCCGAGGTCGAAGACGACGTCGCCGCGCACCCCGTCCAGGTGGCCGAGGACCGAGGCGGACTGCTTGACCCAGGCGTGCAGTTCGGGGTCCTCCTTGCGGTACGAGTCCGCCGGGAAGTGGCTCATCCCCTCGGCGATGACCATCGTCTGCGACTGGTGCATGACCGCGAACGCCTGGGGATCGTCGGCGACGCCGCGCATGACCCGGGTGAGGTCGCCCCGGTCGATGTCGAGGTTGTTGAAGTCTGTGGGCCCGTCCATGTTCTTGCCGAGGATCTGGTGCACGTCCGAGGCGTAGTCCCCGATCATGTAGCCCATGCTCGTGCGCATGGACGCGGGCACGGGGCTCTGGACCTTCTGGTCGTCCTTGCCGCTGTACTCGTCCACGATCCGTGTGAAGATCGCACTCTGGGCGCCGTCGTGGTGGGCGGGGACGGTGTTCAGCGGGCTGCCGGGTTCGCGTCCGGTGGCAGCGGCCTCCAGCGCGGAACCGAACTCGGCACGCGCGGAAGTGCGTTGCAGGTCCTCGGGCATCTTGTCCTCGACATCGCCGCCGGGCCAGTCGCGGTGCTTGAGGAAGTAGTCGAGGTTGTCGGTGGTGTGGGGGTCGAAGTAGGCGGTGGCGGCCTCGGGGTTGCGGCTCATGGCGTTCAGCAGGCCCTTCATCGGGTCGTGCTGGGTCCCCTGCCAGTTCTTCATGGGGCCGTCGTAGGCGTCGTCGTTGTCCGTCTCCCACGCGCGGATGGTGTCGCCGACCTCGGTCAGGAAGGCCTCGCTGTAGCGCGGGTCGTCCTTGTCGCGCGCGTAGGGGGCCTTGTCGTCGGCCTTCCTCTGCGGGTCACCGGCGTCGGCGGCCATCAGGTTGGTGAGGTCGCTCAGTCCGGCGGCGCCGCCCTCCAGCCGGCCCGGGTGGCGGCCGGGCAGGCCGTTGCCGTCACGGGCCATGGTGATGAGCTTGTCGGTCCAGGCCGAGGTGACTCCGCCGGGCGAGCCGATCGCGGAGTCCGGGCCGGTGGCGGTGGCGAGGGAGCCGGAGAGGGCCTTGTAGAGGCGGGCGTCGGTACCGGAGACGTGGCCGTCGCGGCCACCGCTCTCGAGTCCGCCGGCGAGCAGGAGTACGGCCTCCTGCTGGTCGCGGCCCCGGTAGCTGAGGTTCGTCATCAGCTGCTCGGCGAAGGCCGGTGAGTCCTTGCCGCCCTCGGCCAGTTGCAGTAGCCGGTCGCGCTCCTCGTCGTCGAGGTGCTCCCAGCGCGCGTACAGCTTCGCGGCCTCCCGGCCGTTCGCGGCCTGCCGCTTCTCCTCCTCGCGCAGCCGCCGGGCGTCGGCGATTCCGCCGAGGTCGGTGCTGCCGAAGTCGTTGGGGTGGTTCTTGATCAGGGCGCGCAAGCCCCAGGCGCACAGTTCGTCCGCCTCGGCGGCGCGCCTGAGGATGCCCTCCAGTTTGTCGCGCAGCGCGTCGAACTGTGCCTCGGTGGCGACCGGTTCGGTGCTGTCCTTGGAACGGCGGTCGGGGTGGACCCGGTGGCTGATCACGCCGTCGGGGTGGATGGTGATGCCCGGGGGCGGGTTCTCGACGGCGGCCTTGAGGTCGCTCTGCGCGGTCTTGAGCAGGGTGTGGGCGTCCTTGAGGAGGTCGCGCACGGACTCGGCCTCGGTGACGGCGTCGCTGAACTCCTTGGCCGTCTTGACGACGAACTCCTTGGTGACGCTGGCGTTCTCGCCTTTCCAGGTGGCCTTGTCGGCCTTGGACTTCATGGCCTTGGCGTCGGCCTGGAGCCGCTTCAGCTTGGTGATCATCTCGGTCCAGTCGGTGACCGCGGTGTCGAGGGGCCCGAGCTTCGCGTTCAGGAGCTGCTCGAAGGTGGGCATGTCGGCCGGCTCCTCAGCGGAAGTACGTGTCGATCTGGGACGCGGACACGGCACCGTCGTCACCGGGCGCCACGGGGCCGACGATGCGGAGCCGGGCCCCGATCCAGTCGTCGTCCGCCTTGCGGGACTTCTTGGTGTGGTCCAGGTGGTTGGATATGTGCGCGCAGGCCTGGAGCAGGGTCCTCACCTGTGTCTCCCAGGTCTTGTTCACCTCGGTCAGCGCCGCACCGGAGGCGAAGCCGTCGCCCTTCAGGCTCGTCCCGGCCGTCCCGCTCGCCGCGGCGGCGTGTTTCCCGCCGGAGTCGAGGCCGTTGAACAGGTCGAAGGCGGCGTGACCGATGTCACCGAGCTCGTCGTCCTCCACCACGTAATCCGTGGTCCCCGGCTTCGCCCCGCCGTCGCCGCCGGCACCGTTCAGATGCATGGCGGCTGTCTTCGCCGAGGCCCACTCGTCGTCGAACGACACTGCCGACACCCCCGTGTACGTGAGAACTGCGCGGACCAAGTTATCTGCTTGATCAACAACATGCCACCGCCGGTCGCTCACCTGTGCGGGCTCGGACGCGGGCACCGCAGGCGGCCGCACCACGTGGCCCGGCGGAGCACTCCGGCACCTTTTCGATCCGAAACCGGTCACACAGCGCCTCGATGAGGGGGCGTTCGATCATCGACGGCCATCCCCGGAAACCCGTGCCCCCGGGGGCGGGCCGCCTGCCTACGGTGCCACCGCGGCCAAGGGCGAGGAGTGCTGCCGCGTCCGGCCGACGCAACCCACGATTCGACTGAAGAGGGAGACGTCCATGGCAACCGTGGAAGTGTCGCTGAAGGACATCATGACCGCCATCGAAGGGGCCGTCGGAGCGGCCCTCGTCGACTACTCCAGCGGCATGGCGCTGGGGACGCTGGGCGGAGGGAAGGACCTGGACCTCACCGTCGCGGCGGCCGGCAACACGGACGTGATCCGCGCCAAGGTGCGCACCATGGAACTGCTCGGTCTGACCGGCCAGATCGAGGACATCCTCATCACGCTCGAAACCCAGTACCACCTGATCCGGCTGGTCACCGGCCGCAGCGGCAACGGCCTGTTCCTGTACCTCGTCCTCGACAAGTCCCGGTCGAACCTGGCGATGGCCCGCCACCAGCTCAAGCGCATCGAGGAACAGCTGGAGGTGTGACCGGCCCGCGTTCCCGGCCGACGCACGCCCATGATGTGAAGACTTCTTCAAGTCACCACATCAACATGGTCCCAAGCCATGGGTGTGCGCCCCGGGGAGCGAGAAGGATCGGTGACGAAGGACGGCACATCGTGCGGCGGCGCGCTCTCGGGGCGCCGCCGCGCCATGCAGAACATTCCCGATGCGGCAGGGAGCGCGCACCCATGCAAGTCCCCCTCTACCAGGCCAAGGCGGAGTTCTTCCGGATGCTGGGACACCCCGTCCGCATCAGGGTCCTGGAGCTGCTGCAGCACGGGCCCGTGCCGGTGCGGGACCTGCTCGCCGACATCGACATCGAACCGTCGAGCCTGTCGCAGCAGTTGGCCGTGCTGAGGAGGTCCGGCATCGTCGTCTCGGTCCGCGAGGGCTCCACCGTCCGGTACGCCCTCGCGGGCGGTGACGTCGCCGAGCTGCTCCGCGCGGCCCGCCGGATCCTCACCGAGCTGCTGGCCGGGCAGAGCGAGCTGCTGGCCGAACTGCGGCAGACCGACGCGCCGGTCCCGCCGGTTGCCTCGGTACCGCCGGTGTCTTCGGTACCGCCGGTGCCTTCGGTGCCCAGGAGCAGGCAGGGCTGAACGGCACGGCTTCGCCCGGGCCGCCCGTCACAGGTCGCCGGGTGTGTCCAGGCCGGTCAGGGCGCCCACCGGGTCCACGTCGGGCGTGCCGCGGGGCCACCAGTCGTCGTGGCCCGCTTCGGACTCGTAGGCGTACCAGAGGTGATCGCGGCCGAGGCGGAGCTGGATGTGGCCGCGGGGGTGGGTGAGGCGGTTGCGCCAGGGGCGGAAGGCGGGCAGGTCGGCGGCGAGGAGGAGGGGGCGGGCGCGGTCGAAGCGGCCGGCCGGCGGGTCCCACGGGTCCTCGAGGACGGCGAGGCCCATGGGTCCGCCCTGGCGCCAGGCGGCCACCGCGCGGGCCAGTTCGGCGGGGGTGCGGCCGGCGGCCCGGGCCAGGGAGGAGTACAGCGCGCGGGTCGCCGCGGTCAGGCCGGAACCGGGGCGGGCGGCGGCGAGGCGCACGGTGTCCTGCCACAGGGTGAGCCCTCCGACGGGGTCCCGGCCGGTGGTGAGCAGGGCGTGGGCGCGGGCGGCCGCGTCGGTGGCGAGCTGGTCCAGTGCGAGGGGGTCGGGGCCGCCGGGGGAGGCGGGGTAGGCGGGCGGCTGCTCGGGGTGCGGCGGCGGAGGCAAGGGGGTCGGCAGGGCCGGGAGTTCGCGGCGGGCGATCGCCTCGGTGGCGCGGACGCCGGGCAGGGGCTCCGGTTCCCTCTCCTGGGCGGCGCGGGCCGCGCGGGCGGCGCTCCGCCTCGACAGCGCGTCGATCACCTCGCGTTCACCGCGTCCGCGCAGCAGGAGCAGCACGAACGGATCGGCGTCGAGGAGCCGGGCGGTCTGGTAGCAGAGGGCCGCCGCGTGCTTGCAGGGGTGGCCGGAGTCGGGGCAGCTGCAGTGCGGGGCGAGCTCGCCGGGGCCGGGCAGCAGGGGGACCCCGCAGTCGGCGAGGGACTGGGGCATCTCGTTGTCGAGCAGCGCCGCGATGTGTCCGGGCCGCTCGGCGGCGGCGTCCAGGAACCGCTCCCAGCCGGCGTCCCCGAACGTCCGCAGCCGCACCTGCACACGGTAGGGCCGGGGGCGGCTGCCCCGTACGTACGCGAGGACCAGCCCCGGTGTGACGGTGATGGCGTCGACGTGCCCCTGCTCGGCGTACCCGCGTCCGCGGGCGAGCCGCGCGGCGTCCAGGGCGCCGTCCTCCAGCGCGGTGACCCACGCCCTGCCCCACCACGTCCCGGCGAAGCCCTCCGCGTCGGCGGTGCGCGGCGGGAACGCGGGGAACGTGCGGCGCAGGTCGCTGTCGCGGGCGGGAGCGGCCATGGAGCGGGGCACGGCGTGCGGGGCGGGGGGCGTCTCCGGCGGGAGGGGGCCGATGGGGGCCGGCGGAGCCGGCGCGGCGGCCGGGTTCTCCCGGTGCGTGCGCGCGTCGGACACCGGCTCCGGCTGGGGGGCGTCCTCGTCGGTGGGCATGCGGAAGGCGTCCGTGAGGACCGCGCGTACCTCGCGTGCCCGCGCGTCGGCGACACGGTCGCCGCGCGTGGTGCGGGAAACCGGGGACGCCGGCGACACGGCACGCCGTCGCACCGGCCCGCCCCGGTCCTCCCCCTGCGCACGGGCGCGCTCCGCCTCCGCGCGGGCCGAGCGCAGCGCCTCCCGCACTACGTCACCGGGCCGCCGAACCGGGCTGCCCGCCCCCTCCTCACCGGCGTCCGCCCAGGTGTCGGACCCGGCCGGGGGTGTGTCCCTCCCGGAACCGGGCGGCGCCGGGGCGTGGGGCCGGGAGGTTTCGGGCGCCGTGACCTGCTCCGCCTGCGCGGGCTGGTCGGCGCGGGACGCCTCGGGGGGTGTGCCGCGAGACGCCGCCCGACGGGTCAAGGGCGCGCTCCGCCCTCCCACCCCGTCCGTCCCGGCGTCATCCACCGCCTCGGCGGCGCCCGTGCCGTCGGACGCCTCCACTCCGCCGGACGGAGCGCTGTCGGCGGGTTCGCCGGCGGCGCCGGCCGCGCGAGCCGCCGGCGAGGGGCCGGCAGGAAGCGTCCCGCCGCTCACCTCGGCCGCCGTCTCCCCCGGCCGCGCCTCCTCGGGCGTGTCGTCGGCCGGCCGGGCTTCGCGGCGGGCGCGGCGGAGGGCCTCGCGGGCCGCGTCGCCCGGACGGTGCGCCCGACCGGACGGCGGACCGGCCGCCGGCTCGCGCGCCGCCCGTTCGCGAGCCGCGCGCAGGGCCTCGCGGGCCTCGTCGGACGGGCGGGGCGTCATGCCGGCCTCCGCAGGGAGACTAGAGCGGACAGGTCACGGTCGGAGAGCTCCGTGAGGGCCGACTCGCCCGAGCCGAGGATCGCGTCGGCGAGGGCCCGCTTGGACTCCAGCATCTCGGCGATCCGGTCCTCGACCGTGCCCTCGGTGACGAGACGGTGGACCTGGACGGGCTGGGTCTGCCCGATGCGGTAGGCGCGGTCCGTGGCCTGCTCCTCGACCGCCGGGTTCCACCAGCGGTCGACGTGCACGACGTGGCCCGCCCGCGTGAGGTTCAGGCCGGTGCCCGCGGCCTTCAGGGACAGTACGAGGACCGGGGTCGCGCCGCTCTGGAAGCGGTCCACCATGCGCTCCCGCTCCGGCACCGGCGTGCCGCCGTGGAGCAGGTCGACGGGGACCGCGCGCTCGGCGAGGTGCGCGGTGATCAGGCGGGCCATCCCGACGTACTGCGTGAACACGAGGGCGGAGCCGTCCTCGGCGAGCACCGTGTCCAGCAGTTCGTCCAGCAGGGCGAGCTTGCCGGAGCGGGCCGCGAGCCGGTCACCCCCGGCACGCGCCTCCTCCTTCAGGAACAGCGCCGGGTGGTCGCAGATCTGCTTCAGCGCGGTGAGCAGCTTCAGCACCAGCCCGCGCCGCCCCATGCCCTGCGCCGTCTCGATGGCGGCCATCGACTCGCGCACCACCGCCTCGTACAGCGCGGCCTGTTCCCGGGTGAGCGGTACGGGGTGGTCGGTCTCCGTCTTGGGCGGCAGTTCGGGCACGATGCCGGGGTCGGACTTCTTGCGCCGCAGGAGGAAGGGACGCACCAGTCGGGCGAGACGCTCGGCCGCCTCCTCGTCCTCGCCGGTCTCCACGGCGCGGGCGTGCCGGGCGCGGAAGGACTTCAGCGGGCCGAGGAGTCCCGGGGTCGTCCAGTCGAGGAGGGCCCACAGCTCGGAGAGGTTGTTCTCCACGGGCGTGCCGGTGAGGGCCACCCGTGCGGGGGCCGGGAGGGTGCGCAGTGCCTTCGCGGTCGCGGAGTGCGGGTTCTTGACGTGCTGGGCCTCGTCGGCGACGACCATGCCCCAGGCGTGCCCGGCGAGGGCGGGCGCGGCGGAGCGCATGGTGCCGTAGGTGGTGAGGACGAAGCCGCCGTCCGCCCCGTCCAGCGTGCGGTCGGGGCCGTGGAAGCGGCGCACGGGGACGCCGGGCGCGAACCGGGTGATCTCCCGCTGCCAGTTGCCGAGCAGCGAGGCGGGGCAGACCACGAGGGTCGGCTCGCTGCGGGCGCGTTTCAGGTGCAGCGCGATGAGGGTGATCGTCTTGCCGAGGCCCATGTCGTCGGCGAGGCAGCCGCCGAGGCCGAGGGAGGTCATGAGGTCGAGCCAGGCCAGGCCCCGGAGCTGGTAGTCGCGCAGGGTGGCGTCCAGTCCCGGCGGTGGTTCGGCGGGTTGTACCCCGGCGGTCAGACGGTCGCGGAGGGCGGCCAGGGTTCCGGCGGGCACCGCCTCGACCGTCTCGCCGTCGATCTCGGCGTGGCCGGTGAGGGCGACGGAGAGCGCGTCGACGGGGTCGAGGAGCCCGAGCTCCCGTTTGCGGGCCTTGCGGACGAGGGCGGGGTCGACCAGCACCCACTGGTCGCGCAGGCGGACGACGGGACGGTGGGCCTCGGCCAGGGCGTCCATCTCGGTCTCGGTGAGCGGGTCGCCGCCGAGGGCGATCTGCCAGCCGAAGCGGAGCAGGTCCCCGCTCTCGAAGAAGGCGGTGCCGTCGGTCGCCGAGCCGGGCGCCGGGCGGACCACGGCCGTGGCGGTGAGGTCCTGGGCGAGGTCGCGGGGCCAGTGCACGGCGACCCCGGCCGCGGCGAGCCGGGTGGCGGCCACGCCGAGCAGGTCGTTCAGCTCGTCCTCGGACAGGGCCAGGACGTCGGGCACGTCCTGGCCGGAGAGCCGGTCCAGCGGCGGCCAGACGCGGGCCGCGCGGCGCACGGCGAGGGCGGTGTCCACGCGCGCGCGGGGGCCGAACGCGCTGTCCGCCGCGCCCGTCCAGAGGGCCGCGGCGTCGGTCACCAGGGTCGGGTCGGCGAGGCTGTGCACCTGCACGACCGCCGCGCCCGCGCTCCGTGCGCCGCCCTCCTGGCCGCCCGCTCCCCCGCCGGCGTCGAAGAGGTCGTACGCGGACAGGTCCAGGCGCAGCGAGATCCGGACCCCGGCGTCCATTCCGGCGGCCACCTCGGCGGCCCAGTCGTGGGCGCCGGGCAGCCGCTGCGGCGCTCGCGCGGCGAACGGCAGGCCCGACGCGTACGGCGCGGCCGGGGTGCGGGGCAGGGTGTCGGCGACCGCGTCCAGGAAGGCGCGCACCAGTGCCTCCGGCCGGGGCAGCCGGAGCGGGCCTGGTCCGGGCAGCGGGACGGCGTGCCCCTCGTGGGGCAGGGCGGCGGCCACCGCGCGCAGGTGTGCCACGTCGTCCGGGTCGAGCGGGCCCGCCCGCCAGGCGTCGTGGCCGGCGGCGGTCAGGCCGGGGAGCAGCCGGCCGCGGGCGGTGAGCCGCAGCGCGTGCAGGGCGGCGGCGCCCCAGCAGGCGGTGGCCGGGTGGGCTGCGGGGTCGTGCCGGGCGCGGACCAGCAGGGGCAGTGCCTCGTCGACGGGGAGGGCGAGGGCGGTGACGGGCCGGCGGCGCACCCCGGTGCCGTGCGCGCGGACGACGGTGAGGTCGGTGCGATACGCGTGGGCGTCGGGGTCCTCGGGGAACGGCGGGAGATCCGGGCCGTCGGGGTCGTAGAAGGCGATCCGCCCGTCGCGCGGGAGCGGCGCGGGCAGGAAGACGGCCGCGAGCCGGACGGGGACGTCCGCCGCGCGAGCGCCGCCGGGCCCGGTGACCGTGTCCGGTCCCGCTGTCGGGGTCCGCCCGCCCATGCGTCCTGTCACCTCCCGCCCGCGTGTCGCTCCGTCGTCTTCGACTGTACGGGCGGGGTCTGACAACCGGACCCGGCGGCCGGTGCGTGCGGGATCAGGGCACGGTGCGCGAGACGACGTACACCCGCGGGTAGCCGGGCTTGTCGTGGTTGACGACGACGTCGTGCGTGGGTGCGGGGTCCTCCTGCTCGTGGACCAGTCCGGACCAGGTGCCGGGGCCGTCGAAGGTCCAGCCGGTGACCTCCCGGTCGCGCGCGCCGATGGGGAGGTCGCCCCGCTTCAGCTCGCTCTCCTGCACACCGATGCCGGTGAGGAAGGCGCTCAGGCCGGCGTCGGTCGTCTCGAACTCGACGTACAGGCGGCTGGTCTTCCAGTTGTTGGTCTCGTAGTAGGCCACCCACCAGGCCGGGTGCGGCAGGGGGACCTGGTAGATGCGGCGCTGGAGCTTGGAAGGCCAGCCCTCGGTGAGGCCGGTCGCGGAGTACTTCGCCTCCTTGTCCTTGCCGCTGGCCCGGCTCTGGTTCGCCGAGATCACCAGATAGCCGGCCGGGACGCCGATGAGGAGCACGATGATCAGCAGGGTGAGTGCCCGGCGGCGGATGCGGTGGCGCCGGTCCTCGGCCGGGTGGGGCTCGCCCGGTGCGCCCGGCCGCTGGGGGAGATCGCCGGTCACAGGGACTCCTGGGTGGTGCGGCGGGCCTCCGCGTACCGCTCGTAGCGCTCGTAGCGTTCGACCCGGCGGCGCTTGGCGCGGCGGAAGCGGCGGGCGACCAGGCGGGCGAGGTCGGCGGCGCCGACCATGCCGGCCTCGGGGCCGAGCTGGGCGCGGACGATGCGGGCCTCGGGGCGGTAGCCGCGGCCGGTGAGGTGGCGTTTGAAGGCGTCCCGGGCGGGGCCGATCAGCAGGTCGTCGGCGGCGGAGACGCCACCGCCGATGACGAAGCAGGACGGGTCCAGGGCGGCGGCGAGGTTGGCGATGCCGACGCCGAGCCACTGGCCGATGTCCTGGAGCAGCTCGACGCACATGGCGTCGCCCTCGCGGGCCAGCTCGGTGATCATCGGGCCGCTGATGTCGGCGATGTTGCCCTTGACGTGCTCGATGATCCCGTAGGCGACGGGCGAGTCGGCGGCGGCCAGCTCGCGCGCCTCGCGGACCAGCGCGTTGCCGGAGCTGTACTGCTCCCAGCAGCCTCGGTTGCCGCAGGGGCAGCGGTGTCCGCCGGGGACGACCTGCATGTGGCCGAACTCGCCGGCCACTCCGTACTTGCCGCGCTTGACCTGGCCGTCCTCCAGGATCGCGCCGCCGATGCCGGTGCCGAGCGTGATCATGACGAGGTGGTCCTCGCCGCGTCCGGCGCCGAAGCGCCATTCGGCCCAGGCGGCGGAGTTGGCGTCGTTGTCGACCAGGACCGGGACGGCGAGACGGTCGGCGAGGCGGTCGCGCAGGGGCTCGTTGCGCCAGGACAGGTGGGGGGCGAACAGCACGCGGTTGCGGTCGGCGTCGACCCAGCCGGCCGCGCCGATGCCGACCGCGTGCACGTCGTGCCGGTCGGACAGGTCCAGCACCAGTTCGACGATGGTGTCCTCGACGACCTTCGGGCTCTTGGACTTGTCCGGGGTCTCCGTGCGGAGCCGTTCCAGGATGGTGCCGTCGGCGTCGACGACGCCCGCCATCACCTTGGTGCCGCCGATGTCGATGCCCACCGTCGGGACGCGGGGCGCCGTCAGGTGGGAGCGGCGCTCCCGGGTGCCGACGGTTCTCAGGACCGGGGCGCGGCGGGAGCCGATGGGGGCGGTGAAGTCGCGGTAGGTGCTCATCGTGTGCGATTCTGCCGCACGCTCGCGCCGGGAGCCGAACGGATCCCGTGTGGAACGGCGTGGATCGCCGCCGGGTGCGGGCCGGTCGTGGCTGGTCGCGCGGTTCCCCGCGCCCCTGGGGAGCGCTGCGACACACGGTTGCCGAATGCCGGTCACCCTTGTCCGGACATTGCGACGAAGTGCGGTCAGGAGCGGACGAGGAGCTGGAACTCGAAGGAGTAGCGGTCGGGGCGGTAGGTGTGGGTGCCGAACTCCACCGCGCGGCCGGTGTCGTCGAAGGTGACGCGCTGCATGGTGAGCAGCGGGGCGCCGGTCCGCTCGCCCAGCCGCTCGGCCTCGGCGGCGGTGGCGGCCCGGGCGCCGATGGTCTGGCGGGCGCTGTGCAGGGTGATGCCGGCCGCCCTCATGAGCCGGTACAGGCCGGTGGCCTCCAGTTGTCCGGTGTCCAGGTCGAGCAGCCCGGGCGGCAGGTAGTTGCACAGGTACGCCATCGGCTCCCCGTGGGCGAGCCGCAGCCGTTCGAGCTTGTGCACCTCGCTATCCTCGGCCACGGCGAGCGCGGCCGCGACGTCGGCGGGCGCGGCGACGACGGTGTTGACCAGCACCCGGGTGGCGGGGCGCTGGCCGGCCGACTCCAGGTCGTCGTAGAGGCTGCTGAGTTCCAGCGGGCGCTTGACCTGGCTGTGCACCACCTGGGTGCCGACCCCGCGGCGGCGGACGAGCAGGCCCTTGTCGACGAGCGACTGGATGGCCTGGCGGACGGTCGGCCGGGACAGGCCGAGGCGCGCGGCGAGCTCGATCTCGTTGCCCAGCAGGGTGCCGGGCGTCAGCACGCCGCGCTCGATCGCCGACTCCAGCTGCTGGGACAGCTGGAAGTACAACGGCACGGGAGAGCCGCGGTCGACGCTCAGCTCCAGTTGTACGGTCGGGTCCACTTCTGGTTTCGGCACGGGCCGAGCGTAGCCGCGTGCGCTGTTGACGGGAAGTCGTGTAGTTCGGTTGTCCGGACATACGGATTGACAGGGGGCGGTGCGGGGCCCACTTTGATTCCATGCGCATCGGGGTCATCGGTACGGGCCGCATCGGCACCATTCACGCCCACACACTCAGCAGGCACCGCGACGTCGGCTCCCTGATCCTCACGGACGTGGATCCGGCGCGGGCGCAGGCCCTCGCCCACCGGCTCGGTGAGACGGCGGCACCCGGGGTGGACGAGATCTACACCTGGGGAGTGGACGCCGTGGTGATCACGGCGGCCACGTCCGCCCACGCCGAGCTGATCGGCCGGGCGGCACGCGCGGGGCTGCCGGTGTTCTGCGAGAAGCCCATCGCCCTGGACCTCGCGGGCACGTTACAGGCGATCACGGAGGTCGAGACCGCCGGAACGGTGCTGCAGATGGGCTTCCAGCGGCGGTTCGACGCCGGTTACACGGGCGCGCGTGAGGCGGTGCGCTCGGGCAGGCTCGGGCGGCTGCACACCGTACGGGCGCTCACCAGTGACGCGGAGCCGCCACCGGCCGGGGCCCTGGCGCAGTCCGGCGGACTGTACCGGGACACCCTGATCCACGACTTCGACATGCTGCGCTGGGTGACCGGCCGGGAGGTCGTGGACGTCTACGCCTCCGGCTCCGACGCCGGGCCCGCGATGTTCCGGGACGCGGGCGACGTCGACACGGGTGCGGCGCTGCTCACCCTCGACGACGGCACGCTCGCCACGGTCACCGCGACCCGGCTGCACGGCGCCGGCTACGACGTGCGGATGGAACTCGCAGGGGAACGGGACCAGATCGCGGTGGGCCTGGACGACCGCACGCCGATCGCGTCCACGGAACCGACCGGACCGCCGGCCGCGGACAAGCCGTGGACGGGGTTCCTGGAGCGGTTCGGGCCCGCGTACGAGGCCGAGCTGATCGCGTTCGTGGAGGTGGTGCGGGGCGAGCGGGCCAATCCCTGCGACGGGCGTGAGGCCCTCCAGGCGCTGCTGATCGCGGAGGCCTGCGAGACGTCGCGGCGGGAGCGCAGACCGGTCCGTCCCTCGGAGCTGCTGAGCGGGTCGGAGGCGACGCTGACCTGACGCGCGGGCGGCGGCTCAGGGAGCCTGGACGGGCAGGACCGTCCCCTGGGCGACCGCGCACAGCGTTTCCGTGCCGTCCTCGGCGAGGGTGAGCAGATCGCAGCGCACGACGGCCTGCCGCCGGCCCGCGTGCACGACCTCCGCGTGGGCGCGCAGGGTGCGGCCGGTGGCCGGGCGCAGGTACTGGACGGAGAAACCGCCGGTGAGCACGGACGGGCCGAGGGCGGCGCCGGCGGCGAAGGTGAGGGCGTTGTCGGCGGCGTAGGAGAGGACGCCGCCGTGCAGGAAGCCGTTCTGCTGGTGGAGTTCCTCGCGGATGTCGATCTCCAGGGTGGCCGCGCCGTCACCGAAGGCGGCCAGGCGGGCGCCGAGGAGTCTGCTGAAGGGCTGGCTGTCCAGCGTCCGCCGGGCGGTGGCGAGGTCGAGTGCGGGGGTCGCGGTCATGGGCGGGTCTCCTCGGGTCGGCGACGGGGTGACGGCGGGTCAGGGCGTGTCGGTCTCCTCCAGGAGGCCGGCGTCGTGGGCGAGCAGGGCGATCTGCACGCGGTTGTTGAGGTCCAGCTTGGCCAGGATCCGGGAGACGTGGGCCTTGACGGTGGCGACGCTCATGTAGAGCTCCGCGGCGATCTCGGCGTTGGCCAGGCCCCGGCCGACCGCGACGGCGACCTCGCGTTCCCGGTCGCCCAGGCCGGCGGCGCGCGCCCGCGCGCGGCTGCGCCGGGTGTCGCCGGCGGTTCCGGCGGCGTGTGCCATCAACTGGCGGGTGACCGCGGGCGACAGCACCGGGTCACCGGCCGCGACCCGGCGGACCGCGGCGACGATCTCGGCCGGCGGGGTGTCCTTGAGGACGAAACCGGCGGCACCCGCACGCAGCGCGCGCAGCACCTGTTCGTCCGCGTGGAAGGTGGTGAGCACCACCACCTGCGGGGCGTCCTCGCGGCGGCGCAGCGACTCGGTCGCGGTGAGGCCGTCCACCGTCGGCATCCGGATGTCCATCAGGACGACGTCCGGGCGGGTGCGGTCCACGAGCGCCCCGACCTCGCCGCCGTCGGCCGCCTCCCCGACGATCTCGATGTCGTCGGCGCCGCCCAGCATGAGGGACAGCCCCGCCCGCACCAGCGGGTCGTCGTCGACGAGGAGCAGTCTGATCGCAGTCATGGGCGGTACGTAATCACGACGGCGCGGGACGGGAACACCGGGCCGCCCGGTCGGTCCGCGGGGCCGCGCCGCCGGAGCCCGCTCACCCCCACGGCAGCCGCGCCCGTACCGTGAACCCTCCGTCGGGGTCCTGCCCGTGCTCCAGGGTGCCGCCGGTGAGGGTGGCCCGTTCGGTGAGGCCGATCAGGCCCTGCCCGGCTCCGGGGACGTGCGGTACCTCCCCCTTGGGTGCCGGGTTGCGCACCGTCACGGTGAGCCCCTCCCCCGGCCCGCCGGTGACCGTCACGGTGACCTCCGTGCCGGGGGCGTGCTTGCGGGCGTTGGTCAGGCCCTCCTGGGCGATCCGGTAGGCGGTGCGGCCGACGGAGGCGGGCACGGCGGACGGGTCCGTGACCCGCTGCTCCAGGGTGACCCTCGTACCGGCCTCCCGGGACTCGGCGGCCAGCGTGCCGAGCGCCGCGAGCGTCGGCTGCGGCCGGCCCGTGTCCTCGGACTCGCCCGCCCTCAGCACCCCGATGATCTCCCGCAGGTCCTGGAGCGCCTCGTGCGCGCTCTCCCGGATCACACCGGCCGCCCGCGCGATCTCCTCGCGCGGCGCGTCGGGCCGGAACTCCAGCGCGCCCGCGTGCACGCTCAGCAGCGTCAGCCGGTGCGCGAGCACGTCGTGCATCTCCCGCGCGATGGCCTCCCGGGCGAGCCGCTGCGCCTGCTCGGCCCGCAGCCGCGCCTCCGTCTCGGCACGCCGGGCCCGGTCCCTGAGGCTCAGCATGAGCTGCCGCTTGGAGCGCACGAACATGCCCCAGCCGACGGTCGCGACGGTCAGCACCACGACGAGGACGACCGCGGCGAGGTACGGCAGATCGGGATCGGGGCGCCACCAGAAGTAGAGCGGGACGAGCAGCGTCTGGACCCCGGCCACCCAGGCCACGTACCGGAAGGGCCGGTGCACGGCGAGCGTGAACAGGGCGATCACGGCCACGCCGCCGGAGGTCTCCGAGAGGAAGCTCACCGGGACCATCACGGCGGCCAG
Organism: Streptomyces sp. NPDC041124; assembly: GCF_055592385.1. Classification (NCBI taxonomy): domain Bacteria; kingdom Bacillati; phylum Actinomycetota; class Actinomycetes; order Kitasatosporales; family Streptomycetaceae; genus Streptomyces; species Streptomyces sp. NPDC041124. Next base: position 86,676 of record NZ_JBVIYR010000004.1, read on the forward strand.
TCCGAGCGGCCACCGCCGCCGCAGCCAGAGGGCGCCGCAGGACAGCGCGCCGACCAGCTGGTCGGCGGCGACCAGCGCCGGTGAGAGGTGGGGGCTGTCGCTGAGCGTCTCGGCGCCGAGCAGTCCCACCAGGACGGCCAGCAGGAAGCAGGCGAAGTCGACGATCCAGTCGCGTGCGGTGCGCCGGGGCCGGCGCCCGGAGCGGCTCGCGGCGGGGTCGAGTTCGTGGAGGAGGGCGGAGGGGAAGAACCACCGGCGCCCCGTGAACACCGGGGCGGTCTGCGCCGCCTTGTCACCAGTCACGGTCGACGAATCTACGTCCGGCCGGTCCGGCGCGGTGCCGCACGGGACGGATCGCCTACCGACGTCGCGGCGGCGCAGACCTTCGGCGCTCCCGCCGCCCGGTGTCACCGTCTTCCGGCGCTCCCGCCGGCCCCCGTCACCGTCTTCCGGCGGACCGGTTCGCGCCCCGCGGCCGACGCGGGCGCGGTGGCCGCGGGAGGAGAGTCGGTGGCATGAAGCAGACGCTGGAGGTTCTGGGATTCCTCGCCCTGGTGCAGGGGGTGGCCGGCCTGGTGACCGAGTTCACCGACTGGAACTGGGGGCTCGTGCACCGGTGGGGTTTCCTCGACGGCTACGAGATCTACGCGAGCATCGCCCTGCTGGTGCTGGCCGGTGCCCTGTTCGCAGCCGCCGAGAGCCAGAAGGCCGGCTGATCCCTCAGGTGCGCTCGCCCGTGCCCCGTACCACGGCGACCGGGCAGTGCGCGTGGTGCAGCAGGGCCTGGCTGACCGAACCCAGGAGCAGCCCGGTGAAGCCGCCGCGCCCGCGGGCGCCGACGACGACGAGCTGAGCGGAGCGGCTCGCCTCGATCAGCTCCTCCCGCGCGCCGCCCTGCACGGTCCGGTGCTCGACCGTGACGTCCGGGTAGCGCTCCTGGAAGCCGGCGAGCGCCTCGGACAGCAGGCTCTCCTCCTCGCCCACCAGCGCTCCCGGCTCGTTCGCGTAGGGCGCGGAGGCGTCCTGCGGGGCGGGCATCGGAGCGTTCCAGTTGGTCCAGGTGTGCAGTGCCACCAGCGGCGCCTTGCGCAGGGCGGCCTCGGCGAAGGCGAACTCCACGGCGCGCTGCCCGGCGGCGGAACCGTCGACGCCCAGCACGATCGGGCCGTCCGCCTGCGGTTCCTCGCGCACCACCAGGACCGGGCAGCGGCCGTGCGCCGCCAGGTGGACCGCGGTCGAGCCCACCAGCAGTCCGACGAACCCGCCCATGCCGCGGGTCCCGACCACGACCAACTCGGCGCCGCGCGACTGCGCCTCGAGGGCGGTGAGGGCGTCGCCGGTCACCACGACCTGGTCGACGGTGATCTCGGGCGCCGCCTCGCGGGCGCGCTCGACGGCCTCGGCCATGAGGCGGTCGACCATGTTCTGCAGGCCGCCCTCCGGCGGTCCCATCGGGGACGGCCCCATCGGCACGTGCATGGCCGGCCAGACGCAGGCGTGCACCACGCGCAGCCCCGCCTTGCGCAGCGCGGCCTCCCGCGCGGCGACCTCCACCGCGGCGAGTCCCGACGCCGATCCGTCCACGCCCACGACCACGAGACCGCTCACCATGACTCCCCAAGCTTCGTTCCGGCTGTCAGGTCTCAGTATGGCGCCCGCGCCCCGGCACTTGTCTTGGGCCCTTCGGCCCGCGTCGGTCAGGCGTTCTCCGGGAGCGGGTACTCCCCGTACCGGGGGCGTCCGTCGAGGTCGTAGGACTGGACGGACACGCCCGCGGAGGTGATCCGTCCGCCGGTGTGCCGCAGGGCGGTCGGCGGCGAGCCCTCCGGGAACAGCCGGCGTCCGGCGCCGAGGATCACCGGGAAGGTCAGCAGGTGCAGGGTGTCCACGAGGTTCAGGGCGAACAGGGAGCGGGCGAGGGCTCCGCTGCCGTGCACCTGGAGTTCGCCGTCGGTGCGCTCCTTGAGGGCGGTGACCTCCTTGGCGAGGTCACCGCCGATCACGGTGGTGCCGGCCCAGCCGGGGTCGGTGAGGGTGGCGGAGGCGACGTACTTCGGCAGCGTGTTCAGCTTCCCGGCGACCGGGTTGGCGGGGTCGGTCACCTTCGGCCAGTAGGAGGCGAAGATGTCGTACGTGCGGCGGCCGAGGAGGAAGGCGCCCACGCGGGAGAACACCTCGTCGACGAACCGTCCGAAGTCCTCGTCGCCGTAGGGGACGCTCCAGCCTCCCTGGTCGAAGCCGTCCCTGGTGTCCTCCCGGGGGCCGCCGGGCGCCTGGTGGACGCCGTCGAGGGTGACGAAGGCGGTGACTACGAGCTTGCCCATGACCGGTTCCTGCCTTTCGTGCGTCGGGTGGGGTGGTCCCCTCACGTGTTCAGACCGGGGCGGGTCCCGCGACTCATCGCCGGCCGGGCCAGGTCGACGTCCGTTCGCCGCCAGCGACGGGAGGCCGGGCGCGCTGGGATGGACGCATGACGCAACGAACGACACACGGCACAACGACGCACAACACGGAGATGAACCTGCTCGGCAAGGCGGCCCTGGTCACCGGCGGCAGCCGCGGGATCGGCGCGGCGACGGCACTGCGGCTCGCGCGGGAGGGCGCGGACGTCGCGGTGACCTATGTGAACGGCAAGGAGGCGGCCGAGGAGGTCGTACGGGCCGTGGAGGCGCTGGGGCGCCGCGCGGTGGCCGTGCGGGCGGACGCCGGTGACCCGCAGGACGCGGTGGGGGCGGTGGCGGCCGCCGCGCGGGAGCTGGGCGGGCTCGACGTCCTCGTGAACAACGCGGGCGTCGGTCTGCTCGGCCCGGTGGAGACCTTGACCCCCGCCGATGTCGACCGGGTGCTCGCGGTGAACGTGCGCGGGGTGTTCCTCACCTCCCGCGCGGCGGTCGCCGTCATGCCGCGCGGGGGCCGGATCATCACCGTCGGTACGTGCATGACCCAGCGGGTGCCCGGGCCCGGCGGGACGCTCTACGCGATGAGCAAGTCGGCGCTGGTGGGGCTGACGAAGGCGCTGGCCCGGGAGCTGGGCGAGCGGGGGATCACGGCGAACATCGTCCACCCGGGGCCGATCGACACGGACATGAACCCGGCGGACGGGCCGTACGCGCCGGGGCAGGCGGCGATGACCGCGCTGGGTCGGTTCGGGACGGCCGAGGAGGTGGCGGAGACGATCGCCCACCTGGCGGGGGCGTCGTACGTCACCGGCGCGGAGTTCTCCGTGGACGGTGGCCACGCGGCGTGACGTGCGCCCCGCCGCCCGCGGCGCGGGTGCGCCGCGGGCGGGGGGTCAGGTCCGCAGGCCGGCGGTGCCCTGTTCCGTCAGGGTGCCGAAGAGGCGCAGGCGGGAGATTCCGCCGTCGGGGTGGATGTCCAGGCGGGCGTGGGTGGCGGTCACCGGTTCCGGGAGGACGAAGCGGTGGTCGGTGTCCGGCTGGAGACGGGTCGGCGGCAGGATCTCCCGCCAGTCGCCGTCCTCGCCGTCCTTGCCGTCCTTGACCGACACCGAAGCCCAGCCCGCGCTGTTGCCCTTCAGGTACGCCGTGTCGATCTCCAGGGCCCGGATCCGCGCCTGGGCGACGAGCGCGTAGCGGATCCAGTCGTGGCCCCGGTCGCGGCGGCGCCGGGTCTCCCAGCCGTCGTCCATCTTGCGGGAGCGCCCCGGCTGGATGGTGTGGACGGCCGGTGAGTAGAAGCGGTCGGACGCGTCCTCGACCCGGCCGCCGTTCTCCAGGGCGACGACGTCGAAGCTGCCGAGCGCCGTCAGCCACGCCGGGTCCGGGACGACCTCGCCGTACACCCGCAGCCGGGCGACGCCCCCGTCGGGGTGCTGCTTGAGGCGCAGGTGGGTGAGGCGTTCCTCCGCCGCGACGGCGAAGCCGTTGGCCGCGTGGCCGCCCACCGGGGTGCGCGGCACCAGCGTCGTCCACCGCACGTCGTCCGAGAGGAGTTCCTCCGGGGACGGGGTGCCCGCGACGGAGGTGCCCTCGACGGACACGGCCTGGGGGTGGTTGCCGCGGAAGTGGGCGGTGTCCACGACGATGCCGCGGACGATCCCGGGCGCGCCGAGCCGGATCAGCGCCCAGTCGTGGTCCTCGTCCGCCGGCCAGGGGTGTGCGGCGGAGGTGCCGCGCCGGCGACGGGTCTCCCAGCCGTCCATGATCTTGCCCTTGTGCCCGAAGTGCCCGGGGTCGAACTCGGCGCGCCCGGGCAGCAGGAGGTTCTCGCGCTGGGCGAAGAACTCGTCGTTGGCGGCGACGACCCCGGCGCCGAGCCGGCGGTCGGCGAGGTCGACGTGGTGGGTGAAGGGGAAGTCGGCGGTGCGGTAGTCCGCGTACGGGTCACCGCCGCTGTAGGGGTGCGCGTCGCCGGTGAATCTCTGGATCGCCGTCACGGTGTTCCGGTCCTGCCTCTCGGTGTCGCTGTCAGGGGGAGCGGGTGAGGAGTCGGCCCTTCGGCTCGGTGAACTCGCCGCCGGCCAGGACGCACCGGCCGCGCAGCCAGGTGGACTTGACGACGCCGTGCAGGGTGCGGCCCGCGTACGCCGTCACGCGGTTGCGGTGCTGGAGCGCCGCGGGGTCGACGGTGAAGGTCTCGTCGGGGGCGAGGACGGCGAAGTCGGCGTCGTGGCCGGGCGCGATGGCGCCCTTGCGGGTGCCGAGGCCGGCCAGCCGGGCCGTGCGCGCCGCCATCCAGCGCACCACGTCCTGAAGGCCGTGGCCGCGTCCGCGGGCCTCGGTCCACACGGCGGGCAGGCTGAGCTGGAGGCCGGAGATGCCGCCCCAGGCGGTCGCGAAGTCGTCCGTCTTGAGGTCGGCGGTGGACGGGGAGTGGTCGGTGACGACGCAGTCGACGGTGCCGTCCGCCAGGGCCTGCCAGAGCAGGTCCCGGTTGGCGGCCTCGCGGATGGGCGGGCAGCATTTGAACTCGCTGGCGCCGTCCGGGACTTCCTCCGCGGTGAGGGTGAGGTAGTGGGGGCAGGTCTCGACCGTGACGCGTACGCCGTCGGCCTTGGCGGCGGCGATCACGGGCAGCGCGTCGCTGGAGGAGAGATGCAGGACGTGCACCCGCGCATTCAGGCGTTTCGCCTGGTCGAGAAGGTGGGCGATGGCGGTGTCCTCGGCCCGGCGCGGGCGGGAGGCGAGGAAGTCGGCGTACCTGGGTCCGCCGTGCCGCGGGGCGGCGGCGAGGTGGCGCGGGTCCTCGGCGTGCACGATCAGCAGTCCGTCGAGGGCGGCGATCTCCTGGAGGGAGCGGGCCAGTTGGTCCGGGCCGAGGTGCGGGAACTCGTCGACGCCGGAGGGCGACAGGAAGGCCTTGAAGCCGAAGACGCCGGCCTCGTGCAGGGGGCGCAGGTGCTGGACGTTGTCCGGCAGGGCGCCGCCCCAGAAGCCGACGTCGACGTGGGCCTGGTCGGCGGCGACCCGCTGTTTGGTGCGCAGGTGGCCGACGGTGGTGGTGGGCGGCAGGGAGTTGAGCGGCATGTCGATCAGGGTGGTGATGCCGCCGGCCGCCGCCGCGCGGGTGGCGGTCCAGAAGCCCTCCCACTCGGTGCGTCCCGGCTCGTTGACGTGCACGTGGGTGTCGACGAGGCCGGGCAGCAGGACGTCGTCGCCGAGGTCCTCCAGGCGGGCGCCTGAGGGGACGGGGGCGTCGTGCGGGGTGACGGCCGTGATCGTGCCGCCGGCGACCGCGACGCAGGCGGCCCGGGTTCCCCCGGGAGTGATGACGCGCGTCGAGCGCAGCACGAGTTCGGCGTCGGACACCCGGATCCTCCTGGACTTCCGCAGGTGCGCGGGAACATGGGCACGAAGCCGGATTTCAACGTTCTGTTGAAGGAGTGTTCCCCTCGGGTCGCACCCCGTCAAGGGCACCTTTCCCGGCGGGACGGCCCACCGGACACCCTCTCGACATTTCCACGCCGCGGAACGACCATTTCCATGACCAGAAGGCGGCTGAGCGCCGGCGGGCGGTCGACCGGCTGCCGGGTAGGCTCTGCCCTCCCCGCCAGTCCCGAAAGGAACGCGCCGTGCCGACGTCCAGCGCCAGCACCACCGACTCCGCCCGGTCCGCCCCCAGCGGCGGCGTGCAGTCCCTCGAGCGCGCCTTCGACCTGCTCGAACGGATGGCGGACGCGGGGGGCGAGGTCGGCCTCAGCGAGTTGTCGGCGAGCAGCGGACTGCCCCTGCCGACGATCCACCGCCTGATGCGCACCCTCGTCGCCTGCGGTTACGTGCGCCAGCAGCCCAACCGCCGGTACGCGCTCGGCCCCCGTCTGATCCGGCTCGGCGAGTCCGCCTCCCGGCTGCTGGGCACCTGGGCGCGGCCGTACCTGGCCCGGCTGGTGGAGGAGACCGGGGAGACGGCGAACATGGCGCTGCTCGACGGGGACGAGGTCGTGTACGTGGCCCAGGTGCCGTCCAAGCACAGCATGCGGATGTTCACCGAGGTCGGGCGGCGCGTGCTGCCGCACTCCACCGGCGTGGGCAAGGCCCTGCTGTCCGGCTTCCCGCCGGAGGACGTACGGGCCCTGCTCGGCCGCACGGGCATGCCGGCCGCGACCGACAGGACCATCACCACTCCGGACGGCTTCCTCGCGGCGCTGGAGGAGGTGCGCCGCCAGGGCTACGCGATCGACGACAGCGAGCAGGAGATCGGCGTCCGCTGTCTCGCGGTGCCCGTGCCGGACTCCCCCACGGCGGCCGCGATCTCCATCTCCGGTCCGGCCGGCCGGGTCACGGAGGCGGCGACGGAGAGGATCGTCCCGGTGCTCCAGCAGGCCGCCGTGGACCTGTCGCGGGCTCTCGCCACCCCCGGCACCGCGCCGGCCGTCTGACGGCACGCGCCGCGGACCGGCGCGGGGGCGGACGGAGGGCGTCAGCCGCGCGGCGGCCGGCCGAACAGGTCGACCGCCTCACGCAGTTCGCGCACGCCCGGCCCCAGGGCGCTCACCGAGCCGATGGCCCCGGCGACCAGCAGCAGGGAGCGGCGCAGGCCGGGGATGTCGGGAGGGGCGCCGGCGGCCAGGTCCGCCAGTGCGGCGAGTTCCTCCTCCGCGATGGCGCGGTCCCGGAACTCCGCGGGATGGGCGGCGAGCTGACGACGTAACCGGGCGACGGCCGAGCGCAGCCCCGCCACCCGTGGATCCACCTGACTGCCGGGCACACGCCTCTGCTCAACGCTCCGCAACACGGTCCTCCCCCTGGCATGCCGTCGCGCGCCTCCCCGCCCGGCCCCAGCACCCCCGCCGCCGGTCGGTGCGCGCCAGTAAACGCCACCACGGGGTGTTTGCGCCAGTCCGCTGCGTCATCGGCTTGCTCCACAGCGTGACAGCCGGGCGCCGGGGGCACTCGCATACCCCATCCGCCGTCCCGTCACGGCACGGCGGATGGGGTATGCAGGACCCATGGCGGACGACGAGGACCGGATCGCGGGAATCCTGCTGGCGGCCGGGGGCGGGCGGCGTCTCGGCGGGCGCCCCAAGGCGCTGCTCACCCATCGCGGACGGCCGCTGGTGGAGCACGCGGCAGGGGTGCTGCGCGCCGGCGGCTGCGCGCGCGTGCACGTGGTGCTGGGCGCCCGGGCGGAGGAGGTGCGCGCCCGCGTCTCGCTGCCCGGCTGTGTGGTCGTCGACAACCCGGCGTGGGAGCGGGGCATGGGCGGTTCCCTGCGGGCCGGGCTGGACTCCCTGGCCGGCACGGGCGTACGGGCCGCGCTGGTGCTCCTGGTCGACCAGCCCGGCATCGGGCCCCGGGCGGTCTCCCGGGTACTCGGCGCGTACGGGTCGCCCGCGTCGCTCGCCTCCGCCGTCTACGACGGCGTGCGCGGCCATCCCGTCCTGTTCGGCGCCGCGCACTGGGCCGGTGTCGCCGCGTCCGCGTCGGGCGACCGGGGAGCGCGCGCCTACCTGGCGGAACACGCGGACCGGGTCACGCTCGTCGAGTGCGGTGACGTGGCCGAGGCGTACGACATCGACACCGAGGCGGATCTGGCGCACCTCGAGTGAGCCGGGCCGGCCGCGGGCAGGGGACGGGAACACCGGGCGCCGCCTTCCCCGCCCCGGGAGCACCTCGCCCTCAACAGAACATTGAACTTCCACCATGAGGAAATTAGTATCCACCCGCCCACCGCAAGCGCACCTGTCCGTACGAGCGTCCCGAGCCGCACCGGGCCGACCGGCCCCTCGCCCCGCACGCCGAAGGAAGTGACAGCCGATGTCCGCACCAGCGCCGTCCCCGCTGGCCATCGTCGACGCCGAGCCCCTGCCCCGGCAGGAGGAGGTCCTCACCGAGCCGGCCCTCGCCTTCGTGGCCGCGCTGCACCGGCGGTTCACGCCCCGGCGTGACGAGCTCCTCGCCCGCCGCGCGGAGCGCCGCGCCGAGATCGCGCGCACCTGCACGCTCGACTTCCTCCCGGAGACCGCCGCGATCCGCGCCGACGACTCCTGGCGGGTGGCGCCGGCCCCCGAGGCCCTGAACGACCGCCGTGTCGAGATCACCGGCCCCACCGACCGCAAGATGACCGTCAACGCCCTCAACTCCGGTGCGCGGGTGTGGCTGGCGGACTTCGAGGACGCCTCGTCGCCCACCTGGGAGAACGTGGTCACCGGCCAGATCGGCCTGATCGACGCCTTCACCCGGACCATCGACTTCACCGACCCGGCGTCCGGCAAGTCCTACGCCCTGCGCCCCGACGAGGAGCTGGCGACGGTCGTCGTGCGCCCGCGCGGCTGGCACCTGGACGAGCGGCACCTCACGGACCCGGACGGCACCCCGGTGCCCGGCGCGCTCGTCGACTTCGGTCTGTACTTCTTCCACAACGCGGGGCGGCTGACCGAGCGCGGCAAGGGCCCGTACTTCTACCTCCCCAAGACGGAGTCCCACCTGGAGGCCCGGCTGTGGAACGAGGTGTTCGTCTTCGCCCAGGAGTACCTGGGCATCCCCCGCGGTACCGTCCGCGCCACCGTCCTGATCGAGACGATCACGGCCGCGTACGAGATGGAGGAGATCCTCTACGAGCTGCGCGAGCACGCCTCGGGCCTGAACGCGGGCCGCTGGGACTACCTCTTCTCCCTCGTCAAGAACTTCCGTGACGGCGGCGCGAGGTTCGTCCTCCCGGACCGCAACGCGGTCACCATGACCGCCCCGTTCATGCGCGCCTACACCGAACTCCTCGTGCGCACCTGTCACAAGCGCGGCGCGCACGCCATCGGCGGCATGGCGGCGTTCATCCCCTCCCGCCGGGACCCGGAGGTCAACAAGGTCGCCTTCGAGAAGGTCCGCGCCGACAAGGACCGCGAGGCGGACGACGGTTTCGACGGCTCCTGGGTCGCCCACCCCGACCTGGTGCCCGTCGCCATGGAGTCCTTCGACCGGGTGCTCGGCGACCGGCCGCACCAGAAGGACCGCCTCCGCGAGGACGTGGACGTGAAGGCGGAGGACCTCATCGCCGTCGACTCCCTGGACGCCAGGCCGACGTACGCGGGCCTGGTCAACGCGGTGCAGGTCGGCATCCGCTACATCGAGGCCTGGCTGCGCGGCCTCGGCGCGGTCGCCATCTTCCATCTGATGGAGGACGCGGCCACCGCCGAGATCTCCCGCTCCCAGATCTGGCAGTGGATCAACGCGGGTGTCGTCCTCGACAACGGCGAGCGGGTCACCGCCGGGCTGGCCCGCGAGATCGCCGCGCGGGAACTGGCGGACATCCGTGCCGAGCTCGGCGAGGAGGCGTTCGCGGCGGGCACCTGGCAGCAGGCCCACGACCTGCTGCTGAAGGTCGCCCTCGACGAGGAGTACGCCGACTTCCTCACCCTTCCGGCGTACGAGCAGCTCAGGGGCTGAGCCGCGCGCCCGGGCGGGTGGGTCCTTGAGATCACCCGCCCGGGCGCGGCCGTCCGCCCAGGTGGACCGACCAGTCCTGTTCCGCCGCGGGCTTGCCGTGCAGGTCCGGGACGCGTTTGAGCCAGTCCGGACGCCCCCGCCGGGTCCGCGCCGCACGCCGGGCGTTCTCCTCGGCGAGTTCCCGCGCGCCGGGGAAGTCGGTGGGCAGCCAGGACTGCGAGGACCGCACGCGTGCGTGGAGGTACGCCACGTACGCGTCCCGGACCTCGTCGGGCGTGGCGAAGCGCGGGTCGCCGGCCAGCCAGTCGTCGGGGACCTCCGCGGCGACGGACCGCAGCAGTTCCCCGGTGACCTTCGGTGCCAGCTCGGCGTCCGCCGCGCGGACGTCGGGCCCGTACCGGCCGAGGGCGTGGTGGCGGAAGTCGTACGCCTTGGAGGGGTCGGAGCCCTCCCAGCGGTGGTGGAAGACGAGCGCGGCACCGTGGTCGATGAGCCAGAGCCGCGGGGGCGCGACGCCGAGCGTCGGCCACACCACCAGGTTGGAACTGTGGACGGTGCGGTCCACGTTCACCGTCAGCGCGTCCAGCCAGACGATCCGCCCCGCCTCCATCGGGTCCACGGGGAAGTCCTGGGCGACCTCCGGGGTGAAGTCCCGGGCCCCGGGCAGATGGTCCATGCCGAGATTGACCCCGGCGCTGGCGGTGTGCAGATCGCGCACCTCCTGGTGCGGCTCACTGTCCGCCACCACCGGATCGAAGTGCACCAGGACCAGTTCGGGGAAGCGCAGTCCGAGCGCCCGCGCCAGCTCCCCCACGATCACCTCGGCGACCAGCGCCTTGCGCCCCTGCGCCGACCCGGTGAACTTCACGACGTACGTGCCCAGGTCGTCGGTCTCGAACAGGCCGGGGACGGAGCCGCCGGAGTGCAGGGGTTCGACGTAGCGGACGGCGGTGACCTGCTTCAGCATGCTCCCGGTCCACCCCGTCCTCGTCCGGCGTCGAATGGGCATCCTAACCGGGCGTGATGAGGGCCCGGGCGGTCAGGCGGGCGGCCCGGTCTGTTTCCGGCGGCGGTCTGTCCCGGCGTGCGCGGCGCGCGGCGGGTACACGGGCACCCACTCGGGGACGCAGTGCTCGCAGTCGGGGTTGTGGCAGGGACCCGCGGTCCACTGCGGGACGTAGATCCCGAAGGTCTTGTGTCGTCGCACGACGGTCTCCACCGGTTGTCGGCACGAGCCGCACACCCGCCCGGAGGGCTGGGTCCCGTCGCGGTTCCGGTCAGGGCTCATACCAGCACGTTACGCCCGCTTTGCACCTTTCGGGGTAGCTGGCTGTCCCGGTCACCCCTACTCGGACTTCTTCTTCTCCGGTGGGGGACGCAGCATGCTGAGCCCGATGGACACGCCCAGCACCACGACGATGACGGCGAGGCTGAGGAGGGACGGGATCTCGGGCACGGACGTGCTGATCGTCTTGTGGGACGCCTGGAGGACGAGCTTGACGCCGATGAAGGCGAGGATCAGGGCGAGGCCGACGCTGAGGTAGTGGAAGCGGTCCAGCAGGCCGGCGAGCATGAAGTACAGGGCGCGCAGACCGAGGATGGCGAAAGCGTTGCTGGTGTACACGATGAAGATGTCACTGCTGACGGCCAGGACCGCGGGCACGCTGTCGACGGCGAAGACGAGGTCGGCCGCCTCGATCGCGGCCACGACGGCCAGCAGCGGCGTCCCCACCCGTTTGCCCGCTTCCTTGACGAAGAAGTGGGGGCCCGCGTACTCGTCCCGGACGGGGATGAACTTGCGCAGCAGTCTGACCGCGAAGCTCTTGCCCGGGTCGAAGCTCTCGTCCTCACCCTTGAGGATCTTGTAGGTGCTGTAGAAGAGGATCGCCGCGAAGACGAACAGCACGGCCGTGAAGCGGTTGACCACGGCCACACCGGCGGCCAGGAAGATGCCGCGGAAGACCAGGGCGCCCAGGACGCCGAGGAACAGCACGCGGTGCTGGTAGGCCCTCGGCACCTTGAAGTAGCTGAAGATGAGCGCGAAGACGAACAGGTTGTCGACGGACAGGCTCTTCTCCAGCAGCCAGGCCGTGGTGTACTCCACCCCCGCGTCCGTGCCGACCACGAGGAAGACGACGCCTCCGAAGGCGATGGCCAGCCCGATCCAGAGTGCGCTCCAGGCGGCCGCCTCACGGAAGCCGATGACATGTGCCGTGCGGTGCGCGAGAAGGTCGACCGCGAGTGACACCAGCACGACGACAACGAACACGATCCACAGCCACAACGGCACGTCATGCACAAGCACGCCTCCTCGGGCGCGATCCGCCGGCAGTCTCCTCTCAGAGTGTGGGGCACGTGCCGGGTTGTCGCCTGTTCGTCCTCACCCGGCGGCCAGCGGGTTCGGCAGCGGCCGGTAGCGGGCGTCGGCGCCGTCCGCCGCCGTCCAGCGCAGGAGGAGGTTGGTCTTGGCGGGGAGGGTCGGGGCGCCGAGGAGGGCGGGCATCTCGGGAAGGTCGTGGCGGGCCAGTTCCCGGCGGACGGCCGGCCAGGGGTCGAGGCCGGGGTGGTGTTCGGCCAGGGCGGCGGCGATCTCCATGAGGTGGTTGACGACCAGGCAGTACACCAGGCGTTCCCAGCCGGCCGCCCGGGACACCGTGGGCAGCGAGGCCGTCCCGGACGCCTCCGGGAGGAGTTTGACGCCTTCGGCGTCCCGGAAGAGGGCCTGTACGGGCATGCCGTCCGGGCCGATCGCGATCAGGGTGTTCTGCAGGTGGGCCTCCAGGACGACGCCGTGCTCGGCGAACGCCGTCAGGGGCGGGGGCACCACACGGTTCAGGTAGCTCTCCCACCATTGCGCCGGACGGGTGGTGCCGGCGAGGGGGCTCCCGTCGAAGCCCTCGGCCAGCGCCGCCGCGAGGCAGGGGGTCGCGCCCGGCACGACGTGGCCGCGCAGTCCGTCACGGACGACCACGGCCAGCTGTTCGAAGGCGAAGTCCGCGGTGCGGTGGCCCCGGTCGCTCAGCCAGGCGGGGGCGGCCGGGCCGTCGAACGCGGCGAAGGCGTGGCGCACGGCCGCGTCGGTCCCGTGCAGTCTCCGCAGGTCGTGGCGCCACAGCCGGCGGATGTCGTTGGTGATGCGCACGTCGAGGCTGAACTTGAGGAACAGGTCGTCGCCGGGCGCGTACACGGTACGGATCGCCGCGGTGGGCCACACCGGGAAGGCGGTCGTGCCCAGCCGGAGGAGGCGGCCGTCGGCGAAGGCGGGGGCGAGGTCGCGGGCGGCGAGGTCGAGCTGCCAGGGATGCGCGGGCAGCAGGCGGTAGCCGGGCGGGGCGGCGCCCAGACGGTCGAGGGCGGCGGTGTCGCCCTCCTCCACCACCGTGTCCTCGCGCAGTGCCAGCAGCGTCAGCGGGAAGCGGGCGTGTGCCTCGGGCGCGTAGGGCAGCCAGCCGGCCGCGGGGCCGCCGCCCCTCGCCTTCGGGGCGGGGTGGTGGGGGTGGCCGGTGAGCAGGGACTGCTCGGAGCGCAGGTAGGGGTCGGCGGGCGGGGCGGCCCGCGCACGGGCGTCGAGCAGGGCGGCCACCGCGTCCCGGCTGTCGAGCATCTCCGCGGGCAGTTCGTGATTGGACAGGCCGGTGTGCCGGCGCAGTTCCCCGGCGACGAGTTCGACCAGTTCCGGGTGGCCGAGGCGGTGCCAGGCGTGCGCGGTGAGCACCTCGGGGGCGGCGGGGCGGCGGGTGCCGTACACCCTCAGCAGCCGGCCCGTACCGGGGAGCCGGTACGTCCGGCGGGCGTCCGCGTCCCTGGCGGGTTCCGGTCCGGGCAGGGGCTCGGCCACTTCGCGCAGCAGGCAGTTCAGCAGCGGTACGGCCGCGTAGGCGTCGGCACGTCCGGCCGGGCCGGCGCGGCTCGCCGCGTGGTCGTCTGCGGGCGGGGGCATGAGGTCCACGCGTTCTGGTTCCCTACGTCTGTCCGGCGGAGACGATCAGTATGTCTGTCGTCGTCCCCCCGTTCGTCGCGTTCCGTACGTACCCGAGGAGACCGCCCGTGCACCGTCCCCCCACCGCCGAGGCCGAGGTCGCCGACGAGCTGGCCGCCGTACGGCCCGGTCTCGTCGCCGGGTACGCGGGAGGGCTTCCCGGTGCCCGCGCGGCCGTGCTGTCCCGGCTGTGGCGCGGTCTCGCGCACGAGCCGCTGCCCTGGGTCACGCGCCGTGAACCGGGTGGCGACGGGCTCACCCTGCGGCTGGCGGACGGGCGCCTGCTGCACGGGCCGCGGTCCGACCCGTACGCGACGGGCGCCCACGTCACCGCCGTACGGCTGGACGGGACGGCGTACGAGGACCCGGCGCGGCTGATGACGGAGCTGGCCGTACCGCACTCGGCGGTGTTCGCCGCCGAACTCGGGCACAGTGTGGCGTCGTTGGCGCTGTCGCGGGCGGGGCGGGACGCTCCCCCGCGGGAGTGGCCGGCGCGGGACTGGGAGTGGGAGCAGCGGGTGAGCGACGGTCACCCGTTCCACCCCGGCTGCCGTTCCCGGCCCGGCTTCTCGGTGGCGGAGCAGCTCGCTTACGGACCCGAGCACCGGCCGGTGGTGGAGCTGGGGCTGGTGCCGGTGCCGGCCGGGGAGTGCCTGGTGGCGGGGGTGTGGCCGCGGTGGCTGCGGGAGGCGGGGCGGCTGCTCGTCCCGGTGCATCCCTGGCAGGCGGCCCACGTGCTGAAGCGGACGGGTGAGGGGCGGCTCCCGGCGCATCCGCTGATGGCGCTGCGTACCCTCGCACTGCCGGACGGGCCGCACGTCAAGACGGCGCTGAGCGCCCGGCTGACGTCCTCGGTGCGGGACATCTCGCTGGGTTCGGTCGCCGCGTCGGCGGTGCTGTCTGACTTCGGGGAGGCGGTGGCGGCGCGGACGGACGGACTGCTGCACATCACCCGCACGCTGGGCGCGGTGGCGGCCGGGTCGCCCGATCTCGCGGCGGTGCTGCGCGAGTCGCCCGGGGTGTACGCGGCGGCCGGGGAGCGGGTCGTACCGGTGGCGGCGCTGGCCACCACCGAACTGCCCGACTCGCCAAGCTGGTTGACCCGTTTCACCGTGCTCGCCCTGACCGTCGGGCTGCGGTTGCTGGAGCTGGGGGTGGCGCTGGAGGCGCACGGTCAGAATCTGCTCGTGGTGCTGTCGGCGGACGGGGATCCGGTGCGGCTGGTCTATCGCGACCTGGCCGATCTGCGGGTGGGACCGGCGCGGCTGGCCCGGCACGGTGTCCCGCTCCCCGAGCTGCCCGCCCGCATGGTCACGGACGACGAACGCACCCTGCGGCGCAAGCTGTTCGGCTCGCTCGTGGCGGGTGCGCTGGCGGGGACGGCGGGGTCGGGGCCGGTGCTGCGGGCGGCGCTGGAGAGCGCGGTGCGGGAGCTGCCGCGCACCCCGGACCTGGCCGCGCTGACCGGTGGGCCGCTGCCGGCGAAGGCGCTGACGCTGATGCGGCTGTCACCGCGCACGGCCGGGGACCAGTGGGCGGAACTGCCCAATCCCTTCCAGGCCGGGTCTCTGTGACACCCCGTTTTGGAGCGGGGCACGCCGGATCAATAGGATCCGCCGATGATCAGAAGAAAACGGCCGGTGGCAGGCGCCTGCGTCCTGCTCGCCGCACTGACGGCCGGGCTCGCCTTCCCGGCCGGGGCGGCCGCCGACGAACCCACGGGCCGGGACGCGCCCAAGGTCAACCTGCTCCTCGACGTGAGCGGCTCGATGCGGGCCAAGGACATCGACGGCCAGTCCCGGATGGCGGCGGCGAAGCAGGCGTTCAACGAGGTGCTGGACGCGACACCGGAGGAGGTCGAACTGGGCATCCGGACGCTCGGCGCCGACTACGCCGGTGACGACCGCAAGGAGGGCTGCAAGGACACCGCCCAGCTCTACCCGGTCGGCCCGCTGGACCGCACCGAGGCCAAGACCGCGGTGGCCACGCTCGCGCCGACCGGATGGACCCCCATCGGCCCGGCGCTGCTGAAGGCCGCCGACGACCTCGGGGACGGCGACGGCTCCAAGCGCATCGTTCTGATCAGTGACGGCGAGGACACCTGCGCCCCGCTCGACCCGTGCGAGGTGGCCCGGGAGATCGCGGCCAAGGGCATCGGCCTGACCATCGACACCCTGGGCCTGGTCCCGAACGCCAAGCTCAGCCGGCAGCTCAGCTGCATCGCGGAGGCGACCGGCGGTACGTACGCCTCGGTCGAGCACCAGGACGAACTCACCGACCGGGTCAACGAACTGGTGGACCGGGCGGCCGAGCCGGTGGTGACCCCGGTGGCGGTGCGGGGCGCCGACTCGTGCGCGAAGGCGCCCGCGGTGGAGTCCGGCCTCTACACCGACCGCGAGGAGTTCGGGCAGCAGCGCTGGTACCGGGTGGAGCTGATCGCCGGGCAGGAGCTGCGGGCCTCGGTGAGCGTGGCGGCGGACCGGGCGGTGCGTCCGGACCACGGCGTGCTGCTGCGGGCCGTCACGGTGCACGGCCGGGAGATCGTGCGGGGCGAGGCCGCGGGCAACGGCCGTACGGACGTCCTCTCCACCGGCCTGCGCTATCCGAAGCCGGAGCGGGACGACGACGACGCCGACAAGCCGGCCGCCGAGGTGGTGTGCCTGGTGGTGACCCACTCCTTCTCGGCGGACTCCGGGGTGAAGACCACCCCCGGTCTTCCGCTGGAGCTGACCGTCGACGTCGTGGACGGCCCGGACGGGGCGAGTGACGTGGCGTCCTTCGGTCTGGGCCGGGGCTGGTGGCTGCTCGGCGCGCTGATCGTGACCGGTTTCGTCGCCGGTCTGCTCTGGGGCTGGCTGTCCCGCTGGCGGTTCGCTGTCTGGAGGACCCACTGATGCGCGCGATACGTGTACTGGGCGCGGCCCTGCTGACGCTCGGACTGGCCGCGGCCCCCGCGGCGGCCGACTCCTCACCCTCCCCGGAGGCGTCCGGGGAGAGTGAGGGCCCCACCCGCGCGGGCACGTCCTTCCGTACCGCGACGGAGGTCGAGCAGGGGCGGACCGCCACCGCGCGCGCCTCCACGGGCGACTACCTGTACTGGTCGTTCCCCGCGGACGCCGGACAGCGCCCCACGGTGCGGGCGACGGTGAAACTGCCGGAGAGCCACGCGGCCGAGACCTGGCAGGTCGACGTGTACGACGGTCTGCGCCGCCGCCAGGCCTGCCAGTACGGGGCGCAGACCCGTACCGCGGGCGCCGACGCGCCCTCGCTGGAGCTGGAGTGCGTGCTGCGCACGGTCCGCGCCTGGTCGGAGCCGTGGGCCGACGACCCGCTGCCGGGCACCTACTACGTGCGCCTGACCGCGCTGCGGCTGTCGACGTCCGACCTGGGGCAGCCGGTCTCCGCGGAACTGCGGGTCGAGTCCCAGGACATGGGCGGTGCCGCGGCGGTGGACGGCACGCTGTCCGAGCCGCTGGTGCCGGGCATCGCGACCCCGGCCGAGCAGGACCTGGCGGAGGACGACGACTCGCCCACCGCGGTCCTGGCCGGCCTGGAACCGGAGGACGGCTGGACCTCCGGCTGGTGGTCCGACCGCTGGATCTGGACGGCCGCGGGCGGCGCGCTGGCCGCGCTCGCCGGTGTCGCCGGCTACCGCCTGACGAGGGGTTCCGGACGTCCGCCCGGGGTGCCGCCGACGGCGTGACACGACAACTCCCTTGGAAGGCCCGCCCTGTGCGGGCCTTCCGCGTTCCCGGTCACCCCTCCCGCAGCTCCTTGGCCAGCGGAGTCTCACCGGCCACCTCGACCCGTCCGGCGCGGACCGCGTCGGCCAGGGTCAGTTCGCCGCGGCCGATCGCCGTACAGGTGCCGGTGTCCAGGGAGAGCCGGGCGTCGGGTTCACCCGGTGCGGGGCCGTCCCCGTAGACGGGTCCGGCAGCGGCACCGGCGTGCACGTGGAACACCCCCTCGTCGAGCCGGACTTCGACGAGTCCCGTCTCGTCCCCCAGGGCGCGCAGCAGGGGCAGCGCGAACCAGTGGGCGCGGACCGCGTCCGTGGGGCGCCGCTCCCCCAGTTCCGCCTCGCCCCAGGCGCCGAGGGCCTGCAGGACGGGCAGCAACGCGGTCCCACGGGCGGTGAGTTCGTAGACGTAGGCCGCGCCGGGCGGGGGCAGCCTGCGGCGGGTGGCGAGACCGTCGCGCTCCATGTCCTTCAGCCGCGAGGCCAGCATGTCCGTGCTGACGCCCGGCAGGTCCGCGTGCAGGTCGGTGTAGCGCCGCGGGCCGGCGAGGAGTTCGCGGACGATCAGCAGCGTCCAGCGGTCACCGACGGCGTCGAGCGCGCGGGCGGCGGAACAGTACTGGTCGTAGCTTCGGCGTGGTGACATGCGACGCAGTCTAGACATGTCGTTGGACTTTCCAAGCTTCCACTTGGTAAAACCAAGCAACACCAGAATCCGGAGGGGCGCATGGAGTTCCGGCAGTCGAGCAAGCTCAGCGAGGTCTGTTACGAGATCCGCGGTCCGGTGATCGAGCACGCCAACGCCCTGGAGGAGGCGGGGCACAGCGTGCTGCGCCTGAACACCGGAAACCCGGCCCTGTTCGGCTTCGAGGCGCCGGAGGAGATCCTCCAGGACATGATCCGCATGCTCCCCCGGGCACACGGCTACACCGACTCCCGCGGTGTCCTCTCCGCCCGCCGCGCGGTCGCCCAGCGCTACCAGACGCTGGGCCTCGAGGTCGACGTCGACGACGTCTTCCTCGGCAACGGCGTCTCCGAGCTGGTGTCGATGGCCGTGCAGGCACTGCTGGAGGACGGCGACGAGATCCTCATCCCCGCCCCGGACTTCCCCCTCTGGACGGCGGTGACCACTCTCTCCGGCGGCAAGGCGGTCCACTACCTGTGCGACGAGCAGGCCGACTGGTACCCGGACCTGGACGACATGGCCGCGAGGATCACCGACCGCACCAAGGCCGTGGTCATCATCAACCCCAACAACCCGACCGGCGCGGTCTACCCGAAGGAGATCGTCGAGGGCATCCTCGACCTGGCCCGCCGCCACGGCCTGATGGTCCTCGCCGACGAGATCTACGACCAGATCCTCTACGACGACGCCGTGCACCACTCGGCCGCCGCCCTCGCCCCCGACCTGGTCGTCCTCACCTTCTGCGGCCTGTCCAAGACCTACCGCGTGGCGGGCTTCCGCTCGGGCTGGCTGGTGGTCACCGGCCCGAAGCAGCACGCCAAGGACTACCTCGAGGGCCTGACCATGCTGGCCTCCATGCGGCTGTGCGCCAACGCGCCCGCCCAGTACGCCATCCAGGCCGCCCTCGGCGGACGGCAGTCGATCCGTGAACTGACCGCGCCGGGCGGCAGGCTGCGCGAACAGCGGGACGTCGCCTGGGAGAAGCTGAACGAGATCCCCGGCGTGAGCTGCGTGAAACCCAAGGGCGCGCTGTACGCGTTCGCGCGCCTGGACCCGAAGGTGCACCGGATCCACGACGACGAGAGGTTCGTCCTCGACCTGCTGCTCCGCGAGAAGATCCAGGTGGTCCAGGGCACCGGCTTCAACTGGCCCTCCCCCGACCACTTCCGCATCCTCACCCTCCCCCACGCGGACGTCCTGGAGACGGCGATCGGCCGGATCGGGCGGTTCCTGGGCGGGTACCGGCAGTGAGGTGTCCGGGGGAACCGCCGAGACGACGATCGCGTCGGTTCAGGGCATGAGGGAACACGGAGCGGGCTGCTGCGGGCTGCTCCTGGCGGCAGCGGGCGCCATCACGGCGCTGCTCGTCTGGGCACCGAAGGCACGGGTCAGCGTCCACGGCGGGTTCGAGGGCATGCACCGGGACCTGAGCGTTCTCTACCTCGATCTCCCCCTCATCGCCGCCGGCGGCGCGCTCGTCCCGCTCGCCGCCTGGCTGCTGGCCTTGCGCACGTCCCGCCGCCCATGGTTCGCGGCCGTGTTCGCCGTGGGCGCGCTCGCGCTCGGGCTCTGGGGGCTGCTCAGCTGGTGGACGCCCTACCAGCGACCGGAGTTCACAGGTTGACCGGAAGACCGGTACTACCGGGTCGCAGCATCGGACCTGACGGCGGTGAGTGGCCCCGAGCCGCGGTCATGACCAGACGAGCCGGCCTTCGGCCACCCGGCACACCGGGTGGCTTCCGTCGGTGATGGCGGTCAGTGTCTCGGCCACGGAGTCGAAGTAGCCGGCCAGGGACTCGTATTCGCCCGTGACCGTGTTCTCGCCCACGAACCACCTGCCGATGCGCCCGTCCCGCGCGTCGATGAACTTGCCCGTCCAGCCGTCCTGGTCCGACTGGAACGGGATCCACTCGTTGCGCCAGAAGGGACGGTCCGGCTGGTCCGGAGGGTCGAAGCCCACGGACGTCACGCGGTTCGCGTACAGCCTCTCCATCGCACGGACGCCCAGGAAGAAGCTCCCCTCGTCGGTGAAGCCGGCGAAGCCGCAGCACTGCACGTCGTCGTCCACGTCCTCCTCGGCGAGATCCAGGTTGTTGCGGAGCAGCCACGCCCGCAGGTCCTGGGGGAAGGAGAGCCCCATCCGCTCCTCGGCGGACGCGAGCACCTCCTCGGTGGCGGGTCCGGACATATCCGCGTGATCGGCCGGGGCGTGATCCCTGAGCAGACTCATCACGCGGGACCAGCTTTCCACCACGCTCATCGTCCTGCCCCTGCCCCTTCGACCGGATCCCTGACAGCCGTCACTGCAACGGTACTTCGCACCACACCGTCTTGGTGTACGGGTCTCCGGCGGTCGTGCCCCAGTGGGTGGACAGGGCCTCGACGAGGAGGAGGCCGCGGCCGGACTCCGTATCGACGTCCGCGAGGGTGAGCGTGCCGGGGGCCGGGGGACGACGGTCGGGGCGGGCGTCCGTGACTTCGATGCGGAGTGTGTCCGGCGGGTAGAGGGTCAGGCGCAGTCCGAAGTCACGGCCCCGTGCGCGCCCGTGCCGTACGGCGTTGGCGGCGAGTTCGGCCACCAGCAGCGACGCGGTGCGGTTGCCGTCGGAGTCGTACGGCCATCCCCACGAATCGAGTTGCCCGGCCGTCAGGTGACGGGCGAGCCGGGCGCCCCGGGCCGTGGGCGAGAGGCGGATGCGGAAGTGGCGGGCGGGGCCGGTGTGTTCGTCCACGGGGGCGATCTCGACGTTCATGTCACTCAGCGTGGTCGCGCGATTCCGTCGTGAACAGTCCCGGCGGCCGTACCCGGGCGCGTCGTACGGAAGCTGTCCGGGCCTGTCCGGGTCGCGACGCGTGACGTTCCGCACCGGCGGTGTGTTGGACACCGGGTGGAGCACGGAGGTGTGGGGACATGAGCGTGGAACCCTACGGGGCGGACGAGGAGTCGGCGGCGGTCCTGCGGACCGTCGGGCGGGTCATCAAGATGTGCCGGGAGCGGGGAGGGCTGACCCAGGCCGGTCTCGGATCGGCGATCGGGTACAGCGAGGAGCAGGTGTCGTCCGTCGAGCGCGGACGGCGGGCGCCGATGGAGGAGTTCCTGGACGCGGCCGACCGGGTCCTCGACGCGGGCGGCCTCATCGCGGGGCTGAAGAAGGACGTGGAGAAGGCTCGCTTCCCGAAGAAGGTACGGGACCTGGCGAAGCTGGAGGCGGAGGCGGTCGAGATCTGCGCCTACGACAACTCCGTGGTCAACGGGCTGTTGCAGACCGAGGAGTACCTGCGGGCGGTGTTCAGGTCACGGCGGCCGGCCTTTTCCGAGGATGAGATGAACCAACTGGTCGCTGCGCGTCTCTCCCGTCA
This sequence comes from Streptomyces sp. NPDC041124, assembly GCF_055592385.1. NCBI lineage: Bacteria > Bacillati > Actinomycetota > Actinomycetes > Kitasatosporales > Streptomycetaceae > Streptomyces > Streptomyces sp. NPDC041124. Next base: position 108,281 of record NZ_JBVIYR010000004.1, read on the forward strand.
GCAGATCATCGAGGGCACACGGCTGAGCACGTCCTTCAGCTTCGTGCATGATGAGGCTGCGCTGCGACGGCGGGTCGGGGGCAGAATGGTGCTGCGCCGCCAGCTCGAACGGCTGTTGGATGTGGGGCAGAGGCGGAATGTGGAGATCCAGGTCCTTCCCCTGGATCGCGAGGACAACGCCGGGCTCGGCGGACCCTTCCATCTGCTGCGGCTCACGGAGGGCAGCACAGTGGCGCACAACGAGGTTCAGCGGACCAGCCGACTGATCTCGGAGAGGAGGGAGATCCAGATTCTGGAACTGCGGTACGGAGTCATCCGGGCCCAGGCCCTTCCGCCACGAGAGTCGCTGGCCCTCATCGAAAAGATCCTTGGAGAGACATGACCGCGCAGCCCGGTACCGAACTCACCTGGTCCAAGAGCAGCTACAGCACAGACGACGGCCCCGCTTGCGTCGAAGTCGCCACCACTTCGGACACCGTCCACGTACGCGACTCGAAGCACATACACGGCCCCCGTCTCACCTTCACCCCCCGCCAGTGGACCGCCTTCCTCCCCTACGCCTCCGGACGCCGATGAACCGACCGCCCACCGCCGCGCAGCGCCGTCTCATCGAGGCCGCCGATCCCGTGACCGGGCGGCTGAAGGGGTCGGAGGCGCAGCTCGCGGCGCTGGTGAAGCGCGGGCTGGCGTTCCGGCATGCGAGGCCGCCGCACGATCACTTCCTGACACCGGCGGGGCACCGCGTCCGGGAGGCGGAGCCGGAGCCCGAGCGGACGGAGCAGCCGGCCACGACCGGCGGGTTCGCGGCGCGGGTGGGCGGTGAGGAGACGGCTCCCGGAGACGGTCCCGCCCGTCTTCGGGAGGTGCGCGGCGCCTGGCAGGGCATGCTGGAGCTGCGCCGGATGACCAATTCCGACGGTGCGACGGACCGGCCCTGCGCCTGGGAGCGCTCGCACCTGGTGCGGGCCGCCGCGCTCGCTCTGGAGGCCGCCGGACACCGCCCGGGCGGTGCGGACTCCGGGGACGGCGGTTACCGGGTGCGGGAGACGCCGCAGCCGGATGCGGTCGCCGTGTACGAGCCGGACGGCGAGGCGCTGCGGGCCTGCGCGGCCACGCTGGAGGGGGCGGGCTGGCAGGCCGGGGAGTACACGGAGCCGAGGACGCAGGCGCGCTATCTGCTGGCCTCTCCGCGCCGCGTGTGAGGCACATGCCAAGATCGGTGCGTGGGGCCAGGCAACCGAACAGGCATGAAGGGGACAGCCGGGATGAGCGAGCCGTTTTCCGTCCGTGTGACCGTGCGCGGATACGAGACCGATGTGCAGGGCCACCTCAACCAGGCCGTGTACCTCAACTACGCGGAGCACGCGCGCTGGTCGCTGCTCCAGGCGGCCGGGATCACCCAGTCCGCTCTGCTCTCCCAGGGCGTCGGACCGGTCGCCCTGGAGACCACCATCCGCTACCGGCGGGAACTGCTCGCCGGTGACGAGGCCGACGTGAGCTGCGCCTTCCTCTGGAGCGGCGGCAAGATCTTCACCATCGAGCAGACGATCACCAGGGCCGACGGCACCGTGGCCGCCGAACTCACGGGCGTCGGCGGGCTGATGGACCTGAAGCAGCGCAAGCTCCTGCCGGATCCGGCGGCCGTCTTCCGGGATCTGGCGAAAGACCCGAGCCTCTTCGGACTGTAACCGGTTGGCGGCGGCGGAACATGCGCGTGCAGGTCCGGAGCGGGCGCTTCTCCGTCCCACCCGCGCGACCCCTGTTCCAGTCGTTCCCGGCAGCTCACCGACACCCGTGCCAGGGACCGCAAGGGCGGTGACGGACTCGACCGACCGCGCTCCCTCACGCCCTGCCACGCCCACCAACACCCCGCTGACAGCGCCGCGTTGGACGCGGTTATCGTCTCGGGCATGGATCACCAGGGAGAGTTTCGCCGGGCGGCGCTCGAGTCGGGCATCCCGGACGCCGAGGTCAGCCGGTTCAGCCGGCACCTTCGTTTGTCGATCGGGTTGTCCGGGGCGGGCGGTGGTTCTCCGGTCGGGCAGTTCGGTGGGTTGCCCCGGCTGCCGGTGGGCATGGAGTGGCCGGCCGCCGGGGACAGTCCGCTGCCGTTGCTCTTCTCCGTCGATTGCGGGGCGCTGCCGAGAGTCGACGGCTTCGGCCTGCCGGAGGACGGGACGCTGCTCTTCTTCGTGGACCAGGAGATGGACCATGAGGACCGGTCCGGGAGGTATGCGCGCGTCGTGTATGTACCGGACGGCACCGAGACCGCCGTCGCACAAGCCCCCGGCTCCGTGCGTGTCCGCGACCGGGTCGACGTCGGCGCCGAGCTCAGAGCCGAACTGCCCCTTTGGCTCCAGGAGGGCGACGAGGACTGGCACGAGTACTGGGAGGATCTCGACCGGGAGGACATGTCACCCTTCCAGCAGCAGTTGGCCCGGTACATGGAGAATGACCTGCCGCACCTGGACGAACTCCGGGATCTGGCCCACGGCCTCTGGTCCTCCGACGCCGGCGTCTTCATCGGCGGGTATGCCGACGACGAGGTGATCAACAGCATTGCCGAGCAGACCCTCGCGGGACGCGAGAAGGCGGGCGAGATCCCGGCCATCCCGGTGGCGACGTGGTATTCCCACCTGGAGAAGGAAAAGCACCGGCTGACGGGCGAATGGGTGTCGCTCGCCAGTGAAGCCGGGGTCTACGAGGCGTACTGCACGAGTTTCGTCATCCGCCACGACGACTTGACCGCCACTCGGATGGACAAGGCGCTGTCCGTGACCACTTTCGAGGCCCCGTGATCAGGTTCGCCGCAGCGTCGGCGAGCTCGAACACGACGGACTGCTGACGTCGGTCCGCGGCCGCAGCGGAGGGCCGGCGAGGCCGGCGTCGGACGTCACGCTGCGCGAGTCCACCGCTCCGCAGTCGCGGGCAGACGCGTCCGGGACCAGCGTGACGAGGTGCCGCACGTCTGCGAGGTCACCACGAAGGCGTGCGGCTGATTGCCGACCTCGGTAAGCCGTCGTCCTTGTTTCCGCACTGAAAGTTTCCGCCGCCCGGATCCCAAGTTTCCAGGCCATCCACTCCTACAGTGGACCAGACCACCAGAGAGGAACGAAGGCTCTTTACAGGCCCGGAATCTACGTGCGTAACTAATGACGCGCGCACGTCAAAGACATGTCTCGCAGCACGGATCTGCCCAGGTGGCAGCGGCCGACGTCACCTCCTTCGCTCATCCCCACATGTGTGTCCCAGGAGGCAGTCCCATGTTCTCTCTCCCCCGCCTTACGACCGGCACCCGCAGACGCACCGTCACGGCACTCGGCGTCCTCGGTACCGCCCTCGCCCTGACGGCCACCAGCGTCGGCGGCGCGACCGCCGCACCCCGGCCCGACCGGGACCGCGTCACCATCGAACCCGGCGAGGCGTACATGGGCGCGGGCACCCGCGTCCACGAGGGCGCCCCCGCCGGTGAGCCGTCGATGGGCGTGCTCGCCCCGACCGACGGCGTCCAGGGCATCGACGTCTCCCACTGGCAGGGCGCCATCAACTGGACGTCGGTCCGCGGCTCCGGCATCCAGTTCGCCTGGATGAAGGCGACCGAGGGCACCGGCTACAAGGACCCTCGCTTCAACACCAACTACCCCGCCGCCCACGCCGCGGGCGTCATCCGCGGCGCGTACCACTTCGCGCTCCCCAACGCCTCCAGCGGCGCCACCCAGGCGAACTACTTCGCCACCAACGGCGGCGGCTGGTCCCGCGACAACCTGACCCTGCCCGGCGTGCTGGACATCGAGCACAACCCCTACGGGGCCATGTGCTACGGCCTGTCCACCACGCAGATGCGCACCTGGATCAACGACTTCTACACCACGTACAAGGCGCGCACCAGCCGTGACGTCGTCATCTACACGACGGCGAGCTGGTGGAACACCTGCACCGGCAACTGGACCGGCATGTCCACCAAGAGCCCGCTGTGGGTGGCGCACTGGACCTCCGCCTCCGCCCCGACCATCCCGAGCGGCTTCCCCACCTGGACGGTGTGGCAGTACACCAGCACCGGTTCGGTCGGCGGCGTCGCCGGCAACGTGGACCGCAACAAGTTCAACGGCTCCCGCGACCGGCTCCTGGCGCTCGCCAACAACACCTGACGGCACCGGGCCCCTCCCGCACGCGATCTCGCGGGGGAGCCGGCGGCGGTCCGCCGTCCGCTCCCCCGCGCCCCACGTCCCCCCACCCTCTCCCCTCCGACGAGGAGTGACCGTGCACCCCGAGAACGCCTCACGACGCCGCCTGCTGATCGCCGGCGCGGCCGGCCTGGCCGCCGCCACCGCCCTCCCGGGCTTCGCGCAGGCACGGGAGACCGACGCCGTCGAACCGGACATCGACTCCACCGCGGTCTGGGGCGCCCGCGCCCCGCAGGGCACGATCAGCCTCCTCCAGTACCGGCCGAGCAGGATCGTCATCCACCACACGGTGAGCACCAACTCCGGTGACTTCTCCCGCGCCCAGGCACACGCGCACGCCCACTGGGTGCAGGACCTGCACCTGGACAAGAACCGCTGGGTGGACACCGGATACCACTTCCTGGTCAGCCGGGGCGGCTGGATCACCGAGGGCCGGCACGGCAGCCTCCAGGCACTGACCGGAGGCCGGAACTTCGTCCTCGGCTCCCACACCTCCGGGCAGAACAACTACGCCGTCGGGATCGCGTGCGAGGGCGCCTACCACGCCGGAGCGGTCCCGCCCACCGCCCAGTGGGACGTCCTGGTGACCCTGTGCGCGTACGCGTGCGACCGCTACGGCATCCCCTCCACCCAGCTCTACGGCCACAAGGACTACGGCGACACCCTGTGCCCCGGCGTCTACCACGACATGCTGCCCCGGCTGCGGCAGGAAGTGGCGGCGGCCCGGTCCGCATGACGCCGTCCGCGGCGCATCCGGAGGTCGGCGCACTCGCGCCCCGGAGGGCCGGGGGCCGTCCCCTCCGGCCGGAGAATCGGGCGGGCTCAGCCCTGTGCGGTGATCCGGGCCAGCCGCCGGGCCTCGGCGCGGGTGGAGCGGGCGATCTCGTCCTCGTCGGCGGTGAGCAGACGGCCGTTCTCCACGATCTGCCGGCCGTCGACAAACGACGCGGTGACCGGGGCCGCCGCGCCGAGGACCAGCGCGGCCACCGGGTCGGCGATGGAGGCGTGCGCGAGGGTGTCCATCCGCCACAGCACCAGGTCGGCGAGCTTGCCCGGCTCCAGGGAGCCGATCTCCCCGGCGCGGCCCAGCACGCGGGCCCCGCCGTGGGTGCCCAGGCGCAGCGCCTGACGGGCGGTCAGGGCGGCCTCCCGGTGGGCGCCGAGACGGTTGACGAGGAGGGCGTTGCGCAGCTCGGTGTGGAGTTCGCCGGACTCGTTGGAGGCCGTGCCGTCCACGCCGAGGCCGACGGGGACACCCGCCGCGAGCATGTCGGGGACGCGGGCGATGCCCGCGGCGAGGCGGGCGTTGGAGGAGGGGCAGTGGGCGACGCCGGTGCCCGTGCGGGCGAAGGCGGCGATGTCGGAGTCGTTCATGTGGACGCAGTGCGCCATCCACACGTCCTCGCCGAGCCAGCCGGTCGACTCGAAGTAGTCGGTCGGGCCCACGCCGAACAGCTCGTGGCAGAACTTCTCCTCCTCCACCGTCTCCGAGCCGTGGGTGTGCAGACGCACGCCGAGACGACGGGCCGAGCCGGCGCCCTCACGCATCAGTTCGGTGGAGACGGAGAACGGGGAACAGGGGGCGACGGCGACCTGGGTCATGGCGTCGGAGGACGCGTCGTGGTGCCGCCGTACGGTCTCCTCGGTGGCGGCGAGGGCGTCGTCGAGGCTCTCGACGGCGAAGTCCGGGGGCAGGCCGCCGTCCTTCTCGCCGCGGTCCATGGAGCCGCGGGCGAGGGTGAAGCGGACGCCCATGTCGCGGGCGGCGGCGATGATCGCGCCGGACAGGTCGCCGGAGCCCCGGGGGAAGACGTAGTGGTGGTCCACGGCGGTGGTGACACCGCCGCGGGCCATCATGGCGAGCGAGCCCCGGGCCGCGGCACGCACCATCGGCACGTCGACGCGCGCCCAGGTCGGGTAGAGCGCGACGAGCCAGTCGAACAGGTTGTGGTCGGTGGCCAGGCCCCGGGTGATCCACTGGTAGAAGTGGTGGTGGGTGTTGACCAGGCCGGGGGTCGCCAGGTGCCCGGTGGCGTCGATCCGCCGGGCGACATCGTCGAGTCCCGCGGGCGCCGGGCCCGGGCCGAGCGATTCGATGCGGTTGCCGGCGAGGACGAGGTGACCGGACGCGTACTCGGTGTCCTCGCCGTCGACGGTCGCGATCGCGCAGTTCTCGATGACGATGCGGCGGTCCGCTGCCATGGTCCGTCCTTTCGCTGCTGCTGCCGGAAGGTGGTGCGGTCAGAGGTTGGTGAGGTCCACCGGGATCCGCGCCTCGCAGCCCTCCCGCAGGACGGTGCCCTCGATCAGGCCGTAGGGCCGGTCGGCGGCGACGTACACGGCTCCGTCGGCGGTGTCGTTCTCCCGCCCGAACGGCTCGAGGTCCACCAGGAAGTGGTGGCTGTTGGGGAGGGAGAAGCGGATCTCGTCTATCTCGCCGCGGTGGTCGATGACGCGCGCGCCCATCCGGTGGAGCGTCTGCTGGAGCGAGAGGGAGTAGGTCTCGGCGAAGGCCTCCAGCAGGTGCCGTCCGACCTGCGTGTAGGAGTCGTCCCAGTCGGGCGCCGGCTGGTCGTCACCGGACCAGTGGTACCGCCAGCGGGCGGAGACCGAGGTGGCCAGGACGCGGTCGTGGGCCTCCTCCAGCGTCGTGTACCTGTCCTTGCGGTAGCCCCGGAACTCGGAGCCGGTGGAGTTCAGCACCGTCAGGTCCTTCAGGCCGGAGACGACCTCCCACCGTTCGCCGTCGTAGGTGATCTGCGCCAGGCGGGTCTCCCGGCCCTCACGGACGAACGAGTGCCCGGCCTTCGCGGCGTCGGAGACGGCGATGCGCTCCCAGGCGTACTCCTCGACGCGGACGCGGGCCCGGTGGATGGCGTCCTGGGAGGTGACGAAGTGACGGGCGAGGTGGATGCCGAACTGCTCGGCCGACTCGACGCCGTGCTCCTTGGCGAAGGCGAACACGGTGTTCTTCATGGTGTCGGTGGGCAGGACGTTCGCGTTGGATCCGGAGTAGTGGACCTCCTCCATGTCGCCGGAGAGGGCGACGGAGACGTTGAGGTCCTTGATGTGGTGGGTGGCGCCGTCCCGCGTGATCTTGACGAGGCGGTTCTCGGCCTTGCCGTACTGGTTCTGTCCCAGGATCGTGGGCATGGTGCGCTAGCTCCCTCGGTAGACGGAGTAGCCGAACGGGTTGAGCAGCAGCGGTACGTGGTAGTGCTCGCCCGGGACGACGGCGAAGGTGACCGCCACCTCCGGGAAGAACGCGCCGGTACCGCCGTCCCGGCGCTGCTCGAGGTAGGGCTCCACGGCGAAGTCGAGCCGTACGTGGGTGGTCGCGGCCGGCAGGGCCGGCAGGTCCTCGCACCGCCCGTCCGCGCCGGTGCGGGAGTCGCCGAGCGGCCGCCAGCCGGCCTCCCGGCCCTGACGGGCGGAGAGGTGGACGGTGACGCCCTCGGCGGGGCGGCCGACGCTGGTGTCCAGGATGTGCGTGGACACGGAGGCGGTGATGTCGGTGCTCATGTGCGTCAGTCCCCTTCGACGTCGACGAGGCGGGCCAGCCGGACGCGGTTGATCTTCCCCAGTTCGGCGCGGACGATCTCGCGCTCCCGCTCCGGCGCGTTGCCGAGGCGTTCCCTGACGGCGTCGCGCATCTGCTCGCCGGTCAGGCCGGTGGCGCAGATGAGGAACACGTGGCCGAACTTGTCCTGGTAGGCCAGGTTCAGTTCGAGCATCTCGGCCCTGAGTTCGTCCGGGGCGCCGGCCATCCCGCTCTGCTCCCGTGCGGAGGCCGGGTCGCCGGGCCGGGGGCGGCCGATCGGCGGGTGCGCCGCCATCGCCTCGCGAAGGTCCGCCCGGGTCAGCTCCGCCGTGGCGGCGTCACTGGCGGCGTACAGGTCGTCGACGGTGGCGCAGGGGCGGGCGGCGAGCAGCCGGCGGGCCCAGGCGTCGGCCGCGCAGACCTCGTGGAGCGCGGCGAGCGCCGCGTGCTCCGCCAGGGCGTTGAACCGGGCCAGGCCCGGGGGCGGGGATGTCGACGTCACGGGAGCCTCCGTGGCCGCGAACGGCCTGACGCTGCGAACGGGCGTGCCGACAGTGAACGCCGTCACGGACCGCGCGTCAACAGTTTGTTGAAACCTGCGTGGCGGTGGAGGAGGAGTTCCGGCCGCCGGGGCGGGTCAGGCGCCCTTCTCGCGGTTGAGGTAGTTGTAGACCGTGAAGCGGCTGACTCCGAGCGCGCTCGCCACGGTCTCCACTCCGTGCCGCACGGCGAAGGCCCCGCGCGCCTCCAGACCGCGCACGATCTCCTGCTTCGCCCTGCGGTCCAGATCCGCCAGCGGCACGCCCTTGCGGCGTTCCAGGGCCGCGAGGATGTGGTCGAGCGAGTCACCGAGCTGCGGCAGCCGTACGGCGACGGCGGCGGCGCCCTCCCAGGAGAGCACGACGTCGTCGGTCCCCGCCTCGTCGGGCGGGAGCATCTCGCCGCCCATGGCGTCGACCAGCGGCTTCACCGCCGCGATGAAGGCGTCCTCGCCGGTGCCGGTCACCGGCCGTCCTCCTCGACCACGTTGATCTGGAGCGAGATGCGGGTGGCGCCGGCCGTCAGGCTCCGGCGCAGCAGCGCGTCCACGGCCGAGAGCACCGCCTCCGCGCCGCCCTCGCCGGTGTTGCCGAACGGGCCGACGTCCACCGCGTCCAGCCCGGCGGCCTCGATCACCTGCCGGGCCACCACGGCGTGCGCGGGCGCCTCGTCGAGGTCGAAGGGCTCGGTCGTGAACTCCACTCTCAGTCGCACGGGCCCCAACCTAGCCGCTCCGGCGCGGGCGGGGGAGACGCGTCGCTCCCCCCGCCGACGGCCGCTCCCGGCCGCGGGCCCGCTTCCGGCCTCGGGAGCCGGCCCAGCCGCCGCGATCCCCCCGCCGGCCGCCCGGACGCGGACGGTTCGGTGTCCGGGCGCCCTCGGCCGCCGGGGTGCGGATCCGCGCGCGGCGCAGCAGCCTGGGGACATGGCAGAACCAACCGAGCACCCCCACATCGTCGTGCACTCCCCCGCGCTGGACGGCTCACGGCGGGTGACCTCGGGCGACGAGACGCTGGGTCTCGCCACGCACGCCGACGACGTGGGCGAGATCCTCCGGCTGGCCGACCTGTACGTCACCGACGTCGAGGAGAGCGACCTCATCGAGTGGCAGGGCGGCGGCCCCGACGACTGGCCCGGCCTGTCGGAGCACCACGAGCCGTGAGCGCCGTGAGCGCCGGTACGGCATCGGCCGTAGCCCGGCTACGGCACCCTCAAATGAACCTCTGAAGACGGCCCTCGAAGGCTTCGGCCGTCCCCGCCGGCGGGCACACTCCTCCCACACGGGGCCCGCCGGCACGGGGGCGGCGGGCCCCCGTCGAGGGGGTGTCCTGCCATGGCCGACACCGCGCGCGTCCGGGGGACGCCGCACGAGATCGCCCTGCTGGCCGGCGGGCCGCGCGCCGCGGTCACCGTCGCCGTCGTCGCCCTGCACCTGCGGGGCGCCGTCGAGGCGGGCGCGCCCGGCACGGTGCACGCGGTCGACGGCGAGGCGGGACGGGCCCTGCCGCCGCTGCCGGAGCCGGAGAGCGGGCCCGGGGACCTCACGGGCGCGATGCGGGCGGCGTACCTGGAGAGCGCGGTGTACCACCGCCTGGAAGAGCCGACCGGGACACGGGAGCTGGTCCGGGACCTGGACGTCCGCTGGGCGGTGGCCGAACTGCGTGTCGGGCTCGCGGAGGCGGGCATGCTGCGCTACCCGCTGCTGGGGTCCACCAGGGCGGCCCGACGCCGGATACAGGTGCTGCGCAAGGCGTTCCCGCTGCCGGCGAGCAGGCGTGACCTTCCCGACGACGAGCGGCTCCTCGCCGTCGCCCTGCACGGCGAGGCCGCCCTGCGGGTCCTCGTCCCCCGCTTCGCGCTCCGGGCGGGACTGACCGAGCGGGTGAGCCTCCGGCACAAGCGCCTGCTCCGCCACTCACCCCGCGGCGACGCCTACGGCAGCGCCGGCCACCTCTACTGCGGCGGCGGCTCCGGCGGGGGGTGCGCAGGAGGCGGCGGCTCGGACTGAGCCCTCGATGCCCCGGGCGCGAGCACGCGCGTCGACGTCCCGCGCACCGGCGGGATACCGGCGGGCCTGCCGGACTGATGATCAGACCCACAGGTGGGCGGGACGTCGCCGATTTGTCGCCGGTTGCCTCGGCCCGGCGGAGCAGGCCGAGGAGTGGTTCGGCCCTTCGGCCGACGGGCCCGGCAGGCCCTGGGGCACCGGCGTCGGCAGGGCACGGACGGCGGCGGCGGTGAGCCGGTGGGTGCGCGGGCCCGGAGGGCGGCTCACGCCAGGTCTCCCGGCGGTCGATCGCCTGACGGCGCAAGGCCCTGCCCGCGCGGACGCCGGAGGGGTCACCGATCCGGGGCCGCCCCACCGGTGCCGCGGGGGGCGCACGGCGGGGAATCCGTCACCGGAAGTCCTCCTCGCGGTACTCGTCGGCGGAGCCGGCCGCCGTGGCCTCGCGCAGTGCGATGCGCCGGATCTTGCCGGAGACGGTCTTGGGCAGCTCGCCGAACTCCAGCCGCCGGATCCGCTTGTACGGGGCGAGCACCTCGCGGGAGTGCTCGAACAGCACCTTCGCGGTGTCCGGGCCCGGCTCCCAGCCCTCGGCCGGCACGACGTACGCCTTGGGCACGGCCAGCCGCAGCTCGTCCGGCGCGGGCACGACCGCCGCCTCGGCGACCGCCGGGTGCTCCAGCAGGGCGCTCTCCAGCTCGAAGGGGCTGATCTTGTAGTCGCTCGCCTTGAAGACGTCGTCGCTGCGTCCGACGTACGTCAGGTACCCGTCCTCGTCCCGGGCGCCGATGTCGCCCGTGCGGTAGAAGCCGCCGGCCATCACCTCCGCCGTCCGCTCCGGGTCCCCGTGGTAACCGGCCATCAGGCCCACCGGGCGGCCGGAGAGGTCGAGGGCGATCTCACCCTCGGCGGCGCCGGGCGCGCCGGAGACCGGGTCGAGGAGTTCGACGCGGTAGCCGGGGCTGGGACGGCCCATGGAGCCGGTCTTGAGGACCTGTCCGGGGCTGTTGGACACCTGCACGGCGGTCTCGGTCTGCCCGAAGCCGTCCCGGACGGTGACGCCCCAGGCGCGCCTGACCTGCTCGATGACCTCGGGGTTGAGCGGCTCACCCGCGGCCACGGCCTCCCGGGGCGGGGTGCGCAGCCGGCCGAGGTCGGCCTGGACGAGCATGCGCCACACGGTCGGCGGGGCACAGAAGGTGGTGACGCCCGCCCTGTCCATCTCCGCCATCAGACGGGGCGCGTCGAAGCGGGTGTAGTGGTGCAGGAAGACGGTCGCCTCGGCGTTCCACGGGGCGAAGAGGTTGGACCAGGCGTGCTTGGCCCAGCCGGGCGAGGAGATGTTGAGGTGCACGTCTCCGGGCCGCAGCCCGATCCAGTACATGGTCGCCAGGTGCCCGACCGGGTACGAGGTGTGGGTGTGCTCGACCAGCTTGGGCCGGGCGGTGGTGCCGGAGGTGAAGTACAGCATCAGGGGGTCGTCGGCGAGGGTCGGCCCGTCGGGCGCGAACCGCTCGGCGGCGGCGTGGGTGTCGGCGTACGGCAGCCAGTTCCCCGCGGCCCCCTCCCCCACCGCGACCCGGGTGTAGTCGCCGGGGACCTCGTCGAACTTCGCGGTGTCGGCGGCACGCGCGATCACGTGCGCCACCCGGCCCCGGTCGACCCGGTCGCGCAGGTCGGCGGGGCCGAGCAGCGGGGTGGCCGGGATGACGACGGCGCGCAGCTTCATCGCGGCGAGGGCCGTCTCCCACAGTTCGGCCTGGTTGCCGAGCATGACCAGCACCCGGTCCCCGGCGGCCACCCCCCGCGCCCGCAGCCAGGTGGCGACCTGGTCGGAGCGGCGGGAGAGCGCGGCGAAGGACAGCCGGGCCTCGTCGCCGTTCTCCTCCACGAGGTGCAGGGCGGTGCGGTCGCTGCCGTCCGCGATCACGTCGAACCAGTCGAGCGCCCAGTTGAACCGGTCGGGCCGGGGCCAGACGAAGTCACGGTAGGCGGTGGCGTAGTCCTCGCGGTGCTCCAGCAGGAAGTCCCGGGCCCTGCGGAACACGTCCGTCCCCGTTGTCATGTCTCCTCCTCGTGCCGGACCATTGCCGGGCGGCTCTCCGCCATCGTGTGATCCGTGACGCAGGTCTCACTACCCCGAACGGGGGTGGGCGTCGCACAGGAGGCGTGATGAAAGGGCGAAGGAGGTGAACGCTGACCCGACGAGGGCGGGGGACGCGGTGGAGATCCGCGGGGCGCCGGCCCGGCTGCGGCGCGCGAGAGGGCTCCCGGTCGCCTTCGGCGGGCCGGCGGAGCCCGGGCAGTGGGGGAAGCTGGGAGTGACGGCGGAGACGGTCAGGGCGTATCCGCGCTCCGCGATGCGGAAGCCGGGGGGGGTGCGGACACGGGGGGCGGGCGGTGGTAGCGGCACGGAGGGCGGGGCGGTTGCCCTAGATTTGCGGTGATGACCCGAACCGGGCATTACCAGTGGTACATGTTTGGATTTATCGTTGCCGCGCCCGCTGTAATTTGCCTCACTACACCGTCCGTCCGGAATTGAGGAGCCTGTTGCCTAATATTGGCCAGGACACGCCACACGGAGGGGAGCGGTGACCGTGCGACGGGACTTCAAGGAGTCTGCCAGGTACCGCCCCGACCTGGTCATCGGCAGGGAGGAGCTGTTCTCCGACGCGCGGGAGCAGCTCGCCCGGGGCGGCAGCGTGCTGCTGCACGGGCCCGCCGGAATAGGAAAGTCGACCGTGCTGCGGGCACTCGCGGCGGAAAACGCCGGGGCGGCGCACACGGTGTTGCGCTGCTCGGCCACGGAGTCCGAATCGCATCTTCCGTTCCTGGCGCTGGCCGACCTGTTCGGCCTGGTCCTCGACGAGGTGGCCCCGCGGCTGCCCGCCGCCCAGCGCACCGCCCTGGAGTCGGCGCTCACCGGACGCGGCGAGTCGACGCTCCAGCGGGACGGGCTCGCGCTGCGGCTCGCGGTGCTGTCCACGCTGCGCGCGCTGGCCGACGAGGGGCCGGTCCTGGTCGTCGCCGACGACCTGCAGTGGCTGGATCCGGCCAGCGCCGAGCTGCTCGGGTTCGCCGCCCGGCGGCTCGGGGACAGCCCGGTGCGCATGGTGTGCGCGGTGCGCACGGACGGCGAGGAGTACGACCGTCATCTGCGCGCCTGCCCGCCGGACACGCTCGCGGTGCGGCTGGGCCCGTTCTCCCGCACGCAGGTGTCCGCGCTGCTGGACCACCGCGGCTACACGGGCCTGTCCCGCTCCACGGTCCGTGACATCCACCGCACCAGCGCGGGCAACCCGCTGTTCGCGCTGGAGCTGGGCCGCGCCCTCGCGGAGAGTTCCGCCCGGCCACGCCCGGGCGAGCCGCTGCCGGTGCCGACGTCACTGAGGGCGCTGGTGCTGAGCCGGCTGGAGATGCTGTCGGACGAGGCGCGCCGCACCCTGCTCGTGGCGAGCGCGGGCGCCCGCCCCACGCTGGCGCTGCTGCACGCGGCCGGCCGGGACAACGCCGAGGCCGAGACGGCCCAGGCCGCCGCCCTGGGGCTGCTGGCGACCGATCCGGAGGAGCCGGCCGTGCGGTTCGCGCATCCGCTGATCTCGGCCGCCCTGTACGCGGAGGCGCCGGCGCAGGAGCGGCGGGCCGTGCACACGGCGCTGTCCACGGCGGCGTCCGATCCCATCGAGCGGGCCCGCCATCTGGCGCTGGCCGCCAACGGCGCCGACCCGGAGGTGGCGGCCCGGCTCGCGGAGGCCGCCGCGCTGGCCCGGGACCGCGGGGCGCCGTCGGTCGCCGCCTCGCTCGGGCTGCTCGCCGCCCGGCACACCCCCGCCGACGGCGAGCCGGGCCCGGACGAGCGGCGGCTCCAGGCCGCCGAGGACGCGATCACCGCGGGCGAGGTCGACCTGGCCCGGGACATCGCCAGGGACGTGCTGACCCGGGCGACGGTGCCGGCGGAGCGGGTGCGGGCCTGGATGGTGGTCATCGAGGCGGCCGGTCAGGCGCTCGGCGAGGTCGACGCCGTCTTCCCGCAGGTGCTGGCCGACGCCGGTGACGACCCCCGGCTGCTGGCGCTGGTGCACTACCAGCTCGCCTGGCGCGAGGTGGTGGTGGACGGTGACTTCGCCAAGGCCCGCCAGGAGGCCGCCCACGCCGCGGAGCTGGCCGCCCGGGGCGGGGACCGGCGCACCGAACTGATGGCGCTCGCCTTCCAGTCGTCCACCGAGACCCTGATGGGCCACCCCGACGCTCCCCGGACGATCCAGCGGGCCCTCCAGGAGCCGCAGGTCCCCGATGTGGCCTCCCACCACAACGGCGCCGCGATGGCGAGGTTCCGCTGGCTGCTGATGAGCGACCAGCTGCCCGAGGCCCGTACGGCCATCACCGCGCTGCTGCGGGAGGCGCGGCGGCGCGGCATGGTCGAGAGCGAGGTGCACTTCTCGCGGCTGCTCGCCGACACCGAACTGCGCCACGGTCACTGCGGGCGGGCCCTGGACGTGGCCGGGGAGAGCCTGCGGCTGGCCCGCGACTCCGGCATCGGCGAGAGCGCCTCCGCCATGCTCGCCTCCCTCGCGGAGGCGTCGGGCGGTGACGTGGACCGGGCGCTGGCGCTGGCCCGCGAGTCCGCGGACCACGCCGAGGTGGACGGCGACCAGTTGTACCTGTCCCTGGCCCTGGCCGCCCTGGGCTACGCCCAGTTGGTCGCCGGGGACGCGCAGGCCGCCGTGCGGTCGCTGCGCCGGGTGCGGGAGCTGGAGCACGCCATGGGCATCAACGACCCCGCGCGGGGCCGCTGGCAGGGCGATCTGGCCGAGGCGCTGGTGCGGATCGGTGAGCCCGGCGAGGCGCAGGAGCTCATCAACGTCACCCGGGTGCACGCGGTGCGGCTGAACCGGGCGAGTGTGCTGGCGGTGCTGGACCGCGCGGAGGCCATGGTGCGTGCCGCCCGGGGTGAACACCAGGCAGCGCTGGCCCAGTTGTCGTCGGCGCAGGACCGGCTCGCCAAGCTGGGGTACGGCCTGGAGGAGGCCCGGGCGGCGTTCGCGCTGGCCCGGCTGCGCTCCAGGAACCCCGGGCCGGGCGGGTACGAGGAGGCGGCCCGGCTGTTCCGGCGCTGCCGCGCCCTGCCGTGGCTGCGCCAGGTGGACAAGGCCGTGGCCGCGGGTCCCGCGGAGGCGGAGCCCGTACCGGCCGCCACTCCGGCCGTACTGGACGGGCTCGCCTCGATGGAACGCCAGGTCGCCGCGCTGGTGATGGAGGGCGCCACCAACCGGGAGATCGCCGGCCGGCTGTTCATCAGCGTCAAGACGGTGGAGGCGACGCTCACCCGCGTGTACCGCAAGCTGGGCATACGGTCCCGGGTGGACATCGTCCGGCTGGCGGCGGGCCGCCGCTCGACGTGACGTCCCCTCCCCGGGGAGGGGACCGAGGGTTTTCCCTGCCCCGAATCGCTTAGGGGGTTCCCTCATTGGGGCGGCCCGCGCCGCGGTCGTAGCGTGAACGCCGTGCCGCCCGCCGGGCACACGGAGGCCGGAGCCCCCGGGCTCGACCTCCGACCCGCGCGCCCCCACACCGGCAACCCGTGAGGAGACCCATGTCAGGGCTCACCCGCGCACGACAGGCCGCTGCCGCCGCCCCCGCGCGGCTCTCTCCTCCCCGTCACCGCGCCCGGACCTGCGGGCCGGCGGACCCCATGAGTTCCTGAGCACCCCTCAGGTGGCAAGCCAGGGGGCGTTGCGAGCTTCCACGAGCAGCCCGCAACGCCCCCTATCCACGCCCGCCTTCAGGCACGGACCGTCCCGAAGCGGATGTCGTACGCCGTGTCCGGGTGCATCACCCGCAGCATCCGCTCGCCCTCCGCCGTGACCTCTTCCCTCCGTGCCCGGCCGAGCGGGGCGAACTCCTCGACGACGAGGGCGTGTTCGTCCAGCCGCCACAGTCCCGCCAGGAACCCGTCGACGAGGAGGGTGCGGTGGGCGACGTTGCCGGTCCAGCTGCGGCCCCGGTACTCGGGCGGTACGACGCGGGTGCGGTCGGCGTGGGAGAGGAGCAGGTTGTCGAACTCGGGCAGGAAGCGGGGCGGAGCCGGGGTGTCCGGGTCGGGGCGGGGTGCGTCGGGGAGGTCGAAGAGCTCGGTGCCGCCCTCGTCCCGGAAGCTGACGAGCCGGGGACGCAGCCGTTCGAAGGCGTCGCGCAGCCGGGTCAGTCCGGCCCAGGTCTGCATGTCCTTGACGGAGGCGGGTCCGAAGGCGGCGAGGTAGCGCAGCACCGTCTCGTCGGGCGTGGCCGGTGCCGGTTCGGCGGGGCGGCCCAGCCAGTGCTCGGCGGTGGTGAGCACGACCTGCCCGCCGCGCCCCCACAGTCCGCGCGGGGTGATCTGCACCAGGGGCAGCTTGCAGCGGGCGGCGATGCCCAGGGCCTGCGGGTCGGCGTCGGGCCACTCGGCCAGCAGGGCCTCGCGCAGCTGCCCCATCGTGCGCGGCTCGGTCTCGACGAGTTCACGGGCGAGGGCGGCGAGCCGGTCCAGGTCGACGCCGGTGAGGCCCGCGCGGAACTGGTGGATCTCGCGGTCGCGGGCGGGCTGCACGAGCGGCCGCAGGGTGAGGCAGTCGCGGGCGGTGTGGGTGTGGATGGTCGAGCGCAGGGTGACGATGCGGACGACGTCACGGTCGGCCATCGGCCGGGACAGCGCCTCGGGGGTGAACCCGTCGAGGCGGGCGGCGAGCGCGTAGTAGGGCGGCTTGACGTTCTGCGCCTGCAGGCCCAGCAGGTGCCCGGCCGCGTCCACGGCGGACATCGGAGAACGACGCAGCAGCAGTTGCCGTTCGAGCGTGGCCCGGTTGAGGGCCCGCGTACCGAGCACGGCGGCCGACGGAGGGCCGCTCCGCTTCGTCTTCGTCATACCGGCACGGTAGCGGGGCTCGCGGCCAGGTCCTGTCCGCGAGACGGGGGCCGTCCGCACACATTCGGGACATCCCGGGACCGGGAGTAACACCGCGGCGACCGGACGGCGCTGTCCTCTACGGGCCCGTACGTCCGTCCTCGTCATCGCGGGACGGTCCGACCGCGCCCGGCACGACTCCCCCACACAGAAGGACAGGACCGACGTGACATCCCCTCCCCCCGCCGAGGACCACCTGCCCGTCTACGACCGTCTGGTAAGCGAACGCGGCGACGTCGTGGCCGAGGTGCGCGAGGTCGCCGAACAGGCACTGGACCAGGCCCGGCGGGGCCTGGCCGGCCATCCCGTCTCCTCCCCGGGCCCCCGCCGGGAGCGGGCGGCGCGCTGAGCCCGTACGGCCCGTGGCCCGGCCGATTGCCTCGCACCGGAGTGGGGCACCCGGGGCCCCGTGGACGAACGAGAACGCTCCGTGCCGGGGAAGGTCCTGCTGACCGGGTGGTTCAGCTTCCGCGACGGCGAGGCCACCGCCGGTGACGTGCTGGCACTGCGCCGCGTGGAGGAGGTGCTGCTGGGCTCCGGGACGGCCTACGACGTCGCCTGGAGCCCCGGCTTCCTGCCGGACGCGCTGCACCTCGACGACGTGAGGCCCCATGACTACTCCCACCTGGTGTTCGTGTGCGGGCCGCTGCACGGACCGCAGATCGAGGAACTGCACCGGCGCTTCGCACACTGCGTGCGCATCGCCGTGGGGACGTCGGTGATCGACCCGGTGGACCCGGCCGCGGCCGGCTTCCACCGTGTGCTGGCGCGGGACGCCCCCGGCCGCGAGCCGTCCGAGGACCTGGCGGCCCACGCCCCGGCGGTGCCCGCGCGGCCCGTGGTCGGGGTGATCCTCACCCACGGGCAGCAGGAGTACGGGGAGCGGCGCCGGCACGGGCAGGTCGCGGACGCGGTGACCCGCTGGCTGGCCGGGAAGGACTGCGCCCGGCTGGAGCTGGAGACCCGGCTGGACACCCGTGACTGGCACCTGAGCGCGACACCCGCGCAGGTGCAGTCGGTGCTGGCGCGCCTCGACCTCGTCGTCACCGACCGGCTGCACGGGCTGGTGCTCGCGCTGCGCGTCGGCACCCCGGTGCTGGCGGTGGACCCGGTGGCGGGCGGCGCCAAGGTGAGCGCGCAGGCCCGGGCCTGCGGCTGGCCGGCGCTGCTGTCCGCCGAGCAGGTGGACGAACGCCGGCTGGAACGCTGGTGGTACTGGTGTCTGACATCGGGGCGGGTGGCCGCGCGGCAGATCCGTGACGCGTTCCGGGACGGCCGGGCGCCGGACGGGGCGGACCGTCTGGCGGAGGTGCTGGCAGCCCGCGCCGGCGCCGGATAGTCGCCGGTCCTGTCGGGCGCTCAGGCGTCTCGCGGTCGTTTCGAAGGAGAGACGGTGTCCATCGGTCGGCTTTCCGGACACGAGCAGCACGTCCTCGACGGGATCGAGCGGGCCCTGCGCCGTGACCGCCGACTCGACCGGCGGCTGCGCACGCTGAGGATCCGCCGGGGCCCCGACGTGACGCACCTGGTGACGCGGATCGCGTGCTTCCACCCGCACGGACGGACCGTCGCGGTTCTGTTCGCGGTCTCCGTCACGCTGATGGTGACCGGCATGGTCACCTCGGCTCCGTGGGCGATCTGCTCCTTCGCCGCCCTGTGGCCGCTGACGCTCTTCGCGGGGTTCCGGCTGCTGTGCCGGTGGTCCGGCGAGTGAGCGTGCGGGGGCTGAGCCGCGCGGCTCAGCCGGTGTAGCGGCGGGCCGTGGAGCCGCGCTGGGACGGTTCGAGGAGACGCAGCCTGGACTCCACCTCCCGGGGCAGGACGCGGCGTTCGCGCAGGACCCAGGGCAGGGCGGCCGCCGCCTCGGCGAAGGCGAGCAGGGAGACGGTGTCGCGCGGGACGGTGCGCGCCAGGTTCAGGGTGCGGCGCAGCGCGGGCCCGGCCGGGCGGCGCAGCCAGGTGAACCACAGGGTGTTGCGGATGCCGTGCCTGCGGCGCAGGGTGGGGTCCCGGGCCGTCGAGGCCTGGTGGTGGACCGTCAGCCCGTCGGCGTAGGTGAGCCACCATCCGTCGGCCGCGAGGTCGGCGGCCAGCAGCTCCTCCTCGCCGCCCAGCCAGAGCCTCGGGTGGAACCCGCCGGCGGTGCGGAAGGCGTCGGTGCGCAGGACGGTCGCGGCGGCCAGGAACGAGCCGAGCGCCGGGCCGGGCAGCCAGGACGGCCGGGGCAGGGGCGAGTCGCGCAGCTCGCGGACGATGGGGTCCTCGGTGCCGTCTGGTTCGACGACGATCCGGGCGGTGACCGTGCCGAGCGCCGGGTGCCGGTCGAGCAGGTCGGCGGCGCCGGCCAGCGAGCCGGGCGACCACCACGAGTCGTCGTCGCAGAAGGCGACGTACGGCGTGCGGACCTCGCGCACGGCGAGGTTGCGGCCGACGGCGCCGAGGTTGCGGCCGGGGCGGAGCAGCCGCACGCCGGGGTGGTGGCGGGCGACGGCTTCGGCGGTGCCGTCGGTGGAGCCGTTGTCGGTGACGATCACCCGCGGCTTCTCGGGGAGTGCGGCGAGGTGGCGGAGGGTGCGCAGGAGTTCGGGGCGCCGGTTGTGGGTGATGACGACGACGGTGGTGCGCGGGTCGGTCATGCGGTCGCCCCCTCCAGGAGTCGGGCGGCCCGTTCCACCTGCGGGGGCAGGGGCCTGCGGTCGCGCAGGGCGGCGGGCAGCCGGACGAGGACCTCGCGCAGGGCGCGCCGTGCGTGGTGGTCGCCGCGGGCGTCCGCGGCGAGCGCCCCGGTGCGGGCGAGGGCGTACGGGACGGGGCGGCGCAGCCAGGCGGTCAGCGTCGCGTTGCGGCGCTGGAGCGCGGGGCGGCCGGCGCGGGGTGCGGGGGCCGGGTGGTGGTGGGCGACGACGTCGGGGCAGTGGGTGACGCCCCAGCCGCGCGCGGCGAGGTCGTAGGCGAGCAGGGTCTCCTCGCCGCCGAAGAAGAGCAGGCGGTGGAATCCGCCGGCGTCGAGGTAGGCGCTGCGGCGGACGACGGCGCCGCAGGCGAGGAAGCCCAGCACCTGGGTGCCGGGGAGGTCGGTGGCCGGGCCGAGCGGTGAGCGGGCGAGGACGTCGTTGAGGGGGTCCGGTGTCTCGGCCGGGCCGACGAGCGTCCGGGCGGCGATCAGACCGAGGCGGGGATGGGCGTCGAGCAGTTGGGCCGCCCGGCCGAGCGAGCCGGGCGCCCACCAGGAGTCGTCGTCGCTGAACGCCACGTACGGGGTGGTGAGGGCGCGGGTCCCGTGGTTGCGGGCCAGGGCACCGTGGTTCCCGGGGAGCGCCAGGAGGCGCACCTGGGGGAAGTCGCGGGTGACCATGTCCCGGGTGCCGTCGGTGGAGGCGTTGTCGGCGACCAGGATCTCCGGGCGTTCGGGCAGCTCCAGCAGCCGGCGCAGGGTGCCGGCGAGGCGGCCGCAGCGGTTCCGGGTGGCGATGACGACGCCGAGGGGGCGGTGGTCCGTCATGGGGCGTCTTCCTCGGGCAGGCGGGTCAGGGCGTGGAGGACCTCGTCGGGGGTGATGCGCAGGAGGGCCGGGTCGGGGCGGTCGCCGTGGGGGTCGCCCGGCGGGCCGTGCGACAGCGCGATGTGGCGCGGCAGCGCGGGAGGGCCCCACTGGCCGGGTGGGACCGGGCCGAACAGGGTGACGGTCGGGGTGGCGTGGGCGACCGCCAGGTGGGCGATGCCGGTGTCGCCGCTGACGACGGCCCGGGCGTCCGCGAGGAGAGCGGAGAGCAGGGCGAAGGGCGGTCCGCCGGCGAAGACGTCGGTGTCGGGCAGGCCGGCCCGCTTGGCGAGGCGTGCGACCAGGTCGTCCTCGGCCGCTCCGCCGGTGACCACGACGCGGCGGCCGCGTGCGCGCAGGGCGGTCGCGACGGCGGCGTACCGTTCGACCGGCCAGCAGCGGGCGGGAGAACCGGCGCCGGGGTGCAGGACCACCGCTCCGGGGGCGGGGGAGGCGGTGGGCGGGCGGGGCAGCAGCAGGTCGGTGGGGTCGGCGTCGATGCCGTACCACCGCAGCAGCCGGCACCAGCGGTCCCGCTCGTGTTCCCCGGCGTACCAGGCGGGGCCCTCGATGTCCGGGGTTCCGGGGTGGGCGAACGCCAGCAGCCGGGCGGGGCGCAGGGACTGCAGCAGGCGGTGGCTGGGGGGTCCGTTGCCGTGCAGGTCGACCGCGACGTCCGGGGGCGGGCCGGTCCAGCCGAGGGTGCGCGGCACGGCCCGGGAGGGCGCGGAGGCGGGCAGCAGCCGGTCGACGGCTCCGCAGGCCCCGGCGGCGGGCGCGAGTCCGGCGGGGGCGGCCAGGACGAGCTCGTGGCGGGGGTGGGCCCGGCGCAGTGCCCGGAGCGCGGGGACGCCGGCCAGCAGGTCCCCGAGGCCGAGGGCGCGCAGGACGAGGAGGCGCGGCGGGGCCGTGGAGGCCGCCGGAGTGCCTTCCGGGCGGCCGCTCACCGGGGAACCTCCGCGAGTTTGTCGACGGCGGCGACGACGTCGTGCGCGGTGACCTCCTCCAGGCACGGGTGGCCCGGTACGGGGCACTGCCGGGCCCTGGTGCCGGCGCACGGGGCCCGCTGGTCGCCGAGGAGGACGTAGGGCACGCCGTAGGGCCGCCAGCGTTCGGCGGGGACGACCGGGGAGAAGAGGGACACCACCGGGGTGCCGACGGCGGCGGCGAGGTGGGCGGGGCCGGTGTTGCCGGTGACCACGCAGTCGGCTCCGGCGAGCACCCCGGCCAGTTCGGCGGCGCCGGTACGGCCGCCGAGGTCGACGGCACGGCCGCCGGCCACGTACGCGGTCAGCTCCCGCTCCCCCGCGCCGCCGGTGACCACGACCCTGCGTCCGGCGGCGGTGAGTTCGCGCACCGTCTGCGCGCACCGGCCGGGACTCCAGGCCCGGGCGGGCACGCTGGCGCCCGGGTGGACGACGACGTACCCGCCGGGGCCGGTCAGCCGCTCGGCCGGGGGCGGCGGGAGGACCCGCAGCCGTGTGTCGTCGGGCCGGGGGAAGCCGGCGGCCTCGGCGAGGTCGAGGGCGGCCTCGGCCTCGTGGGCGTGGGGGGCGCGGTGGTGCCGTACGTCGAGCAGGGAGCCCGGGTAGTCCTCGCTGTCGGCCGCGATGAGACCGACGCCGGCCAGGCGCAGCAGCAGGGCGGTGGGCAGGGGCGACTGGTGGAAGGAGGTGAGGACGAGCGCGGTGTCGGCGTCGACGGCGGCGATCAGCGACTCGGTGGACGCACGGCTGACCTCGGGCGGCTGGAACCCGGTCCAGGGGGACTCCCAGACCAGCACCTCGTCGACGCCGGGCAGCAGCCGGGCGGCGGGTTCGCCGTGCGGTCCGCAGAGCAGGGTGACGTGGCTCGCCCGGGCGGCGACGGCACGCACGGCGGGCCCGGCGAGCAGGACGTCGCCGAAACTGTCGAGCCGGGTGACGAGGGCTTTCACGCGCCCCTCCCCTGCGGGGCCGGTCCGTCGTGGGCCGGAGCGGGCGCGGGGCGGCGCCGCGGTGTCCGGGGCGGCGCGGAGTCGACGGCGAGGCGGCGCCGCGGCGTCCGGGGCGCGGTGCCCCCGGTCGCCTCCGCAGCCGTTACGTGCGCCGGGCCGTTGCCCGGGCCGCCCGGGCCGGACGCCGCCGGGCCCTCGTCACCGCCGTCGGCGGGCGGCCCCGTCCGGTACCCGGCCGGACCGGCGGACGAGCGAGCGCGCGGATCAGGATCGGGGCCCGCCCGGCCTCCGGGGGCGCCGCGTCCCGGCGGTGGGCCCTGGTCGTGGGCGGCGGGGCGCGGGGGGTCCGGGACGCGGTCCCGGGGCGGGGTGTCGAGGAGCAGGCGTACCGCTGCCGGGAGGTCCGGGGCGACGTGGGGGGCCGCGGCCGTCTCCTCGGGGCGGGTCTGTGGGGTGGGGACGAGGATGCCGTGGGCGCCGGCCCGGCGGGCGGCCTCCATGTCGGCGCCGATGTCGCCGATGACCACGCAGTCGGCCGGGTCCGCGCCGATCCGGGCCGCCGCCCACAGCACCATCCCCGGCCGGGGTTTGCGGCACGGGCAGCAGTCGTCGGGGCCGTGCGGGCACAGGGCCCATACGTCGAAGGGGCCGAGGAGTTCGTCGACGCGCCGGTTGACGCGGTGGGCGTCGGCCTCGGTGAGCAGTCCGCGGGCGATGCCGGACTGGTTGGTGACGACGCCGGTGCGGATGCCGCGGGCGCGCAGGGCGTCCAGCGCCGCGCGGGCTCCGGCGACGGGCCGTACGCGCGCGGGGTCGCCGTTGTAGGGGACGTCGTGGACCAGTGTGCCGTCGCGGTCGAAGAGGACCGCCTCCACCGGGCTCACCGGTCCGCCCCCTGCCGGGCGGGGACGTTGCGGTGGCGCCAGGCCCCGGCCAGCCGGTGCCAGGTCGCGGCGGGCGGTATGGCCACGCTGGTGGCCAGGACCGTCGTCACCTCCTCGCGGGTGCGCGGTCCGGGACCGATGCGGGCGCGGGCGAACTCCGCGGTTCCCGCGGCCCAGCCGAGCGCGCAGGCGGTGGCCGCCCGGCGGTGTCCGGTCGCGCCGAGCAGACAGGCGGCGGTGATCGCGGCGTGCCGGCGGATCCGGCCGCGCGGTGCGACCGCCTTGTCCCACCAGTCGGGTCCGTGCAGCCGGCGCATCAGGGCGTCGTCGGCGTTGCCGCGCTGCTGTACCACCGACGCCCAGCGGGAGGCGGGGCGCACCGGGCACAGGGTGGCGCGGCGGCCCCGGCGGATGCGCCAGCCGGCGTCGAGGAGGCGCAGCGCCAGGTCGGCGTCCTCGCGGAAGGCCCGGGAGAAGCGTTCGTCGAATCCGCCGGCCTGCTTCAGCGCCTCGGTGCGGTAGGCCATGTCGGCGGTGGCCCATCGGGCCCGGGCGAGCCCGTCGGTGCCGCGTTCCCCTTCGGTGGGGCGGCGCCCCCGGGGCAGCGGCACGGTGATGACGCCCTGGACGCCGGCGGTGTCGGGGGACGCCTCCTGGAGGTCCCGCACCAGTTGGGCGCACCAGTGCGCGCCGACCTGGACGTCGTCGTGGAGGAAGGCGACCCAGGGCGCGGTCACGGCGCGCAGCCCGCGGTTGCGCGCGGCGGCGGGGCCGCGGCCTGCGCCGGTCAGGACGGTGGTGCGCTCCCGCAGGTCACCCAGGACGCTCAGCGCGTGGCCCATCGCGTCCGGCGAGGGCTCGGGGCCGGGCCGGTCGTCCACGAGGACGATCTCGTCGGGGCGCGGCCCGTTCGCCGCTGCCAGGGCGGCGAGGCAGTCGGGGAGGGCGTCCCCCACCAGCGTGGGGATCACGACGGCGTACGACGTCATACGGACGCCCTCCTCCCCCGGGCTCCGGTACCAGGACTGCGCATCGGGGCTGTGCTCCGTCCCTGAGAGGCGTGAGGACCTACCCGGACGCGAGTGCCGCGTTCGCGGTTGTCTCAAACACTTGGAGACAGCTTGTCCCACTACGACCGGAGAGGGGGCTTTTGCGCGCCGATCAGGTCACCGCCGCCCGTACCGCGTGACGACTCTCACATGCCCGCGCCACCTCGCACGCGGGCACGCGAATCGGACTATACATACGATTTATAGACAAAATGTATAGTCCGGCCATGCCTTTTCTGACCAGGAAGACGAGAAGACCGGGGGCCGCGTTCCGGGGGGCGTCGGCACTGGCCGCGGTCGCGGCGCTCACGCTGCCGCTGAGCGGCTGCGCGCAGGTGGAGACGACCGCCCCCAGCGCCGTCCGCAGCACCGACGTCCAGGCCCGCTTCGGCACCGTCGACTGCCGCGAGGTCAAGTGCATCGCGCTGACCTTCGACGCCGGCCCCGGCGAGAACTCCGCGCGGCTGCTGGACATCCTGAAGGACGAGCAGGTGCCCGCGACCTTCTTCCTCCTGGGCAGACGGCACATCGACAGGTACCCGGAGCTGGTGCGACGGATGGCCGACGAGGGCCACGAGGTGGCCAGTCACACCTGGACCCACCGCATCCTGACGGAGCTGGAGCCGGACGAGATACGCGAGGAACTCCGGCGCACCAACGAGGAGATAGAACGCCTCACCGGCCGCCGCCCCACCCTGATGCGCCCGCCCCAGGGGCGGACGAACGACACCGTGCAGGAGATCAGCCGCGAGCTGGGCCTGTCGGAGGTCCTGTGGAGCGTGACGGCGAAGGACTACCGGACCACCGACTCCGACCTGATCACCCGCCGCGTCCTCGCCCAGGCCTCCCGCGACGGCATCATCCTCCTCCACGACATCTACGACGGAACCGTCCCCGCCGTGCCCGGCATCATCGACGCGCTGAAGAAGCGCGGCTATGTGTTCGTGACGGTGCCGCAGCTCCTCGCGCCCGGGAAGGCCGAGCCGGGCAAGGTGTACCGGTGAGAGCCGCGGACCGCTGGGCCGGACGGGTGAGCCGCACCGCCGGGCACCGCCGGCCGGCCGGGGTTTCCTAGGATTATCCCGTGGCCACCTTCCAGCTTCAGCGCACGGCGCCCCTCCCCCTCGACGAGGCCTGGCGCAGGCTCACGACGTGGCCCCGCCACGGTGATGTGGTGCCGATGACCAGGGTCACGGTGACCACTCCCCCGCCCACGGGTGAGGGCACCGTCTTCGTCGCCCGCACGGGTCTGGGCCCGCTCTCCTTCGACGACCCGATGGAAGTGACGGTGTGGCAGCCCCCGGTGGGCGACACCCCCGGGGTGTGCCGCCTGGAGAAGCGGGGCCGCGTCGTCACCGGCTGGGCGGAGATCGAGGTCCTGCCGGGACCCGGGGGCCGGGCACGGGTGGTGTGGCGGGAGGACATCCGGGTCCGCTTCCTGCCCGCCTTCGGCGACGCCGCACTGGCCCGTGCGGGCCGTCACCTCTTCGGCCGTGCGGTGAACCGGCTGCTCCGCAGGGCGTGAGACCGGGGCGGCGCCTCACGGGCACCGTCACGTCGAGGCAGGACGTTCCCCGCTGACCTGGTCACACCACGGCGACCCGGGCGGGCCCGCGGGTCCGGCCGGGTCGCCGTGGTGGATCGGGGTGTGGGCGCCGGTGAGGGAGGTCCCGCTGCCGCCGCGGCGGTTCGCGACGATCTCCGCGGCGATGGACAGGGCCGTCTCCTGCGGCGTACGGGCGCCGAGGTCCAGGCCGATCGGTGACCTGAGGCGGGCCAGTTCCCGGTCGGTCACCCCGACCTCGCGCAAGCGGGCGCTGCGGTCCAGGTGGGTGCGGCGGGAGCCCATCGCGCCGACGTAGGCGACCGGCAGGCGCAGGGCGAGCTTCAGCAACGGTACGTCGAACTTGGGGTCGTGCGTCAGGACGCACAGGACCGTCCGGGCGTCCACGGCGGTGCGCTCCAGGTACGTGTGCGGCCAGTCGACGACGATCTCGTCGGCCTCGGGGAAGCGGGCCCGCGTGGCGAACACGGGGCGCGCGTCGCACACCGTGACGTGGTGGCCGAGGAACTTGCCGACCCGTACCAGTGCGGCCGCGAAGTCGATCGCACCGAAGACGATCATCCGGGGCGGGGGGACGGAGGACTCGACCAGGACGGTGAGCGGTGCGCCGCGGCGCGAGCCCCGCTCCCCGATCTCCAGGGTGCCGGTGCGGCCGGCGTCCAGGAGGGCGCCCGCCTCGGCGGCCACCGTACGGTCCAGTTCCGGGCGGGCGCCGAAGCCGCCCTCGTACGAGCCGTCGGGACGGACCGTCAGCGCGCGGCCCGTCAGTTCCGCCGGGCCGCTGACAATCCGCGCCACCGCCACCGCCTCCCCCCGCGCCGCCGCGGTCAGGGCGGCCGCCAGCACCGGGCGGGCGGGATCCGCGGCGCGTACCGGAGTGACCAGGACGTCGATGACACCGCCGCAGGTCAGACCGACGGCGAAGGCGTCCTCGTCGCTGTAGCCGAAGCGTTCGAGGACCGGTTCGCCGTCCCTCAGCGCCTGCTCGCACAGCTCGTACACCGCGCCCTCCACGCATCCGCCGGAGACCGATCCGACGGCCGTGCCGTCGGTGTCGACCGCGAGCGCGGCGCCCGGTGGGCGGGGCGCGCTGCCGCCGACCGCCACCACGGTGGCGACCGCGAAGTCACGGCCCTGCCCGGCCCACCGGTCCAGCTCCTCGGCGATGTCCAGCATGTCTCGGTCTCCTCGGCTCCGGTTGCACGGGGGGAAGCACGACCGCCCGCGACGGCCGCGTGCTCACCCGGTGCCCGTGAGGTGTTCCGGACGGACGGGGGTCCTGTCGAGGGCGAGGCCCGTGGCGTCGCGGATGGCCGCCAGGACCGCCGGCGTGGACGACAGGGTGGGCGCTTCGCCGACGCCGCGCAGCCCGTACGGGGCGTGGTCGTCGGCGAGTTCGAGCACGTCGACGGGGATGGCCGGCGTGTCGAGGATGGTGGGGATGAGGTAGTCCGTGAAGGACGGGTTGCGCACCTTCGCGGTCCTCGGGTCGACGACGATCTCCTCCATGACCGCCACGCCCAGGCCCTGGGTGGTGCCGCCCTGGATCTGGCCGATCACGGACAGCGGGTTGAGCGCCTTGCCGACGTCCTGCGCGCAGGCCAGTTCGACGACCTTGACCAGGCCGAGTTCGGTGTCGACCTCGACGACGGCCCGGTGCGCGGCGAAGGAGTACTGGACGTGGCCGTCGCCCTGGCCGGTGCGCAGGTCGAAGGGTTCGGTCGGCCGGTGCCGCCACTCCTCCTCGACCTCGACGGCCTCCTCGCCGAGGACGTCCACCAGGTCGGCGAGCACCTCGCCGCCGTCGGTGACGACCTTGCCGCCCTCCAGGAGGAGTTCCGCGGTCGCCCAGGCCGGGTGGTACGAGCCGAACCTGCGCCGGCCGAGTTCCAGCACCCGCTCACGGACCAGTTCGCAGGCGTTCCTGACCGCGCCCCCGGTGACGTACGTCTGCCGGGACGCCGAGGTCGAACCGGCCGACCCGACCCGGGTGTCGGCGGGGTGGATCGTCACCTGGGCGACGCCCAGCTCGGTGCGCACGATCTGCGCGTGGACGGTGACGCCGCCCTGGCCGACCTCCGCCATCGCGGTGTGCACGGTGGCGACCGGATCACCGCCCACGACCTCCATGCGGACGCGGGCGGTGGAGTAGTCGTCGAAGCCCTCGGAGAAGCCGACGTTCTTGATGCCGACCGCGTAACCGACACCCCGGACGACACCCTCGCCGTGCGTGGTGTTGGACAGGCCGCCCGGGAGCCGGCGCACGTCGGCGCCCTCGCTGGACTCCCACTGGCGCTCCGGCGGCATGGGCATCGCCTTGACGCGGCGCAGGAGTTCGGCGACCGGGGCCGGTGAGTCGACGGTCTGTCCCGTGGGCAGGAGCGAGCCCTGTTCCATGGCGTTGAGCTGCCGGAACTCCACCGGGTCCATGCCGAGCCGGGCCGCCAGCCTGTCCATCTGGGCCTCGTAGGCGAAGCACGCCTGGACCGCGCCGAAGCCGCGCATGGCGCCGCAGGGCGGGTTGTTGGTGTAGAGGGCGAGGGCCTCGACGTCGACGTCGTCGACGACGTAGGGGCCGATGCCGAGCGAGGAGGCGTTGCCGACCACGGCCGGGGAGGCGGAGGCGTACGCGCCGCCGTCGAGGACGATGCGGCACCTGACGTGGGTGAGCCGGCCGTCCGCGGTGGCGCCGTGTTCGTAGGAGAGCCGGGCCGGGTGGCGGTGGACGTGGCCGAAGAAGGACTCGAACCGGTTGTAGACGATCTTGACGGGTTTGCCGGTGCGCAGGGCGAGCAGGCAGGCGTGGATCTGCATGGACAGGTCCTCGCGCCCGCCGAAGGCGCCGCCGACGCCGGCCAGGGTCATCCGTACCTTGTCCGCGGGCAGGCCGAGCACGGGCGCGATCTGGCGCAGGTCGGAGTGGAGCCACTGGGTGGCGATGTAGAGGTGCACGCCGCCGTCCTCCTCGGGGACGGCGAGACCGGACTCGGGGCCGAGGAAGGCCTGGTCCTGCATGCCGAAGGTGTACTCGCCCTCGACGATCACGTCCGCGCGCTCCCGTGCGGACGCCACGTCGCCGCGCACGATGGGCTGCCGGTGGACGATGTTGGGGTGCGGGAGGTGGGCGAGGTGGTGGTCGTCGCGGTGCTCGTGGACGAGGGGCGCGTCCGGGGCGAGGGCGGAGGCCTCGTCGGTGACGACGGGCAGCTCGCGGTACTCGACCTGGATCTTCGCGGCGGCGCGGCGGGCGGTCTCCGGGTGGTCGGCGGCGACGAGCGCGACCGGTTCGCCGTGGTGGCGGACCTTGCCGTGGGCGAGGACGGGGGTGTCCTGGATCTCCAGGCCGTAGTGCTTCACGTCGGTGGGCAGGTCGTCGTACGTCATGACGGCGTACACGCCCGGGACGGCGAGTGCCTGGCTCGTGTCGATGGACACGATCTCGGCGTGGGCGACGGTGGAGCGCAGGATCTGGCCCCAGAGCATGTCGTCGTGCCACATGTCGGAGGAGTACGCGAACTCGCCGGTGACCTTGAGGGTGCCGTCCGGGCGGAGGGTGGACTCGCCGATGCCGCCCCTGGCGCCCGAGCCCTGGGTGATCTTGGTGGGAACACCGTTCGTCGGCATGCTCAGACCCCCTCGGACCGGCGGGCGGCCGCCAGACGGACCGCGTCCATGATCGTCTCGTAGCCGGTGCAGCGGCACAGGTTGCCGGACAGGGCCTCGCGGATGTCCGCGTCGGTCGGATCGGGGTTGCGCTCCAGCATCTCGTCGGCGGCGACCAGCAGCCCCGGCGTGCAGAAGCCGCACTGCACGGCGCCGGCGTCGATGAACGCCTGCTGGACGGGGGCCAGCGCGCCGCCCTCACCGGTCCGCGAACCGGTGCCCGTGACCTCCGGTGAGCTGCGGGAGCGCTGCCGGGCGAAGTCGGCCAGGCCCTCCACGGTGACGACGTCGCGGCCCTGGACCTGGCCGGCGGCGACGAGACACGCGCACACGGGCACGCCGTCGAGCCGTACGGTGCACGAGCCGCACTCGCCCTGCTCGCAGGCGTTCTTGGAACCGGGCAGGCCGAGGCGCTCGCGGAGCACGTACAGCAGGGACTCGCCCTCCCAGACGTCGTCGGCCTCCTGATGGCGTCCGTTGACGGTGAAGTCGATGCGCATTACGCGGCTCCCTCCGTGGTGCGGCGGGCGCCGCGGTACGACTCCCAGGTCCAGGTCAGGGTGCGGCGGGCCATGACCCCGACCGCGTGGCGGCGGTAGGCGGCGGTGCCGCGGACGTCGTCGACGGGGTTGCAGGCGGCGGCGCACAGGTCGGCGAAGCGCCTGGCCAGGGACGGGGTGATGATCTTCCCGTTGTCCCAGAAGCCGCCCTCCTCCAGGGCCGCGTCCAGGAACTCCTCGGCGGCCCGCGCCCGGATCGGCGTCGGGGCGGCCGAGCCGATCCCCGTGCGCACCGTCCGGGTCCCCGGGTGGAGGGCGAGGCCGAAGGCGCACACGGCGATGACCATGGCGTTGCGGGTGCCGACCTTGGAGTACTGCTGCGGGCCGTCGGCCTTCTTGATGTGGACGGCGCGGATCAGCTCGTCCGGCGCCAGCGCGTTGCGCTTCACGCCGGTGTAGAACGCGTCGATCGGGATGCGGCGCGACCCGCGCACCGACTCGGCCTCGACCTCGGCACCGGCCGCGAGCAGCGCCGGGTGGGCGTCGCCGGCCGGGGAGGCGGTGCCGAGGTTGCCGCCGACGCCGCCGCGGTTGCGGATCTGCGGGGAGGCGACCGTGTGCGAGGCGAGGGCGAGCCCCGGCAGCTCGGTGCGCAGGTGCTCCATGATCCGGGAGTACGGGACGGAGGCGCCGAGCCGTACGCTGTCCTCGCCGACCTCCCACTCCCCGAGGTCGCCGATGCGGTTCAGGTCCATGAGGTGCTGGGGCCGGCGGTGATCGAAGTTGATCTCGACCATCACGTCGGTGCCACCCGCGATCGGCACGGCGGCGGGGTGCTCGGCCTTCGCGGCGAGCGCCTCCTCCCAGCTGGCGGGGCGAAGGAAGTCCATGACCACCGGCTCTCTTCTTCGTCTCGTGGGATGTACGGTCCGAGTCGATCCGCGGCGGGTCCGGCTCTTCATGCGGTCTTCACGCGGATGAGGCCCAGTACACCGCCGTGTGCTCCGCATGGGTCAGTCACGGAAGCCATGAAGGAGTTGGCTGGCCAGCGCGGGCATCTTGTAGATTCATATGAATGGAGGCCTTCCGTAACCTCCCCACATTCCTCCGGAAAACAGAGAACGGCGGCGACGAGAATGCGGCTGCGCGCACTGCTGGACACCGACGCGCTGGGCCTGAAGCTGCTCGGAGGCGAGGAGGAGCTGGACCGCGGTGTGCGGGGCGTGATGACCACCGACCTGAGGGACCCCAGCCGCTACCTCTCCGGTGGGGAACTGGTGCTCACGGGTCTGGCCTGGCGCCGGGACGCCGCCGACTCCGAGCCGTTCGTCCGGCTGCTGGTCCAGGCCGGGGTGGCCGCGCTCGCGGCCGGTACGGCCGAGCTGGGCGATGTGCCGGACGACCTGGTGGCGGCCTGCGCCCGGCACCGGCTGCCGCTGTTCGCGGTGCACGAGTCGGTGGCCTTCGCGACCGTCACCGAGCACGTCGTCCGGCAGGTCTCCGGCGAGCGCGCCGGGGACCTCGCGGCCGTCGTGGACCGGCACCGGCGGATGATGACCTCCGGCCCGGCGGGCGGCGGCCCCGACGTGGTGCTCGACCTGCTCGGCACCGACCTGGACCTGCGGGCCTGGCTGCTGTCGCCCACCGGCCGGCTGATCGCGGGATCGAGGGTCGCCGGGGCTCCGGGGGACGGGCCGACGCTGCCCGCCGAGGTGTGCGCGCGGCTCGCCGCGGAGCACCTCGCGGCCGCCCGCACCGGCCGGCTCGGACCGCACCGGGTGACGCTGGGGCAGACGACGTACAGCGTGTTCCCCGTACGGGGCAGCGGGCGCTCCGCGGCGGACGCGCGGGACGTGCGCGGGAGCGTGCTGTCCGACTGGCTGCTGGCCGTCGAGGCGGACGCCGGGGACTGGGCCGAGGAGCGGCTGGACCTGCTGCACGGCGTCACCCAGCTGATCGCCGTGGAACGCGACCGCCGGGACGCGGCGCGCACGGTGAGACGCCGGCTCGCGCAGGAGGTGCTGGAACTGGTCCAGGCGGGCGCCGCGCCCGCCGAGATCGCGGCGCGGCTGCGGGTGGCCGCGCCGGTGCTGCTGCCCGGACTCGGCGCCGCACCGCACTGGCAGGTCGTGGTGGCCCACGTCGACTGGGACGGCGGCGAGTCCGACGGGGGCGACGGCGGCCCGGTGGCGCAGGCACTGCTGGAGGAGATCCTGGTCGACCCGGCGTCGACGGGGACCGAGCACGCCGACCGCATCGCGGTGGCGCACACCGGGGACGAGGCGGTCGCGCTGGTACCGCTGCCCGCGGTGACCGGCGACGACGACCACCCCGCTACGGGGGTGCTCGCCGAGGCGCTGCTGGAGTCCGTGCGCGACCCGCTCACGGCAGGCCTGGACGGCGACGGCCGGCTCACCCTCGGCGTCTCCGCCGCCGTGCACTCCGCGGAGGGGCTGCGCGGCGCGCTGGAGGAGGCACGGCACGCCCGGCGCGTGGCCGCGGCACGCCCGGGCCGGGTCTGCGCGGCCGGCCACCAGGAACTCGCCTCGCACGTCCTGCTGCTCCCGTTCGTCCCCGACGACGTACGGCGCGCCTTCACCGCCCGGCTCCTGGACCCCCTGCGCGCGTACGACCGCCGGCACCGCGCCGAGCTGATCCCCACCCTGGAGGCGTTCCTCGACTGCGACGGGTCCTGGACCCGCTGCGCCTCCCGTCTCCACCTGCACGTCAACACGCTGCGCTACCGCGTCGGACGCATCGAGCAGCTGACCGGCCGCGACCTCTCCCGGCTGGAGGACAAGCTGGACTTCTTCCTTGCCCTGCGCATGAGTTGAGCCGAAGAGAAACACGTCCGGGCGGTTCGGACACGCGGCGCACGACTTTGTGAAATCCTTCACCCACCCTCTTGGCCGGGCCGTGTGGTTCGTGCTGAGATGCGGCCACCACTCAACAGCTCGATGGCGTGCTCGGGGAGGGCAACGTGGCGCATACCGCCATGTCCGGTGACGGAACGACCGCCGATGACGATCCTCTCCAGACAGCGGTGTGGCGGCTTCGCTCCCGTGCCTGCTGGGCCGACGCCGCCGCGCTGCTCGCACCCGACACCCCGGAAACGGCCCTGCAGCGGGCGTCGCTGCTGGTCGAGCGGTGCCTCTACACCGAGGCGGGGTGGGAGGAGGCCGAGGACGCGCTGCGTACGGCCGAGGCGCTGGCCCACAGTGACGACGAGCGGGGGGCGGCCGCTTGTGAACGCGGGTGCCTGGCCTACGCGGCCACGCTGTTCCGGGTGCGCGACCGGGCGGACGAGGCGCGGGCCGCGCTCGGGCGGGCGGCGGCCCTGATCGCGCCGGGAGCGCCGGGGCGGGCGCTGCTGGACTTCCGGCGCGGGCTCATCGCGGAGAACCTCACCCGTTCGCCGCAGGCGGCGCGGGCCGCCTACCGCCGCGCCCACGCGGGCGCCACCGCGCACCCCGACCCCCTGCTGCTGTCGGCCACCTGGCGCCACCTCGCCGGACTCGCGCTGCGCGAGGGGGAGTTGACTGAGGCGCGGCAGGGATTCGCCGAATCGCTCCGCATCCGCGAGGAGTTGGGCTACCTCGTCGGCACAGCCCCCGCCCTGGTCTCCCTCGCCGAGACGGAGACCGAACCGGAGGCCTCCCGCCTCCGCGAGGAGGCCCGCCGCCTCTTCCGCCTCCTCGGCGGCGTCCCCACCTGGCTGACCACCCAACTCGCCCCGCCGGCCCCAGGAACGGCAACGGCATAGCCCCAGCCCGCCCCATTGAGCCCGTCCGGCGCA
The DNA here is from genome assembly GCF_055592385.1 of Streptomyces sp. NPDC041124. Taxonomy (NCBI): domain Bacteria; kingdom Bacillati; phylum Actinomycetota; class Actinomycetes; order Kitasatosporales; family Streptomycetaceae; genus Streptomyces; species Streptomyces sp. NPDC041124. The sequence goes on from NZ_JBVIYR010000004.1 coordinate 142,424, forward strand.
GGACGAGTCATCCACCCACCCAGCCCGTCCGGCAGTCGAGGACGAGTCATCCACCCACCCAGCCCGTCCGGCAGTCGAGGACGAGTCATCCACCCACCCAGCCCGTCCGGCGTTTGAGGACGTGGCCCGCAGGGCCGGCAGGGGGGTCTGGGGGCGCAGCCCCCAGGGACGGGAAGGGAAGGGGCGGCGGGGGCGAAAAACCGGCGACCACCCCCGCCCGCCCCCTTCACCCCGCCCCGCTGAAGTGCTCCCCCACCAACGCCCGCACCACGTCCAGATCCCCCGCGATCAACGCGTCCAACAGCGCCGTGTGCTCATGCGCATCCGCGACCAGCTCCCCCGGACGCCCCCGCCCACCGGCCCCGCCACCGACCCCGCCCCCGACCAAAGGCCACTGAGCCCGCCGGTGAAGATCCTCGGCGATCCGCACCAGCTCCTCGTTCCCCGCCAGAGCCAGCACCGCACGGTGAAACGCACGATCGGACTCCGCGTACGTGGCCCGGCACCCGGAGGACGCCGCCCGCACCGTCGCCTCCGCGAGCGGCCGCAGCTCGGCCCACCGCTCCGCCGGCACCGTACGGGCCAGCCGCAGCACCACCGGCATCTCGATCAGCGCCCGCACCTCGGCGAGCTCCGCCAGCTCCCGCATCCCGCGCTCGACGACCCGGAACCCCCTGTTGGGCACGACCTCGACCGCGCCCTCCAGGGTGAGCTGCTGCATGGCCTCCCGGACGGGCGTCGCGGAGACACCGAACCGCTCGCCCAGCACCGGTGCCGAGTACACCTCACCGGGGCGCAGCTCACCCGTCACCAGCGCGGTGCGCAGCGCGTCGAGGACCTGCCCGCGCACGGAGGACCGCTGCACGACGGCCCGGGGACGGGGAAGGGCCGGCGGCTCACCGTGCGTGTGCTCACCGCGCGCAGCACCGTCCTCCACGCCCCGGCCACCCGCTCGTCCGCTCCCGCCGCCCGCCTGCCGCTGCGCCGTCCCCCGGGCGGCCCACTGGACGGGCACCCGCCGGGGCCGCGCCTGGGCCGCCCCCTCCGCGGGGCCCTGCATGTCCTGCTTCACCAGGTCCTCCTGCGGACGTGTCGGTACTTGCGGCCATTACGGCGGGTTGTCGCCCCACCGTCAAGCACGATAGGCGCACCGGGCGCCAGTTCACATCCCGGAGATCTTCGGTAAGGTGAGGCTTACCTTTTTTTGCCCGGCTCCACGAGACGTGAAGGTGGCCCCATGCCTGTGCCCGGTTCGGCCGTCGCGGACGCGTACGCCCGTCTGGCGGAGGCCTTCCCCGCCCTGGCCGTCACCGAGCTCGGCGCGGACGAGGAGGCGCCGCGGGGCGGCGGCTGGGTCACCGCGTCCGACCTCGCCGAGGGCGGGGCCGCCCTGGAGACGTTCCTGGCCTGGGACGACACCCAGGTGCTGCGGGACTACGGCCTGCAGGCCCGCCCGGACGTGATCGCCAGCTTCGGCCTGCACCGCTACGCGTGGCCCGCCTGCCTGCTGATCACCGTCCCGTGGTTCCTGCACCGCCGCGTACCGCGCTATCCCGTGACACACGTCTCGTTCGACCGTACGGCCACCGGCCTCGCCGTGGGCCGCATGGCCGTCCGGCCGGACGGATTCGCCTGCCTGCCCGACGACCCGGCCGCCGCCCTGCCCGGCGCCCGGGTGGTGCCCGACGAGGAGGCGCTGCGCGCGGAGGTGCGTGCGGCGGTCGCCCAGCACCTCGAGCCCGTACTGACCGGCTTCGGACCCCGGATGCGCCGGCGCGGCCGCGCCCTGTGGGGCATGGCGACCGACGAGATCGTCGAGAGCCTGTGGTACGTCTCCCAGCTGCTCGGCGAGGAGGAGCGGGGACTGCGCGAGCTGGAGCAGCTCCTGCCGGGAGCGACCAAGCCGTACGTCGGCGCGGCGGCCTTCCGCCGGCCGGCCGGAGCGGACGCGGAGCGGGAGCGCCCCACCCGGGACCGGGTCAGCTGCTGCATGTTCTACACCCTGCGCCCCGCGGACATCTGCGCCGCCTGCCCGCGCACCTGCGGCACGGAGGGCACCACCGCGCGGGTCACCAGCGCCCTCGCGCAGGCGAGTTGACGCCGCGTCGGACAACGGCACCCCTCTGCGGACCGTAGGATCACCCTCGTGACGCCCCCGCGGAGGTCACGGGTGTTTCACAATTCCCCCACCCGTCGCGGGAACTATCCGTGGAACCACCCGCACGGGTAATGTTGTTCGAACTCAACTCCCGCCCCTCATACGGCAGTTCGAGCAGATCGCCGCCCTGGGCACCCCCTCGCGCTCCCGTGGCGGCCTCTTGCCCCGAAACCCCCTGAGGGCCGCCGGGATTGGGCCACTATGGCGGGCGTTACGCCCTATCCCAATGCAAGGGACCCCTAGATGAGACTGACCGACATATCGCTGAACTGGCTGCTTCCGGGCGCCGTGCTGCTCCTCGGCATGCTGGCGGCGGTGGCGGTGCTGGCGCGCGGGAAGCGCTCCTCGGTCAAGGACACGAGCGCGGACGACTCCTGGGAGCGCAGCGAGGAGCGCCGACGGCGCAAGGAAGCCGTCTACGGCACCGTCTCCTACGTCCTGCTGTTCTGCTGTGCGGCGGTCGCCGCCGCCCTCTCCTTCCACGGTCTGGTCGGCTTCGGCGAGCAGAACCTCGGCCTGTCCGGCGGCTGGCAGTACCTCGTCCCGTTCGGTCTGGACGGCGCGGCGATGTTCTGCTCGGTGCTCGCCGTGCGCGAGGCCAGTCACGGTGACGCGGCGCTCGGCTCGCGGATACTCGTATGGACGTTCGCCTTCGCGGCGGCCTGGTTCAACTGGGTGCACGCCCCCCGGGGCGTCGGCCACGCGGGCGCCCCGCACTTCTTCGCGGGCATGTCCCTGTCGGCGGCGGTCCTGTTCGACCGTGCGCTGAAGCAGACCCGGCGGGCCGCGCTGCGCGAGCAGGGCCTGGTCCCGCGTCCGCTCCCGCAGATCCGTATCGTGCGCTGGCTGCGTGCCCCCCGGGAGACCTACCGCGCATGGTCGCTGATGCTGCTCGAGGGCGTGCGCAGCCTCGACGAGGCGGTCGAGGAGGTCCGCGAGGACAAGATCCGCAAGGACGAGGCGAAGCAGCGCCGACGGGACCAGCAGCGGCTGGAGCGGGCCCGGCTGAAGGCGATCAGCCGCGGCCACCGGGGTCTGCCCGGCCGGGGCGGCGGTGGGCGGGAGCTGGAGACGGCGACCGTGGAGCGCGACGACGATCTGGTCTCCGCGGAGCCTGCCATATCGGCGTCGGAGGCCCTGCCCGTCCGCGCGCGTCACTCCCTGCAGCCGGTACGCACCGGTGGCGCTGACCCGCTGACCGTCGACCTCACCGCCGAGGACGACACCCAGGCCCTGCCGCGCCTGGACTCCCTGGAGCGCAAACTCAAGGACCTGGAGAAGCAGTTCGGCTGACGTCACCCGCCGGACCGACGGGGGTGCGGCCCGCCCGGGGCCGCACCCCCGCTCTCGTGCCGACGGCCCTTCAGGCGGCGTCCGCCTCCAGTTCGAACCAGACGGACTTGCCCACGTCGTGCTTCCTGACGCCCCACTCGTCGGCGAGGGACTCGACCAGCACCAACCCCCGGCCGTTGGTGCCCTCGTGGGCGCCCGGCAGGCGCGGCCGGGGATCACGGGCCACGAAGTCCCGCACTTCCACCCGCAGCCCACGGGGTCCGACGGTGGCCGTCAGCACCGCCCCGTCGTCGGTGTGCACCAGCGCGTTGGTGACGAGCTCGCTGGTGAGGAGCTCCGCGACCGCGGACCGCTCCGGCGTGCCCCAGTGCGCGAGCAGTTCCCGCAGTGCCCTGCGGGACTCCGGTACCGCTCTCAGATCCGCCCGTCCCAGTGTGCGCCTCAGCTGAGCCGCCGAAGCCTGACTCTTCATGGCCCCCGCCCGCGTGCCGATGTCGGTTCCCCCTACTGCTTGAACGCGTTCACGGGAATCATTGCCCGGTCACCCACGCGGCAGTCATACGGCTCGTGGACGGTGCGTAGTTGGCCGAAGTGCAGTGGCCACGTATGTGTGCGGGGCCGTCCTCCCGACCCCCGTGGCGAGAGGACGACCCCGGCGTTCCGCGGTGGTCGTGGTGGACGTGGTGGACGTGCGGGGTCAGTAGAGCTTGTTCACGGCCTTCTTCGCCGTCTTCTTGAAGGCGCCGACCGGCGCGTCGTCGAAGTCGCCCATCTGCCCCCAGCCGACGACGGTCACCGTCCTGCCGTCCCGTCCCACGGACAGCAGGTGGATGTCCGTGGCGCCCCAGGACGCCTCGGTGTGCAGTCCGTGCACCGTCGCGCCCTCCTCGACCGGCAGCGTGCCGTAGAAGCGGCCCTCGGCCTCGACCTCCGGGTCCGACGCCTCGATCCGGTCGGCGCAGGAACGGATCTCCTTGTTCAACAGGGCGGCCAGCGCCTTGCCCTTGGTGGCGGAGCCGGTGACGACGGTGACCTGGACGGCGCCCGTGTCGAGGTCGGTGTGGAAGACGCGGTGCCGGTAGTCGTAGGCCGGTACGCCCTCGCCCAGGCAGTACGCGAGCTCCACCGGGAAGCCGTCGGTGACCGGGCCCGCGGTCCAGGCGGACGACGGGTGCGGGGGCAGTTCGGAGGCGGCGAGGAACTTCGGCGGCACGGCCTTCGGTGCGGCGCCGGCCGGTGCGGTGAGTACGGTGCCGGCGGCGAGCGCGGCGACGGTGAGCGCGGTGAGTGCGGCGGCCCGGGTGCGGATGGGCATGGGTGTCCCCCGTGAGGTGTGCGTGATGGAAGGTCAAAGCCGTGCGCCGGCACCGCCGGGCTGGTCGTCCGGCGGCCGCCGGGGCGGTGCCACGAGCATCGGCCGCCGTGGGAGCCGGACGCAAGCACCGTCGCCCGATTCCCCGGCATGGAACCATCCCAGCCCCTCCGACGTGCAGGTACAGGGGAGCCTGGGACACCGTCCCGGGGCCCGGTCCGGGGTCGGAGCGAGTGCGGGGTGGCGGTGTCGGTGTCGGCACAGGACGACGTGAGTGAATTCGCGGCACTGCTGCGGACGCTGAAGGAACGCACGGACCGCAGCTACGGCTCGCTGGCCCGCCGCCTGAACATGAACACCTCGACACTGCACCGCTATTGCGCGGGCGAGGCGGTTCCCGTCGACTTCGCGCCCGTGGAGCGCTTCGCCGCCCTCTGCGGCGCGTCGGGCGAGGAACGCCTCGACCTCCACCGCCACTGGCTGCGCGCGCTGGAAGCCCGCCGGCAGCCACGTGGCACGGACCGCCCGGCGGGCGCGGGGGAGACGACGGAAGCACCGGCGGGCCCGGACCGCGACCCGGACGCGCCGTCCGGTCCTGACGCGCCGTCCCACCCGGACTCGCGCCCCCGCCCGGTTTCGCACCCCGGTCCGGACCCGCACCCCCGCCCGGCTTCGCCCTCCGGTCCGGGCGCGCCGGCCCGTCCGGATTCGGCCACCGGTGGCGCCGCCGACGATCCGTCACGTCGCCCCGGGCGGGCCGCAGGGCCGGGCTCGGGGTGCGTCGACCCGCCCGCGGGCGCTTCCCCGGCCGGTGCGGAGGCCGTGAGCGGCCCCCTGCCGCAGGGGGCGGAGGGCCGGCGGCCCTGGTACCGGCGACGGAAGCGGGTGGCCGTCGCCCTGGCCGCCGTGTGCGCACTGCTGGCGACCGTGGGGAGTCTGTCCGCGCTGCCGGAGGACCGGGAGACGACCGCCGGGGGGAAGATCCCCGGTGCGCCCTCGGCCGACCCCACGGCGACCGCTCCCGCGGCCCCGCCCCGCGGCCGTACCCCCTCGCCGTCCTCCTCCCCGGGTTCCGCCGCCGCCTCCGCGCCGCGGAAGGATGCCCCCACTTCCCCCGGCGGCCGGGGCGCCTCGTCCGCCCCGCCGGAGTCCGAGGGGCGGGCACCCGCCGGATCGCCGCCCCTCGCCTGGTCCGTCGACTCCCACGTGTGGGCGTACGGGTGCGGTCATGACTACGTCGTCGCCAAACCCCCCGGCCTGGTCCCCCCGCCCCCGGCACCGCAGGACGCCCGGACCTGGGCGGGAACGCAGGCGGCCGTGCACGGGGGCGAGACACGGGTGGAACTGTCGGTCCAGGGGACGTCCGGGACGGCCGTCGTCCTCACCGCGCTGCGGGTGCGGGTGACCGGCCGCACCGCACCCGCCTCCGGGAACGCCTACGCCATGGACCAGGGCTGCGGCGCGGCGCTCACCCCCCGGTCCTTCGACGTGGACCTGGACAAGGACCGGCCCGTCGCCCGCGCGGTCGCCGGGAACGACGCCGGCACCCCGATCCCGGCCGTGAGGATGCCCTACAGCGTCTCCGCCAGCGACCCGGAGGTGCTGCTGGTCACCGCCCGGACCGCCCGCTGCGACTGCCGCTGGTACCTGGAGCTGGACTGGTCCTCGCAGGGCCGCACCGGCACGGTCCGCGTCGACGACCGCGGGCGTCCCTTCCGCACCAGCGGCATCGAGGGCCTGCCCCACTACGAGTACGACACCTCCGCACGCGGCTGGCGGCCACGCGTGAAGTGAACCGCCCTACGGCCGGGGCACGTTGCGCAGGTTCGAGCGGGCCATCTGCGCCATCCGGCCGACTCCGCCGTCCAGCACCATCTTGGAGGCGGACAGGGCGAAGCCGGTCACCATCTCCTTGCTGATCTTCGGCGGGATGGACAGCGCGTTGGGGTCGGTGACGACGTCGACGAGGGCCGGACCCTTGTGCTTGAACGCCGACTTCAGCGCCCCGGTGAGGTCCTTCGGCTTCTCCACCCGCACCCCGTAGGCGCCGCAGGCGCGGGCGACGGCGGCGAAGTCGGGGTTCTTCATGGCGGTGCCGTGCGAGGGCAGGCCCGCGACCAGCATCTCCAACTCCACCATGCTGAGAGAGGAGTTGTTGAACAGAATGACCTTCACCGGCAGGTCGTACTGCACGAGGGTGAGGAAGTCGCCCATCAGCATGGTGAACCCGCCGTCGCCGGACATCGACACGACCTGCCGGCCCCGGTCGGTGAACTGCGCCCCGATCGCCATCGGCAGCGCGTTGGCCATCGAGCCGTGCGAGAAGGAACCGATCACCCTGCGGCGGCCGTTGGGCGAGATGTAGCGGGCCGCCCAGACGTTGCACATGCCGGTGTCGACGGTGAACACCGCGTCGTCGTCGGCCATCTCGTCCAGTACCGACGCCACGTACTCGGGATGGATCGGTACGTGCTTCTCCACCTTCCGCGTGTACGCCTTGACCACGCCCTCGAGCGCCTCCGCGTGCTTCTTCAGCATGCGGTCGAGGAACTTGCGGTTGTCCTTGGCCCGGACCCGGGGTGTCAGACAGCGCAGGGTCTCCTTCACGTCCCCCCACACGGCGAGGTCCAGCTTGGAGCGCCGGCCGATGATCTCGGGCCGCACGTCGACCTGGACGACCTTCACGTCGCCGCCGGGGAGGAAGGCGTTGTACGGGAAGTCGGTGCCGAGCAGGATCAGCAGGTCGCACTCGTGGGTGGCCTCGTAGGCGGCACCGTAGCCGAGCAGCCCGCTCATACCGACGTCGTACGGGTTGTCGTACTGGATCCATTCCTTGCCGCGCAGGGCGTGCCCGACCGGGGCCTTGATCTTCCCGGCGAACTCCATGACCTCCGCGTGCGCGCCCTTGGTCCCGGCGCCGCAGAACAGGGTGACCTTCTCGGCCCGGTCGATCATGTCGATGAGGCGGTCGATCTCGTCGTCGCCGGGGCGGACCGTGGGCCGGGAGGTGACCAGGGCGGTCTCGGGGGCCTGGTCCGGGGCGGGCTCGTCGGCGAGGTCGCCGGGGAGGGAGACGACGCTGACGCCGGAGCGGCCGACCGCGTGCTGGATGGCGGTGTCCAGCAGCCGGGGCATCTGCTTCGGGCTGGAGATCAGCTCGCTGTAGTGGCTGCACTCGCGGAACAGATGGTCGGGATGGGTCTCCTGGAAGTAGCCGAGGCCGATCTCGCTGGAGGGGATGTGCGAGGCGAGGGCGAGGACCGGGGCCATGGAGCGGTGGGCGTCGTAGAGGCCGTTGATGAGGTGCAGGTTGCCGGGGCCGCAGGAGCCGGCGCAGGCGGCGAGCTTCCCGGTGACCTGCGCCTCGGCTCCGGCGGCGAAGGCGGCGGTCTCCTCGTGCCGGACGTGGACCCAGTCGATGGCGGAGTTGCGGCGCACGGCGTCCACGACCGGGTTGAGACTGTCCCCGACGACGCCGTAGAGGCGTTTGACTCCCGCGCGGGTGAGGATGTCGACGAACTGTTCCGCGATGTTCTGTTTGGCCATGGGTTCCGTCTGCCCCTCCGGTGCCGAAGATGCCTGACGGGTTCCATGAAGTCACACCGGGCGCGCTCACGCCTCCCAAACGGCGACCGCCGTACGGTCGTCCGCGTACCCCTTGACCCGCACCTGGGTGTCGGCGAGGAAGGCGGCGAGGCCGGGCGGTTCGGGCCGGTTCCACCGGTCGGACAGGTGGGCACGGAGTTCCGGCTCGCCCCGCATCGGGTCGGCGAGGCCGGTGCCGCACATCAGCAGGGTGTCACCCGGGCGGGCTACGGAGGTGCGGAAGCGGAAGGGCTCGCGGGGTGGTTCGGGGGCGGGCTCGTAAGGGCTCGGGGGCGTGGGGATGCCCAGGTCCATGGTGAGGCGGTCGCCGCCGGGCGTCTCGGAGGGCGGTGAGCCGAAACCGAGGACGGGTTCACCCCTGACCTCGGCGGCCTCGGGTTCGATGTCCTGCCACTCGCCGTCCCGCAGCCGGAACAGCCCGCCGGGACCGACCCCGAAGAAGACCCGGGTGCGGCACTCGGGGTCGGCGGGCAGCAGCAGGACGCGCAGGGTGGCCGCGTAGGCGTCGGGTGCGAGGCCCTGTTCGGCGGCGCCGGCGCGGAGCCTGCCGAGGCTGCGGTCGGTGAGCCGGTGCAGGCCCGACTTGAGCTCGCCGCGCCGGGCGGCCCTGATGTCGTCGACGAGGCGGGCGTGGCTGCGCCCCACCTCCCGGCCGATCCAGCGGCAGACCTCCGCGGCGGCCAGGTGCGCCCCGGGTGCGGCACGGGTGCCGGTCGCCAGGGCCACCAGGAGCAGGGCCCGCTCGCCCGAGCCGAACCGGGCGGTCAGCAGGGCGTCGCGCCGGGATTCGCCCCGGTAGCGCGCGGAGTCCCCGCGTACGGAGGCGGCGCGCAGGGTGCAGGCGCCGTACCGGGCGCCCTCCAGCACGGTGTCCGGTACCAGGCCGTCCAGTTCGTCGGGGTCGGCCTCGGGGAGCGCGGTGGGTTCCGCGTCGTAGGTGGGCGGCCGGGAGCCGACGTGGCCGCGGGAGGGGGGCGCCGGGCGGGGGGCGACGCGCGGGTCGGCGGGTGGCGGCGCGTCCGCGGGCACGGGGGTGGCGGGTCCCCGCTCGTCGGCGGCCGGGTCGGGGAAGGGCGTCCACGTGCCGAAGGCCATGGGTGGCGGGGAGGGAGAAGCCCCCCTCGGACCACCGGTGCCCGCCGGGACGTCCCGGCGGGTGTCCCGTGGGGCGTCTCCGTCCACGCCCTGCCGGGCGTCCCGGCCGGCGTCGGTCGGTGCGGCTGGGTCGGAGTGGTGCGGGGTGGCCCGGCCGGGTTTTCGCGCGGTGTCGGGGGTCGCGGCCTGCGGGTGCTGCGGGGTGACCGGGGGCGGCGCGGCCTGCGGGTGCTGCGGGGTGGGCGGGCGAGGGGGCTTCGGGGGGAAGGTGACCGGGGGTGTGGGGGCGGCGGGCGGGGGCTCCCACGGGGCGCGGGACGTAGGGGCGTGGCGGGGCGGGGGGACTCTCCTCACGGAGGGCGGCGGGGTCGGCCGGCCGGAGTCCAGCGTGCCGGACGCCGAGGCGAAACGGTCGTCCAGGGAATCGGGCGCCGGGGCGGGACCCGTGTCGCCGGCGGCGTCGTCGTAGAGCTGTGCCCACCAGTCGTCCTCAGGACCGGTGGGCCTTCCCCCCTGCTGACTCATGCCCCCCATTCTCGCCCCGGCGGGCCGGATGAAAACGGCGCATCCGGAAAATCCCCGCCCGTGGCCGCGCGCCGGAGGGCCGCTCGGGTGAAGGGCGGGGCGGCTGTGCGACGGGAGGCGGAACGGCCTCGGGGCGGGCGGCCGCGCGGCCTCCCGTGGTGCAGCCCTCCCCCGCCTCCTGCACCCTGGACAGATGGGAGCGTGGGACCTCCTGCTGGCCGGACTGGTGCTCCTGCTCGGCCTGTGCGGAGTGCTGCTGCCAGGAGTGCCCGGGTCGTGGCTGGTGTGGGCCGCGGTCCTGTGGTGGGCGCTGAAGGACCCCCGGCCCGTCGCGTGGTGGGTGTGCGTGGGGGCGACCGCGGTGCTGTTGCTGTCGCAGGTGGCGCGCTGGGCCCTGCCGCCGCGCCGGCTCCGCGCGGGCGGCGCCGACACGCGGATGCTGGCGTACGGGGGCTGCGGCTCGTTCCTGGGTTTCGTGCTGCTGCCCGTGGTCGGCGCGGTCCCGGGGTTCCTCGCCGGGATCTACCTCCATGAGCGGATCCGCCTGGGCCGTCGCGGCGAGGCGGTCGCGGCGACGCGCACGGCGATGCGTTCGGGCGGCTGGAGCCTGCTGACGGAACTGTTCGCCTGCCAGCTGATCGCGGCGGCCTGGCTGGGAGCGGTGTTCTGGAGCTGACGGGCTCGCCGGAGCACGTGCTCAGGGCCGGGGCAGGTGCTCAGGACCTCAGCGCACCCTCGTGGGTCAGCAGCCGCACCTTCCGCTCCAGGCCGCCCGCGTACCCGGTGAGTGAGCCGTCGGAGCCGATCACCCGGTGGCAGGGGCGGACGATGAGCAGCGGGTTGGCGCCGATCGCGCCGCCCACGGCGCGTACGGCGGGCCGGGACGCGCCGATCCGCGCCGCGATCTCACCGTAGGAGACGGTCGCCCCGTAGGGGACGTCGTCGAGCGCGGCCCACACCTTCTCGCGGAAGGGTGTGCCGACGGCGCTCGTGGCCAGCCGGAACTCCCTGAGCTCCCCGGCGAAGTACGCGGCGAGCTGCCGCTCGGCCTCGCGGAACGGCCCCGCGTCGCGCCGCCAGTCGTCGAGCACGGTGCGCCCGCCCTTCTGGCCGGGCACGGAGAGCGAGGTCAGCTCACCGGTCGGGGCGGCGGTGAGCAGCAGCGGCCCGACGGGGCTGTCGACCCGCGTCCAGTACGTCACGGTGTCCATCATCACTCCAACTCCCCTGCGGCACGCAGGTGGTTCAGGGCGTACGAGCGCCAGGGGCGCCAGCTGTCGGGGACGTCCGGACCGGGCGGGGCCACGTCCGGGTCGCCGAGGGCACGGGTGCGGATCGCCGCGATCGTACGGTCGTCGAGGCCGGGGACGGCGGCGAGGGCGTCCCGGGCGGCGTCCCGGTCGGCGCCGGGACCGAGGCGTACCGTGCCGTCGGCGAGGGCGGCGGTGAGCGCGCCGAGCGTGCCGTGCGGCTCGGCCCCGGCGAGGACGCCGGGTTCGGGGAACAGGTGGGTGAGACTCCCGCAGGGGGCGTCGAGCCTCTTGCCGTAGCGCCGGACCAGCTCCGCGGCCTCCTCGCGGCCCACCAGCGCGCGCACCGCCAGTTCGTCGGGGTCGGCGGCTCCCGGGGAGCGCAGGCCGGGCCGGGCGGCGACCAGCGGGGCGAGCCGGGTGAAGGCGCCGAGGCGTTCGTCGACGGCGTACGGGTCGGCGTCCAGGTCGAACAGCCGCCGCAGTCGCTGGACGGCGGTGGTCAGGTCGCGCAGGTCGGTGAGGTGGAGCCGGGCGTCCAGCCAGCCCCCGGCGTGGGCGCCGGAACCGGTGTGCGTGCGCTCGTCGACGGCGGCGATGCCGGTGCCGTGCGGGAGGCGCAGGGTGCGCCGGTAGGTGCGGGCGCCGGGGGTGCCGCCGACCTCCTCGACGCCCGGGACGGCCTCCCGCTCCAGCAGGTCCAGGACGGGCCCCGCCCGGTAGGGGCCGCGGTGGGCGAGCCGCAGGGGGATCCCGGCGGAGGGGGTGCCGCCGCGTGCCCGGGCCCGGTGGGACGGCGCGGAGGCGCGCAGTGCGCTGGGCGTGGTGGCGTACACGGCGCGCACCGTGTCGTTGAACTGCCGCACGCTGGCGAATCCCGCGGCGAAGGCGATCTCGGTGACCGGCAGGCCGGTGGTCTGCAGGAGCACGCGCGCGGCGTGCGCCCGCTGGGCCCGGGCCAGTGCGACGGGTCCCGCGCCGAGTTCGCCGGTGAGCTGGCGCTGCACCTGGCGGGCGCTGTAGCCGAGGCGGGCGGCGAGCCCGGCGACGCCCTCGCGGTCGACGACGCCGTCGGCGATCAGCCGTACGGCCCGGCCCACGACGTCGGCCCGTACGTTCCACTCGGCGGAGCCGGGCACGGCGTCCGGGCGGCACCGCCGGCAGGCCCGGAACCCGGAGCCCTGCGCGGCGGCAGCGGTCGGGAAGAACCGCACGTTGGGCCGTTTGGGGGTGACGGCGGGGCAGCTGGGCCGGCAGTAGATGCCGGTCGTCGCCACGGCGAAGAAGAACGCCCCGTCGAACCGGGCGTCCCGGCTGCGCACCGCCTCGTACCTGCTGTCGTCGTCCTTCACACCGTCCAGTCTCCGCCGGCCGGGGGCTCCCGGCTGGCGGAAATCGGACATGGCGGTGGGCTACCGGAGACGGCCCCGCTTGGCCTCCATCGCCGCCCTGCCGATGGCGCCCTTGCGCTTCCAGTCCTTGCGGATCTCCGCGCGCACCCGGGCGTCGGTCTTGGCGACGATGTACTGGTTCTCGCGGAGCAGCTTGCGGTAGCTGTCCAGGCGGCGCTGCGGCAGCTCACCGGTCTCGACGGCTTCGAGGACCGCGCAGCCGGGCTCGCTCTCGTGGGCGCAGTCGTGGAAGCGGCAGTTCCCGGCGAGCTCCTCGATCTCGGCGAACACCTGGCCCACGCCGGTTCCGGCGTCCCACAGTCCGACGCCCCGCAGCCCCGGGGTGTCGATGAGGACTCCCCCGCCGGGCAGCACCAGCAGGTTGCGGGTGGTCGTGGTGTGGCGGCCCTTGCCGTCGACGTCCCGGACCGCCCGGACGTCCATCACGTCCTCGCCGAGGAGCGCGTTGGCCAGGGTGGACTTGCCGGCACCGGACTGTCCGAGCAGCACCGTGGTGCCGCCGGCGGTGACGGCGGCGAGGACGTCGATGCCGTCGCCGTCCCTGGCGCTGACGGTGATCACCGGCACGCCGGGGGCGCTGGTCTCCACGTCGTGGACGAGATGCCCCCGGGTGGCGGCGTCCGGCACCAGGTCGGCCTTGGTGAGCACGACCACCGGCTGCGCCCCGGACTCCCAGGCGAGCGCGAGGAACCGTTCGATCCGGGCCAGGTCGAGTTCGGCGGCGAGGGAGACGGCGACGACGGCGTGGTCGACGTTGGCGGCGAGGATCTGCCCCTCGGACCGCTTGGAGGAGGTGGAGCGCACGAAGGCGGTCCGGCGGGGCAGGCAGGCGCGTACGTAGCGGGGGTTGCCGCCGGGTTCGACGGCGACCCAGTCGCCCGTGCACACGACCCGCAGGGGGTCGTGCGGGGTGACGAAGGCGGTGTCGGCGCGCAGCAGCCCGTCGGCGGTGACGACGTCGCACTGGCCGCGGTCGACGCGGACCACGCGTCCGGGCAGGAGCCCTTCGGCGTCGTAGGGGGCGAACTGTTCGGCCCATGCGTCGTCCCAGCCGTACGGGGCGAGCGCGGAGGACGGGGAGAGGGAACTCAAGGGGGTGACCCTTCGGGTGGGCGGCCCCGGCGGTCACACGGACGCGGCAGGCGTACGCGGACAGGAAAAGGTGAGGTCAGCCGGTGGCCACGGAGGTGGACGTGACGGATGCGTGGGCGCGGGCAGCGCCCGGCGTGGCGACAGTCATCGTTCGACACCTCCTCGGTGCTCGGAGTTCCGGTACGGCGGCGGATGGCCGCCGTGCGATCCGTGGTCAGAGTAGCCCGTGGGCGTCCCGGCCCGTCAACCGGTTTTTCCTGACGCCGGTGTCATGCCGTGCCGTCCGGGGGCCCGCCTCACGCCGTCACGCAGGTGCGGCCGTTGAGGGTGAAGCCGGTCGGCGGGGTGTTGGTGCCGTGCCAGGAGGCGAGGAAGCCGAAGGCGAGTGTGCCGCCGGCCGCGACCGTCTTGTTGTAGTCGGCGGGGGTGGCGGTGACGCGGGAGCCGTCCTGGTCCGCGGAGGCGTCCCACGCCTGGGTGATGCGCTGGCCGTCCGGGAAGGTGAAGCCGACGCGCCAGGAGTCGAGCGGGTGCGGCGCGGTCACGGTGACGGTGGCCTGGAAGCCGTCGGGCCACTGGTTGACGAGGGCGTAGTCGACCCGGCAGGGGGCGGGGCCGCCGCGGGCGGCGGTGGTCTCGGGCGCGGCGGTGGCGGACGAGGTGCCCTGGGGTTCGGGGTCGGGGTGCGTCCCTTCCGGGGTGCGCTCGGGGGTGCGCCCGGCTGACGGGCCCGGGGATCCGGGGGCGGTGTCGTCCGGCTCGGCGGTGGGGGCGGGCGGCAGGGAGGGGCCGGAGTCGGCCGCCGGCGGGCGGTCGGTGTCGGGGCGGGCGGCGCTCTCGGCGGCACCGTCCCCGAACGGCATCAGGGAGACCGCGAGCGCGAGGAGGGAGACGAGGGCGGCGGCGGCCAGCAGCCCGTGCCGGGCGACGCGGTTCCCGCCGTCGCCGTTTGACGGGTCGTCGCCGTCGGGCCGGTCCGGGCGTCCGGCTCCGAGCCGGACCTCGGCGGCGCGGCGGCGGCGTTCCAGGTAGGCGAGGCCGCCCCAGCCGATCACCCCGCCGGCCAGTGCGCCGGGCAGGCCTCCGCCGTGCAGCCGCAGACAGGCGGCAGCCTCGGCGCACGGGTGGCAGGTGGCGAGGTGCCGGGAGAGGTCGCCGGGGGTGTCGGCGGCCGGCGAGCGGGTGACGGCGTCGAGGAGCCGGGCGTAGCTGCGGCACTCGGCGTCGAGCGGGGAGTCGAGGTGGTTGCGGTGGCAGCGGTCGCGGAACAGGAGGCCGACCTGGGCGAGTTCGTCGGTGACCGTGTCGGGGTCGAGGCCGAGCCGGCGGGCGACCAGGGGCAGGGGCAGCGCCTCCACCTCGGCCAGCCACAGCAGTTCCGCGTCCGCCTGCTGGAGGTCGCGCAACCCGCGTACGGCGACCGGGCGTTGCAGCGGCGGCCCGGTGTAGCGGGCGGCCTGCCCGGAGTGCAGCCACAGGCGGAGGTCGGGGTCGAGCTTGTGTCCCTGTCCGGCTTCCTCCCAGGCGGCCGCGGTGGTGCGGACGGCGGTCAGCAGCAGGGGTATCCGGGGCAGCCGGGCGGAGCGGCGGCCGGTTCCGCGCGGGGAGCCGGTCTCGGCGGCGCGCAGTTCTCCTATGCCCTGGGTGAATGCCTCGCGGGCCAGTTCAGCGGTGGCGGCGGATCCCGCCGTGCACAGGTCGGCGTAGGAGAGCACCGCGTCCCAGCACTCGGTGAACAGGACCGCTTCGGTGGCGTCCTGAGGGCTCGGCAGGTCGGGCATGAGGCTCCTGCATCCACGAACGAGGTCAACTCGCCTTATTGGCAGTGGAGTTTGGGGAACCTCGCGGAGGTGGACGAGAGCTTTTCACGTCGTCGACACAACTGACAAGCGCTGCCTTCACTTTCCGTGGCCGCGCGGCAACCCCTCGCGTGGACAATACGCAAGGAAGGCCGGAACGTCTCGGTTCCGGCCTTCCCGATTCCTCTTCGACGGCCGTTCGACGACGGCCCTCCGATGTCTCAGACGGTCTCCGCGGCCTCCGCGGTCCCCGTGCCGTCCGCGGCGTCCGCGGCGTCCTGCGCGGGCAGGCTGTCCATGAAGGAGCTGACCGAGAACACCGCCTGGCCGGGTCCGGGCGGCCCGTAGCCGGGGGGCGAGGAGAGACCGAAGTCCTCCATCGTCTGCCGGTAGGCCTGGAGCAGCCGGATGTGGTACTCCAGCGGGGCGCCCTGCGGGTTGGCCTTGCCGAGCGGGGTGGTGGGCTCGGGGCACCAGGTGGTGAAGCGGGGCGTGATGCCGTGCGACATGAAGAAGCGCAGCCCCTCGGTGGTGGAGGCGATGGCCTCGTCGACCGTCTTGAAGCCGAACGGCTCGGCCATCTCCACGCCCGCCACGAAGTTGGGGATCACGTTGCGCGCGCCGAAGACGTCCGCGGAGTCCAGGACGCGCCGGTGCCACTCGTCACGGCCGACGTAGCGCTCCTTGCCCGGGCAGAAGATCTTGAAGAGGTACTCGTCCCACACCTCGTAGTTGGGGTGGTAGATCTGCACGCCGTAGTCCTTGAAGCGCTGCACGTCGTCGCGGGGCAGCGCCTGGGCGACGACCTTGCCGATCCAGCGGCCGGGGAAGCGCTCCTCGATGGCCTTGGCGTAGTGGCCGTAGAAGTCGGCCTCGTCGCGTCCGGAGACGGTCTTGGTGATGGCGCCGCCGGTGAGGGTGTAGGCGGTGGAGGCCTTCGCCGTGTCGTACCGGTCGATGATCTCCAGGGCCTCCAGCACCTCCTCGACGTCCTTCACGCCGGTGTAGGGCCGGCCGGCCGCCTTGTGCTGGCGCCAGTTGTGATTGATGTCGCAGTACTGGCACTCCTCCTTGGCGCCGAAGTACTGGCAGACCCGGAAGACCGTCAGGTAGATCAGGTAGCCCCACTGGATGGTGGGGGCGACCTCCATGACGGACTTCCCGCTGGAGAGGGTGTGCCGGTAGTACTCGGGCATGGGCGGCACGCCGACGTCGGAGATCCGCCTGCCGTCGAGGTAGAGGCCGAGCACGCCGTGCTCGTCGGCGGCGACCCGGTAGGGGGAGGCGGGGTTCACCCGCACCGACACCACCGTGCGGCGCAGGTCGTACGGACCTCCCGTGAGGATGATCTCCTCCGGCGGGCGCCGCAGCGCGGCCTCGCCCAGCTCGGGCAGGGTGCCGTGGTCGAAGGAGAAGATGAAGTACGACTTCGGTTTGACCTCGCCGCTCTCGTTGTCGCTGAGCGCGGACGGATCGAAGGCCACACCGCCGCGCAGCAGGTCCTCCTTGAAGACGGCCTCGCGCGGCACGTGCGGGAACCGCTCCATCAGATCCTCGACCAGCGCGGTACGGCTGCCCATCCCGTGTTCTCCTCCCGGTTCGGACGTACGACTCCTCACGGTATGCCCCCGGCCGGACATCCGTGGTGGCGGGTCCCCCCACATGGCGTGGGTCACTCCCGGGATAGGTTCCGACCGGGGTCTCTTCCGGCCCCGGGGGCAGGGAAGGTGGAGGGATGGCCGAGAGCGTCACCAACTGGGCGGGCAACATCACGTTCGCCGCCGGGGAGCCGCACCGCCCGCGGAGCCTGGACGCGCTGCGGGATCTGGTCGCCGGGAGTGCGCGCGTGCGCGTCCTCGGCAGCGGGCACTCCTTCAACGAGATCGCCGAGCCCGGCGAGGACGGTGTCCTCCTCTCCCTCGGCGCGCTGCCGCCCGGGATCGACGTGGACACGACCGCCCGGACGGTACGGGTCGGGGGCGGCGTGCGGTACGCGGAGCTGGCACGGGAGGTGCACCGGCAGGGGCTGGCGCTGGCGAACATGGCGTCACTGCCGCACATCTCGGTGGCCGGCTCGGTCGCCACCGGTACCCACGGCTCCGGGGTCGGCAACGGTCCGCTCGCCTCGTCCGTGCGCGCGGTCGACCTGGTCACGGCGGACGGCTCGGCGGTGACCCTGGCGCGCGGCGACGAGCGGTTCGGCGGTGCGGTCACCTCGCTGGGCGCGCTCGGCGTGGTCACCGCGCTCACGCTGGACCTGGAGCCGGCGTTCGAGGTGGAGCAGTACGTGTTCACCGAGCTGCCCCTGGAAGGGCTGGACGCCGCCGTGTTCGAAGCGGTGATGTCGGCGGCGTACAGCGTGAGCCTGTTCACCGACTGGCGCAAGCCGGGCTTCGGCCAGGTGTGGGTGAAGCGGCGCACCGACCAGCCGCTGATGGACTTCCCCTGGGCCCCGCCCGCCGCCGAGAAGATGCACCCGGTGCCGGGGATGCCGGCGGTGAACTGCACGGAGCAGTTCGGGGTGCCGGGGCCCTGGCACGAGCGACTGCCGCACTTCCGGGCGGAGTTCACGCCGAGCAGCGGGGCGGAGCTCCAGTCGGAGTACCTGCTGCCGCGCGCATCGGCCATCGGCGCGCTGCGGGCGCTGGACGCGGTCCGGGAGACCGTCGCCCCGGTGCTGCAGACCTGCGAGGTGCGCACCGTCGCCGCCGACGACCAGTGGCTCGGCCCCGCGTACGGCCGGGACACGGTGGCCGTCCACTTCACCTGGGTCGAGGACACCCGGACCGTGCTGCCCGTGGTGACGCGGGTGGAGGAGGCGCTGGCACCGTACGGCGCGCGGCCGCACTGGGGGAAGGTGTTCACCACACCGGCGGCGGAGCTGCAGGCGCGCTACCCGCGCCTGCACGACTTCCGGGCGCTGGTGCGTGAGCTGGACCCGGCCGGCACGTTCACCAACGCCTTCGTCCGGGACGTCCTGGGCGACTGACCCCGACGGGCCGGCCCCGCGCGTCCGGCCGGTGCGCCGAGCCCACGGAGTTCTCCTTCGTCTTCTCGGAGCCGCGCGGCTGACCCGGCTCAGTGGTCCGCGCAGCAGGGCGTGGGGTCCGGGGCCTCGAACGGCACGAGGGTGCCGCCCAGGGCCGGGGTGGCGGCGAGGACGAGTTCGCCGCCCTGCCACTGCGGCCGTACGTGGTCGCGGGTCACCACGCGGGTCTCCGGCGCCGGAGGCCCGGGCGTGCCCAGCACCGTCACGCGGTCGATCGCGGAGCCCGCGAGCAGCTCCGCGACGGTCGTCGTGCCGGTGAGGGCGCAGGCGCCCGGGTAGAGCACCGCACGGCCCACCGCGTCGGGCAGGCCCGGGAAGACGGCGCCGTAGCCCGCGAGGCGCTCCCGGACGGAGTCCGGGAGCGGCCGCACGGGCAGGGACAGCGACACCACGACGCGCGGACGGTCGTCACGCACGAGGTGGGTGCAGCCGAAGGTGTCCTCGGGGAGGACGAGTTCGGCGGCCATCCGGTGCAGCAGGCGGTCGGCGGCGAGCAGGTCCCGGATACCCGCGTCCACGGTGACGGTGTACGGGGTCACGACGGCAGGACCCACACCGGGTTGGAGTAGAACCACAGGTCGCGCCACGGGTCGGCGTCGCCGACGACGTCGAGGGCGGGGCCCGCCGGGTCGACCTTCGCGCCCATCGCGCCGACGGCGCTCCGGTTGCCGTCGGTGCCGCGCAGCCGGACGTACACCGGACGGTCGACGCGGCCGAGGTCGAAGGTGACGCGGACGGTGCCGGCCGACTTGTCGACGTCGTACGAGCGGGCGACGTTCGCGGTGGGCGCGGTGAACGTGTCCCTGTCGGCGACCGGTCCGGTCACCTCGCCCTGGATGACGTCCACGCGGGCGAGCTTGGGGGTGAAGCCGGCCCAGTTGTTGCCGCCGGCGAGGGCGATGTCCGCGGTCAGCGTGACCCTGGTGCCCTTGCGGACGTGCAGGGCGCCGCCGAGGGTGGCCCAGCGGCCACCGCCGAAGACCCGGACGTCGAGGCCGCCGATGAGCTGTCCGTGGTCGACCCAGATGCGGCCGGCGCGGATGCCGTCCATGACGGCGGCGTAGGAGAAGCCGGCGGCGCCGACGTGGGTGCGGCTGTACTGGCCGGGCCAGTAGTCGCCCTCGGTGACGTCGATCCGCCCGCCGTAGACGGGGTCGGGGTAGCGGCCGTCGGTGGCGAAGTCGCCGCCCGGGCCGCGGACGGCGGTGTCGGCGTAGACCTGGTGGGAGTCGGAGTTGGCGGTGATCCACCAGGGGCGGCCCTCGGCGAGCAGGCTGTCCCACAGACCGCCGACGGTGGCGGTCATCCAGTCGAAGCCGCCCCAGGTGCGGTAGCTCTCCAGCGGGTAGCCGGGGAAGGAGTTGGCGCCGGGGCTGCCGTCGTAGATGCCGCGCGCGCGGCCCATGCCGAGCGGCTTCGGCAGGCCCGCGGCCTGGTGGCCTGGGGCGCCCTCGAAGCCGACGGCGATCTGCCGGCCGGTGCCGGTGGCGTCGCGCCAGGCGCGGATCTCGTGCGGGGAGTCGATGCCCTTGCGCGAGGGGTGGTTGGCGAGCATCAGGGCGTCCTCGACCTTGCGTCTCCTCACCTGGTCGGCGAGGAAGTTCAGGCCGGCGACGGCGAGTGCCTCGTTGGCGGGCGTGGAGTCGCCGGCGCCCTTGACGCCGCCGTCGTAGTCGGTCTCGAACTGCTTGAGGACGGCGACCTCGTGGCGGCCCGGGTGGACGAAGACGGTGCCGTGCTCGGCGGCCGGGATGTTCCACTCCAGCCCCTGGAAGACCAGGGTGTCGCCGTAGGCGGCGCGGGCCTCCTTGATGTCCGGGTTGACCTTCTCCACGCCGATCTTCGCGTGGGTGGTGCTGCCGTGGTCGGTGATGACCAGCCAGTCCATGCCGTGCCGGGCGCCCTGGCGGACCTGGTCGACGACGCGGTACTTGCCGTCGCTGCTGTACTGCGTGTGGATGTGGTGGTCACCCGCGAGCCACAGGAAGCCCTTGCCCTTGCCGCTGCCGCTGCCGCGACGGCTGTCGCCCGCCGCGTGTGCCGGGGTGGCCGCACCGGCCCCGGCGGACAGGACGGTGCCGGCCGCGAGCCCCGCGCCGAGCAGCCCGGCCCGGCGCAGCAGCGTGCGGCGGGACTTCTGCTCGGGGTTCAGCGCCTCGTCGGGCACCGAGGTGTCGAAGGCTGCGGGCAGGGGCGCCGTCGCCTCGTGCCGGTGGTCGTGTCCGTGGTGGTGATGCGGTCCGTGTGCGTGCCCGTGCCCCATGGTGTGCCTGTCTCCTCGACGCCGCGGCGCGAGCGCGCCGCGGCGTCGAGGATCGAGGAACCGCGTGAACGTTGAACGACCATCGGGTGAGCGCCGTCTGCCCCGGACACGGCGGCTCGCCCGGCCCCCGCGACGAGCCGGGGATTCCGCCCGGACCCCGGGACCCTTCGTGGCCCGCGTCGCCCGCGCGGTGGAGACCGGCGGAGACGGTTACGAGAGGTCCCCCACGGCGTCGGCGTAGTAGACGGACTCGTGGACGTGGCGGGCGAGTTCGCGGAAACTCCAGCCCTCGCCGGGCGAGTCGTCGAGCTGTTCGCCGGTGAGCACGTCGAGGCGCGCGGCCCAGATGCGGGCGAGCCGGGTGAGGCGGCTGCGGGCCTCGTCGAGGTCCTGCGGGGTGAAGGGGGCGAGATCGGCCCCGGTGGTGATCGTGGAGGCGTGCCAGTGGTCGGGCTGCGGCTGTTCGCCGGCGAGGCGGGCCTCCATCTCCGCGAGATGGTCGATGAGGTGGTCGGTGACACGGCGGATCGCCTTGTGCGGGGTGTGGACGCGGCCGTCGGCGTGCACGGGTTCGCCGTTCCAGCGGGTCCAGGTGGCGGCCAGCGCGAGGACGTGGTCGACCATGCCGGTGACGGCCGCGGAGGGGCTTGCGGTCTGCGTGCTCTCGTTCATGCGGTCACGCTACGAGCGGGACGCTTCGGTGACGGCCGAAGTGTCCGGTCCGGCGGACGGGGGCGGGCAGGGTCCCGCCGTGCCGCTCCCGGACTGCCGCCGTGCCGGTTCCCTGAGAGGATCGCGGCATGGCACAGGGAAGCGGGCGCGGCCCCCGGGTCGTGGCGGTCATGGGCGTCACCGGTACGGGCAAGACCACCATCGGTGTCCTGCTGGCGGCCCGGCTCGGTGTTCCGTACGCCGAGGGCGACGACTTCCACACGCGGGCGGCCGTCGCCAAGATGTCCTCCGGTGTGCCGCTCACGGACGCCGACCGGGAGCCCTGGCTGGACCGGATCGGGGCGTGGGCGCGCGGGCGGGCCGGGCTCGGCGGGGTGATCAGCGGCTCCGCGCTGCACAGGGCGTACCGCGACCGGGTGCGGGCTGCGGCTCCCGGGATCGTGTTCGCGCACCTCACCGGCGACCGGGAGCTGATCGAGGAGCGGCTGGCGCGCCGGCAGGGGCACTTCATGCGCCGGCAACTGCTGGACTCCCAGCTCGCCGAGCTCGAGCCGCTGGAGCCGGACGAGGCGGGTGTCACGGTGGACGTGTCGGGCACCCCGGAGGAGATCACCGACCGCGTCGTGGCCGCGCTGCGCGATCTGGAGCGGTCCGCCATCACGCGGTAGACCCCCTGCCGGCCGATCCGGGGACATGAATGCCCGAGCACCAGAGGAAAGCGGAAGAGCGGCGGCAGCGGCTGCGGTGGCTGCCCGCCGCCGTGATCGTGGGCGCGTTCATGATCGACCTCCTCATCCCGAGGAGCACCAATGTGTTCCCCCTGCTCGCGGCCGCCCCCGGAGTGGCCGCGCCCCTGCTCTCCCTGCGCGGGACGATCGCCACCGGGGTGGCGGCGAACGTCGCCGGACTGGCCCTGGTGTACATCGAGAGGGAGCCCACCGGGGGCGACCTCGTCCCGTTCACCAGTCTGATCCTCCTCACCGTCGTCGCGGCGGTGCTCAACGTGCTGCTGGCGCGCGACCGGCGGCAGCTGCGGACGAGCCGCGAGGTGGCCGCCGCCGTGCAGCGCGCCGTCCTCCCGGAGCTGCCCGGGCGGGTGGGGCGGCTGGCCGTGGCCTCCCGGTACGAGGTCGCCCACGAGGAGGCCGCCATCGGCGGGGACCTCTTCGCGGTCCACGAGACGCCGCACGGCGTGCGGATCCTCCTCGCCGACGTGCGCGGCAAGGGACTCCAGGCGGTCCGCACGGTCAACGCCCTGCTCGGTGCCTTCCGCGAGGCCTGCGACCACCAGCCGGACCTGGCGGGGGTCGTCCGGCAGCTGGAGAACCGCCTCCAGGCGGGCACCGCGCAGACGACCGGCGCGGAGGCCGAGGCGTTCGCCACCGCCGTAGTCGCCGAGCTCCCCCCGGGCCGGTCCGAACTGCGGGTCGCCAACCGGGGCCACGAGCCGCCGCTGCTGGTCCACGACGGCACCGTCCACGCCCTGGAGCCGGCCGCGCCGTCGCTGCCCCTGGGCCTGGGCGCCCTCGGCGGCGACGGCGTTCCGGTCGACGTCTTCGGCCTGCCCGTCGGCGCCACCGTGGTGGTGTTCACCGACGGCATCGACGAGGCCCGCGACGAGGAGGGTCTCTTCTTCGACCCCGTACCGGTGCTGTCCCGGCCCCTGCCGCCCGATCCGGAGACGGTGCTCGACGCCCTCCTCACCGCCGTGCTGCGGCACACCGGCGGACGCCTCCAGGACGACGCGGCGCTCCTCGCCTTCACCCGGCTCGGGTGAACGCCTACGGGGTGTGTTCGAGCCCGTCCCGCTACCGCCCATCGCCCTCCCAGCCCGCCGGGCCGGAGCTTCCGGCCGGGTACTCGTCCAGCGGGACACGGCCGTCGCGCCACGCGTCCAGCACCGGCTCGACGATGCGCCAGGACTCCACCGACATGTCGTCCCGCACCGACAGGGGCTTGACGTCCTCCAGGACGCCCCGGAGGACCTCGCCGTACTCGAGCAGTTCGCCCGGGCTGAAGCCGGCGTCGAGCGACACCGGGGAGAGGGTGGACGGGTCGCCGGGGCCGTTGACGTTGAGGTCCAGCCGGAGCCTGCGCGGCCCGATGCCGATGCGCAGCCGGTTGCCCCGGACCGCACCGGTGAGCCCGTCGGGGACGTGCTGGGGTGCCTTGAACCAGAAGGTGACCTCCTGCCGGGGCGATCCGATCGCCTTGCCCGAGCGGACCCGGAACGGCACGCCGGCCCACCGCCAGGTGTCGACGGCCAGCACGATCTCGGCCAGCGTCTCGGTCTCGCGGGCCGGGTCGATGCCCGGCTCGTCGGTGTAGGAGGGCAGCGAGCGGCCGTCGACGGTGCCGGCGGTGTAGCGGGCGCGACGGCTGAATCGCCCGGGGTCGTGTTCCCGGACGTGGGTGGCGCGCAGGACGTGCGCCTTGGCGTCCCGCACGTCCAGCGGGTCGAGGGTGCTCGGCGCGGGCATCGCCACCAGCGCCAGCACCTGGAGCAGATGGCTCTGCAGCATGTCGCGCAGGGCTCCGGTCACGTCGTAGAAGCCGGCGCGGCCCTCCAGGCCGAGCGCCTCGTCGAACACGATGTCGACCGCGGCCACGTGTTCCGACGTCAGCAGCGGTTCGATCACCCGGTTGGCGAAGCGGATGCCGAGGATGTTGAGCACCGTCGACATGCCGAGGAAGTGGTCGACGCGGTGGACGTGGTCCTCCGGCACGAAGCCGTGCAGCAGGTCGTTGAGGGCGCCGGCACTGGCCGCGTCGGTCCCGAAGGGCTTCTCCAGCACCAGCCGGGTCCCCTCCGGCACACCGATCCGGGACAGTGCCCGGCACGCCTCGACCGTGACGGCCGCCGGCAGCGCGAAGTACAGCGTGAGGCGGCCGCGGCGGTACTCCAGCAGGCGGCGCAGACCGTCCTCGTCGGTGGCGTCGGCTGCCACGTAGCGGGCGTCGCGGACGAC
Source organism: Streptomyces sp. NPDC041124 (assembly GCF_055592385.1). Lineage (NCBI taxonomy): Bacteria > Bacillati > Actinomycetota > Actinomycetes > Kitasatosporales > Streptomycetaceae > Streptomyces > Streptomyces sp. NPDC041124. Next base: position 166,919 of record NZ_JBVIYR010000004.1, read on the forward strand.
GGCGTCGACGGCCGCCCCGCTCGCGCCGCCCTCGGCGAACGCCCCGGCGACGAGCGTCCGCCACGCCTCGTCGCTTCCGTCGCCCCGGTCGCTGCCGACGAGGTGGAGGCCGTCCAGCGACGAGGCGGCGACCAGCCCGCCGAGCCCCGGCAGGAGAAGCCGGGCGGCGAGGTCGCCGTTCGCGCCGAGGACGACCAGGGTCTGCGTCCGGTGCTCGTGCGAGCCGACGTCGCTGGTGCCCATGACACTCCTTGGATGCGGTGGGCGGACGCCGACCAGGGGCTGCCGTCCACCCGTGCTGCCGGCCCTCTCGTCCGGGGCCGTGGGTCTGCCGGTGCGGCGGGGGCGGGCCCCTATGCGGCCTGCGGCGTGAAGTCGGCCATCCTGTCGCCCTCCGGCTGAACGACGCCGTACGCCCCCTCCGGTACGGCGTTCCAGGCGCCGGGCAGGTCTCCCAGGGGTTCGGAGACGATGAGGCGCGTGTCGTCGGAGGCACCGCGCAGGAAGTCCAGGTCCGGGTGGAGGGAGCGCAGGGTCTCCACGCGGGTGCTGTAGAAGAGCGAGCGCGACCGCTTCTGGCTGGAGTAGCGGAACGCCCACAGCCGCGTGCCGTCGGTCACCGCGACCGTCATCTGCAGGGGGAACTCCACGCCGTGCGCGCGCCCGGTGCGTTCCACCAGGCCGGCCATGCGGGCGACGGCACGCGGCGGGTCCTCCTCCAGACCGAGGGACAGCGTCAGGTAGAACATCATCTCGGAGTCCGTGGACCCCTCGATGTCGGCGAACAGTCCCGGGTCGACGGACATCGCGAGGTCCCGCCGGGTGAGGTGGAAGCCCTCGATCGCGCCGTTGTGCATCCACATCCAGGGCCCGTGGCGGAACGGATGGCAGTTGGTCTGCTGCACGGCCGTCCCCGTGGAGGCCCTGATGTGGCCGAAGAACAGCGGCGAGACCACGTGCCGGGCGATCTCCCGAAGGTTGCGGTCGCTCCAGGCGGGCCCGATGTCGCGGACGACCGCGGGACTGTCGCTGTCCGCCCCGTACCAGCCGACGCCGAACCCGTCACCGTTGGTGGTCTCCACGCCCATCTTGGCGTGCAGGCTCTGGTCGATCAGCGAGTGGGCCGGCTTGTAGAGGAGGGTGTCGAGCATGATCGGAGTGCCCGAATAGGCCAGCCAACGGCACATGTCCACCGCCTTCCCGGTCGTCGGCGCGACCGCCGTGTCACGGACCGCCGTGTCAGGGACCGCCGTCCCGCCGTCCCAGCGCGAGCGCGGCCACCCGCGGCCAGTCGGGTGCCCCGCTCCGGTGCCGTCCACTCGCCACCGCGCGCGGAACGCGCACGCGGAGCGCTCCGGGGTCGATCCGGCACACCACCGGGGCCGGCAGCAGGACGTGCTCCCCGTCGACGCCGGCGGGGACGGTCGGCGTGTCCGCCTCGACGACCACTTCCCCGGCGGTCAGCCGCAGCAGCCCGGCCGCGCGCGGGCCGCGCGCCAGGCCGGCGGCCCCTGCCGCTCCCCGCACACGCACCGCGACCACGCCGAGCCGTCCGGAGTCCAGCCGCTCGCGGCGCCCCGGCCGGGCCGCGTCGACCGCCCGCGGGTAGGGGTTGTTGCTGACCAGCACGGCCTGCAACCCCTCCGCCCGGCTCCCGCCGGCCGTCATGCGCAGCCGGTGCGCCGACGGGCCGGACAGCAGCCCGGGGAGCGTCCGGAGGGTGGTCCGGGTCTTGTCGTCCCGGTAGGCGGGCTCCCCGACGACGGCCGCGTACGTGCCGAAGGAGGCGTTGTTGACGAACACCCGCCCGGCGGCGAAGCCCAGGTCGACGCGGAGTTCGACGCCGTCGGCGAGGGCGTCGAGGGCCTTCGCCGGATCGTTCCGGTCGAGTCCGAGGTCGAGGGCGAAGTGGTTGCGGGTGCCGGCCGGGATCACCAGGAACGGCAGGTCGTGCCGGGCGGCCACCTCGGCCACCAGGGCCTGCGTGCCGTCCCCGCCGGCCACCGCCAGCAGGTCCGCCCCGTCGCGGACGGCGTCCTCGGCGAGGGCGGCCACGTCCTGGTGCCCGGCGCCGAGCGGCACCACCCGGACGCCCGCCCGACGCGCCCGCTCCGCCAGCCGGAAGCGGTCGACCTTGCCTCCGCCCGAGCGCGGGTTCATCACGGCCCAGGGACGGGCCGGCGGCGGGGCGGGCACCGGCCTGGCGGGCACGGGCGCCACCGCCGTACGGGCCGCGCCCACGGCGAGCAGCCACAGGGCCAGGGACAGGGCGGCCGGCCCCAGCATTCCGCCCGCGGCGTACAGGGCCAGGACCGTCAGGGGCGCGGTCACGCACAGGAGCGCGCCCAGGGTCCGCACCGCCCCGGCGTGGGCGAGCGTCCACCACAGTCCCACCGCCGCCACCGCCAGTCCGGCGAGGCCGAGCAGCGCCCAGAGCACGCCCCGCAACCCGGCGGCGACGAGCGGGACCAGCACGGCGGCGGCGAGGGCGCACAGCGCCAGTCGCGCCCGCGCCACGTCCCCGCGGGCGACGGTCCGCGACATGGCGCCTTCGGCTCAGCGCTCGGACCGGGAACCCGAACGCGACACGCACAGCGCCCAGATGATGAACCCGGAGAAGGCGATCATCACCACGGACCACACCGGGTAGTACGGCAGGGACAGGAAGTTGGCGATGATGAGGAGACCGGCGATCGTCACTCCGGCGACCCGGGCCCACATCGCTCCGCGTACCAGGCCGAGGCTGACGAGCACCGCCAGCGCGCCGAGCGCCAGATGGGTCCAGCCCCAGGTGGTGAGGTCGAACTCGAAGACGTAGTTCTGTGTCGACACGAAGACGTCGTCCTCGGCGATGCCCATGATGCCCCGCAGGATGTCCAGCACTCCCACGATCATGAGCGAGACGGCGGCGAAGACCGTCAGCCCTTCCGCCCACTGCCGCCGCGCCGGCGGCGCCTTGGCGCCGGTCGCACCGTGCGCTCCGTGTGTCGGGTGTGTGGCTGCCATTCCGTTGCCTCGATTCGGTTCGTACGGTCGATCCGGTCCGCCCGGTTCGTCCGGTTCGTCCGGCGGCCGGGGGCGTACGGTCAGCGCCCCGTGGACGAGGCGAACGGCTTCGAGTGCTCCGACGAGCCGTGGCCGCTGAGGACCAGCTCCTTCGCCCTGCGGAACTCGTCGTCCGAGATGTCGCCGCGGGCCTTGATCTCGGACAGCCGGGCGAGTTCGTCGACGCTGCTGGTCCGTCCGGCCGCGCCCTTGGCGGTCTCCCGGACGTAGCTGTCCAGCGCGTCCTGCTGGGCGCGCGCCTGCGCGATCTCACGGCGTCCCATGTTCTTGCCGCGGGCGATCACGTAGACCAGAACGCCCAGGAAGGGCAGGACGATCGTGAACGCCAGCCAGCCGGCCTTTCCCCAGCCGCTCAGGTCGTCGTCGCGGAAGATGTCCATGACGACCCGGAAGAGCAGGATGAACCACATGATCCACAGGAAGAACACCAGCAGGGTCCAGAAGGCGCTCAGCAGGGGAAAGTCGTACGCGAGGTAGGTCGCCCCACTCATCTCGTCCTCCGTTCCGGGCCGTCCGTGCCCGACGTCGTCGTGTGCCGACTTCAGGGTGTGCGCGGCAGGGGGGTGCCGCCTCACCCGGGGCGGGTGAACCGCCCCGGGTGAGGAGCGGGGTTCAGCCGGTCCGGGCGGGGCCGCGGGCCGTTCCCGTGACGCCGGCCCGGGACAGGGCGGAGCGCCAGGCGACGGCGACGGCCGCCTCGACCAGTCCGAGGAGGACGAGCCACAGGCCCAGGAGCCGGGTCAGTGCCCGGGCCGATTCGGCGGGCAGGGCCAGGACGACGATGCCCGCCACCACGGCGAGCAGCGCGGCGCCGATGACGACACCGCGGTGCGGCAGGTCGCGCGAGGCGAGGGCGGTGAAGAGGGTGAGCATCCCCGACACCAGCCAGACCACCCCGACGATCAGGGAGAGGGCGGCGACGGTCTGCAGCGGGTTGCGCAGGCACAGCACTCCGGCCAGCACGAACAGCACGGCGAGGAGGAGCCCGGGCAGCCGTTCGCCCTGCTCCTCGCGGCCGAGGACGCCGACGAACCGGATGACCCCCGTCACCAGCAGGTACAGGCCGACGAGCACGGCGAGGACGTGCAGGGTGGTGTCCGGCCACACCAGCACGATGACGCCCGGCACCAGGGTGGCGACCGCGGAGGCGAGGATCCACTGCCAGGAGCGCCCGAGCGCCGCCAGGATCCCGGCGGGGCCGCCGGCCAGGGGTTCCGGACCGGCTCCGGGGGCCGTACCGCGTGTCACGGACATGACTCCTCCTTCCCTCGCGGGGGGCGCCCCGCGGGCGCACGGCCAGCCTTCCGTCCGGGCCCCGTCGCGGGGTCACCCTCGACGGGTGATCCGGCCGGGGCGGGGGGACGATGGGATGACGGCGAGCAGCCGTCGTTCGCGGTTCGCGGTGCAGGCGGGAGACAGCGATGACCGTACCGAGCCCGTACCACGCCTTCCCGTCCCCGGCCGAGCGTGCCGCACACGGCAGGAACGCCCGCAAGCGCGTCCCCCGCTCGTCCCACGGCTCGTTCGAGGCCGCCCCGGGCCGGCCGGACCCCGTCGACGTGATCGAGCGGCAGTCCGCGACCCGGCTGCCGGAGCTGGTGCCGGTCCGTCACGGCCGGATGCTGGAGTCCCCGTTCCGCTTCTACCGGGGGGCGGCGGCCATCATGGCGGCGGATCTCGGTCCGCTCCCCCACACCGGTCTGACGGTGCAGTTGTGCGGTGACGCCCATCTGCTCAACTTCCGGCTGCTGGCGTCCCCGGAGCGCCACCTCGTCTTCGACCTCAACGACTTCGACGAGACCCACGCGGGCCCCTTCGAGTGGGACGTCGAGCGGCTGGCGGCGAGCATCGCCATCGCCGGGCGGGCCAACGGGTTCCCGGTCGCGGATCAGAACGACGCGGTACGCGCCTGCGTGGAGGCGTACCGGCGGCGCATGCGGGAGTTCGCCGGGATGCGCACCCTCGACATCTGGTACGCGCAGGACGACGCCGACCGGCTGCGGGAGCTCATGGCCTCGTCGATGGACCGTGAGGCCCGGCGCCGTACCGCCGAGGCGGCCGGCAAGGCCCGCACCCGCACCCACCTCCAGGCCTTCGAGAAGCTCACCCGCGCCACGGCCGAGGGGCGGCGCATCGCCGCCGACCCGCCGTTGATCACCCCGCTGCGGGACCTGCCGGACGGCCCCGCCGCGGAGGAGAAGGCGCTGCGCGAGGTCCTCGACGGCTACGCGCGCTCGCTGTCCTCGGAGCGCCGGCACCTGCTGGGGCGCTACCACCTGGTCGACGTCGCCCGGAAGGTGGTGGGCGTCGGCAGTGTCGGCACCCGCTGCTGGATCGTGCTCCTGCTGGGCAGGGACGACGACGATCCCCTGCTGTTGCAGGCCAAGGAGGCGCAGGAGTCGGTGCTCGCCCCGCACACCGACGGTGAACGCCACGACAACCAGGGCCGCCGTGTGGTGGCGGGGCAACGGCTGATCCAGACGACCAGCGACATCCTGCTCGGCTGGACGCACGCCGTGGGCCTCGACGGCAGGCCCCGGGACTTCTACGTACGGCAGTTGCGCGACTGGAAGGGCATCGCCCGCCCGGACACCATGACCCCGGCGCTGATGGGGCTGTTCGCGCGGCTGTGCGGGGCGAGCCTGGCGCGCGCCCACGCCCGCTCCGGTGATCCCGTCGCCATCGCCGCCTACCTGGGCCGCGGTGACCGCTTCGACCGGGCGCTCACCGGGTTCGCCCAGGACTACGCGGACCTCAACCAGCGGGACTTCGAGGCGCTGGGCGCCGCCGTCCGGTCGGGGCGGGTGCGCGCCGAGAGCCGCTGACCGGTCGGCCGGGGGTCACTCCGGCGCCTGGCGCATCTCCAGCACCCGCAGGCCCAGGGACTGGCAGCGGGCCAGCAGCCCGTAGAAGTGCGCCTCGTCGACGACGTGCCCGAAGAGCAGGGTCTGTCCCGACAGCGTCACGTGCTCGAGTTCCGGGAAAACCCTGATCAGCGGTTCCGAGAGATGTCCCTCGACACGGATCTCGTAACGCATGAGCTGCTCCCCGGATGGCCTGGCCGGCATGGGCCGCGCGCCCCCCGTACCTGCGATGGTCCGCCTCCGGGCGCCGGGCGGACTCACCCCGTACAGGTGAGAGAGCGTGGGTGAGGGCCCGGGTGAGACCGGGGACGAGGGCGCTTCCCACCCACTGCTCAGTGCTTGAGCCAAAGCTTGCAGGAGAGGATCACGAGGCCGAGCACGAGGTTCACCGCGGCCGACAGGACGATCAGGCGCCGCCCGGCACCGGCCCGGCGGGACGCCGCCACCGACCAGCCCACCTGACCCGTCACGGCGACGGACAGGGCGAACCACTGGGTGCCCTGCACACCGAGGCCGAGCGCGGGACTGACGGCCACCGCGACCGCCGGCGGCACGGCGGCCTTCACGATCGTCCACTCCTCCCGGCACACCCGCCCGACGGCACGACGGTCCGGCCCGTGCCGCGCCAGCCGCTCCCCGAACAGCTGCGCGTGCACGTGGGCGATCCAGAACACCCCACCGGTGAGCAACAGCAGCAGCACCAGTTCCACCCGCGGGAACGAGCCGAGCGTGCCCGCCCCGACGATCACCGAGGCCGCGAGCAGGGAACCGTAGACGCCGCCCGTGTAGTCGGCGTGCGTCCCGCGGTCGGCGGCCGGTGCGGGCGGGTGCGCGGCCGCGTGTCCGGCGTCGGACATCACGGCTCCCTCCGACCGGCCGGGCCCCGGCCTTCCGCTGCCGGGCCCCCGGCGCGCCCGGGTGCCGGCCCCGGAAGGCCGGAGGTGACCAGGAAGCTCGCGAGGGTGACGCCGCCGGTGGCGAGGATCGCCGCCTTCAGTCCGTCGAGCTGCGCCGACGCGTAGGAGTCCGTCACGGCGTCCACCTCCTGGGGCGGCAGTCCGGCGCGGACGGCGGCCTCGCGCACCTGCCCGGTGGGGACGAAGGTGACGCCGGCCTCGAGGGCGACACCGACCTCCTGCCGGGCCTCCTGCGACAGCCGGGCGTCCTCCTCCACCTGCGTGGTGAAGGCCTGCGCCAGGGAGCCGACGAGCAGCGACCCGATCAGCGCCGTGCCGAGGGCCGAGCCCAGGTTCTGGGCCGTGTACTGGAGTCCGCCGACCTCGCTGCGTTCCTCCTCCCCCGCGGCGGACTGGACGACGTTGCCGAGCTGCGAGGCGAACAGGCCCATGCCGACGCCCAGCAGGGCCATCGCCCCGGCGAACTGGGCGTCGTCGATGACCGGGTCGATGGTGGCCAGCAGCCACACGACGGCCGCCGCCACGGTGACCAGGGCCAGCCGGACGATCCGGCGGGGGCCCGCCAGGCGTCCCGGCCGGGCCGCGCCGAGCGAGGTCACCAGCATGGCCGCGGACACCGGCAGCAGTCTGAGCCCCGTCTCGAAGGCGTCGAAGCCCTGCACGACCTGGAGGTACAGCGGGATGGTGAAGAACAGCCCCAGCAGGATCAGGTTCTGGCTGACCAGGGACATCAGGCCGGAGGCCAGCGCGGGCCTGCGCAGCAGGGACAGGTGCACCAGCGGTTCGTCGCCGCGCCGGTCCCGGCGGTGCTCCCACCGGCGGAAGGCCGCGAGGACGGCCACGCCTGCGCCGATGACGAACAGGGTCGGCGCGAAGCCGAGGACGGTGAAGGGCGGATTGCGCGGCTGCACCCAGCCCCAGGTGCCGCTCTGCAGCACACCGAGCACGCCGAGCGCCAGGCCCCCCGCGGAGAGCGCCGCACCGACCCCGTCCAGCCGGGGGCGTGCCGCCGTCCTGGGTGCCTCGGTGATCGCGCCGCGCAGCAGGAGGATCGCCAGCACGACGACGACCTCGCCCGCGAAGACCAGCCGCCAGGTGAGGTACGTGGTCACCCAGCCGCCGAGCAGGGGGCCCACGGCGATCCCGGCACCGGCCAGCCCGCCGACGACGCCGTAGGCGACGGCCCGGTCCCGGCCGCGGTAGGACTCGGCGACGAGCGCCGCCATCGCGGGCAGCACCAGCGCGGCGCCGAGCCCCTCGATGACGGACCAGCCGAGGACCAGCACCCACAGGGTGGGCGCGACGGCGGTCAGCGCCGAGCCGGTCGCGTAGACGACCAGACCGCCGAGGAAGACGCGCCGCCGTCCGAGGATGTCCCCCAGCCGCCCGCCGATGATCATGAAGGCCGCCATGACCAGCGCGTACAGCGTGATGACGGCCTGGATCGCGGTGACCTCGGTGTCGAAGTCGTCGACGAGTTGGCTGATGGAGACGTTCATGACCGAGGTGTCGAGGACCATCAGGAACTGCGCGGTCCCCAGGACGGCCAGCGCCCGCCAGTGCGTCACGGCATCTCCCTCGTCACAGCAGGTCCAGGTCACGGGCGCGGCGTACCGCCTCGTTGCGGCGGTTGACCGACAGTTTCCGGTAGACGCTCTTCAGGTGGGTCTTGACCGTGTTCACCGACACGTACAGGTCGGCGGCGATCTCCTCGGTGGACATCGTCATCGCCAGCCGCCGCAGCACGTCGCGCTCGCGCCCGCTGAGTTCCTCGACGAGCGGGGGCGCCGGCCCGGGCCGGCGCGGGGAGGGGCCGGTGCCGGGCGCCAGCCAGTGCGGCGACGCCGTGCCCAGGTACGGCCGTATCCACGGCCCGGCCTCGCGGAAGGGCCGGCGCAGCCGCTCCCGCCGCGCCTGGGCCAGGGCCCGCGCCACCAGCCGCCGTGCGGTCGCGCCGTCCCCGGCCCCGTGCGCGGCCTGCGCCCGCACCAGCGCGGCCCGGACGGTCACCGCGGGACCGGCCCTCTCCTCCGGGCGCACCCGGTCGAGCAGGCGTACGGCCTCGGCGGCCCGCCCGGTGGCGAGGTGGAGCCGCGCGGCCCCCACCGCGCACGCCACCTGCTCGTCGGGCACCTCCTCCAGCAGTTCCGCGGCCGTCTCCGTCCGGCCCGCGGCGAGATGCGCGGCGGCCGCGACGAGCGCGGTCTCCCCGCGTGCCCACGGCGAGGCCGCCTCGGCCGGCACCTGTGCCTGCACCGTCTTGAGCGCCGCCTCCGCGTCGCCTCGCGCCAGGTGCAGACGGGCGGCCGTCAGAGCGCGTCCGGCCTGCAGTACGGGGTCCCGCAGCGCGGGGTGCGACCCGGCCGACGTGTCGAGCAGGGCCTGCGCCTGCCCCAGCTCGTCGCGGTCCACGGCGACGGCTGCCAGGACGAGCCGTTCCACTCCGGACCCGGACGGCTGGGGCAGGCCGAACCGTTCCGTCTCGGCGAGGGCCTCGCGGGCCTTGTGTTCGGCGCTGCCCGGCCAGCCGTGCAGGTAGTCGATCAGGGCGAGTCTGCCCAGCGAGTCCTCCCGCGGGAGCGCCGTGGCCGCGCCCGGGGCGGCGTCCGCCACCGCCGCGAGGGCCGCCCGCGCCTGCGCGAAGTGCCCGGCCCACAACCGCGCCGACCCCAGGTGGTCCATCAGCAGCGCGGTGAGCTCCGGATGCCGGTCCAGCAGCCCTTCGGGGACCGCTCCCCACAGCTTTCCGGCCGCCCGCGCGGCGTCCTCCGCCCGGTCCGGCGCGCCGGCCATCCGGGCGGCGAGCGCCTCCAGCAGGGCGCAGGTCAACCGGATGGGCGCCGCGTCCGGTGTGCCGTCGTACTCCCCCAGCGCGTCCTGCGCGCGATGCAGATGGGTCAGCCCCGCGTCGAGTTCGCACCGGGCGAGCAGGCCGGCCGCCCGCACCAGTTCCGGGGCGGGCCCCGCGCTCTCCCGCCCCATCCGGGCGAACAGCCCGGTCACCGCGTCGGAGCGCAGCCCGGTGAAGAACTGTCCGATGGCGAGGTCGTCGACCAGGGCACCGGCGGTGAACTCCCAGTCACCGGCGGCGGCCCCGTGCCCGAGCGCCTCCGCGAGCTCCCCGGAGCGCCGCAGCCACACGGCGGCCCGCAGGTGCAGCTCGGGTTCCCGGCCGGGCCGCCGCATCCGCAGGTGGGCGCGGAGGATCTCCGCGAACAGGGGGTGGAGGCGGTACAGGCCGTGCCCGACGTGCTCGACGAAGGCGTTGTCCCGGCTCAGCCGCGCCAGCCTGCCCGCGGCGTCGTCGCGCCCGGTGACCGCGTCGGCCAGTGCGGCAGAGAACCGGTCGAGCACGCTCACCCGCAGCAGCAGCTCCTGTGTCCCGGCGTCCTGCCGTTTCAGCACCTCCGCCAGCAGGAAGTCGGCGATGGCGCTCCGGTCCGCCTCGAACTCCGCCACATACGCCTCCGGGTCCGGGCTCTGCCCCGCCGCCAGCGCGGACAGCCGCAGTCCGGCGGCCCACCCCCGGGTGCGTTCCACGAGTCCGCGCACCGCGGCCGGGGGCAGCCGCAGCCCGTGCAGCTCCATCAGCCGGGCCGCCTCGTGCGGGGTGAACGCCAGCTCGGCGTCCCTGATCTCCGTCAGCTCACCGGCGGCCCGGTAGCGGTGCAGGGGCAGCAGCGGCTCCGTGCGGGTGACGAGGACCAGCCGCAGTCCCGGCCCCGCGTGGTGCAGGACGAACTCCAGCTGCTCGGCGATCCGCGGGGAGGTGACCCGGTCGAACTCGTCGAGCACGACGACCACGGGCTCCTCCCGGGCGCTGAGCCCGGCGGCGAGCCGGGACCGCAGGCCGGGGCTCAGCCGGTTGGCGTCCGCCGGGAACCCGATGTCCGCACCCGGCGGGACACCGGCGACGCGCAGGGCATGCAACAGGTACGCCCAGAACATCCCGGCCGCGTCCCCGACCGCGTCGGTGGTGAGCCAGGCGACGGGCGGTCCGCCCTGCCGGTCGAGATGGCGCACCCAGTCGGCGACCAGCAGGCTCTTCCCGGCTCCGGCCGCCCCGTTGACCATGGTCAGCGGGGTGCGCAGGGCCTCGTCCAGGTGCCCGGTCAGCCGGGGGCGCGGCAGGAACGTCACGGGACGCGGCGGAACGGCGAACCTCGTCCGCAAGAACGGGTCCCCGTGCGGGTCGACGAACCGTCTCCGCGAGGAGGCGTCCGCCGCCTGTCCGTCGACTCCGGTCACGGCACCCACCGACCCTGTTCTCTCCGGCCACGGCTGTGCTCCCTCCCAGCTTCGCAGCAGTGCGGCCGGACGGCGCGCGGTGACCGGTGCCCGCACTACCGTCGGGGCCATGAGCACCGGTACCACCACTCCCGTCCTCGCCGAGGCGCTGGCCGACGGCCGCACGGTCGTCCTCGACGGCGGTATGTCCAACCAGCTCGCGTCGGCGGGGCACGACCTGAGCGACGCCCTGTGGTCCGCCCGGCTGCTCGCCGAAGCCCCGGAGGCGGTGACCGGGGCACACCGCGCCTACTTCGAGGCGGGTGCGGACGTGGCGATCACGGCGAGCTACCAGGCGACGTTCGAGGGTTTCGCGCGGCGTGGCATCGGCCGGGACGAGGCGGCCTCCCTGCTCTCGCTGAGCGTGGAGTGCGCCCGTACGGCGGCCGGGCTGGTCCGGGCGTCCCGTCCGCTCTGGGTGGCGGCCTCGGTCGGCCCGTACGGGGCGATGCTCGCGGACGGTTCCGAGTACCGGGGCCGGTACGGCCTGTCGGTCGGCGAGCTGGAGCGCTTCCACCGCCCCCGGATGGAGGTCCTGGCCGCCGCCGGTCCGGACGTGCTGGCCCTGGAGACGATCCCCGACACGGACGAGGCCGAGGCACTGCTGCGCGCGCTGCGCGGCCTCGGCACACCGGCCTGGCTGTCGTACTCGGCGGCCGGCGGCCGCACCCGGGCGGGCCGGCCGCTGGAGGACGCCTTCGCCCTGGCCGCGCGGGCGGACGAGGTGATCGCGGTCGGCGTGAACTGCTGCACCCCCGAGGACGCCGATCACGCCGTCGCCCTCGCCGCCCGCGTCACCGGCAAACCGGTCGTGGTCTACCCCAACAGCGGTGAGACGTGGGACGCGGGGGCGCGGGCGTGGACCGGCCGTCCGACGTTCACCGCCTCCCGCGTCGCGGGGTGGCGGGAGGCGGGGGCCCGGCTGATCGGCGGGTGCTGCCGGGTGGGGCCGGAGACGATCGCGTCGGTGGCGGAGGTGCTCCGGCCTTCCTAGGGCCTTCGCACCCGCACCTGTCAGCGGCCGGTGTCGTCCACCCCATTCGCCCCGTCCGGACCGTCCGTCCCGTCCCGCCCGGGCACGCCGAGCAGGAGCAGGGTCACGTCGTCGTCGTGGTCGGCCGGGGCGGTGATGAGGGTGGTGATGAGCCGGTCCGCCGCCCGGTCGAGGATCTCCGGTTCGGCGCGGGTGCCTCCCAGCACGACGGCGGCGGTGCGGGCGAGGACGTCGATCCGCGCCTCGATGTCGGCGCCCGGCTGTTCGACCAGCCCGTCGGTGTAGAGGAGGAGGACGCTGCCCGGCGGCAGCGGCACGGTCGTCTCCTCGAAGGGCAGCCCGCCTCCGCCCGGGTCGTTGACTCCGAGGGGCACGCCGACCGGTGTCCCCAGCCGGCCGGGGGGCCAGCCGGGGGGCAGGACGATGACGGGCAGGTGGCCCGCCGAGCAGACGGTGACCTCGTACGTGTCCTGGTCCAGGACGAGGTAGAGACAGGTGGCGAGCTGGCCGGGCAGGTCGCCGACGAACGCGTCCAGTGAGGTCATCAGCCGGCTGGGCGCCGCGCCCGTACGGGCCAGCGCGTGGGAAGCGGCGCGCAGTTGCCCCATGACGGCCGCCGCCTCCAGTCCCCGGCCCATCACGTCGCCGATGACGACGCCCGTGCGGCGGCCTCCGAGGGGGATGATGTCGAACCAGTCACCGCCGACCCCGGGGTCCCGCACAGAAGCCAGGTACCGGTACGCGCTGGGCAGGTGGGCGAGGGTGGGCGGCTCGCCCATCAGGCTGTGCTGCAGGGTGTAGGCGATGTGCCGGTGCTGCTCGTAGCGTTCGGCGCGCTCGGCCTCCGCCCGCCGGCGCTCGGTGATGTCCCGCACGAACAGCACGGCGAGGGTCTCCCGCTCGGTCTGGAGACTGCTGACGCTGACCTCTACGGGGAAGGTGGAGCCGTCCCCGCGCAGCCCGTACAGGTTCCGTTCCACCACCGCCGGCCGCGGGTCGCGCCGGCGCAGGTAGGCGTCGAGGAGGGCGCCCTGCCGCCGGCGTGTCGAGGCGGGCGCCAGGTCGGCGGCCCGGGTGCCGACGAGAGCGCCGGGCGAGCGGCCGAACACCCGCTCCACCTGGGCGTTGGCCATGACGATGGTGCCGCTGCCGTCCGTGATGAGCGTGGCGTCGGGCGCGGACTCCAGCAGTGCGCGGAACCGCCGGTGCGCCCGCTGCACCTCGCGCTGGGCGGCGACGCGCTCGGTGACGTCGGTGACCACACCGCCCACGGCGTAGGCGGCACCGGACGTGTCGTTGAGCGGGAAAAGGGTGGTCAGGCACTCCCGCGGACCGTCGGGCAGGGTGAGCTGTTCCTCCCGCTGCACGGGCCTGCCCCGGGCCAGCATCGCGAGGTCGGCGTCCCGCGCGTGACGGGCGAGGACGGCCGGCATGACATCCAGGTCGCGGCGGCCCAGCACCCGGTCGCGGTCCACCCCCAGGCTCTCCTCGAACTGCGTGTTGACCGCGAGGAAGCGGCCCTGAAGGTCCTTGATGAACACCGCCGCGGGCGTGTGGTCCATGAAGTCCTGCAAGAGTTCGTTCTGGCGCACCTGCCAGGCGAGACGGGCATGGGACACCTCGGTGCGGCGGCCCACCGCCAGGACCGCGAAGATCACCACGGTGAGGGCGGCGACGTGCCCCCACACCAGGAGGGCGGTCGCCAGCCTCGGCCCGAACAGCCCCGCGCTCTCGCCGGCCAGGACGCCCCAGCCCAGCAGGGGCGGCACGACCACGGCGGTCACGAGCAGGCGGCGCCCCAGCGCGCCCGTCGTGCCCGCGTTCATGACGAGCCCGGTCAGCCCCTCGTCCGGCCGGGTCAGGAACGCGGCCGCGCCCAGCAGGACCAGCGCCGGCGCGGTGTGCAGCGCCATGCCCGTGTAGGCGCCGAACCGCTCCAGCTCGGGCACCTCGTAGGCGGCCCCGTACAGCCGCAGCATGCCGAGGGCCCCGACCACCAGCCCCATGACCTGGCTGATCCACGCGGGGAGCCGGCGCGTACTCGCGCACAGGGACGCCGCGCCCGCAAGCGTCAGGGCCACGGCGGTGTTCGGCGCCATCCGTCCCGGCGCCTCGGTCTGGACGCCCGCGGTGTCGTCCTCGAAGAGGACCTCGTCGACGCCGAGGCCGGTCCCGGTGACGTACTCGGCCAGGGTGAGTGCGCCGAGCACCAGTGCCAGGGCCGCTGCCGTGCGGGCCGCCGTGGTCACCCACGGGTGGTGCACCGGACCGCGCGCCACGAGGAACAGCGAGGCTCCGAGCGCCACGACGGCCAGGGCGGTGTTCGCCTTCATGGACACCGCGACACCGGGCAGCACGCTCTTCAGCACGTCGACGTCGAGGATCCACCCGGTCAGGCCCACCAGGCCCAGAAGTGCGGCGAGCAGCGCCGTGATCCCGGCCGCCGCGCGGACGGCGGCCAGAGCGGGCGGGTGGAAGGGCAGGCTGTCGGCGCGCTCCGCTCCCTGGACACCGGGCAGCCCGGAGGCGTGCTGTTGTCTCGTCACCGCGTTCTCGTCCCTGACGGATGACACACCCGCCACAATCGGCTCACACCATGCTAAGGAACACGAAAGGGATGGGCATGTGCCGGGCACGGCAGGAGGCGCGGGCGGTGCGGAAGCACCGTGCCCGGACCACCGCGGCGGGGCGGCCGGTCCGCGGGCGCGGGCGGTGTCCTCGGCGGCCCGAGGCGCCGGCGGCCCCGAGGACAGAACGGGTGGTGATCACACGTGGACGCCGTCCCGCTCGATGGCTACGCCGATGACCTCCCGGACCGGGCGGCCCCGGCGTGCTGGTCGCCCCGTTCACCCGGCACCGGGGGACACACCATCGCGTCGGCGGGAGGACCATCCGGGCGAAGGTCGAACTGCGCGGCAGCGCCGCGTGACGGCACGACGGTAGTGGCGAACTCGCACCACACGACCTTGCCCGGGCCCCTCTCCCTCACCCCCCACCTGTCCGCCAGCCCGGCCACGAGCAGCAACCCGCGCCCGCTCTCGTCGGGTGCACCGGGCGGTACAGCAGGCACGCCTCCGCCACTGTCGTGCACCTCCACACGGACACATTCGGCGTACGGCAGCAGCCTCAGCAGAAGGCCCCGGCCGGGCGGTACTCCGTGCAGCAGGGCGTTGGTCGCCAGTTCACTGACGCACAGCAGCACGTCGTCGATCCGCGGTGCGTGCACACCCCAGTCCTCCAGCACCCGCCGCGCGAACGCCCGCGCACCGGGCACGGAGCGCCGTTCACGAGGGAAGAAGCACTCACGGGGACAGGGGACCTGGGTCCGTGTCCACCATGGAACAGTCCGCGCACCCGTACGGCCCGACTGTACGGATGCGCGACGGTGAACGTACGCGCACGGCTGGGGAGTTCCACCTCATGGGCACCACGACACGGAGAAACGCCTCGGCGATGAAGATGGTGGGCGCGCTGCTCGCCCTGTACCGGCAGTCAGCCGGCCACACCCAGAAGTCCCTGGGCGAGCGCTTCGTCATCGGCGAGCAGCAGATCGCCTCCATCGAACAGGGCAGACGCCCGTTGAAGCCGGACCTGGCCGAGCAGCTCGACGACCTCCTCGGCACGAAGGGAGCCCTGTCGGTCGCGCTCAGCCGGATGCCGGAGGTGGACCTGGTGCCGCTGTGGGCGGAGGAGTTCTTGGACCGGGAGCGGGAGGCGATCGCCATCTCGTCGTACGAGAACCAGGTAATGCCCGGACTGTTGCAGACGGAGGCCTACACCCGGGCGGTGTTCCGCAGTCGCGTTCCGCTCTACGACGAGGACACCATCGCGCGGATGACGGCAGCGCGCATCGAGCGCCAGGGGATTCTGCACGACAGGGCCGCGCCCATCACATGTTTCGTGGTGTGGGAGCCGGTGGTGCGAGCTCCGATCGGCGGGAGGGAGGTCTGGCGCGAGCAGCTTCGCCATCTGCGCAGGTGCTCCGATCTGCCATGCCTCATGCTCCAGGTCCTGCCCCTTGACCGGGCTAGCCACGCTTCACTCGACGGACCGTTCGTGCTGCTGGAGACCCCTGAACACCAGCGGCTTGCCTACACGGAGAATCAGCGCGGCAGCCAACTGATCGCCGATCCCGACGAGGTGGCGATCCTCACGCAGAAGTGTGCGATGCTGCGGTCACAGGCCCTCACCCCCGAGGACACGAGAGAATTGCTGGACCGTCTCCTGGGAGAGCAATGAGCAGCACCGCACTTCGGTGGTTCAAGTCGAGCTACAGCGGCAGCGAAGGCGGCAACTGCCTCGAAGTCGCCCCCCAGCCCGCCGCCGTCCACATCCGCGACTCCAAGACCCCGGACGCTCCCCACCTCACCGTCACCCCTGAGGCCTGGGCGGCCTTCCTCTCCGTACCGTCGACGGAGTAACGGCACACGCGCTCACTCGGCTGCCCAGCGGAAAGAGATTATGAAGTAGATCACCAGGGGCAACAGAACGAGGAGAACGAACCCGCCGAAGACTTTGGCCCACATCGCCGTCCTGCCAGGGCCTCGACTCGGCATGTTCCCTCCAATGCCCTCTGGGCGTTGACAGTTGTCGACTCCACTGACTGATCATTTCAGAATGAGATATCCGGGACAGCGAAGGCTGAGCATTGGCACTGGTGGTTGATGGCCACTAGGTTCGCGTCATTGAAGGTTGAACGGCTGAAGCTTGGGAGCAGTGCGTGTCCTCGTTGGATGAGTTGCAGGCCCTGCTTGGCGAACCCGCCCGCCAGTAATCCACCCCAGATGACTGGAACCAAGTTGAGCAACACGTAGGCTCCCCTCTGCCCAGCGACTGAAAGACGTTTCTCAACGCCTACGGCAGCGGGGTCATCTCCGGCAAGCTCGTCGTCTTCCACCCGCGTGGATCAAGCCCGTTGCTGGAGCGCATGCGCAAGACGCACCAGGCCTCCGCCGTTGCTGCATGCAGTCTCGCCGATTTGGGGTCCTCGGGGGTGCCCCCGCCGCAAGCGACGGCGTCTGTATGCCGACCGTTGTTACGACTTCGGAGACCTGGCGGGTCACCCGGCCCAGCGCGTCGTACATGTAGACGGTCCGGGCCTTGGTCTCCGAGGAGATCACCGCGGTGAGGTTGCCGTCGGCGTCGTACTCGTTGGTGCGGGTGCGCAGTGCCGTGGTTCCCGTCCCGAACTCCGTCGTCGCGGTGGTGTTACCGAGAGCGTCGTATGCGGTGGTCGTGCGTCGGTTCGTCGCGTCGATGGTCTCGGTCAGGCGGCCCAGACCGTCGTAACCGAATCGCGTGGTGCCTGAAGGGTCGGTCAGTGTGAGCGGTTCGCTTGCCGGGTTGTAGGTGCCCGTTGTCGTGACACCGCCCGGCGTCGTGGACGCCACCTGCTGATCCGCGTCGTTCCAGGTGTACCGGGTGATCAGGTTCTGCGGGCTCGGGAATCGCTCGGCGGTGGTCGAGGTGAGTTGCCGTCCGAGTTCGTCGTAAGTGGCCTCCGTGCGGGCGCCGGTGGGGTCGGTCACCGACAGCTGAGAGCCGGTAGGAGTCCACGTGTAGCGGGTGATGCCGCCGCCATCCGCGCTCGGAGAGCCAAGCAGGTCGGGGTCGCTGCTCTCCATGGCCGCCAGCGCGGCGGCCGCTCCGGCGGCAGGGTCCGTCTGGCTGGTCACCTGGCCGAACTGGTCGTAGCCATAGCGGGTGACACGGCCCCACTGGGTCGGTGACCGCCTGCGGCAGGCCGAGCGCGTTGTAGGCGGTTCGGGTGGTGGCGGTCAATGGTGCTGCGACACCGGGCGGAGTGTATTCCGGCAGGGTCACGGCGGTCGTGCGACCGAGTCGGTCGAACTCGGTGAGGGTGATCTCGCCGCGTGCGTCCTTGGCCTCCGTCGGCTCGCCGAAGACGTCGTCGAGTCGGAGATGAGGGGCGCCCCGGACCGTCTCCAGTGGGCGATGAACCACTGCCTCGCCAGGATCGGCATCGACCACGCCGAGGACCGCGCCCGGGCGATCGGCATCGGTGAGCGGCTGGAGGTGCTCAAGGACTACCCGGTGTCCCCGGGCTGCACGTCGCCGTTCGCGCCGGTGTGGATCGGCGAGATGGTGGGCCGGCGGCAGGGCGGGTAGGCCCGTCGGGGCGGCACGGGCGGGAAAATCGATGGCGCGGCCGGGCCCGCCCCGTCCAGCATGGGTCCCATGACTGACGAACCCGCGCGCTGGACCGAGGCGACCGTCTACCCCGACATGTGGGCCGACCCCGACGCGGACCCCCGCAACAACGACGGCCCCGCCCCGGACGGGGAGCTCGCGACGCTGGTGGACGTGCTGACGAACTACCGGCTGACGCTGCGGATGAAGTGCGAAGGGCTGGACGCGGAGCAGTTGGCGCGGCGGTCGGTGCCGCCGTCGACGATGTCGCTGCTCGGGCTGGTGCGTCACCTGGCCGAGGCGGAGCGGGACTGGCGCAACTGGATCACCGACGGGGAGCCGCTGCCGAAGCTGTACGGCAGGCGGGACGGGGACTTCGACGGGGCGGTCGGTGATCCGGCCGTGGTCGAGGCGGCGTACGCGGATCTGGAGCGTGAACAGGCGGCGACGGACTCCGCGTTGGACGGGCACGCGGACCTCGGGGTGCGGCTGGGGAAGGAAGGGATCGCGGTGCGGGAGCTGTTGGTGCACCGGGTCGAGGAGTACGCGCGTCACTGCGGGCACGCGGACCTGTTGCGCGAGTGCGTCGACGGGCGGGTCGGGCAGTAACGGGACCGCCCGCACGATCAGTTGCGGCGCAGGGCGCCCGTGCGGCGCAGGCGGCGGATGACCGAGCGGAGTTCGGGGGGCTGGGCGGTGCTGACGGGCGCCTCCGGGGCGGTCCACAGGGCGAGTTCGCGGTCACGAGGGCCGTGGGCGGTGTGTGGGGCGCCGTCCCCGAACACCCGCACCGGGTGTCTGTCGTACCACCGTTCCCATCCGGGAGAACCGTCGGTCACGAACCGCACCCAGGCGCCGTGCATCGCGTCGGACAGCTCCTGCGGCGCGCCCTCGCCGGCGAGTTTGCGGGCGTCGGGCTCGTCGCCGCTGTCGAAGACGAAGCCCAGTTCCAGGGCGTGGCAGGCGCCCATGCCGGGACGGCGGGAGGGCCAGGCGAACTCGTAGACGTACGAGGGGGCCTCGCGGCCGTCGGCGAGGCGGTGCAGCGGGGCGCGCAGCAGGTGGTCGGTGACCATCTGGCCGACGGTCTCGGCGGGACCGGCGCCGGGGTGCAGGGTGCGGTAGCCGCGCGGTACCTCGCTGCCGCAGTGGCAGCGGGCCATCGCACCGGCCAGGGCGACCGTGCCGAGGCGGTCGACGCGTTCCAGGAGGCCGCCGGGGACCAGCCAGAGGCGGTACTCGTCGCGGGTCCAGCCGGTCAGGAGACCGACGCCGGGGGCGGCGCCGCCGGTGAGGGCGTCCAGGGGGTCGCGCGGGACGAGGTCGCCGTCGACGACGACACCGAAGGCGGGACCGCCCAGGACAGGGCTGCTGCGGCGGCCGATGTCGGCCTGCACCCGGAGCAGCAGCTCTCGGTCGACGGCGGCGAACGCCTCGGCGGTGGCGGGTGTCTTCAGGCGGGCCGCCATCCGGCGGACCATGCGCCGCACCTTGTCGCGGTCCGTGCCCTCCGGCGGGCCGCTCTGCAGGACCGCGCGGCGGACCAGGCCCTGGGCCTGCGGGGCGGCGACGAGGGCGCCCGCGCTGATGGCCCCGGCGGACTGGCCGCCGAGGGTGACGCGGCCGGGGTCGCCGCCGAAGGCGGCTATCGCGTCGTGGACCCACCGCAGGGCGGCCAGCTGGTCGCGCAGGCCGGGGTTGGCGGGGGCGTCCGGGAAGAGGCCGTAGCCCTCGACGCCCAGACGGTAGTTGAGGGACACGAAGACGACGCCGTCGCGGGCGAAGGTGCCACCGTCGTAGACGGGGACGGCGGAGGATCCCCTGGTCAGGGCGCCGCCGTGGAGCCACACCAGGACGGGGAGCCGGGCGTCGGGGGACGGGTCCGGGGTCCACACGTTCAGGTTGAGACAGTCGTCGCCGGGGATCTCCGGGTCGGAGAGGTACTGGGCGAAGGCCTCGGAGTACGGGGGTTTCGGTGCCGTCGGGCCGAAGGCGCCGGCGTCGCGCACGCCGTCCCAGGGCTCCGGGGGGACGGGCGGGCGGAAGCGGCGGGGACCGAACGGGGGTGCCGCGTAGGGGATGCCCCGGAACACGGCGGCGTCCCTCTCCCAGCGGCCGCGCACGGCACCGTACGGCGTTCTGACCACGGGGTTCGCTCGGTCTGCCGTCACGTGACCACCAGCCCTTCACCGCGCCGCGCTGACGCGCCGGCCCCCTTCCGGCCCGACCGCTGCCGGCCGGGCACACCGATCACCACAAGAGCACCACACCGCTCATCGGTATTCCTGTCGTCTGTGAGAGTTCTTCCCGCCCCGAGCCACCGGACCTACAGTAGGAAGCGCTTTCTATGTGCTGTCCGTCCGGTGGAAGGTGAGGGTGTGCCGATGGCCCGTTCGGGTGGTGCCGGGATGACGGCGGGGCCGACGCTGGCCGTCGTGGCCCGCGAGGCGGGTGTGTCCGTGCCGACCGCGTCCAAGGTCGTCAACGGCCGTGAGGACGTGGCCCCGGAGACCCGTCGCCGCGTCACCGAGGCCCTGGACCGGCTCGGTTACATCAGGCGGCCCCGGTTCGAGGGGGCCCGGTCCCCGCGCCTGGTCGACCTGGTGGTGCACTCCCTCGGCGACTCGGTGTCGGGCGCGGTCCTGCACGGCGCCGAGGAGGCGGCACACGACGCCGGACTGGAGATCGTCGTGTCGGCGGCCCTCACCCGGGACCGGGCCGGGCGCCCGGAGCGGGAGCGGGCCTGGCTGGACAAGCTGGTGCTGCGCGGGTCGGCGGGTGTGCTGTTCCACCTGGTGGAGCCGGCCGCGCCGCAGTACGCCTGGCTGGAGCAGCACCGTGTCCCCTTCGCGATGATCGACCCGGTGCACGAGCCGCCGCCGGGCGCGGTCTCGGTGGGCGGGGCGAACTGGCAGGGCGGGGTGACCGCGACCGAGCACCTGCTGTCCCTGGGCCACGAGCGCGTCGCCGTCATCGCCGGCCGCCGGCGCACCATGTCCGGGGCCGCGCGCGTCGCCGGCTACCGCTCGGCCCTGGCCACGGCCGGGCTGAGCCACCGCCCGGAGTACGTGCGGCACACCGGGCCCGACGAGAGGGCCGCCCGCCGCCGGATGCGGGAACTCCTCGATCTGCCGGAGCCGCCCACGGCCGTCTTCCTCTGCTCGGACCGGATGGCGTTCGGGGTGTACGAGGCGCTGGCCGAACGGGGCCTGCGGGTGCCGGAGGACATGAGCGTGGTCGGCTTCGACGACCTCCCCGAGGCGCGCTGGCCGACCCCGGCGCTGACCACCGTCCGCCAGCCGCTGGCGGAGATGGCGGCGACGGCCCTGCGGCTGCTGCTGCGCATGAAGGACGGCCACCGTCCCGAGAGCACCCGCACGGAACTGTCGACCCGGCTGGTGGAACGCGCCTCCACGGCTCCTCCCGGTTCGCGTCCGGGCGGTCGAGGCTGAGGGGCGGCGCCCGGGCGGACACGGCGTGACACAGCTCACGGAGACAGACGGCCGGATCTTGGAATGCGCGGCCCGCCGCGCTTGCTGCCCCCCTTGTGGGCGCGCTCTGCCCATGGGCCTGCCCTCTTCCGGGGGTCGCCGGGCAACGGTGCTCAGCGCGACCGGCCACGAGCGCCGGGGACGACCTCGGTCCTTCCCCTCCCTCGATCCGGCCCGCTGTCTTCGAAAGGTTCCACCGCACCATGCCCCTGGCTCTGCTGGCCCTGGCCGTCGTCGCGTTCGGCCTCGGCACGACCGAGTTCGCCACCATGGGGCTGCTGCCCCAGATCGCCGACGGGGTCGGCGTCTCCGTACCGGACGCCGGCAACCTCGTCTCCGCCTACGCGCTCGGTGTCGTCATCGGCGCGCCGGTGCTGACGGGCATCGGTGCCCGCATGCCCCACAAGCGGCTGCTGCTGCTCCTGACCGGGCTGTTCGTCGTCGGCAACGTGGCGTCCGCGCTCGCGCCCACCTACGGCACGCTCTTCGGCGCGCGCTTCCTGACGGGGCTGCCGCACGGGGCGCTGTTCGGCGTGGGTGCCGTCGTGGCCTCCCGGCTGGTCGCCCCCGACCGGGCGGCGCGGGCCGTCTCCCGCATGTTCCTCGGACTCACCGTCGCGAACATCGTCGGCGTCCCGGCCGGCACGGCCCTCGGCCAGCAGCTGGGCTGGCGGTCCGCCTTCCTCGCGATCGCCGTCATCGGGCTCGCCGCCCTCGCCGCGCTGGCCCTCTTCGTCCCCCACCAGCCCCGTGCCGGACAGTCCGGCATCCGCCACGAGCTGCGGGCGATGGGCAACCGGCAGGTCGCCATCGGCCTGGCCGTCGCCGTGGTCGGCTTCGGCGGCTTCTTCGCCGTCTACAGCTACCTGGTGCCGATCCTGACGAACGTGACGGGCATCTCCGAGTCCTCGACCACCCTGGTGCTCGCGCTCTACGGCGTCGGCATGACGCTCGGCACGCTGGTCGCGGGCCCGCTCACGGACCGCGCCCTGCGGCCGACGCTGTACGCGGGACTCGCCCTGCTCGCCGCGGCGCTGGTGACGTTCTCCTTCACCGTGCACAGCACCTGGCCCGCCCTGGTCACGATCACCTTCATCGGCGCGCTGGGCTCCCTCATCACCACGCCCGTCCAGATGCTGCTCATGGCCAAGGCGAAGGACGCCCCGACCATGGCCGCGGCCTCCAACCACTCCGCCTTCAACCTGGCCAACGCGGGCGGCGCCTGGCTCGGCGGCCTCGCCCTCTCGGCCGGCTGGGGCTGGACCTCCCCCGCCCTGGTCGGCGCCGTCCTCGCCGTGGCCGGCCTGGGCCTCGCCCTCACGGGCGGCCTGCTGAGCCGGGGCGACCGCCGCTCCGAGGTGATCACCACCTCCTCCGCCGGGGCCCCGGTGGAGGACGGCCGGGTCACGGCGGCCCGCCGCCAGGACTGACCCGCTCGCCCGCCCCGGCCGCCCAGCCGATCCCGCCGCGCAGGTGAGCGAGGAACGCGGGATCGCCGTAGGCGTCGGCGGCGTGCCCCAGCGCGGTGTAGAAGACCCGCCCCGCACCCTGGTCACGGCACCATGCCAGGGGGTGGTCGGGGCCCATCCCCCCGCCCTCGTACGACGACTCGTCGGCGCGGAGGAGGACCCGCGCGGCGGGACGCGGGCTGGTGCGGAAGTCGTACCACTCGTCGGTGAACTCCCAGACGGCCGGCAGGTGCCGGGTCGCCGGGTGGCCGTGGTCCTCGACCACGACGCGGCCCGGCTGGAGGGCCGGGTGCCGGTCGAAGCGGGCCCCGAGGAGTTCGCCGTAGTACGGCCAGTCGTACTCCGTGCAGGCGGCGGCGTGCACCCCGGCGAACCCTCCGCCCCCCTCCACGTACGCCGCCAGCCGCTCGCGCCCGGCCGGGGTGAGGACCTCGCCGCTGGTGGAGAGGAACACCACGGCGGCGTACCGGCCGAGCGGCCGCTCGAAGACGGCCGGGTCCTCGGTGGCCTCGACGTCGAAGACACCGAGATCCCGCAGGGCGGCGACACCGGCCGGAATGGAGTCGTGCCGGTAGTCGGAGGTGCGGGTGTACACCAGGAGCGCGGAGCGGGCGAGGGCGGCCATGCGCCGGAGCCTATGCGCGGGCGCCCGACATTTCCCCGGTGGGTGTCCGATTCCTTCAAGACCGCCGTGCGGGCGCGACCCTACGGTGGGCCCCATGAGTGCACGATTCGATGCCATCGGGATGGTCGTCTCGGACATGGCCGCCTCCGTCGCCTTCTACCGGCGGCTGGGGTTCGCCTTCCCCGAGGGGGCCGAGACGCAGGGACACGTGGAAGCCGAACTGCCGGGCGGGCTGCGGTTCATGATGGACACGGAGGAGGTGGTCCGCTCCTTCCACACGGAGTGGCGGCCGCCGGCGGCGGGCGAGGGCAGGACCTCCCTCGCGCTGCGGTGCGACAGTCCGGCGGACGTCGACTCGCTGTTCGGGGAGATGGCCGCCGCCGGGGGCCGGTTCGAGCTGAAGCCGTTCGACGCGGTGTGGGGGCAGCGCTACGCCGTCCTCCTCGACCCGGACGGGAACGGCGTGGACCTGTTCGCTCCGCTACCCGCGGGCGAGTAGGCGACCCAGCGGCAGTCCCGTCAAGTCCCTCACGTCGCGGGCCAGATGGGGCTGGTCGGCATAGCCGGCGCGGGCCGCCGTCTCGGCGAAGGGGACGCCCGCGCGGGCCAGGTCGAGGGCGCGGCGCATACGCAGGATGCGGGCCAGGGTCTTGGGGCCGTAGCCGAAGGCGGCGAGGGAACGGCGGTGCACCTGACGCGCTGTCAGGCCGAGTTCGTCGGCGGTCGCGGCGACCGGGCGGCCCGCGTCGAGGGCGGACGCGAGGCGGGTGAGCAGGGGGTCGGGCGGGACGGTGTCCACCGCCCGGCGCAGGGCGAGGTCCTCCAGGCCCAGCGCGGGGTCGCCCGCGGCGTCGACCCGGGCGGTGAGACGCCGTACCTCCGCGGCGGGCCACAGGTCGGCCAGTTCGACGCGGCGGTCGCGCAGTTCGTGGGCGGGGACGCCCAGCAGGGCGGGCGCGGTGCCGGGAGGGAAGCGGATGCCCGCCCAGGCGCTCGGCTCTCCCCCGGTGAGGTGGGCACGGGTGTCC
Source organism: Streptomyces sp. NPDC041124 (assembly GCF_055592385.1). NCBI lineage: Bacteria > Bacillati > Actinomycetota > Actinomycetes > Kitasatosporales > Streptomycetaceae > Streptomyces > Streptomyces sp. NPDC041124. Next base: position 191,810 of record NZ_JBVIYR010000004.1, read on the forward strand.
GGGCCGGCGACCAGCAGGCGTCCGTCGTGCCAGAGCAGGTCCATGCAGCCGTCGGGCAGCACCCTGCCCTGCCCGTTCCCGGACGGGGTGTTGGTCCACACGACCGCGCCCGCCAGCCGGGACGCCCGCTCCCTGTACACGTCGCCCAGGCTACGCCGCGCGCGTCCGCCACTCCTGGGGGCTGACCCCGTAGGCCCGTTTGAAGGCGGTGGACAGGGCGAAGGCGCTGCCGTAGCCGACCTGGCGGGCGAGGGCGCCGATGGTGTCGTCGGTGTCGCGCAGGCGGTCCGCGGCGAGGGCGAGGCGCCAGCCGGTGAGGTAGGTCATCGGGGGTTCGCCGACGAGCCGGGTGAAGCGGCGGGCCAGGGCGGCGCGGGAGACGCCCGCCTTCGCGGCGAGGGCGGCGACCGTCCACGGGTGGGCGGGGCCGTCCTGGAGCAGGCGCAGGACGGGGCCGACGACGGGGTCGGACAGGGCCGCGTACCAGGCGGGCGGCGCCGCCTCGGGCCGGTCGAACCAGGTGCGCAGTGCCGCGACGACCAGCAGGTCGAGCAGGCGGTCCAGGACGACCTCCTGTCCGGGGGCCTCCCGCACGATCTCCTCCAGGAGGAAGGGCAGGAGCGGGCAGTCCCACGCGTCGGCGGTGAGGGAGAGCAGCGGGGGCAGCGCGTCCAGCAGGCGTCCGCCGATCTCGCCGCGCATCCGGTAGGTGCCGATCAGCATCACCGTGCCGCCGTCGGGGCGGTCGCCCCAGGTGCGGACGCCGAGGTCCATCACACCGTTCAGGGGGCGGCCGTCGGGGTAGTGGCACGCGCCGCCCGGGAGGATCAGCGCCTGTGGGGCCGTCCCGGGGGCGTCGGCGCAGGTGTACGGGGCGGGGCCGCGCGCGAGGGCGAGGTCGCCGGGGCGCAGCCGCAGGCGCTGTCCGCCGTCCCGCACGATCCACGCGTCGCCGCGCACGAGGACCATCACCGTCAGCGGGGCGCCGTCCTCCACGCGGACCGCCCACGGCGGGTCGAAACACGCCCGGATCATGAACGCGCCACGAGCTCTGGGGCCTTCCAGCAGGCCGGTGAGTACGTCCATGGGGTCAGCGTAGACGCGGGCGTATGGGAGTGAGCCGCTCGGCGATGGTCCGCCCGCGGGCACGGCAGTTGAATCGATCCCATGACGGACGACGTGAAGAACGCGAAGGACATGACCTTGGTCGTCACGGGAGCCTCGGGGCGTACGGGGAGCCGGGTGGCGCGGGCCGCGGAGGCGGCGGGGATGACGGTACGGGCGGCGTCGCGGGCGACCGGGTTCGACTGGAGGGACCGGTCGACGTGGGAGCGGGCCCTGCGCGGGGCGGACGCGGCGTATCTGGCGCACCCGGTCGATGTGGGGGCTCCCGGGACCGCGGAGGCGGTCGGAGAGCTGGCCGGGGTGGCGGTGGGGCTGGGGGTGCGGCGGCTGGTGCTGCTGTCCGCGCGGGGTGAGGACCAGGCGCTGCCCGCCGAGGAGGCGCTGCGCGCGTCGGGCGCGCAGTGGACGGTCGTACGGGCCGCCTGGTTCGCGCAGAACTTCAGCGAGGGGCCGCTGGTGGACGAGCTGCGGCGCGGGGAGTTGGTGTTCCCGGCGGGTGAGGTGGCGGAGCCGTTCGTGGACGCGCGGGACATCGCCGAGGTGGTGGTGGCCGCGGTGGCGGACGAGGAACGGTACGCGGGCCGGACGCTCACCGTGACCGGGCCCCGGCTGCTGACCTGGCGGGAGGCGGTGGCGGAGATCGCGGCGGCCACGGGACGGATACTGACGTACCGGCCGGTGCCCGTGCGCGACTACGCGGAGGCGCTGGTGGGGCTGGGGGTGCCGGCGGAGGAGGCCGCGTTCCTCACCGAGGTCTTCGGGGCGCTGCTCGACGGGCGCAACGCGCACGTGGAGGACGGGGTGCGACAGGTGCTCGGGCGCGAGCCGCGGGACTTCTCCGGGTTCGTCGGGGAGGAGGCGGCGGCCGGCACGTGGAAGGCGTGAGCCGATGCCGGGGCGCTGCCGGGTCGGTTCGCCCCCGCCGCCCCGTCCTTGAGGGCTTCGCCCCCAGATGCCGTTTTCGGCCCTGAACGGGCCTCGTCCTCGAACGCCGGACGGGCTACTTGTCCTCGGGGGGCGGGGATTCGCCGTTCTTCGGGTGGATGGTCTTCGCGTGGGCGCGCAGGCGGGCCGTGACGTCCTCCGGGGGGAGGAAGCGTGACCAGCGTTCGGGGAACTCGGAGGGCATGTCGGGATCGGCCTCGCCGGTGTGGTCCGCCGTGGCGGCGGTGCGGGCGACGTACTCGGCGACCTGCGCCTGCCGCAGCCGCTCGTTTGCCTCGCGGGCGGCGGCGGTCGCGGCGGCCGGCCAGACCCGGTCGATGGCCGCGTTGACGGCCGCGCCGACGAGCACGGCGAACGCGGACACACCGATCCACAGGAGCACGGCGACGGGGGCGGCCAGGGAGCCGTAGATGGTGGGGCCCTCGACGGTGTTGGTCAGGTAGATCCGCAGCAGGAAGCTGCCCAGCACCCACATGCCGAGGGCGACCAGCGCACCGGGCACGTCCTCGATCCACGGGGAGCGCACGGGTACGGACACGTGGTACAGCGTGGTGAGGAACACGATGGACAGCACGATCACGACCGGCCAGTACAGGATCTGGACGAGCGTCGTCGACCAGGGCACGATCTCCACCACCGCGTCCGGTCCCGCGACCATCAGCGGCAGCGCGATCGAGCCGATCAGCAGGGCCACGATGAACAGCAGGAAGGCAAGCAGCCGGGTCTTCACGATGCCCCGGACGCCGTCGAGGCCGTACATGACGGTGATCGTCTCGATGAAGACGTTCACCGCGCGGGAGCCCGACCACACGGCGATCAGGAAACCGAGGGAGATGACGTCGGGCCGGCCGCCCTTCGTCACGTCCCGCAGGATCGGTTCCGCGATCTGGCTCACGCCCCGGTCGGACAGCACCGTGCGGGAGGCGTCGAGCAGGTTGCGCTGCAGGCTCTGGATGGTGTCGGCGCCGGTCCAGGCGTCGACGTAGCCGAGCAGGCCGATCATGCTGAGCAGCAGCGGGGGCACCGACAGCAGCGTGAAGAACGCGGCCTCGGCCGCCAGTCCCAGGATCCGGTACTCCATGCAGGAATTGACGGTGTCCTTGAGCAGCAGCCAGGCCGTCCTGCGTTTGGAGACGTTCCGGTAGAGGGCCCGGGCCCGGTGGAGGCGGCCGGAGGGCGCGTCTGGGGATTCACTTGCTGGCTGCACGTCCTAAAGGTATCCGTCGTGCCTGGTCGCACTCACCCAGAGGCCCGGTCGCCGGGTGAGGGCGGACTGCCACGGGGTACGTTCGGGACATGGCAGGCAGCACGCACACCGTGACCAACCAGGCTCCCCCGCTGGTGCAGTACGACGTCTTCGGCGCCGACCGGGCCCTGGTGGAGGCGGTCGAGCGGCATCTGGCCGCGGACGTGCTGGAGGAGGGGCGCTCGGAACTGTCGGGGCTCGGGCGGACGGTCGGCTCCGCGCAGGTGCAGGAGTGGGGGGTGCAGGCCAACGAGAACCCGCCCCGGCTGCGCACCCACGACCGCTACGGTCACCGGATCGACGAGGTCGACTTCCACCCCGCCTGGCACCGGCTGCTCGGCAAGGGCGTCTCCGCGGGGCTCACGGCGGCGTGGGGGCGGCCGGGCGGACACGTACGGCGGGCCGCGGCGTTCCTGATGTGGACGCAGGCGGAGGCCGGCAACGGCTGCCCGCTGTCGATGACCCACGCGGCGGTGCCGGCACTGCGCGCCGACCCGGGGCTGGCGGCGCAGTGGGAACCCCGGCTGACGTCGACGGTCTACGACCGGGCCCTGCGGCCGCCCGGCCAGAAGCCCGGCGCGCTGTTCGGGATGGGCATGACGGAGAAGCAGGGCGGCAGTGACGTACGGGCGAACACGACGGCCGCGCGGCCCCTGGCCGAGGACGGCGCGTACGAGCTGACCGGGCACAAGTGGTTCTGCTCGGCGCCCATGTCGGACGGATTCCTGGTGCTGGCACAGGCGCCCGGAGGTCTCACGTGCTTCCTGGTGCCGCGGGTGCTGGAGGACGGCACGCGCAACGTGTTCCTCATCCAGCGGCTCAAGGACAAGCTGGGCAACCGGTCCAACGCGTCCGCCGAGGTCGAGTTCGACGGGACGTGGGCGCGCCGGGTCGGGGACGAGGGGGCCGGGGTGCGCACCATCATCGGGATGGTCGCGGCGACCCGGCTGGACTGCGTGCTGGGCTCCGCCGGGCTGATGCGGCAGGCCGTGGCGCAGGCGGTGCACCACTGCACGCACCGTGCGGCGTTCGGCCGCACGCTCCTCGACCAGCCGCTGATGCGCAATGTGCTGGCCGATCTGGCGGTGGAGTCGGAGGCGGCCACCACGCTGGCGCTGCGGCTGGCGGCGGCGTACGACGACGGCGGTGAGCAGGAGCGGGCGCTGCTGCGGATCGCGGTGCCGGCGGCGAAGTACTGGGTGACCAAGCGGTGCGCGCCCGTCGCGGTCGAGGCGGCCGAGTGCCTGGGCGGCAACGGATACGTGGAGGAGTCGGGCATGCCCCGGCTGGTGCGGGAGTCGCCGCTGAACTCGGTCTGGGAGGGTGCCGGCAACGTGCAGGCGCTGGACGTGCTGCGGGCGCTGCGCCGGGAGCCGGCGGCGCTGGACGCGTACCTGCGGGAGGTCGGGCGGGCGCGCGGGGCGGATCACCGGCTGGACGCGGCGATCAAGAACCTGCTGACGGAACTGTCCGACCTGGAGGGTGTCGAGGGGCGGGCGCGGCGGCTGGTGGAGCGGCTGGCGCTGGTGCTCCAGGGGTCGCTGCTGGTGCGGTACGCGCCGCCGGAGGTGGCGGACGCGTTCTGCGCGGGACGGCTGGGCGGCGACGCGGGCGCGTCGTTCGGGACGCTGCCGCACACGCTGGACCTGGCGTCGGTGGTGGAGCGGGCCCGGCCGGTGTCCTGAGCGGGCGACGCGGGGGTGGTGCTGCGCCGACACGGCACCACCCCCGCCGCACGGGCCCCTTGAGAGCCGTGGACGCCGCTCGGGACGGCGTCGCTCCATGTTCGATCAGCCCCCGGCCGTCCACCAGGGTTGCAGGGGGTTGCAACGTAGGGTTCCCGTCAGGGTACTGAGCGTCCGCACCCCGGGCAGACGGCAGTATGGGTCCGACAGGTCTTCTCCCGGGAGGTCAGGTGACGCTCTCGCCCATGGACGTGACACAGTTGGCCGCCGTCGACTCGGCACGCGCGGCGCGGGTGCTCGACGAGGCCCGTTCCGCCGCGCTGTCCGGGCGACGTGCCCCGGTGGCTCCCCGCCCGGTGATCGGCCAGTCCTGGGAACGGATGCTGCGCGGCGGAGTGGACCCGGACCACGACGTCCGCAGCGGGCTGCTGTCCCAGGAGGAGGTGCAGCGGCGGCGGGCGTCGTCGACGCTGCGGCACGTGCTGCCGGTCCTGCGGGAGGGCTTGCTGTCGGTCGCGGACGTCGCGCACCACATCATGGTGGTGGCCGACGAGGAGGGCCGGGTGCTGTGGCGGGAGGGCAGCGCGCCGGTGCTGCGCAAGGCGGACGGGCTGGGCTTCGAGATCGGCGCGGACTGGCGCGAGGACGTCGTCGGAACCAACGGGGTGGGCACGCCGGCGGTGGCGGGGCGCCCCGTGCAGGTGTTCGCCTCCGAACACTTCGTACGGTCGCACGCCTCCTGGACGTGTGCCGGGGCGCCGATCACCGACCCCCGTGACGGGCGGCTGATCGGCGTGGTCGATGTGAGCGGGCCGCTGGAGACGATGCACCCGGCCACGCTGGCGTGGGTCGACTCGGTGGCGAAGCTGGCCGAGGCGCGGCTGCGGGAGCGGCATCTGCGGTCGCTGGAGCGGCTGCGCGCGGTGGCGGCGCCGGTACTGGCGCGCGCCGCCGGGCGCGCGCTGGTGGTGGACCGGCACGGGTGGACGGCGGCGGTGACCGGGATGCCGTACACGGAACGGCTGGCGCTGCCCAAGTCGGTGTCGGCGGGCACCCGGTGGCTGCCGGCGCTGGGCCGGTGCTCGCTGGAGCCGCTGGCGGAGGGCTGGCTGGTGCGGGCGGCGGACGAGCCGGTGACACGGGCCGGGACGCGGATCGTGCTGGACCTGCGCGAGCCACGCCGCCGGACGGTGGACGTGTCCGGCGGGGCGGGCTCGTGGTCTCGTGAACTGAGCCCGAGGCACGCCGAGTTGCTGTATCTGCTGGCCGTGCACCGCACCGGCCGCAGCGCGGCTTCCCTGGCCGGGGACGTCTTCGGCGATCCCGGCCGTACGGTGACGGTGCGGGCGGAGATGTCCCGGATACGGCGCTATCTGGGCGCTCTGCTGGACCACCGTCCGTACCGTTTCGCGGAGAACGTGGAGGTCGACGTCCTCCTCCCGGACGGCCCCCACGACCTCCTCCCCCACTCGACGGCTCCGGCACGGGACGGCCCCCGTGCGCACGCCGCGGGACCGCGCGCGCACCCCTGACCGCCGGGCCCTGCGGGGTCCGGTCGGACCCCGGGCCGGATCCGGGCGCCGGTCCGTGTCGGACCCGGGGCCCGGTCCTTCTCCGGCGGATCATGCCGGAGAGCGAGGAGCGACTGGAGCCGGCGCGGGGCGGCCCCGGTGGGGCCGCCCCGCGTACCGGCCGTCGCCCGGGAGGAGTGCGGATTCCGCGCAATCACAGGGTCTTCGTCGTGTGCGGCGGCCGGTTGTCGTAGCATCCCGGTACGGGCCACCCCATCTGCTCCTCGGTCAACCCACGGATCACCCGACGCAGTTGGCCCGCCCCGGGAGGACGTTATGGGACATCGCGGCAGACACCGCCGGCGCAGACGGGGCAGGGCGCTGCGGGCCGGGCTCGCCGGGGCGGCGCTCGCGCTGACCGCGGCCGCCACCCTGATCAGCGCTTCGCAGGCCACCGACGCCGACGACCCCGGGGCACTGAAGCCGCTGACCGCGGCCGCCGACACCGCGCCGCTGCGGCTGGCGGAGGAGGGCGTGCCGGCCGGCGCCCTCGGCCGTCTCGCCGCGGGGATGGGCCCGCCCGTCGGAGTGGGTGACGTACTCGCCGACCCCGACGGCTCGTTGCGCGACGCGGCGGACTGCACGGAGGACGAGCGGCGGGCCCTGCCCGTCGAGCCCGCCGCCACCCGGGCCTACTGCTGGCCGGGCCACGACACCGACGGGTGGCGGGCCGGCGCGGTCACCACGTCCGGGGACGCGGACGAGGACGGCCGCTGGGGCGAGAACCGGGTGATCCTCTCCGGGTGGAGCAGGACCACGGGCACGGCGGCGGAACAAGGGCTCGCCCGGGTCGCCTTCGTCAACGCCGGGGACGCCGGCGAACTCCGCTACACCTGGGCGCTGCTCGCCGTCCCGGTGGACGGGGGCCACGACTACCGCGGGCTGGGCTCCACCGTGTCGGGCATGGTCTGGTACCAGGACAAGCTGCTGGTCACGACCGGCCGGGGCGAGGGCGGCGCCCTGTACGTGTACGACCTGGACCGGATGCAGCGGGCGACCGTGGAGGGTGCCTCCGTCGGCCGGGTGCCCGGCGGCTGGTCGGCGGCCGGGGCGCGCTACGTCCTCCCGGCGGTCGCCTCGTACCGGACCACCGGCGCCGGCGCCCCCCAGCCCGGCGGCATCGCCCTGGACCGCAGCACCGAGCCGGACAGTCTGGTCGCGCACGAGGCGACGCCCGCGGACGAGGAGGGGCCGACCCGGCTGTGGCGGTACGCGTTCAGCGCCCGGCCGGAGCGGACCGGACTGCTCGAGGCGGATCCGGTGGCGGTGTACGAGACCGAACTGACCCATGTGCGCAGCGTGCTGTCGTACCGGTCGGGGTGGTACCTGGGCCGGATGACCGGGACGCCGGACGAGCGCGGCACGCTGTGGCGGCAGGACACGGACGGGGCCAGCCCCACCCGCTGCGGGGCGGACGAGACGCACCGCTGCTGGAGCGGCGAGGCGACGTCCCTGTCCTACTGGCAGGAGACGGGCGAGGTGTGGTCGCAGTCCGGGCGGATGCTGTTCGCCCTGCCGCTGGCCTCGGTCGACCGGTCCCTCGACGACTAGGTCCGGTCCGGACCGCCTCACGGTCCGCGCCGTGAATCAGGCGTTCGACAGGCGTGGGTGGCGGATGGTTCCCTTTCGGACATGACGACCATCGCCGTGACCACCTGGTCCCTGGAGCAGACGGCGCCCACCGACCTCCGCCCGGCCGCCGTGCCCGAGGGGGACGTGCGGGTGGTCCGCTCCGAGGTGCCCTCGCCCGAGTTCAGCCGCTTCCTGTACTCCTCGGTCGGCGGTGACATCCGCTGGACCGACCGGCTGGGCTGGACGTACGCGCAGTGGACGGAGCACCTGGACCGGCCCGGGGTGGAGACGTGGGTCGCCTACGACCGCGGCACGCCGGCCGGGTACGTGGAGTTGAAGGCGCAGGAGGACGGGGTCGTCGAGATCGTCTACTTCGGTCTGATCGCCGCCTTCCGCGGGCGCCGCATCGGCGGGCATCTGCTGTCGTACGGCACGGCGCGCGCCTGGGACCTCGCCGCGCGGCACCCGGGACTCAAGCCGACGCGGCGGGTGTGGCTGCACACGTGCAGCAAGGACGGCGAGCACGCCATGGACAACTACCTGCGCCGGGGCTTCACCCTCTTCGACACCAAGGTCGAGGACGAGCCGGAAGTGGCCACTCCCGGTCCGTGGCCCGGTGCCTACCCGGCCTGACCAGCACCGGCAAGGCCGCTCGCGGCGCTTGTGACCAAGGACACCCTTATCTCTCCTTTCGAGACAAGGGTGTCCGCACTTTGGACGAAGCTGGACTGTGTCCAGATCTCCGTGCCAGGCTTCCGTCATGTTCGGAACTGGAATCGCCTTGGTGAGTCGGCGGCACGTCGACCTCGGCCGCATGTCCAGCGCCATCTGTCCGGCGCGCTAGGAGCACCCGGCACCGCCCGGCACCCCCTTCCCGCCTCACCCCTCGCGCAACGACGCGCACGTCACTCCGTGCGCCCTTATGCGCAGGTCAGAGCCTTTTTCCCGCCGCCCGCACCGACGGCGCTGCGCGCCGACACCACCCGTCGCTGTCCCGAAGGACGTATCAGCCATGGCCGCCACCCCGCAGAAGCCTGCCGTCGCGACCCCCCGCCGCAAGGTGAGCCGTCACCGCGGAGAGGGCCAGTGGGCCGTGGGGCACCTGACCCCTCTCAACGGCAACGAGCAGTTCAAGAAGGACGACGACGGTCTCAACGTGCGGACACGCATTGAGACGATCTACTCCCAGCGCGGCTTCGACTCGATCGACCCCAACGACCTGCGCGGGCGGATGCGTTGGTGGGGTCTCTACACCCAGCGCAAGCCCGGCATCGACGGCGGCAAGACCGCGGTCCTGGAGCCGGAGGAGCTGGACGACACGTACTTCATGCTGCGGGTGCGCATCGACGGCGGGGCGCTGACGACCCAGCAGCTGCGGGTGATCGGTGAGGTCTCGCAGGAGTTCGCGCGCGGCACCGCCGACATCACCGACCGGCAGAACGTCCAGTACCACTGGATCCGCATCGAGGACGTGCCCGCGATCTGGGAGCGCCTGGAGGGCGTCGGCCTGTCCACGGTCACCGCCTGCGGCGACACCCCGCGCGTGATGATCGCCTCCCCCGTCGCCGGCATCGCCGAGGACGAGATCATCGACGGCACCCCGGCGCTGGAGGAGATGAAGCGCCGCGTCCTGGGCAACAAGGCGTACTCCAACCTGCCCCGCAAGTTCAAGACGGCCATCTCCGGCTCGCCCGTCCTCGACGTGGTGCACGAGATCAACGACGTGGCGTTCGTCGGCGTCCGCCACCCCGAGCACGGGCCGGGCTTCGACCTGTGGGTCGGCGGCGGCCTGTCCACCAACCCCAAGCTGGGCGTGCGGCTGGGCACCTGGGTGCCGCTCGAGGACGTCCCCGACGTCTACGAGGGCGTCCTGTCGATCTTCCGCGACTACGGCTACCGCCGGCTGCGCAACCGCGCCCGGCTGAAGTTCCTGGTCGCCGACTGGGGCGCGGAGAAGTTCCGGCAGGTGCTGGAGGACGAGTACCTGAAGCGCAAGCTGACCGACGGGCCCGCGCCCGAGCAGCCGGTACAGCAGTGGCGCGACCACATCGGCGTGCACCGCCAGAAGGACGGCCGCTACTACGTCGGGTTCGCGCCGCGCGTCGGCCGCGTCGACGGCACCACCCTCACCAAGATCGCGGACCTCGCGGAGGCCCACGGCTCGGGCCGGGTGCGGACCACCGTCGAACAGAAGATGATCATCCTCGACGTGGAGCAGGACCGGGTCGACTCCCTCGTGGAGTCCCTGGAGGCGCTGGACCTCAGCGCGAAGCCCTCGCCGTTCCGGCGCGGCACCATGGCCTGCACCGGGATCGAGTTCTGCAAGCTCGCCATCGTCGAGACCAAGGCGCGCGGCGCCTCGCTGATCGACGAACTCGAGCGCCGCATCCCGGACTTCGACGAGCCGATCACCATCAACCTCAACGGCTGCCCGAACGCCTGCGCCCGCATCCAGGTGGCGGACATCGGTCTCAAGGGACAGCTGATGCTCGACGAGCGGGGCGAGCAGGTCGAGGGCTACCAGGTGCACCTGGGCGGCGCGCTCGGCCTGGAGGCCGGGTTCGGCCGCAAGGTGCGCGGCCTGAAGGTCACCGCGGACGAACTGCCCGACTACATCGAGCGGATCCTGGGACGTTTCCAGGAGGAGCGCGAGGACGGCGAGCGCTTCGCGGCCTGGGTCGGCCGCGCCTCCGAAGAGGCCCTGTCGTGAGCGAGCGTGCGGCGCCGTTCCACTGCCCCTACTGCGGTGACGAGGACCTGCGTCCGGGCGAACAGAGCCACGGGGCCTGGGAATGCGGCGCGTGCAACCGAGCCTTTCAGCTGAAGTTCCTCGGGCTGCTCGCCCGGGGACTCGAGCGATCCGACACGGGAGGGGACCGGACATGACGGCTGTTCAGGAAGAGCGGGACACAGACGAGTTGAAGGCGCTGGCCCAGCAGGCGGGCCGCGACCTGGAGGACGCCTTGGCGCCGGACATCCTGCGGTGGGCCGCCGAGACCTTCGGCAAGCGGTTCTGCGTGACCTCCTCGATGGAGGACGCGGTGGTCGCCCACCTCGCCTCCCGGGTGATGCCCGGCGTCGACGTGGTGTTCCTCGACACCGGCTACCACTTCCCGGAGACCATCGGCACCCGGGACGCGGTCGAGGCCGTGATGGACGTCCACCTCATCACGCTGACCCCGCGGCAGACGGTCGCCGAACAGGACGCGGAGTACGGCCCGAGGCTCCACGACCGCGACCCCGACCTGTGCTGCAAGCTGCGCAAGGTGCAGCCGCTGGAGGAGGGACTGAAGGGCTACGCGGCCTGGGCGACCGGCCTGCGCCGCGACGAGTCCCCCACCCGGGCGAACACCCCGGTCGTCGGCTGGGACGAGAAGCGGCGGAAGGTGAAGGTCTCCCCCATCGCCCGCTGGACCCAGGACGACGTGGACGCCTACGTCGCCGAGCACGGCGTCCTCACCAACCCGCTGCTGACGGACGGTTACGCCTCCGTGGGCTGCGCGCCCTGCACCCGCCGGGTGCTGGAGGGCGAGGACGCCCGCGCCGGCCGCTGGGCGGGCCGCTCCAAGACCGAGTGCGGGCTGCACGGCTGACCATGACCGCGCCTTCGACGAACCAGGAGAATCACGTGACGACCGGAGCCACCGTCTGGCTCACGGGTCTGCCGAGCGCCGGCAAGACCACCATCGCCCACGAGCTGGCCGCCCGGCTGCGCGAGCGGGGCCGGCGGGTCGAGGTGCTCGACGGCGACGAGATCCGCGAGTTCATCTCGGCAGGCCTCGGCTTCAGCCGCGAGGACCGGCACACCAACGTGCAGCGCATCGGCTTCGTCGCCGAACTGCTCGCCCGCAACGGCGTCACCGTGCTCGTCCCGGTGATCGCGCCGTACGCCGACAGCCGGGAGGCGGTCCGCAAGCGGCACGCCGCGGGCGGCACACCCTACGTCGAGGTGCACGTGGCGACCCCGGTCGAGGTGTGCTCCGTACGCGACGTGAAGGGTCTGTACGCCAAGCAGGCCGCGGGTGAACTGACCGGGCTGACCGGTGTGGACGACCCGTACGAGGAGCCCGAGACGCCCGATCTGCGGATCGAGTCGCAGCACCAGACCGTGCGGGAGTCCGCGGCGTCGGTGGACGCCCTGCTCAGCGAAAGGGGACTGGCATGACGACCGCCGCCACTGTCCGGGAGGGGACGGACAGCCCGTACGCCCTCTCGCACCTGGACGCCCTCGAGTCCGAGGCGGTGCACATCTTCCGCGAGGTGGCGGGCGAGTTCGAGCGGCCGGTGATCCTCTTCTCCGGCGGCAAGGACTCCATCCTGATGCTGCACCTGGCGCTGAAGGCGTTCACCCCGGCGCCGGTCCCGTTCTCGCTGCTGCACGTGGACACCGGGCACAACTTCCCCGAGGTGCTCGACTACCGGGACCGCACGGTCGCCCGGCACGGGCTGCGGCTGCACGTCGCGTCCGTCCAGGACTACATCGACCGCGGGGTGCTCAAGGAGCGCCCGGACGGCACCCGCAACCCGCTGCAGACCCTGCCGCTCACCGAGAGGATCCAGAGCGAGCGGTTCGACGCGGTCTTCGGCGGCGGGCGCCGCGACGAGGAGAAGGCCCGCGCGAAGGAGCGGGTGTTCTCGCTGCGCGACGAGTTCTCCCAGTGGGACCCGCGCCGCCAGCGCCCCGAGCTGTGGAACCTGTACAACGGCCGGCACGCCCCCGGTGAGCACGTCCGCGTGTTCCCGCTGTCCAACTGGACCGAGCTGGACGTGTGGCAGTACATCGCCCGCGAGGGCATCGAACTGCCCGAGATCTACTACGCGCACGAGCGGGAGGTCTTCGCCCGTTCCGGCATGTGGCTCACCGCCGGCGACTGGGGCGGCCCCAAGGACGGCGAGCGGATCGAGAAGCGGCTCGTGCGCTACCGCACCGTGGGCGACATGTCCTGCACCGGCGCGGTGGAGTCCGACGCCGACACCATCGAGAAGGTGATCGCCGAGATCGCCGCCTCCCGGCTCACCGAGCGCGGTGCCACCCGCGCCGACGACAAGCTCTCCGAGGCCGCGATGGAAGACCGCAAGCGCGAGGGGTACTTCTAGACATGAGCACGATCACGAGCGAGGCGCTCGCGGAGACCACCCTGCTGCGGTTCGCCACCGCCGGTTCCGTCGACGACGGCAAGTCCACCCTGGTGGGCCGGCTGCTGCACGACTCCAAGTCGGTCCTCACCGACCAGCTGGAGGCCGTGGAGCGGGCGTCGGCGAGCCGGGGCCAGGAGGCGCCCGACCTCGCGCTGCTCACCGACGGCCTGCGGGCCGAGCGGGAGCAGGGCATCACCATCGACGTGGCCTACCGCTACTTCGCCACGCCCCGGAGGCGGTTCATCCTCGCCGACACCCCCGGGCACGTGCAGTACACGCGGAACATGGTCACCGGCGCCTCCACCGCCGAGCTGACGGTGATCCTCGTCGACGCCCGCAACGGCGTCGTCGAGCAGACCCGCCGGCATGCCGCGATCGCCGCGCTGCTGCGCGTCCCGCACGTCGTGCTCGCCGTCAACAAGATGGACCTGGTCGACTACGCCGAGCCCGTGTTCGCGTCCATAGCCGAGGAGTTCACGGCGTACGCGACCGAGCTGGGGGTCCCGGAGGTCACCGCGATCCCGATCTCCGCCCTGGTCGGGGACAACGTCGTGGACCCGTCCGCGCACATGGACTGGTACGGCGGCCCGACGGTGCTGGAGCACCTGGAGACGGTCCCGGTCAGCCACGACCTGGCGCACTGCCACGCGCGGCTGCCCGTGCAGTACGTGATCCGGCCGCAGAGCGCCGAGCACCCGGACTACCGGGGCTACGCCGGCCAGATAGCCGCCGGCACCTTCCGGGTGGGTGACGAGGTGACCGTGCTGCCGTCCGGGCGGACGACGACGGTCAGCGGGATCGACCTGCTGGGCGAGGCCGTGGACGTCGCCTGGACCCCGCAGTCGGTGACGCTGCTGCTGGCCGACGACATCGACATCTCCCGCGGTGACCTGATCGTCCCCAGCAAGGACGCGCCCGCCACCTCGCAGGACGTCGAGGCCACCGTGTGCCACGTCGCCGACCAGCCGCTGACCGTCGGCCACCGGGTCCTGCTCAAGCACGGCACCCGCACGGTCAAGGCGATCGTGAAGGACATCCCGGCCCGTCTCACGCTGGACGACCTGTCCCTGCACCCGCACCCGGGCCGGCTCGTCGCCAACGACATCGGCCGGGTGAAGATCCGTACCGCCGAGCCGCTCCCCGCCGACTCCTACGCGGACTCGCGGCGCACCGGGTCGTTCATCCTCATCGATCCCAGCGACGGCACCACGCTGACCGCGGGCATGGTCGGCGAGTCGTTCGCGGCTCCCGAGCCGGTCAGGGACGAGGCCGGGGACGACGGGTGGGACTTCTGACCATGAACTCCACGGATTTCTATACCGGGTTCGCGAAGGAGGGCGGCCGTGTCGGCAGCGGGGCCGTCGGCGCCGGCCAGGGCGGAGTGGGGCGATGTGTGCGATGACGTACGCGCACCGCTCGCGCGCCCTCACCTCCCACCGCCGTAGACGAAAACCTGCCGACTTCCCGGCCACGACCTGAGAGACCGTGACCGCCGGGCCTCCGAGAGGAACACCTCCCGTGCCTGCCACATCCGTCCTGCGCCGTGCCCTCGCCGTCACAGCCGTGCTCCCGCTGCTCTCCCTGGCCGCCTGCGGCTACGGGTCCCAGGCCGAGGACGACGACTCCGTGAAGGTCGCCGCCGGGGCGAAGAAGATCGACGGACTCGACTCCGTCAGGATCGGCTACTTCGGCAACCTCACCCACGGCACCGCCCTCGTGGGGAACAAGAGGGGTCTGTTCCAGAAGGAACTCGGCGCCACCAAGGCCACCTACGCGACCTTCAACGCGGGGCCGTCGGAGATCGAGGCGCTCAACTCCGGCTCCATCGACATCGGCTTCATCGGCCCCTCCCCCGCCATCAACGGCTACACCAAGTCCGGCGGCAAGAACCTGCGGATCATCGGCGGTTCGGCGTCCGGCGGGGTCAAGCTCGTGGTGAACCCGGACAAGGTGACGTCCCTGAAGGACGTCAAGGGCAAGCGGATCGCCACCCCGCAGCTCGGCAACACCCAGGACGTGGCGTTCCTCAACTGGGTGGCCGAGCAGGGCTGGAAGGTCGACGCGCAGAGCGGCAAGGGTGACGTCACGGTCGTCCGCAGCGACAACAAGGTCACCCCGGACGCCTTCAAGGCCGGTTCCGTCGACGGCGCGTGGGTGCCGGAGCCGACCGCCTCGAAGCTGGTCGCCGAGGGCGGCGAGGTGCTGCTGGACGAGGCGTCCCTGTGGCCGGACGAGAAGTTCGTGATCACGAACGTCATCGTGCGCCAGGAGTTTCTGAGGGAACACCCGAAGGCCGTCGAGGCGGTGCTGAGGGCGACCGTCGAGACCAACAAGTGGATCAACGCCAACCCGGACGAGGCGAAGGCCGCCGCCAACGAGCAGTTGGAGGCCGACTCGGGCAAGGCGCTGCCCGCCGAGGTGCTCGACCCGGCGTGGGAGTCGATCACGTTCACCGACGACCCGCTGGCCGCCACGCTCGACGCGCAGGCGGGGCACGCCGTCAAGGCGGGTCTGCTGGAGCAGCCCGACCTGAACGGCATCTACGACCTCACGCCGCTCAACAAGGTCCTGAAGGCCGCCGGCGGACCGGCCGTCGACGACGCAGGACTCGGCGCCAAGTAAGCCCGGATCACGAAGATTCCCAGGAGGTGACGACCATGGCCACGACCCTCGCCAAGGCCGCCGACGGCACCGAGGCGGCCACCCACGCCGCCCGCATCGAGCACGTCTCGAAGTCGTTCGCGGGCCCCGCCGGGCAGCAGCTCGTGCTGGACGACATCACCCTCGATGTCGCGCCCGGTGAGTTCGTCACCCTCCTGGGTGCCTCGGGCTGCGGCAAGTCCACGCTGCTCAACCTGGTCGCGGGGCTGGACCGCCCCACGTCCGGCGTGATCAGCACGGACGGCCGGCCGGCGCTGATGTTCCAGGAACACGCGCTCTTCCCGTGGCTGACCGCGGGCAAGAACATCGAACTCGCCCTGAAGCTGCGGGGTGTGCCGAAGAACGAGCGCCGCGGCCGGGCCGAGGAACTGCTCGAGCTGGTCCGGCTGAAGGGCGCGCACGGCAAGCGGGTGCACGAGCTGTCCGGCGGCATGCGGCAGCGGGTGGCGCTGGCCCGGGCCATCGCCCAGGAGAGCAAGCTGCTGCTGATGGACGAGCCGTTCGCGGCACTGGACGCCATCACGCGGGACGTGCTGCACGACGAGCTGACCAGGATCTGGCGCGAGACGCGGCTGTCCGTCCTGTTCGTCACGCACAACGTGCGCGAGGCCGTCCGGCTCGCGCAGCGGGTGGTGCTGCTGTCCTCCCGCCCGGGCCGGATCGCCCGCGAGTGGACCGTGGACATCCCGCATCCGCGCCGCATCGAGGACACCGCCGTGGCGGAACTGTCCGTCGAGATCACCGAAGAACTCCGTGGGGAGATCCGCCGCCATGGCCAGCACTGAGACGACCGCGAAGGACCGGGACGGGGGCGACCTCGCCGGTCTGGAGGCGGGCCTCGACGCACTGGAGACGGTGCAGACCGGACGCAAGCCGCTGCGGCAGACCTTCGTGGAGAAGATCCTGCCGCCGGTCATCGCCATCGCCCTGGTACTGGCGGTGTGGCAGGCCCTGGTCTCCTTCCGCATCGTCGACGATCCGACCAAGCTGCCCTCACCGGGCGCCGTGTGGGAGGTCCTCCAGCAGGCCTGGCTCAAGGGTGAGCTGCTCGGCTACATCTGGACCAGCGTCTCGCGCGGTCTGCTCGGCTTCTTCTTCGCGCTGCTGATCGGCACCCCGCTCGGGCTGCTGGTGGCGCGGGTGAGGTTCGTGCGGGCGGCGATCGGGCCGATCCTGTCCGGTCTGCAGTCGCTGCCGTCGGTGGCGTGGGTGCCGCCGGCGGTGATCTGGCTGGGCCTGAACAACCAGATGATGTACGCCGTCATCCTGCTCGGCGCGGTTCCCTCGATCGCCAACGGCCTGGTCTCCGGCGTCGACCAGGTGCCTCCGCTGTTCCTGCGGGCCGGCCGCACGCTGGGCGCGACCGGACTGAAGGGCACCTGGCACATCGTGCTGCCGGCCGCGCTGCCCGGCTATGTGGCCGGTCTGAAGCAGGGCTGGGCGTTCTCCTGGCGTTCGCTGATGGCCGCGGAGATCATCGCGTCCTTCCCGGACCTCGGCATCGGCCTGGGCCAGTTGCTGGAGAACGGCCGCAACGCCAGCGACATGGCCATGGTCTTCGAGGCCATCGGGCTGATCCTGACCGTCGGTATCGCCATCGACCTGCTGATCTTCAGTCCCCTGGAGCGGTGGGTGCTGCGCAGCCGTGGTCTGCTGGTGAAGAGCTGAGGCACGCCATGCACCGTCCGGTACTTCTCGTCGTCGCCCACGGCAGCCGCGACCCGCGGCACGCCGCGACCGTGCACGACCTGGTGCGGCGGGTGCGGTCGCTGCGGCCGGGACTGCGGGTGGAGACCGGCTTCCTGGACTTCAACGTGCCCTCCGTGCAGGGGGTGCTGGAGTCCCTGGACGCCGAGGGGGTCCGTGAGGTGGTGGCCCTTCCGCTGCTGCTGACCCGCGCCTTCCACGCCAAGTCGGACATCCCGGCGGTGCTGGCCGAGGCCCCGCCCCGGCTGCGGATCCGCCAGGCCGGGGTGCTCGGCCCGTCCCCGCTGCTGCTCGCGGCCCTGGAGCGGCGGCTGTACGAGGCGGGCCTGACGCCCACCGACAAGTCCTCGACCGGGGTCGTGCTGGCCTCGGCGGGGTCCTCCGACCCGGAGGCGATCGCAGTGATCGCAGAAACCGCGCGGGAGTGGCGGCACACCGGTTGGTGCGCCGTGCGGCCTGCGTTCGCCTCCGCATCCCTGCCCCGCACCGAGCAGGCGGTCCGCGAACTGCGCGCCCTGGGCTGCGCACGCGTCGCCGTCGCCCCGTACGTCCTGGCTCCCGGCCGCCTGCCGGACCGGATCGCCCGCGGTGCGGCCGAGGCGGACGTCCTGGCGGACGTGCTGGGTCCGGCGCCGGAGGTGGCGCGGGTGCTGCTGGAGCGGTACGACGCGGCGCGGGTGCCGCTGCTCGCCGCGGTCGGCGCCTGACCCGCCGGCCGCGCCGTTCAGCCGAAGGAGAGGCCGCCGGTGCGGGTGCGCTTCAGCTCGAAGAGGTCGGGGTCGCCGGCCGGCACCCGGAAACCGTCGAAGAGGGCGGCCGCCCGCTCGCCCCGGGGTACGGCCCGCAGGACGGGCCCGGACCACACCGTGCCGTCGACGTGGAGGGGTGGAGGGTGGGCGTCCCCACGTAGGCGCCCGTGTCCGGCTCGGCGCCCGCCTCGTGGCTGCGGCGCACGGCGTCGGCGTCCGCGGGGTCGTGTGCGGCCGCCGCCAGGTCGCCGGGCAGGCCGAGCTCGGTGAGCGACGCGGCGATCACGGCGTCGAAGTCCTCGGTGCCGTGCTCGTGGATCGGTCCACTTCATGGCCCGGTCACTGGTCCCATCGCGGCGGGTCCCGGCCGGTCAGCCCTCGGTGAGCTCCACGAGCTTCGTCACCGTGTTCCAGTTGCGGCTGGTGGCGACGATGCCCCGGGTGAGGCGCGGTCTGGACAGGTGCTCGGCGAGCTTGGAGCGGCCGAGGCCGTTGGGGGCGTAGAGGTAGAGGGCGCGGTCGCCGAGGCTGAACTCCTCGGGCCGGTGGGCGTCGGGGTCGATCCCGGCGAAGCGGTCGGGTGTGACGGGCGCGGAGAAGAAGGTGACGTGGAGCTGCTTGGGCTCCAGCTCGCCGGCCCGGTAGGGGCAGGCCTCGGCGACGGCCTTCAGGTAGGCGTGGTCGCGGACGATCACGTCCACCGCGAAACCGAAGCGGCGTTCGATCGCCGCGGACAGTTCGGCGGCGATCGGCTCCTCGTCCCCGCGGCCGGAGGCGAACACCGCCTGGCCGCTCTGGAGGTGGGTGCGCACCTCGTCATGGCCGAGGCCCTCCATGAGGGTGCGCAGTTCGGCCATCGGGACCTTCCGGCCGCCGCCCACGTTGATGCCGCGCAGCAGCGCCGCGTATCTCGTCGCCATGCTCCACACGATAGAACGGTGACGAAGCCGGGTGGCGTGATCCGCATCGGTCCTGACCCTGATCTCCGGCCCTCACATGTCGGGGTACATGTAGGGGACAGCTGTCCTCCGCAGTGGGGAGGGCGGGAACGCCGATGGGATGACTCCGCTCCCCCGAGCTTCACCGGACAGCACGACGAGACACGCTGACGCGGCCCATACCTTCGAAAGGTCAGGTGGCGGCAGGGGGTCGCTGCCGAACACGAGGGAGCGAGCCCGTCATGGGGAACGGAGATTCGCGGGTACGGGGCCTCGCGGCCCGGGCCGGCGGCTGGAGCGCCCGGCACCGCTGGGCGGCCGTCGGTATCTGGGTGCTGTTCGTGGTGCTGGCGATGGGTCTCGGCTCGGCCGCGGGCCGCGTCGACGTCGGCAACAGCGACCAGCTCAAGGGGGAGACCAGCACCGCCGCCCGCATCGTCGAGGACGCCGGCATCGAGGAGCCGGCCAGTGAGACCGTGCTCGTCCAGGCGAAGGACGAGGGCCTCACGGCCACGGACGAGGAGTTCCGGTCGGCGGTCACCGCGGTCGTCGCGGCCGTCGAGAAGACCGGCCAGGTCACCGAGGTCACCTCGCCGTACGACAGCGACACCATCTCGCAGGACGGGCGCAGCGCGCTCGTCCAGTTCGACATGCGCGGCGACTCCGACACGGCCGGTGACCGTGTCGAGCCGGTGCTGAAGGCCGTGGAGGACGTCCAGAAGGACCACGGCTCGCTGCGGATCGAGGAGATCGGCGGCGCCAGCATGATGAAGACGTTCGACGACGCCTTCGGCGCCGACTTCAAGAAGGCCGAGTACTCGGCGGTGCCGGTGGCGCTCGGCATCCTGCTGATCGCGTTCGGCGCGCTGGTGGCGGCGCTGCTGCCGGTGGCGCTGGCGATCACCGCGATCATGGCGACAATGGGTCTGATGGGCCTGGTCAGCCACCTCCAGCCGATGAGCGAGACCGCGAACTCGGTGATGCTGCTGGTGGGTCTGGCCGTCGGTGTCGACTACTGCCTGTTCTACCTGCGCCGTGAGCGTGAGGAGCGGGCGGCCGGACGGGACGCGCAGACGGCGCTGCGGATCGCCGCGGCGACCAGTGGCCGGGCGATCGTCGTCTCCGGTGTCACCGTGTGCGTGGCGATGGCGGGCATGCTGTTCACCGGGCTGGCCGAGTTCGAGGCGATGGGTCTGGCCTCGCTGATGGTCGTGGCGGTCGCCATGGTCGGGTCGGTCACCGTCCTCCCGGCGCTCCTTTCGCTGCTGGGCGAGCGGGTCGAGAAGGGCCGCCTGCCGTTCCTGCGCAAGCGGCGCGCGAACGGCGGCAACGACAGCCGGTTCTGGACCGCGGTGCTGAAGCGGGTCCTCGCCAGGCCGCTGGTCGCGGCCGTGGTGGCGACCGGCGCGCTGCTCGCCGTCGCCGCTCCGGCGATCGGCATGAAGACCCAGAACCTCACGCTGGACCAGGAGTTCGGTGACTCGCTGCCGATCGTGCAGACCTACAACCGGGTCAACGAGGCCTTCCCCGGCGGTTCCGAGCCGGCCGAGGTGGTCGTCAGGGCGGACGACATCAACGCCCCCGAGGTGAAGGCCGCGCTCGCCGACTTCCGCGAGCAGGCGGTCAAATCGGGCGCCTCGCGCGGGCCGGTCGAGATCAGGCTGCACGACGAGAAGAACATCGCCTTCGTCTACGTACCGCTGGTGGGCGGCTCCGACCAGGAGAAGGCGGGCGCGAGCCTGGACACGCTGCGTGACGAGGTACGGCCCGCCACACTCGGCACGGTGGACGGTGTCGAGGCACCGATCACCGGGCAGGTCGCCGGTTCGAAGGACTTCAACGACCAGCTGGTGGGGTCCGTGGTCCCGGTCTTCGTCTTCGTGGTCGTCTTCGCCTTCCTGCTGATGCTGCTGTCGTTCCGCTCCCTGACGGTCGCGATCACCTCGATCGTGCTCAACCTGCTGTCGGTGGGCGCCGCGTACGGCATCCTCGTGGCGGTCTTCCAGCACGGCTGGGGCGCTTCCCTGGTGGGCGCGGAGGGCGTCGGCGCGATCATCACCTGGCTGCCGCTGTTCCTGTTCGTGATCCTGTTCGGCCTGTCGATGGACTACCACGTGTTCGTCGTCTCCCGGATCCGCGAGGCACGGATGCGGGGCCGCACCACGCGGGACGCGATCCAGCACGGGGTGGTCACCACGGCCGGTGTGGTCACCAGCGCCGCGGTCATCATGGTCGCCGTGTTCGCGATCTTCGGGACGCTGTCCATGCAGTCCATGAAGCAGATGGGCGTCGGCCTGGCGGCGGCCGTGCTGATCGACGCGACGATCATCCGGGGCGTGCTGCTCCCCGCGGTGATGGCGCTGCTGGGCGAGCGCAACTGGTACCTGCCGAAGTGGCTGCACCGGATGCCGGACCTGACCCACGACGAGTCGCCGGAGGCGGTGGCGGCAGCCGCGCCGGGGGCCCGGGGCGGCAAGGGTGAGCGCGTGCCGGTGTGATCCGGTGAGGCACCGGGGCCCGGCGGAGTACCGCCGGGCCCTTCTCGTGCGCGGGGGGCAATGGTGCCTCCCGGGCCCCGCGGCACCGGAGGGACAGTGCAGGCGGCGGGGGTCAGCGCCGCTCGGGCAGCTCGGCCTCGATGAGGTCGGCCGCACGGGCCGTGCCGCCCTCGCCCGCCGTGTCCGCGGCGATGTCCTTCAGCCGCCGGGCCACGTCCGGGTCGTCGACCAGGGCGAGGGCCGCCGCCCTCAGCACCTCCGCGGTCGCCTCCCCGGCCGGGACGTGCCGGGCCACACCCAGTCCCTGCAGCATGTCCGCGTTGCCGAACTGGTCCACCGCCTGCGGCACGGCGATCATCGGCGTGGCCGTCGCCAGCCCCTCCTGGCTGCCGCCGGCACCCGCGTGGGTGACGAACAGGTCGGCCTGCTTGAGGACGGCGAGCTGCGGCACCCAGGAGCGCACCTCGACGTTGTCCGGCACGTCCCCCAGTTCGTCGAGGCCGACGTGCCTGCCGACCTGGAGCACCAGGTGCCAGCCGGGCAGCCCGGCGAACGCCTCCACGCAATGACGGTAGAAGGCCGGCTGCTTGGTGAAGGACGACCCGAGCGACACCAGCACGACCTTCTCCGCGCCGGCCGGCCGCTGCCAGTCGCCCTCCGCGCGGCGGTCGCCCTGGCAGGCGCCCACGAAGGAGTGCACGCTCTCGTCCACCCGGCCGGCGTTCGGCTGGAGCGCCTTGGGGATCAGGACGATCGAACGGGCGGGGCGGCCGACGAAGTCGTCGGGGTGCCGCGTGATCCCGTTCTCCTCCAGCCAGGCGTGGAACCGGGCGTAGTAGGCCCGTCCCCGCTCGGTCTTCCTCGGCTCCTCCCACATCGGCTCGGCGACCTCCTCCTCGTACCCGTCCCAGGCGACCAGGTTGGGCGAGAGGGAGATGGCGGGCACGCCCCAGCGGTGGGCGAGCACCCGCGCCGGGTAGGAGGCGATGTCGTGCAGGACGAGGTCGGGGGTGTCCCCCTCGTACGCCTCGATGAGCTGCGGGAGCGCCTGGACGGCGTCGGCCAGGAACGGCTCCACGTTGTCCAGCAGCGTGGTGCCCCAGGCCTCGGGGTCGTCGTCGGGGCCCGGCAGCGTGGAGTTCCACAGCCTGGGTTCGGCGCCCGTCTCGGCGACCTTGCCGGCGAAGTGGGGCGGGATCGCGTAGGTCACCCGGTGCCCGCGCGCCACGAGCTCGCGGATCACCTCGAGGCTCGGGTTCACGTGCCCGTGGGCGGCGATGGAGAACATGGCGATGTGCGCGGGAGTGGTCATACCGGCACCGTAGACGAGACGATACGTCTCGTGCAACTTGTTTCCGGTCACGGCGCCAGCACCTCGTGCAGCCGCAGCCACCGCTGCGGCGCCACCTCCCCCACCAGCACCCCCGCGTCCAGCCGCGCCGCCCGGAACGCGGCGTCCACCCGCCGCCGGGAGTGGGCCCGGCGCAGGGAGGCGTGCAGCGAGCCGCCGGCCCCGGAGAAGCCCAGGTCGACCAGGCTCCGCCAGCTGTCGGACGCGGCGGCGTCGAGCAGCGGCACGGGACGGCGCACGATGCGGACGACACCCGCGTCGACCCGGGGCACGGGCCGGAAGGAGTGACGGCCGACCCGCGCGAGCAGCCGCCATTCGTGGCGGGGCCAGGTCAGCACCGTGAGCCGGGTCCAGCTGCCGTAGTCACCGGTGCGCTTGCGGGCGTACTCGAGCTGGGTGAGGAGGGTGGCGTCGGTGAGGCGGGGTGCGCGCAGACACCAGTCGACGACGGCCGCGGTACGGGAGAACGGCACGTTCCCGGCGACGGAGAACGGTGTGCGTGGCGGACGCGCGGCGAGGAAGTCGGCGCCGACGACGCGGACGTGGGGTACGGCGGAGAAACGGCCGCGCAGCGCGGGCACGAGCCGCGGGTCGATCTCGTAGGCGTGCAGCTCCCGGCAGAGCGGGGCGAGGACGTCGGTCAGCGCGCCTTTGCCCGCGCCGACTTCGAGCAGCAGCGGGGCGGGCCCGCCGTGCGGGACGGCGAGGCGGGCGAAGCGCCGGGCGGTGGCGCGATCGGCGAGGAAGTTCTGCGAGAGAGCGCGCGAGGTGGGGGTGGGGCGGGCCATGGCCTGCGGTCCTTGTCTTCCGTGGGAAAAAGGGCAGACGAGTGCCCTGACCGGAGGACGGCGGAAAGCAGGGGGAGGCGTGCGGACGGCGGCCCGGCTGGATCAGCGGGCCTGGCTCCCCGGGCCGGTCAGGGCTCCGGGACCGCGGCGCATCCGCATGGAGTGCGTGCAGCCCCGGCCGGGACCGGCGTGGTAGATCGCGTTGAAGGCTCCCACGACGAGGACGCTAGGTGACCGCCGTGACGGCGGGCAACGGGTTTTCGGACGGCCGCGCTCAGCGCTGGTAGCGGGCGAGCACCAGGTTGCCGTCCTCCTCCAGCCGCTCGCGCAGTCCGTCGAGGCCGATCGCGCCGCTGTAGTACTCCTGGAAGGCCGGGGTGGCCACCTTGTCCTTCCACTCGGGGTAGCCGCGCACGGTCTGTGCGGGGGCCGGGCGCAGACGGCCGGCCAGCGCGGTGCCGGTGGCCCAGCCGTGTTCGTCGGTGTGCAGGGCCGGGTCGGCGAGGGCCCGGCGGCCGGTGGGCAGCATCCAGTCCCCGAGGGCGAGGCGGACCATGTTCTCCGGCTGGAGCAGGAAGTCGAGGAACGCTGCGGCTTCCTTCTTGTGCGGGCAGTCCTCGGCGACGGAGAGCGTCTGCGGACTGACGCCCTGGGTGAGTCCGTCCGCTCCGGCCGGGGCGGGCAGCACCTGCCAGTCGAAGCCCTCGGGGGCCTGCTGGGCGATCTGCTGACGGTAGGAGAAGCCGAGCGGCACCATCGCGTACGTCCCGGCGAAGAGGCCGGGCAGGGTGTCGGAGCCGCCGCTGCCGAGCGTGGTGGGCGAGGCGCTGCGGTCGGTGTTCACCTGTGCGTGGACGGTGCGCGGGACGACCTCGTCGCCCTCCTCGAACCGCACGGTCACCTTGCCGTCGGGGCCCCGGTGGAAGAGCTTCCCGCCGGCGGAGAGGGACAGGTTGAGCGTGGCGGACACGGGCTCCTTGAGCGGCCAGGCCACCCCGTACCTCCCCCCGCCGCTGAGCCGCTTCGTCACCTGCCGGAACTCCTCCCACGTCCAGGGGTGTTCCGGGGTCGGTACGCGGACTCCCGACTCCTTCAGCCGGTTCGCGTCGGCGACGAGCACGCGCGGTTCCTGGAGGAAGGGCACGCCGTAGACGCCGCCGTCGAAGGTGACGGTCTCCCAACTGCTCTCCGGGATGTCGGACTTCAGCCGCTCGGGCAGCAGGTCGGTCAGATCGGCCAGGTAGCCGCCGTAGGCGAAGTCGGCGAGGTCGTCGGAGGCGTCGTGGACGATGTCGGGGGCCTCGCCGCCCTCGAAGGAGGTGAGCAGCTGGTCGTGGACGCTGTCCCAGCTTCCCTGGATGTACTCCACGCGGACGTCCGGGTGGCCGGCGTTCCACTCCCGGACCAGTTCCCTGGTCACCTCGACCGACTCGTCCTGCCAGGCCAGGGACTGGAAGCGCAGGACGATCCGGCCGTCGTCGCGGGTGCCGCCGAAGGAGCAGCCCGCCAGGAGCAGGACGACGGCGAGGGCCGCCACCAGGAACCTCGTCCGCATCAGCTCTTCACCGCCCCGGCGAGCATGCCGCCCGTGATCCGCCGCTGGATGATCGCGAAGACGACCAGGGAGGGCAGCGTCGCGAGGAACACGGCGGCCGCCAGCGGGCCGAGGTCGGCGACTCCCTCGGCACCGATGAAGTGGGTGAGGACCACCGGAAGGGTCTGCCTCTGAGGGGACTTGAGCAGGACGAGGGCGAAGAAGAACTCGTTCCACGCGGTGACGAAGGCGAACAGCGCGGTCGCCACGATCCCCGGTGCGAGGAGCGGCCCGGTCACCGACAGCAGGATCCGCAGCCGGCCGGCCCCGTCGACGGCCGCCGCCTCCTCCAGCTCGGCCGGTACGGCGCGGACGTAGCCGGTGAGCATCCACAGGGCGAAGGGCAGCGCCCAGACGACGTAGACCAGCACCAGGCCGGGGAGCGAGTCGATCAGGTGCAGGTTCTTCAGCACCAGGAACAGCGGGATGATCAGCAGGACGAACGGGAACGCCTGGCTGACCACCACCCAGCCCGTGGCGGCCCGGGCGAGCGCGGTGCGGTGCCGGGCCATCACGTAGGCCGTCAGGGTGGCGACGACGACGGCGACGACGGCGGCCGAGACGGCAGCGAGCAGGGAGTTGAGGGCGGCCCGCAGCAGTGGCTGTTCGTCGAAGGCCTGCCGGAAGTTGGCGAGGGTGGGGTCCCGGGGGATCCAGGTCGGGTGCAGGGCGGCCAGCTCGGCCGGGGGCTTGAACGCGGTGGAGACCAGCCAGAGCAACGGGAAGGCCAGGAAGGCGAGGTAGGCGAGCAGCGCGGCGTACTGGCCGGCGCGGGCGGCGGCGGAGGTCCTCATGCCCTGTCACCTCCCCTGAGCCGGCCGGCGAGGAAGACGGCCAGTGCGATCGAGACCGCGGCGACCATGACGCAGCCCATCGCCGCCGCGTAGCCGAACTGGCCGTAGCGGAAGGCTTCTTCGTAGGCGAAGAGCATGGGCAGCCGGGTGCGTCCGCCGGGGCCGCCGTTGGTCAGCACGTAGACCAGGGCGAAGGAGTTGAAGTTCCAGATCAGGTTGAGCGCGGTGATCGCGAGGGCGACGGGCCGGATGGCGGGCCAGGTGACCGTACGGAAACGGCGCCAGGCGCCGGCGCCGTCCACGGCGGCCGCTTCGTGCAGCTCGCGCGGGGTGTTCTGGAGCCCGGCGAGGAGCGCGACCGTGGTCTGGGGCATTCCGGCCCACACACCGACGACGATCACCGCGGGCAGGGCGGTGGCGAGCCCGCTGAGCCAGTCCCGGCCGTCGCCCAGGCCGATGTCGCGCAGCGTCTCGTTGAGGAGGCCGGCGTCCGGGTTGTAGACGATCCGCCACATGATGCCGACGACGACCTCGGGCATCGCCCACGGGACGATCGCGAGGGCGCGGGCGAGCCAGCGCAGTCCCAGGTCCTGGTTGAGCAGCAGGGCGAGGCCGAGGGCCAGCAGGAACTGCGGGACCGTCACCCCCACCGCCCAGACCAGGCCGATGCGGAACGACTCCCAGAACAGCGTGTCCTGCACCAGGTCCCGGAAGTTGAGCGTGCCGATCCACCGGGTGGGCTCGGTGCGGCCGGACTGGGCGTCGGTGAAGGCCAGCAGGATGCCGTAGAGCAGCGGACCGACGCTGAGCACGAGGACCGGGATCAGCGCGGGCAGCACCAGGAACCACGGGCCGTGGTCGACGGCGCGGCCCCGTGGGCGACCCGGGTCGGGTGCGCGGGGCGTGGATCTCCTCGCCTCGGTCACCGATGTCAAGCGATCAGCCCCTTTGCACGGCGCGGGGGTGGGCCCGGTCATGGTCGTGAAGGCGGTCCGCCTCGTCAAGGCACCGCGCACGCCGCCCACCTGTGGGAATGCGAGACTGACCGACGGATGGCCGGATCCCGGCGGTCGCACGCGGACGGACATGGAGGGGACGAATGGACGAGGCACGGGCGCGGGAGGTCCTCGCGGCGGCCGGAGTGCTGCCCGGCGGGGCGGGCGACGCGCGGCTCCTCGCCCTCGGCGAGAACGCGGTGTTCGCCGCCGCCGGTCTGGTCGTCAAGGTGGGCCGCGACCCGGAGCTGCTGGAGCGGGCCCGCCGGCAACTGGACATCGCGGAGTGGCTGGCGGCGGAGGGGGTGCCCGCGGTGCGGGCGGCCGAGCCCGAGGCTCTGCTGGTCGAGGGTCACCCGGTGACCGTGTGGCACCGGCTGCCGGAAGCGGTGCGGCCCACGGAGCCGAAGGATCTGGCCGAACTGCTGCGGCTGGTCCACGCGCTGCCCGCCCCGCCCTTCGCACTGCCGCCCCGCGAGCTGCTGGGCGGGGTGGAACGCTGGCTGCGCCTGGCGGGCGACACGGTCGATCCGGCGGACGCGGCGTATCTGCGCGAGCGGCGCGACGGCTTCGCCGCGGCCGCGGCGGCACTGACGCCCGAGCTGCCACCGGGGCCGATCCACGGCGACGCGCTGCCCCGCAACGTGCACGTCGGGCCGGACGGGCCGGTGCTGGTCGACCTGGAGACCTTCTCGTCGGATCTGCGCGAGCACGACCTGGTGGTGATGGCGCTCTCCCACGACCGCTACGGGCTTGCGGACGAGGCGTACGCCTCCTTCACCGGGACCTACGGCTGGGACGTGCGCGCCTGGGAGGGCTGCTCGGTGCTGCGGGGCGCGCGGGAGACCGCCAGCTGCGCCTGGGTCGCCCAGCACGCGCCGGGCAATCCCCAGGCCCTGGCCGAGTTCGTACGCCGGGTGGCGTCCCTGCGGGACGGCGACGAGACGGTCCGCTGGTACCCCTTCTGAGGCCCCACCGGACGGCTCAGACCCGCTCCCCGGCCGGCTCCCGCAGCGGCCAGGTGCCGTCGATCACCGCGCTCGCGTCGCCCTTGCGGCGCAGGAACGCCTGGAAGTCCGCCGCCCACGCCGCGTACCACTCGATCTGCCGGCGGTGCAGTTCCGCCGGGCCGAGGGCCGCGACCTTGGGGTGGCGGACGGCTATCGCGCAGGCCAGCCGGGCCGCGGCGAGGGCGTCGGCGGTCGCGTCGTGCGCCGCGTCGAGGACGACTCCGTACTCCGTGCAGACCGCTTCGAGGTTCCGCTTGCCGCGCCGGTAGCGGTCGACGGAGCGGTCGATGGTGTACGGGTCGATGACCGGCGCGGGATCCGCCCCGCCGAGCCGGTCCCGCAGGGACGGCAGCCGGTGGCGCCGCAGCTCGGCGGAGAGCAGGGTGAGGTCGAAGGCGGCGTTGTAGGCGACGACCGGGACGCCCGTCCTCCAGTAGTCGGTGAGCACGCCGGCGATGGCGTCGGCGACCTGGTCGGCCGGGCGGCCCTCGGCGGCCGCCCGCTCGGTGCTGATGCCGTGCACCGCCACCGCGTCCTCCGGGATCGGCACGCCCGGGTCGGCCAGCCATTCGCGGCGGCCCATCGGCTCCCCCGCCCTGACCTCGATCACGGCGCCCGTGACGATGCGTGCCTCGTGCGGGTCGGTACCCGTCGTCTCCAGGTCGAAGCCGATCAGCGGCTCCCGGTGCCAGCCCATGGCTGCCCCCCTTCTGTGTGGTGCGTTCCCCCAGTGATCTCCACCCTGCCACGCGCCACTGACAATCAGAGGACCGCATTCCGCTTACCGGCCGCGACGGCCCCCCCCCGCATCCGGCCCGGGTGCGGGCAGTTCACGACACGGGCCGCGAATCCGCCCACATCAGCTCGAACTCCTCGCGGTAGGTGGGGAACAGGGCGCCCTCCTCGGCCTCGCCCGGCTTGACCACCTTGGTCCCGTTGCGCAGGACCAGCACGGGCGCCTCCATCCCCCGGGCGCGCCGCAGGTGGTTCTGCACGACCGCGATGCCGTCCGAGCCGTCCCCGTCCACCAGGTAGGCGGTGCAGCGGGGCGTCTCGTCGTAGACCTGGATCTCGAAGGCGCCCGGGTCGCGCAGCCGGGACCGGACGCGCCGCATGTGGAGGATGTTCATCTCGACGGCGCGGCCGAGCTCCCCGCGCTTGATGCCCAGTTCGCGCTCCCGGCGCTTGACCGCGCTGGAGGCGGGGTTCAGGAACAGCAGGCGCACCCGGCAGCCGGACTCGGCGAGCCGGACCAGACGGCGTCCGGAGAAGTTCTGCACCAGCAGGTTGAGCCCGATCCCGAGGGCGTCCAGGCGGCGGGCCCCGCCGAAGATGTCCTCGGCCGGGAACCGGCGCAGCAGCCGCACCCGGTCGGGGTGGACGGCGACGACGTCGGCGTACCGGTCGCCGACCAGGTCCTCCACCGCGTCGACCGGCAGCCGGCGCGCCGACGGCACGTCGCCGCCCGCACCGAGCATCTCCAGCAGCCGAGCGGAGGCCCGCTCGGCCTGGCTCAGCACCGCCTCGGACAGCGCTCGGTTGCGGGAGACCACGTTGCGGGTGACCTCCAGCTCGTCCAGGGCGAGTTCGACGTCCCTGCGGTCGTCGAAGTACGGCTCGAAGCAGGGCCAGTGCTGGACCATCAGCTCGCGCAGCTGCGGCAGGGTGAGGAAGGACAGCACGTTGTCGTCGGCCGGGTCGAGCAGGTAGCCCTTGCGGCGGCTGACCTCGCGCACGGCGACCGCGCGCTGCACCCACTCCTGTCCGGCGGGCCCGGCCGCGGCCACCACCCAGTCGTCGCCGTGCACCGGCTCGTAGACGGGGCGCAGCACGGCGGCCACGACCGAGCGCAGCCGCTGTTCCACCAGGTTCAGCCAGATGTAGGCGCGGCCGGCCCGCTGCGCGCGGGTGCGCACCTCGCGCCAGGCGTCCGCGTCCCAGTCCAGCTCCGGCCCGATCGAACCCGCGTCCATCGGCCGTGCCAGGGACACCGCACCGGGCGGGACGTCCGTGGAGCCGCTCCCCTCGTGACCCTCGCCACCAGGGGGCAGTTCCAGCCCTCCCGACCCCACCCGCGCACCGCCTTCCGCTCCCCCGAGCACTCCCCGTCCCGACGATCAAGGAGAGTACTCCGCCAGTGGCGCACGGTGCAGCCCGATGGACAGGGTCGTTTCCCAACTTCCCGTATCCGTGCGACCGTTCCCGCCGACCGTCGCCCGGGAGTGAGCGGATTCATAGCGAGTGCGGCGGGTGCGCGGGTCGTCGGCGGCCGGGCGTGGGTAGAAGGTTGTTCCCGCCTTTCGGGGAGACACGGGAACACTCGGAGCCAAGGCGCCCCACCGGCGCCGTACACCTGAAAGAGTCGTATCCATGCAGGTCTGGCCTGGCGAGGCGTATCCGCTCGGTGCCACGTACGACGGCGCCGGAACGAACTTCGCGGTCTTCACGGAGGCCGCGGACCGAGTAGAGCTGTGTCTGCTGCACGACGACGGCTCTGAGACCGCGATCGAACTGCGCGAGAGCGACGCGTTCGTGCGGCACGCGTACGTGCCCGGGATCATGCCCGGGCAGCGGTACGGGTTCCGTGTGCACGGGCCGTACGCGCCCGAGCGGGGGCTGCGGTGCAATTCCGCGAAGCTGCTGCTCGACCCGTACGCGCGCGCGATCAGCGGGTCGGTGCGGTGGGGAGAGGAGGTGTACGGCTACCACTTCGACGACCCCGACCGGCGCAACGACCTCGACTCGGCGCCGCACACGATGACCTCCGTCGTGGTCAACCCGTACTTCGACTGGGGTGACGACCGGCTCCCCCGTACGGAGTACCACCACACGGTGATCTACGAGGCGCACGTCAAGGGGCTGACGATGCGCCACCCGGGGCTGCCGGAGGAACTGCGCGGCACCTACGCGGGCCTCGCGCACCCCGCGCTGATCGAGCACCTGACCGAACTGGGGGTGACGGCGCTCGAACTGATGCCGGTGCACCAGTTCGTCAACGACCACCGCCTGGTGGACATGGGCCTGAACAACTACTGGGGTTACAACACCATCGGCTTCTTCGCCCCGCACAACGCCTACGCGTCCTGGGGCGACCGGGGTCAGCAGGTGCTGGAGTTCAAGTCGGCGGTGAAGGCGCTGCACGAGGCGGGCATCGAGGTGATCCTCGACGTGGTCTACAACCACACCGCCGAGGGCAACCACCTGGGCCCCACCCTGTCCTTCAAGGGCATCGACAATCCGTCGTACTACCGGCTGACCGACGACCGCCGCTACTACATGGACACCACGGGCACCGGGAACAGCCTGCTCATGCGGTCCCCGCACGTCCTGCAGATGATCATGGACTCGCTGCGGTACTGGGTCACCGAGATGCACGTCGACGGGTTCCGCTTCGACCTCGCGGCGACCCTGGCCCGGCAGTTCCACGAGGTGGACCGGCTGTCGTCGTTCTTCGACCTGGTGCAGCAGGACCCGGTGGTCTCCCAGGTGAAGCTGATCGCCGAACCGTGGGACGTGGGCGAGGGCGGCTACCAGGTCGGCAACTTCCCGCCGCTGTGGACCGAGTGGAACGGCAAGTACCGCGACACCGTGCGGGACCTGTGGCGGGGCGAGCCGCGCACGCTCGCGGAGTTCGCCTCCCGGCTGACCGGCTCCTCCGACCTGTACCAGGACGACGGGCGGCGCCCGCTGGCCTCGATCAACTTCGTGACCTGCCACGACGGCTTCACCCTGCACGACCTGGTGTCGTACAACGACAAGCGCAACGACGCCAACGGCGAGGACAACCGGGACGGGGAGAGCCACAACCGGTCCTGGAACTGCGGGGCCGAGGGCGAGACCGACGACCCGGACGTACTGCGCCTGCGGGACCGGCAGATGCGCAACTTCATCGCCACGCTGATGCTCTCCCAGGGCGTGCCGATGCTCAGCCACGGCGACGAGATGGCCCGCACCCAGCGCGGCAACAACAACGCCTACTGCCAGGACAACGAACTGGCCTGGCTCGACTGGCCCGGTCCCGGCAAGGGCGAGGACGGCGAGGAGGACCCGCGCCGGCGGCTGCTGGAGTTCACCCGGGCGATGGTGTGGCTGCGCAAGGACCACCCGGTCTTCCGGCGGCGCCGCTTCTTCCACGGGCGGCCCGTGGAGGGCACCCACGACGACCTCTCCGACATCGCCTGGTTCACTCCCGAGGGCGCGGAGATGACCCAGCGGGACTGGGACTCCGCGCGGGCGTCGGCGCTGACGGTGTTCCTCAACGGAAACGCGATCTCCGAGCCGGGGCAGAGGGGCGAGCGGATCACCGACGACTCCTTCCTGCTGATGTTCAACGCCTCCCCCAAGCCGCTGGACTTCGTGGTGCCCGTCGACCACGGCAAGCAGTGGGAGGTGGTCGTCGACACCGCACGCGCGGACGGCGTGCCGCCCGGGACCGGCCGGAAGGTGTCGGCCGGCACCCCCCTGACCCTCACCGACCGCAGCATGACGGTGCTGCGACGTCCGGCGTAGCGGCCGCTGCGGCGCCGTCCGGGTTCACCCGTCCGGGCGACGGGTGACCCGGTGGCGCGGGCGATGACACGAAAGGCGGCCACGCGGGTACGTAGGTTCCCATGACCCCAAGGCGACCTGACCCGGCGGTGCCCACGGCCACGTACCGGCTGCAGCTGCAGCCCGGCTTCCCGTTCCGAGCGGCGGCGGACGCGGTGCCGTACGTGGCCTCGCTCGGCGTCTCCCACCTGCATCTGTCGCCCGTCCTGGAGGCCGTGCCCGGCTCGGGGCACGGCTACGACGTGGTGGACCCCACGCGCGTGCGCGAGGAACTCGGCGGTGAGGAAGGGCTGCGGGAGCTGGCCCGCACCGCGCGGGAACACGGGCTCGGGCTGGTCCTGGACATCGTCCCGAACCACATGGCGATGTCCCCCCGCCACAACCGCGCCCTGTGGGAGGTGCTGCGCGACGGCCCCTCCTCGCCCTACGCGCGGTGGTTCGACATCGACTGGGAGGCCCAGGGCGGGCAGGTGCTGCTGCCGGTGCTCGGCGGGCCCCTGGGCACGGTCGCGGGCGACCTGAAGGCGGACGGCGACGTGCTGCGCTACCACGACCACGCCTTCCCGCTGCGGGAGGGCACCGCGGGACTGCCGCTGCCGCAGTTGCTCGACGCGCAGTGGTACCGGCCCGTGTGGTGGCGCCTGGCCCGCACCGAACTGAACTACCGGCGGTTCTTCAGCATCTCCGAGCTGATCGGGGTGCGGGTGGAGGATCCGGAGGTCTTCGAGGCGACCCACGCCAAGATCCTCGAGCTGCTCCGGGAGGGGGTGGTCGACGGGCTGCGCGTCGACCACCCCGACGGGCTCGCCGACCCCGACGGCTATCTGCGGCGGCTGCACGAGGCCACCGGCGGCCGGTGGACCGTGGTGGAGAAGATCCTCGCCGACGGCGAGCCGCTGCCGGCCTCCTGGCCGGTCGCGGGCACCACCGGCTACGACGCCCTGCGGCACGTGGACGGGCTCTTCGCCGACCCGGCCGGCTTCGGCGAGCTGCTCGGCCAGTACCGGCGGTTCGCGGCCCCGCAGACCGACCGGGGCGGCGACTGGGACGCCACCGTGCGGCGGGCCGCGTACAAGGTGCTGACGCACGAGCTGGCGACCGAGACGGACCGGCTGACCCGGGTGGCGGGCCGGCTGTGCGCGAGGGCCGCGGAGACCGGGCTGCGCGACCGCGCGCCGTGGGCGCTGCGCACCGCCCTGACGGAACTGCTGGTGCGGATGGAGGTCTACCGCCCCTACGAGTCCGCCGACGCGTCCGCGGTGGTCACCGAGGAGGCCGCCGCCGAGGCCCGGCTCGCCTTCGCCGTCCCCGAGGAGGCCGGGGCCGTGGACGTCGTACGGGACCTGGTCCTCGGGCGGTACGGGGACGGCCCGGCGTACGTGGAGTTCCGTACGCGGTTCGCGCAGACCGCATCGGCGCTGCGGGCCAAGTCCGTCGAGGACACCGCGTTCTACCGCTACGTGCCGCTGCTGTCGGCGACGGAGGTGGGCCAGGACCCCGGCGACCCGGCGGTGTCCCCCGAGCGGTTCCACGCGTACTGCGCGCGCGTGCAGCGTGACTGGCCGGCCACCGGGACGGTCCTGTCGACGCACGACGCCAAGCGCAGCGCCGACGTGCGCGCGGCGCTGCACGTGCTCACCGAGTGCCCGGAGCGCTGGGCGGACGTCCTCGCCGAGGTGACGCGCGGCGGTGAGGGGGTGCCGGACGCCCAGCTGGTGTGGGCCGCCTGGCAGACGGTGTTCGGGCTGGGTCCCGCGCGGGAGGAGCGGGTGCGGGAGGCACTGCTGAAGCACGTGCGCGAGGCGGGCCTGCACACCGCCTGGACGGAGCAGGAGCCGGCGTACGAGGAGGCGGTGGCCCGGTTCGTGGCGGCGGGACCGTGCGGGGCGCCCGGCGAGCGGGTGGCGGCGCTGCGCACGTCGCTGGCGCCGCACATCGGGGCGAACGTGCTGGGCGCCGCCCTGGTGCAGCTGACGATGCCCGGGGTGCCGGACGTCTACCAGGGCACGGAGCGCGAATACCGGGCCCTGGTCGACCCGGACAACCGGCGCACCGTGCGGTTCGCCGGCGACGGGAGCGACAAGGAGACGGTGACGCGGGCGGCGCTGCGGCTGCGGGCCCGGCGGCCGGACGTCTTCGGCGACACGGCGTCGTACGAGCCGCTGTCCGCCGAGGGCCCCGCCGCGGCGCACTGCGTTGCCTTCGCGCGCTCCGGGGAGGTGCTGACGGCGGTGACGCGGCTGTCGCTCCGCCTGGCCCGGGAGGGCGGATGGCGCGACACCCGACTGCCGCTGCCCCCGGGACGGTGGGCCGACGCGCTGGAGCCGGGCCGCCGGTTCAGCGGTCACGTACGCGCGGACGAGCTCTTCGAGCGCCTCCCGGTGGCCCTCCTGGAGCGGCTCCCGGACTGACCCCGCGCCGTGGACGGCGGCTGCCGAACCCTCGCCCCGTGCCGCCACGGCAGGGCCGCGGCGGGGTGCCGTATCGTCGTTCACGGCACATCGAATGAGTGTTTGATGGGGAAGACGTGAATACAGAGAGCAACATACGCCTGCTGGTCGACACCCTGACCGGGCAGCGCGAGGAGTTCCTCGCCCGGTGGACCCGGACCGTCGGCGAGGACCTGCGCGGCAGGCTGAGCGCCGCCGAGCTCGGACGCGAGCTGGGCGAGCTGTACGACGCCGTCCTCGATGCCGTGACCGCCGGCTCCCTGGACAGCCACGGCGAACACTTCGCCGAGACGCGCAGCCTGCTGATCGAACTGTCCCGCAACCGCGCCCGGCAGGGCTTCACACCCACCGAGACCGTGCGCAGCGTATTCGCCCTGAAGGAGGTCCTGGAACCCTCCCTCACCGGCGACGCGGACAGCGCAGGCGCCTACCTCCAGTTCGCCCGCCTGCTCGACAGCCTCGGCCTGCTGACCAGCGAAGCGTATCTGCGCACCCGCGAGGAGATCATCTCCTCCCAGGCCGAGCAGCTCCTCGAGCTGTCGACGCCCGTGGTCAAGCTGTGGGACAGCGTCGTGGGCGTCCCCCTGGTGGGCACCCTCGACAGCGCCCGCACCCAGGTCGTCATGGAGAAGCTGCTGCAGACCCTGGTCGACACCGACTCCACCCACGCCATCATCGACATCACCGGCGTCCCGACGGTCGACACCCAGGTCGCGCAGCACCTGCTGAAGACGGTGGTCGCCGCGCGCATGATGGGCGCCCGGTGCACCATCTCGGGCATCCGGCCGCAGATCGCCCAGACCATCGTGGCGCTCGGCATCGAGTTCGGCGACATCCCCACCAACGCCTCACTGTCGGACGCGCTGCGCCAGGCGCTGAAGGAAGTGGCGCTGGACGCCGAGGACGACGTGCGGGGTCTCCTGTGACCGACCGCGTCCCCGTCCTCAAGATCGGTGAGGTCCTCCTGGTCTCCATCCAGACCGACCTGGACGACCAGATGGTGCTCGATCTGCAGGAAGACCTGTCCAACCGCATCGTCGCGACCGGTGCCAAGGGCGTCGTGATCGACATCTCCGCGCTCGAGATCGTCGACTCCTTCGTCGGACGGATGCTGGCCCACAACGCGGCCGTCTCCCGCATCCTCGGCGCCGAGACGATCGTCGTGGGCATGCGGCCCGCGGTCGCGATGACCCTCGTCGAGCTCGGGCTGTCGATGAGCGGCGTGCGCACGGCGCTCAACCTGGAGCGCGGGCTCAAGCTGCTGCGGCGCATCGCCGCAGGCCGCGCATGAAGGACTACGCGGCCGAGAACGCCTCGCTCGAGACGGTCCCGGTCTCCACCAGCGGTGACGTGGTCAGCATGCGGCAGATGGTCCGCATCCTCGCGCAGCGGGGCGGCCTGTCCCTGGTGCACCAGACCAAGCTCGTCACGGCCGCCAGCGAACTCGGGCGGAACATGCTGGTGTACGGCGGCGGCGGAACCGTCCGCGCGGCATCGGTGGTCGACGCCGGCCGGCAGGGTGTCTACGTGGAGTTCCGGGACAAGGGCCCGGGCATCGCGGACCTCGAGCTGGCGCTGACCGACGGCTGGACCTCGGGCAACGGCATGGGACTCGGCCTCAGCGGCGCCAAGCGGCTCGTGGACGAGTTCGACATCGAGTCCGGGCCGTCCGGCACCACCGTGCGCATCGTGAAGTGGGCCAAGTGAACGACAGCCTCGTGATCGAGGCCGGTGACGTGCACTGGCTGCGCGCGGACGTGGCGCTGGCCGCCGCCGCCCGCCGCCAGGCCGCGCAGCTCGCCCGCCGCCTCTGCTTCTCGGAGGAGCGGGTGGCACGGATCGAGCTGTGCGTGACGGAGATGGCCACCAATCTCCTCAAGCACGCCCATGACGGCTCGCTGGCCCTGCGGGTGGTGCGCACGGCCGGCCGTGCCGCCGTGGAGTGCCTGTCCCTGGACAACGGGCCCGGCATCCACGACCTGGACCGGGCCCTGCTGGACGGCACGTCCACCGCGGGCAGCCTGGGCATCGGCATGGGCGCCATCGGCCGGCTCGCCGACGTCCACGGCGTCCACTCCCTCAGCGGCCGGGGCACGATCGTGCTGGCGCGTTTCTGGGACGACGGGCGGGCACCGGCGGCGGGTCCGGTGGAGGCCGGCGGTCTGACCCGCCCGATCAGCGGCGAACAGATGTGCGGCGACACCTGGGCCGTGCGGACGGCAGGCGCCCACGGCCCCGACGCCCTGCTGCTGATGATGTGCGACGGACTGGGACACGGCCCCCTGGCGGCCAGGGCGGCCGAACGCGCCGCCGCCGCCTTCCGCGAGAGCACCCGGACGAGCCCGGCCGACGTGCTCCAGGAGGTGCACCTCCGGCTGCGCGGCACGCGCGGCGCCGCCGTCGCCGTCGCCCTGATCGACGTCGCCGCCCGGCGCGTCCGGCTCAGCGGGAGCGGCAACGTCACCGCGGTGGTGGCCACGGCGGACGCCCGGCACGGCCTGCCGTCCACGCCCGGCATCGTGGGGGCGCACATGGGCAGGCCGCGCACCTTCGAGGCGGCGTTCGCGCCCGGAGCCTGTCTGGTCATGCACACCGACGGACTCAGCGACCGGTGGCGGCCCACGGACTTCCCGGGGCTGTTCGCCCAGGATCCGGTCGTGACCGCCGCGCAGATCCTCAACCAGGCCGCGATCCGCAGGGACGACGCGGGCGTCGTGGTCGCCACCCACGGGCAGCGATGACCGCCGGGGCGTCCGTCCACGAACTGGCCACCGTGCTGCTCCCGCAGGAGGGTGACGTGATCACGCTGCGCCGGTGCACCCAGTCGGCCTGCCGCGCGGCGGGCCTGACCGGCACTCCGCTCGTCAGGCTGACGACCGTGGTGAGCGAGGCCGGGGAGCACCTGAAGGGCGCCTCGGACCTGACCGCGCACCTCTGCCTGGAGGAAGGGGACGGGCTCCGCCTGGCGGTGCACTTCACCTGGCGGGAGGCGCACCGGCCGCCTCCGACCCTGCTGACCGCGGCCTCCCGCCTGCTGGACGACAGCCGGCTGCTGCTCTCCGACGGGGACGGACCGCACCGGCTCGTCCTCGCCCAGCGCCTGGCCGCCCCGGCGGCGTCCGCCGCCGAGCTGGCCGACGAGGTGCGCGACGCGCTGACCGGCGCCGACACGGCGGCCGACCTCATCGGGGCCCTGCGGACCCAGAACCGTCACCTGCTGGCAGCGCTGGAGGAGTCCGAGCGGCAGCAGGAGGAGCTGCAACGGCTCAACGCCGAACTGGAGGAGACCAACGCCGGTGTCCTCGCGCTCTACTCCGAGCTGGCCAGTGAGCTGGAGGAGACCAACAGCGGGGTCGTCGCCCTCTACGCGGAGCTGGAGGACAAGACCCGCCGGCTGGAACTGGCCGACGAGTACAAGACCCGTTTCTGGGCCAACGTCAGCCACGAGCTGCGGTCACCCGTGAACTCCGTCATCGCCCTCGCCCAGCTGCTCCTGGACACGGCGGCGGATCCGCTCTCCGCCGAACAGCGCCAGCAGGTGGCCATGGTGCACGCGTCCGGCAGCACCCTGCTGGCCCTCGTCGACGAGCTCCTCGACGTCGCCAAGGCCGAGTCCGGCCGCCTGGAGCCGCACCTCGCCGAGGTGGACCTGCGCTCGCTGCTGCACCAGCTGCGCGGCATGCTGCGCAGCACCGCGCAGCCCGGCGTCGACCTGCGCATCCCGGACGAGGTGCCGGCCGGGACGCTCGTCACCGACGAGGTCATGCTGGCCCGCGTCCTGCGGAACGTGCTGTCGAACGCGTTGAAGTTCACCGACGACGGCTCGGTGGTGCTCGACGTCACCGGGACGGGCCGCGGGGACGACGCCCGCGTCGTCTTCCGGGTCGAGGACACCGGCGTCGGCATCCCCGCACCCGACATCGAGCGCGTGTTCGAGGAGTTCTACCAGGTGCGCGGGCCGCACCAGCGCGGGAGGCCCGGTACCGGCCTCGGACTGCCCTACGCCCGCAAACTGACGGAACTCCTGGGCGGCACCCTGACGCTGGACAGCGAGGTGGACCGCGGCACCCGGGTGACCATCGGGATCCCGGCGCGGCCCGCGCGGCCCGCCGCTGCCGAGGCGCAGGCCGCGAGCGGCCGCGGCCCGGTGCGCTCCCTCGTGGTCGTCGACGACGACCACGCCTTCGTGACCGCGTTCCGGGCCATGGCGAAGGACCTGGCCGAGACGGTCACCACGGTCACGGACAGCGCCGAGGCCGTGGCGGCCGTCGCGCGCGTACGGCCCGACGCGGTGTTCCTGGACCTCACCATGCCCGGCCCGGACGGTTACGAGGTCCGGCGACTGCTGGCCGGCACCCCGTCCACGGCCGGCGTGCCCGTGATCGTCCTGACGGCGCTGGAAACCGACGCCGTCGACCTCACGCGTCTGGCCGGCGTCCGTACGGTGCTGAACAAGTCACGCCTGACCGCTTCCGTTCTCGCGGACACCCTGCAGGAGCTCGGCACCGTCCCGCCCACGGGGACATCGGCCGCCGATCAGTCGAAGCCGTCCACGGCCAAGGAACACCCATGACCCTTCCCCTCGACACGGACAACCGTCCGGCGCACATCCTGGTGGTGGACGACACTCCCACCAACCGCTACGTCCTCGCCACCACCCTGCGCCGGGCCGGGCACGAGGTCACCGAGGCCGAGGACGGCACCCGCGCGCTCGAACTGCTCGACGCGCCGGGCCCCCTGCCCGAGCTCGCCGTCGTCGACGTACGGCTGCCCGACATGACCGGCTTCGAGGTCTGCGAGCGCATCAAGGGCAACCCCGCCACGGCCGCCGTACCGGTGATCAACATCTCCGCCTCCGCCATCACCGTCGACGACCGGGCGCAGGGCCTCTACCGCGGGGCCGACGCCTATCTGGTCGAGCCCATCGCCCCCGACGAACTGCTCGCGACGGTCCTCGCCAACCTGCGCTACGCCCGCGCCCGCCGCCGCGCGGAGCTCCTCGCGGACCGCCTGAGCCTGCTCAACCGCACCACGCTGGCGCTGTACAGCGCCGCGGACGCCCGGGAGCTGGCCGGGGTCGTGGCCGAGGGGGCGGCGACCCTCTTGCGCTGCGAGGCGGCGGCCTTCCTCACGGCTCCGGAGGGCGGTGTGCTGGTGGCCCACACCTGGCACGACCCGGACGCCCCCGCGCCGTCCGGGACACCGGTGGTGCACGCCGTCCCCGCCTGGCCGCACGGTGAGGACCCCGCCCGGACCCGTCCGGGTCAGCCCGCCGCGTTCGAACCGCCCTGTCTTCCGCCGCATCTGAAGGACCCGGAGCACCGGCGCACCGCGCTCGGCCGCGCCAAGTCCCCTCGCCCGCCCATCGCCGTGGTCATCCCGGCGGACGCGGTCACCACGCCCGACGACGAGCAGCTGCTCGACCAGCTCCTCCAGGCGGGCGCGCTGGCGCTGGAGGCACTGCGCAGCTACAGCGAGGAGCACGCCCTCGCGCTCACCCTGCAGCGCAGCTTCCTGCCCGAGAGCCTTCCGGACACCGCGTACGCGGACCTGGCCGTGCGCTATCTGCCGGCCGGCCAGCACACCGAGATCGGCGGTGACTTCTACGAGGCCGTCGACACGCCGGAGGGCCTGGTCGTGGCGGTGGGCGACGTGGCCGGCCACTCCCTGGACGCCGCCATGGTGATGGGCCAGATCAGGCACGCCCTGCGGGCCTACGCGGTGGAGGGACACCCGCCCGAGGTGATCCTGGAACGGCTCGACCACCTGCTGACGTCCGTCGAACCCGGCGCCACGGTGACGCTGTGCATCGTCCTGATCGAGGCCGGTGACACCCTCCGCATCGCGAACGCGGGACACCTGCCCCCGCTGGTGCGCAATCCGGACGGCTCGACCTTCTACATCGACGAGCACGGACCCCTGCTCGGTCTCGGTCTGCCGCACCCGCCCGCACACCGGGTCACCGTGATGCCGGGCTCGTTGCTCCTCCTGGTCACGGACGGCCTCATCGAGCGCCGTCACGTCCATCTCCAGGACTCCCTGCGGACCCTCGCCTCCGTGGTCGGCCGGATCACCAGCGATCCCGAGGAGGCCTGCACCCAGCTGCTGGAACGCCTGCCGGCGGACGGCCGCGACGACGTGGCCCTGATGGCGGTACGGCTGAACCCGGCCCCGACCGACTGACCGGGCCCGGGGGACCGCGCGCGGGGCCGGGCTTCCGGCGCGCCACCGGGCGCCCCCGCAGGGCTCCCCCGTCGCGCCCTTGACACGGTTCTCCGGCCGTGGGGTACTGCGCATGCGGTGCGGATTCAGGTGGTGACGGGGGGTGGGTCCGCTGCGGGAGTCACGCTATCCGACGGTGGCCGAACTGGTTCTCGCCGCCCGGGCGCTGGCCGTTGAGTGGCCGGGGCTGTGTGCGCTGCGGCAGGTGGGGGTCTCCCGCGCGGGGCGGCCCCTGCACCTGCTGTCCGTGGGCCGCGCGTCGCGGGCCGTGCTCGTGGTGGCCGGCGCACACGCCAACGAACCGGCCGCCGGGGGGACGCTGCTCGCGCTGGCGCGGCGGGCCGTCCGGGAGCGGGAGCTGCGCGACGGGGTGTCGTGGCACTTCCTGCTCTGCGCGGACCCCGACGGGGCGAGCCTCCATGTGACCCCCGCCCCGCGCAGTCTGTACGACTACCACCTGGGCTTCTTCCGTCCCGCCGGGCCGGAGCAGCCGGAGTGGGCACCGTCGGTGCTGCCTCCCGACCGGCTGCCGCCGGAGACCCTGGCCCTGACCGGGGTGATCGACGAGCTGCGGCCCTATCTGCAGGTGTCCCTGCACGGCACCGATCTCGGCGGCAGCTGGGTGCAGTTGACGAGGGACGTGCCCGGTCTGGCCGAGCCGTTCGCCAAATCCGCCGCGCAGCTGCACATTCCGGTGGAGACGGGTGCGTCGGACGCGGCGGGCTGGCCGGCGTCCGGTCCCGGGGTCCATGTGATGCCGGCGGCGGAGGCCGGGCGGGCCTACCCGAGCCTGACCGACGACGCCCGGCACAGCACCTGGTACCACGCCCACCGGCACGGCGGCATGACCGCGGTGATCGAGGTGCCGATGTGGGCGAGCGACCTGGTGGACGACCCCGCTCCGCATCCGGCACCGGACGCGGCGATCCACCGGCTCGCGGAGCGGCTGCTGGCGGACGCGGGCGAGGTGCGGCGGGCGCTGGGCGGGACGGACGCGGGGGCGGCGCTCGGGGATGCCGGCGGTCCGCTGCTGCGGGCGGCCGTGTGGGGCCTGGAGCTGGTGCCGGGGCTGGCCGACGACCTGGTCCGCACACCGCCCGCGGACGGGACACGGGCGTACGTGGGGAGCGTGGACGCGTTCGCGCGCCGGGTGCCGCTCAGGGCGGCGGCGATGCTGCGGCGGGCGCTGAGCGGGACGGACGCGGGGGCGGCGGGTCGGCTGGAGCGGTTGGTGGCGCACTGGAGCGACGCGTTCGCCACCCGGTTCCGGGCGCGGTGGGTGCCGGTGGAGCACCAGGTCGAGCACCAGTCCCGCACGGTGGTGGCAGCGGCCCACCACACGCGCGAACAGGCCCCGTAGCCCCCGCCACCGCGTCCACTCCGCCCGTGCCGCCCCCGCGGCACGACTGCCGGCGGAAGCGGCGGGGGCCCGGGGCTGCAGTGGGGTCAGGGGGTGTCCAGGGCGAAGACGGCGCCGGTCCGGGCGGTCAGGGTGCAGGAGTTCGGGAAGGTTTCGGTGTAGTCGACCCGCTGCCCCCGCCACGTCCCGCTCGCCCGAGCCGTCACCGGCGCGTAGACCATGGGGCAGTACACCTCCCTCGCCGGGATGTTCTCGATGCGTCCGTCCGCCGCGTCCAGCTCCGCGCAGGCGTCCGCGGCCCGCCGGTGCCCCCGCGGCGGGTCGCAGCTCAGCACCGTGCCGCCGCCCGCCGCGGACGGCTTCTCCCCGTGGCCGACCGTCAGCAGCAGCCGGCTGTCGGGGACGGGCGCGGAGGGGTGCTCCGTACCGGCGGCCCGTGCGGGCGCCGCACAGGCGAGCAGGACCAGGGCGACGACCAGTCCGGCCCGTACCGTTCTCAGTGAGGTGTGCGTCATGCCCGATGCATCGGCACGGCGGCCCCCGAACCCCACCCCGCTCACCCGAACGGGAGGGCGCCGGCTCCTTCCGTACGGCCGGCGCCGGCGGCGGACCCCGGGACGTCCCGGGCGGAAGGGCCTGGCACGTCCCGGGCCCGACCGGTCAGTTCACCGCGAGCCGGTAGGTGATGCGGCCGAAGCCGATCTGGTCGCCCTCGCGGACGACGGCCGCGCCGACCACCCGACGCCCGTTCACCGTGGTGCCGTTGGTCGAGCCGAGGTCGCGCAGCACCCACAGGCCCCCCTGGTGCCGGAGTTCGGCGTGGACGCGGGAGACCGTCTCGTGGCTGATCCGCAGTCCGCTGGCGGGATCGCGCCCTATGCGCAGCGGATGTCCGGACGCCGGGTGCGGCAGCAGCAGCTTGGGCAGCTTCTCGGCCTGCCAGGCGCGGCGCAGCCGCACGGTGAACCCGGACACCGCCTCCACGGAGCCGAACACCACGCGTGCGAAGCGGTTTTCCTTCGGCA
The DNA here is from genome assembly GCF_055592385.1 of Streptomyces sp. NPDC041124. Classification (NCBI taxonomy): domain Bacteria; kingdom Bacillati; phylum Actinomycetota; class Actinomycetes; order Kitasatosporales; family Streptomycetaceae; genus Streptomyces; species Streptomyces sp. NPDC041124. The sequence goes on from NZ_JBVIYR010000004.1 coordinate 235,783, forward strand.
GGTCCGCGGTGAGCGCGGCGAGCTCCTCGGAACGGCGTGCGACCAGGGCGAGTTCCATGCGCCGGACGAACGTGTCGTGGGACAGGCGCCCCATGGCGACCCCGTCCCGCAGCACGCTCAGCGCCTTGTCGCGCTCCGCGTCGGACAGCCGCGCGGGGTACGTGTGGAACTCGAAGGACGACGTCACGCCGTCGATTGTCGGTCAGCGACGGCCCGGCTGTCCACAATCCGGGGAAACGGCCGGTCCGTCGGCGCACCCGGCGACACCTGCCGCGGAAGGGGCGATCCCCCGGCGAATCGATCGGTGATGCCGCACGATGGACGGGCTACATCACGGTGAGCAGACGAAGGGGAACCGTCCGTGCAGTTCGAGGTGTGGGCACCGCAGGCCGGCAGAGTGACGCTCCAGTGCGACGGCGTGAGGAGTGCGCTGGAGCGCGACCCCGAGAGGGAGGGGTGGTGGCGGGGGGAGGCCGAGGCGCGGGACGGCTCCCGGTACGGCTTCGCACTGGACGACGGGCCCGTCCTGCCCGATCCGCGCTCGCGCCGCCAGCCCGACGGGCCGGACGGGACGAGCGCCGTCGTGGACCACGACCGCTTCGCCTGGAGCGCGCGATGGGCGGGGCGTGCGCTGCCCGGCGCGGTGCTGTACGAACTGCACGTGGGCACGTACACCCGCGAGGGCACCCTCGACGCGGCCGCGGAGCGGCTCGGCCATCTCGCGGACCTGGGCGTGACGCACGTGGAGTTGATGCCCGTGTGCCCGTTCCCGGGCCGGCACGGCTGGGGCTACGAGGGGGTCTCGCTGTGGGCGGTGCACGAGCCGTACGGCGGTCCCGAGGGGCTGAAGCGGTTCGTCGACCGGGCGCACGCGCTGGGCCTCGGTGTGGTCCTGGACGTCGTGCACAACCACCTGGGGCCGTCCGGCAACTATCTGCCGCGTTTCGGACCGTACTTCACGGACACCCATCACACCCCGTGGGGCGCCGCGGTCAATCTCGACGCGCCCGGCTCCGACGAGGTGCGCGCCTACCTGCTGGGGAGCGCGCTGGCGTGGCTGCGGGACTACCGGATCGACGGGCTGCGGCTGGACGCGGTGCACGCGCTGGTGGACACGCGCGCCCAGCACTTCCTGGAGGAGCTGTCCCGCGCGGTGGACGCCCTGTCCGCCGACACGGGCCGGCCGCTGTTCCTGATCGCCGAGTCGGATCTGAACGACCCCCGGATCGTCACGCCGCGCGAGGGCGGCGGCTTGGGGATCCAGGCGCAGTGGAACGACGACTTCCACCACGCCCTGCACACCGTCCTGACCGGTGAATCGCGGGGCTACTACGCCGACTTCGCGCGGGCCCCCTTCGCGGCCCTGGCCAAGACGCTCACCGGCGGGTTCTTCCACGACGGCACGTACTCGAGTTTCCGGGGCCGGCACCACGGCCGCCCGCTGGACCGCACCCGGGTGGCCGGGCACCGGCTCCTCGGGTACAGCCAGACCCACGACCAGGTGGGCAACCGCGCCCAGGGGGACCGTCTGGCCTCGCTCCTCTCCCCCGGGCTGCTGGCCTGCGCGGCGGCCCTCACCCTGACCGCCCCCTTCACACCGATGCTGTTCATGGGTGAGGAGTGGGCGGCGGGCACGCCGTGGCAGTTCTTCACCGACCACACCGATCCGGACCTGGCCAGGGCGGTGAGCGACGGCCGGCGGCGCGAGTTCGCCTCGCACGGCTGGGCGATGGAGGACGTGCCCGACCCGCAGGACCCCGCCACCCGGGACCGTTCCTGCCTGGACTGGTCGGAGCCGGAACGCGATCCGCACGCGCGGGTGCTGGCCTGGTACCGGCTGCTCGTCGCCGTGCGCCACGCGCAGCCCGACCTCATCGACCCGGACCTCGGCGACACCAAGGTGGCCTACGACGAGGAGGACCGCTGGTTCGCCTTCCGGCGCGGTGACGTCCGGGTGGCCGTGAACCTCGGGGACCGGCCGGCGGCCGTCCCGCTCGGTGTCCCCAGCGCGCGCGTCCTGGCCGCGTGGGAGCCCGTGCGGACGCCGGGCGCGGACGGGGTGCTGCACCTGCCCGCGGAGTCGGCGGTGGTCCTGCTCCAGGAGTGAGTGGCCCCCGTGGGGGTGGCGTGACGGCACCCTGCGGGACCGTGTCGCACGAGGAGGCCTGACCCCGGCGGTCAGGCCTCCTTCCGACGTGCGTAGTGGCGCTGCGCCTTCGCCCGGTTCCCGCAGCCGGCCATCGAGCACCAGCGACGCGTGCCGTTCTCGGAGACGTCGTGGAAGTGCAGGATGCACTCGGGGTTGCCGCACGCCCGGATCCGCTCCGGCCGCTCGGTGAGCAGCCGCAGGTAGTCCTCGGCCGCCCGCCACGCCGGCAGCGAAGGAGTCGGCCCCGGACACGTCCGTGGTGCCCGTCGAGGACAGGCGGACCGGCCTCCCGGAGTTCCCCGGCGAGTTGGCGGGCCGGCCCCGGGGCAGCACGCCTAGGGCGCCTCGTCGCCGCCCCTGAGATCCGTCACCCGCTCCAGCATGATCGGTTCCCACGCGCGCCGGAGCCTGAGGCGCGGGGACCGCAGCGGCGGGGCGGCGGAGCTGCCGGCCAGTGCCGCGGTGAGCTGGATGAGGGCGTCGCAGCGGGCCAGCCACAGGCCGCGCAGACAGGGGCGGGCGCCGTAGCCGGCGAGGGTGGCGGCCCGTACCGCGGCCGGCGCTCCGACGGCGAGTGCCAGGCCGGCGATGTCCTCGGCCGGATCGCCGACCACCGCCGCGTCCCAGCCGAGGACTCCCCGTACCCGGCCGTCCGTGCCGACCACGAGGTGCCTGCCGGTGAGGGCGTGGTGGACGAGGACCGCCGTGCCGGGCTGGGCGGCGAGCTGGAGTGCGGCGGACGGGGTGAGGCCGCGCAGCCGCACGGGATCGAACTCGTCGGCGGCGGCGAGCCGTTCGGCGGCCTCCGCGGCGACCCGGCGCAGCGCCTCCAGGGACCGCGGGGGGACGCGCGGCACCCCGAGCGTCTCCGCCTGCCGCGCCGGCACCTCGCGCAGCCCCGTGAGCAGCCCCGCCAGGTCGGTCTCGCCGACGGCGGAGACGGCGTGTTCGTCCGCGGTGCCGCCGGGCAGCCTGGTGTCGAGCGTGCAGAGCAGGCCGGGCGCCCACTCCCCCTGGGCCACTCCGGCCGGCAGGGCGAGCGGGACGTGCGGGCGGACCAGGTCGCGCAGCCGCACCTCGCGGCGCCTGCGGGCGCTCACCTCGCGGTTCGGGGCGAGGCGCAGCACGTGGCGGGTGCCCACCCACCAGGTGGCGGCGTCTTCGGTGACGGGGCGTACGTCGGGTCCGTCGGTGGATGCCGCGCCCTCTCGTGGCCCGCCGTCCTCGAGCAGGGAGCGGGCCAGTCGGCGGACGGTGTCCGCGGTGGGTGTCGGTGCCTGGGTCATGGTCGCGCCATTGCCGTTCGGGGAGGCAGGGAGGGGACGGGAGGGGCCGTTCAGTCCACTATGACCATCTCCCGTGTGGTGTTGTTCAACCGCCGGCCGCCGTCCTCGGTCACGGTCACGATGTCCTCGATGCGCACGCCGAACCGGCCGGGCAGGTAGACGCCGGGCTCGACGGAGAAGCACATGCCGGGGACGAGGGGCTGCTCCTCCCCCTCGATCATGTACGGGGGTTCGTGCGTGGTGACGCCGATGCCGTGCCCGGTGCGGTGGATGAAGTACTCCCCGTATCCCGCGGCGGCGATGACGGCGCGGGCGGCCCGGTCGACGTCCTGGCAGGCGACGTGGGGCCGTACCGCGCGGAAGCCCGCCTCCTGGGCCTCGCGCACCAGGTCGTGCACCCGGCGTTCCTCGTCGGTGGGCGCGCCGACGTGGACGGTGCGGGAGGTGTCGGAGCCGTAGCCGTCCTTGAGACCGCCGAAGTCCAGGACGACCATGTCACCGCGTTGGATGACGCGGTCGCCGATCTCGTGGTGCGGATTGGCCCCGTTGGGGCCGGAGGCGACGATGGTGAAGTCGACCTGGGAGTGTCCGGTACGGCGCAGCAGGGCGGCGAGGTCGGCGGCGACGTCGGTCTCCCTGCGGCCGGCGAAGGGGACCTTCCTGATCTCCTCGAAGGCCGCGTCGGCGGCGGCGCCCGCGGCGGCCATGAGTTCCAGCTCGGCGGCGTCCTTGACGGCGCGCAGCATCGGCAGGGCCTCGGTGAGGGAGGCGTACGAGGTGCCGGGCAGGGCTTCCTGCAGGCCGAGCAGGTGCATGGCCCAGGTGTTGTCGCTGATGCCGAACCGCCCCTGCGTGTCCAGCAGGGCGGAGGTGGCGGCGTAGGGGTCCTGGCCGTCGGTCCAGTCGCGCAGGGTGACCGCGGGGGCGCCGGGGGCGTGCTCGGCGTCCGGGGCCTCCAGGGTCGGGACGACGAGCACGGGTTCGCGGCCGGGGGCCAGGACCAGGAGGGTGAGGCGCTCGGTGGCCGCGGTGGGGGTGTAGCCCGTGAGCCACACCAGGTCGGGGCCGGGCGCCACGAGCAGTCCGGCGAGCCCGGCCCCGGCGGCCTGCCGCACCGCCCGGTCCATGCGGGTCCGGTAGTCGTCGGCGGTGAAGGGTGCGGGCGTGGTGCCGGTCATCCGGTGGCCTCCCAGGGCGGACGTCGGGGATACGGGCAGCATCCTGCCCGGCGGACGGGGGCGGCGCGAGCCGGTTGACGGTGTTCGCCGCGCACGCTCCACGCGAACCGGCGGGACTTCCTTGCCCTTCCACGCCGGCGCGGCGGCCCCGGATCGACGGGCTGATCACCGGTCACGCCCACACCCCGGCCGCCACCACCTTCGCGGGCCGCCCGGTGCTGGTGGGGCCGGGAGTCACCTGGACGCTGCGGCTGCCCTGGGAGGGCGAGCCGGTCGCGGACCGGGACGCCCCGGCCGGTCTCGCCTTCCACCTCCTGGACGACGGCGGCCGGCTCACCAGCCACTTCCGCGTGGTCATGTGACGATGCCGGGGACCGCCGTGATCCGCTGACGGGCGCCTCCGCGGTGGCGCACCGTCAGTTCCACCTCGTCGCCCGGGCGGGCCCGGGCGACGGCGCGGGCCAGGTCGGCGGCCGAGTCGACGCGGGTGCCGCCGAAGGCGAGGAGCACGTCCCCCCGGACCAGACCGGCCGAGAACCCCGGGCCCGGGACGTGCACACCGACGATCCGGGCTCCCGGTCCGCGGTCGTCGGCCACCTCCACCCCGAGCCGGGCGGCGACCGGTGCGGGCGCCGCCCCCGGCCCGGAGGGCGCGAGGTGCCGCGGCGGGCCGGACGGGCCCGGTACGGGAGCCGTCCCCGGCTGCCGCCTGAGCTCGGCGATCCCGCCCGCGCCGACGACGGTGGCTCCCATCGCCCCCAGCCCGACGCCGGACAGCACCAGCACCACACCGGCCAGGACTCCGAGCGCGGCGGCCGTCAGCCGCCGCCCGCGGCGTCGCCCCGCGTGCTGCCCGGACGCCCGTACGGACTCGGCACGGCGCTCCGGGCCGCCGGGGCCGTCCGCTCCGGTCCTCTCCCCGGGCATCGGCCGGGGCCGCAGAGCTGGTTGTTCCATGGTTCGCCTCCGGCGGAAGGGGCCCGGACGTCAGACGAGGGCCGGAAGGGCCGGCGCGCGGCACGGGAGGAAGCCGTGGACCCGGCCGGACAGGTACTCGTCCTTGTACCGCGGCACGCTCCGGTGCCAGTTGAGGATGCCCGCCATCCAGTTCTGCAGGTCCGTGACATACCCCCGCATGACGGCCCGCGCCTCCTCCGACAGGTGGAAGTCGTCGTAGACCACGGGCAGTTCGTGCGCCGCGACGTGCTGGAACTGGCGCATGCGCTGGTTCATCAGGTCCTGCACCACGGGCAGCGCGGTCGGGTAGTCGACGCCGAAGAAGTTCTGCACGACCAGGACCGCGTTGTGGATCTCGCCCTCGAACTCGATCTCCTTCTGGTAGGAGAAGACGTCGTTGAGCAGGCACGCGTAGTCGATCGCCGCGTTCTCCAGGGACCGCACGGGGCCGCTGCGGTAGACCTCGGGCGGGACCGCCGGTCCGTGCCCGGCCCGGCAGAGGCCCAGGGTGAGGTCGGAGCCGAAGGTGGCGCGCCGCATCTCCAGGTAGTCCACCGGGTCCGGGACCCGGTTCTGGATCTGGTTGGACAGCTCCCATACCCAGGCCTCGGTCATCACCTCGATCGCCGCCTTCAGGGGGCGGCGCTCGTCGGGTGTCATGCCGGCCGTCGTGCGCGCCCACAGGTCGGCCAGGGAGCGTTCCATGGCGTTGGCGGGCGGCGGCACGGGGCCGTCGTCGAGGGGCATGCAGGCGGCGAGGCGGGCCGTGGTGAGCCGGGCGGCGGCCAGGTCGCGGCGGTGGCCGTGGACGAGCGGGTAGTAGTCGTCGCCGTAGGTACCGAAGGCCAGCCAGCCGGAGGCGAGGTCGAGTTGCTCCTGGGTGGCGTCCGGGTCGAGGCCGGCCGCGCAGAGCGGCAGGTCGCAGCTCTCCAGCTTGTCCTCGTCCCAGACGCCCTCGCTGAGGATGCCCATCCGCCGTGACCACTCCAGCAGGTGCCGGCGCGATCCGTCGAGCGCCGGGCTGAGCCGCAGCGGGAACGGCATCTCGATCTCGGGGATCAGCGAGGGGCCGACCTTCGGGTACGGCACCTGGGTGTAGGCGCGCCGGCGCCGGGCCCCGGTGGTGGCGAGCAGCGCGCCCGCACCGGCGGCGGACGTCCCCGGGCCGGACGGCGACTGCCACGGGGCGCAGGAGCGCGCGCCCTCGTTCATGTACCGGCTGGAGCGCAGGTGCCATTCGTGGCCGCCGGACTGCCAGTCCTGGAGCCCTTTCGCGTACGCGCCCACCGCCGCGACCTGGTCCGGGGTGAGGCCCCTCTCCAGCGCGACGGCGGGGACCTCGGTGAAGGCGGTGTGCTCGAACTGGTGCAGGCGTGAGGTGAGGACGTCGTTGACGAGGTCGGCGGCCTCCTGGGTGGTGCAGCCGAAGAAGGTCTCCAGGACGAGCACTCCGTTGCTGAGTTCCCCCTCGTCCTCGACCTCCCGCTGGTAGGAGAAGAGGTCGTTGCGCAGGTGCACGGCGTCGGAGAACGTCTCCATGAGCACCCGCAGCGGCCGGGTTCCGGCGACGGCGGCCGGCACCTCGGCGGTCGCGTACTCCACCAGCCCGGCCGACCACGGGGCGCCGCCCACCTTGCGGCGCATCTCGATGTACTCGACGGGGTTGGCGATCCGCCCCTCGTTGATGTTGGACAGCTCCCACAGGGATTCGTTGAGGAGGTGCTCGGTGGCGACGGCGAACCGGCGGCGCCAGTCGGCGGACATCGCCGGCACGGTGCGCGCCCACAGGTCGGCGAGGCCCGCCTCGACCGGGTTCCGCGGCTCGGGGACGGGCGCTCCCGGCTCGAGCGGCATGAACAGCGGCAGCCGGTCCAGGTGGGCCTTCCCGGCGCCGCGGTCCTGGGTGCGCTTGAACATCTCCAGGAAGTGGTCGTCGAAGAAGAAGACCCACACGTACCAGTCGGTGACCAGCGAGAGGGCGGGCCCGTCGCAGTCGGGATGGGTGTAGGCGCAGAGCAGGCCGTAGTCGTGCGCGTCGAGGTCGGCCTGCTCCCAGACCCCGCTCCCCTCCAGCATGCCCATCTCGCGCGCCCACGCCGTCGAGTGGGCGCGTGCCTCCTCGAGGTGCGGGTTGAGCCGCGCGGGGTGCGGCAGGTAGAAGTGCGGGAGTTCGAACGGCTGCGTCATGGCCGGGGGCTACCCGTGGCCCGCCGGCGGCATCCGCCTGCCGGAGCGTGATCACACCATCGCGTGAACCCTGCCCGGTACGGGAGACACGGGCTCAGGTCCGTACCTGGATCAGCGCGTGGGTGCCGGCGGTGCGCCAGCGCTGCCCCTCCGCGGCCGTCAGCGCCCCCTCGGTGCCGGCGCTCAGTCCGGTGATCACATCGGACTTCAGGGTGCGCAGCGCGGCGACCGGCCCGGGGAAGTACCGGGTGACATCGGCGAACGGGGTGGTCGGGGGCCAGTACCGGTCCCCCACGAGACGGCGGTAGTTGAGGTCGCCCTTGACGACGGTGACGGTGGCGGCGGCGAAGTCGGCGTGGAGGTCGTCCGGCATGTCCGCGTAGGGCAGCGGCGAGCAGGAGAACGGGTGCGTGCGCAGGGCGAGCCGGCCGTCGCCCAGGGCGGCCCACAGGCCGCGCCCGTACTCGGCCGCCACCCCCTCGGCGCCGGTGAGCCGGCGCACCGCGTCGACGAGGTCGGCGGTGGTGGCGTCGGAGACGTAGTACGGGTACGGCTTGAGGTGCAGCACCGCGCGGCCGATGCGGCCGTGTGCGAGCAGGTGGGCGATGAGCAGCAGGTCCGGGACGAGTTCGCGGCCCGCGTTGTCGGCGACCAGGCACAGGGTGGCGGAGGAGGCGCCGAGCAGCGGCCACAGGCGCTCGCTGTCGTCGGCCACCAGGGCGGGGACGGCGGCGCTCCGCTCGGCGCCCTCGGCCGACAGCCGGAAGCCCAGGTCGGCGCGGTTGCCCCACAGGGACCCGTGCAGCAGGGCGGCCGCCTGTTCGTCCTCGGGGCGGTCCGCGAGGTCGTCGAGCGCGGCCAGTTCCTCGTCCGTGGCGGGCGAGTCGAGTTCGGCGAGTTTGGAGGGGCGGAACGGGTCGACGCCCTGCCAGGGGCCGGGCGCGAAGTAGCCGACGGCCTCCAGCAGTCGGCGGTAGAAGAAGCTCTCGGACCACAGCCAGGGCACCTCGAACCAGGACCGGCCGGCGTAGGTGTCCATGCCCCAGGCCCGCCAGCGCTCCCGGTCGTGGGCGTCCGCGGGGAGCGGTTCGACGGTGCCCCCGGCGCACTCGGCCAGCAGGGCGTCGAGGGCCCGGCGCCGGGCGGGTTCGTACGGGAAGGCCTCGCGCACCTGCCGGATGATCGCGGGGTGCCGTTCGGCCAGCACGCCGTGCGGGAACGTGCCGGGCTGGTCGGCGACGATCACGGGCGCGGTGGGGATGTCGGACATGCGGATCACCGTAACGCGGGCCGGTGGTCGCGCGCCGGACGTCACACCGGCGCGATCTCCCGCTCCAGCCGTGCGGCCAGGGAGAGATAGCGTGCGCGGCGGGTCACGGGGACCAGGCCGCGGATGAGGATCTGCCACATCTCCGCCGTCCGGCGGGGCTGCCGGGCGACGGATTCCCGGGAACGGCCGACGACGCGCGTCCCGACGAAGAAGCAGACGAGGGAGTGGGCCACGACGTCGATGTCGACGTCGGGATGGACGTCGGCCTCCTTCACGGCGCCGAGGAGCCGGACCGTGACGATGTCCAGCCACTCGGTGAAGGGGTGGCTGAGCGGCGGGCGCGGGCGGGTGCCGCCGGTGGCGAGCCGCAGTCCGGCCCGCAGGACGGGGTCCTCGGCGGACATCCTGGCTATGCAGAAGGTGAGACGCATCAGCGCCTCCAGGGAGGTGTGTCCCCGGATCTCGGTGTCCCGGGCCAGCCGGCGGCTGGTCGCGGACTGGAGCTCCAGGATGGCGTGGGCCAGGTCCTCCTTGGCGGCGAAGTGGAAGTACAGGGCGCCCTTGGTGACCTGGGCGCGCTCCACGATGTCGCTGAGGCTGGTCGATTCGTATCCCTGGCGGTCGAACAGGTCGGCGGCGGCCGTGATGATCGTCGCGCGGGTCTGCTCGGCGCGTACCTGCCTCGCCATCGCCTGTACTCCTGAGCCGGAAAGGAACGGGTCATGCCGTTTGTTTTAACGCCCCGTACACGATAACTCACCCTGTGGCTACGTCCATCGTGCGGGCGGGTGACCGAACTCGGGCACATCCGGCAAAACAAACGGACCCTTCGAAAGAAAACGGCGCGCCCGGTATCCAAGTGTGGCAGGCGACGGCGCAAAAGAGAACGGCGGGCCGACCGGTGCCCCATCCGCACCGGCCGGCCCGCCTGTTCGTGAGGGCGGCCCGGAGAATCAGCGGCCGGCCGGTGGCCCGTGGAACCACGTGCCGCACCCGCGCCGGACTTCGCCCCCGCGGCGCCCGACTCGCCCGCCCTCGAAGCGGAGGGGGCCGGTCGACATGCCGCGTGAGGTCGAACGATAGGCAGCCCGCGAGCCGGCCGGATACGGGGGAAACCCTCGATCCGACCGGGAACCCACCCTCGGTGACAGGCGGTTGACCGGGAACGTGAGGCTGTGCCCCGCATCGGAACGGAAGTGGACACGCAAGGCGGTTCATCCGCACCGACCGGTAGGATCCCGGCCCGTTCCCGCCGCACGGGAGGACGCGTCCCGGAGCCCCGCTGCCGCCGGGCGGCGCCCTCGCCGCGTCACCCGCCCTCACTGTTCATCACAATGCGGCAGCATCACCTCACTTCACGTGGCCCTTCACTTGACGACCGGTGGTCGCACAGGGTTGGCTCCGGGCCAGCGAGAGTCACCCGGCCGGCCAACGCTCACCGCGGCGGCCGTCCATGCTCTCCCCTGCTCTTGCTCGGCCGTACAGCGAGGTCCGCACTCCTCATGAACACCTCTTCCCCGTCCCGCCGCTTCCCGCGTCCCCGCGCGGCGGTCCTGGCAGCCGCCGTCGGTCTGCTGGTGAGCGGCTGCTCCGCCTTCGGGGCGTCCGGCGGTTCCTCGGACGCGGACGGCGCGGGCGGGGCCGGCGCGGGGCGGATGAAGGTCACCATGGTCACCCACGGCAGTGAGGGCGACGCCTTCTGGGACCGGGTGCGCAAGGGTGCCGAGGCGGCGGCGGCCAAGGACGGCATCGCGCTGACGTACGTGAGCGACCCGGACCCCGCTGGCCAGGCCGAACTGGTCCGCGAGGCGGTCCGGGACGGCGCCGACGGCATCGCGCTGACGCTGGCCAAGCCGCAGGCCATGAGGGGCCCGGTGAACGAGGCACGGTCCGCGGACATCCCCGTCGTCGGGCTGAACTCGGGCATGGACGCCTGGAAGCCGGCCGGCCTGCTCGCGTTCTTCGGCCAGGACGAGAGCGTGGCGGGCCGGGCCGTGGGCGAGAAGCTGAACGAGCTGAAGGCCGAGCACGCCCTGTGCGTCATCCACGAACGGGGCAACGTCGGCCTGGAGGCGCGCTGCGCCGGCGTGCGCAAGACGTTCGGCGGCAGGACGGAGAACCTCTACGTCGACGGCACCGACCCGCGGGCCGTCACCGGCATCCTCACCGCGAAGCTGCGGCAGGAGTCGAGCGTCGACCAAGTCGTCACCAACGGCGCCGACTTCGCGCTCACCGCGGTCGAGGCGGCCGCGGCGGCGGGCAGCGACGCCGATGTCGCCACCTTCGACCTCAACAAGGACCTGGTGGACGCCGTGCGCGGCGGCAACGTGCGGTTCGCCGTCGACCAGCAGCCCTACCTGCAGGGCTACCTCGCCGTGGACGCGCTGTGGCTGTACCGGACCAACGGCAACACCAGCGGCGGCGGAGTCGCGCCGGTGCTGACCGGGCCGGCGTTCGTCTCGAAGGCCAACGCGGACTCGGTCGCCGGATTCGCCGCCGACGGAACCCGCTGACGGGCCGCCCGTGCGTACCTCCCCCGACACCCGACCGCTCTAGGACCACGATGTCTCCACGGACAGGTGCCCGGCGCCGTTTCGGCTCCATTCGTCTCTCGCTGTTCCTCCTCGCCCTGGTGCCCAGCGTCACCCTCGCCGGCATGTGGGGCCTGACGACCATCCAGATGTTCTCGGAAGGGCTGGAGCTGCGGTCCCAGACGCAACTGAGCCGCTCCACCGGCGCGATGGGCACGCACGCCACGCTGGCGCTGCAGAAGGAGCGCAGGCTGACCGCCGCGTGGCTGGCCGAGCCGCGGAGCTCGCGGTCCGCCCTCGAGGCCCAGCGCGAGCGGACGGACGCGGCGGTCGCGAAGCTGGCCGCACAGGCGGACGCGATCGCCGAGGCGCCGGCCCGCGTCTCGGAGCGGCTGTACTCGGTGCTCGGCTCGGTGGGCAGCCTGGAGTACTACCGGGACCAGGTGGACGATCCCAGTGACATCACGGCCGAGGAGGCCCTCGAGCAGTACACCTCGATCATCGACGACCAGATCCACGCCTTCCAGGAGCTCTCCCAGGTCGACGACGGGGACCTGACCTCCGAGGCCCAGCCGCTGATCGCGCTGGAGCACGCGGCCGAGCTGGTCTCCCGGGAGGACGCGCACCTCACCCTCGCCTGGCCGTCCGGGCGCCTCGACGCCGAGGGCCGGAGCGCCTTCGCCGAGCTGGTCCACACCCGCCGCTGGCTGGTCGAGGACCAGATCGAGCCCTCCCTGAGCGGCAGCACCAGGACGCAGACCGAGCGCATCCTGCAGAGCCCCGAGTGGCAGGCTCTGCAGGCGGTCGAGGACCAGGTGCTCGCCACCGCCGCGGAGGGCGAGGACAGCAGCGTCGACCTGCCGGACCTGCGGGCCCGGTGGGACGAGGCGATGGACAGGCTCTCCCCGCAGTACTCCGCGATGATCCGCCACCAGACCGACGCGCTGCTCACCCGCAGTGCCGACGAGGCCCGCAGCCTGCTGGTGACGGCCGCCTCCCTGAGCGCTGCCGGACTGCTGGCGCTGTTGCTGTGCGTGGGGCTGTCCTGGCGCATCACCCGCTCGCTGTCCCGCCGGCTGCGCGGTCTGCGGATGGCCACCCTGGGACTGGCCCAGGAGCGGCTGCCCGACGTGGTGGCCCGGCTGGAGCGCGGCGAGAAGGTCGACGCGGAGTCGGCGACGCCCCCGCTGGACTACGGACACGACGAACTGGGCCAGGTCGCCAGCGCGTTCAACACCGCGCAGCGCACCGCCGTGCACACCGCGGTCGAACTCGCCGACACCCGGCGGGGCTTCCAGAAGGTCATCCTGGGCATCGCCCGCCAGAGCCAGAACCTGGTCAACCTCCAGCTCAGCAAGCTCGACGCGCTGGAGCGCCGCCACACCGACCCCGACGTCCTCAAGGGCCTGTACGAACTGGACTCCGTCGCGAGCCAGTTGCGCCGCTACGAGGAGAACCTCGTCATCGTCAGCGGGGAGCGCCCCGGGCGTTCCTGGAGCGAGCCGGTCGCGCTGATCGACATCGTGCGCAGCGCCGTCGGGGAGGTCGCCGAGTACCAGCGGGTGGAGGTGCTCACCGAGGAGGAGGTGTCGCTCGCCCCGCCCGCGGTGGCCGACGTGATCCACCTGCTGGCCGAGCTGATCGACAACGCCACCGTGTACTCGCCGGCGCCCAGCCCCGTCGGGGTGCGGGCGGCGATGGTGGCCAAGGGGCTCGCCGTCGAGATCGAGGACCGGGGCCTCGGCCTGTCGGAGGACGACTACGCCTCCCTGAACGCCCAGTTGGCCAGGCCCCCGCAGTTCGACGTGGTGGCGCTCGCCGACGACCTCCGGCTCGGCATGTTCGTGATCTCGCAGCTCGCGCACCGGCACGGCATCGCCGTGACCCTGCGCCCGTCGCCGTACGGCGGGACGACGGCGATCGTGCTGATCCCGCACGAGATCGTGGTGCGCGACGAGCCGGACGCCGGCGGCGGCCGGGACACCACGGGCCGGGGGGCTGTGAGCCGCACGGCGGACGACCCGCCCGGCAGGACCGCCGCCGGCCCCCAGGCGGCCGCGCCCCGGCCTGCCACCCCCGTGCGGACCGTGCCCGCGCAGGCCGCCGCCCCGGCGGCCGCCCCCCGCCCCGACGGGCTCACCCCGCTCCCCCGCCGGGTGCCGCAGACCAGCCTGGCCGCCGAACTGCGCGAGGACCCGGTGCCGGACGAGGCGGAGGACCCCTGCGCCGACTTCACCGCGGAACGCGCCGCCTCCTCCCTCGCCGGCTTCCAGCGCGGCACGAGCAGGGCACGGGACGGCGCCCCGGGCGACGCCGGCGAGACCGTACCGGCGCGTCCCGACGCCCCCGCCGAGCACCCCGCTCCGCCCGCCGACAGCCGACCGTCGACCGCTCACGAAGGAACTTCGACATGACACGCCCCGCCCCCGCCACCCACACCCAGCTGGACCAGCTGCTGACCGGACTCGTGGAACGGGTCGCCGACGTGAACCAGGCCGTGGTGCTCTCCGAGGACGGGCTGGTGGTCAGCAAGTCCACCGGCTTCCTGCGCGACGACGCCGAGCGCCTCGCGGCGACCGCGTCCGGTCTGATGAGCCTCAGCAAGGGCGTCAGCATGGACTTCCGCGGCGGGCCCGTGCGGCAGGCGCTCATCGAGATGGCGCACAGCTACCTGATCCTCACCTCGGCCGGCCCCGGCGCCCACCTGGTGGTGCTGACCGGGCCGAACGCGGACGTCGGCGTGGTGGCGTACCAGATGAACATGCTGGTGAAGAAGATCGGCGAGCACCTCAGTGCGGCGCCGCGGGAGGCCGCGGGGCCCGCCGTCGACCCCGGCGTGTGAGGTGGGCGGAAGCGACTCGGCGGGGCGGCTGGTACGGCCCTTCACCCTGACCGGTGGCCGCACCCGGCCCAGCCGCGCCGACTTCACGCTCATCACCACGGTGACGGCGGTGGATCCGCAGCCCGCGGGCGCGGCCCGGCCGCAGCCCGAGCACCTGCGGATCCTCCGGCTGTGCGCCGAGCCGGTCGCCGTGGCCGAGATCGCCGCGCGGCTGGACCTCCCGGTGAGCGTGGTCGTCATCATGCTCTGCGACCTGCTGGAGGCGGGCCGGATCACCGCCCACCCGCCGCACCCCGTCACCCGGACCACCCCGGATCTGGACCTGCTGCAGAAAGTGAGGGAGGGCCTTGGCCGGCTCTGACACCACCGCTCAGGCGTCCGCCGACCGTCCGTCGCCCGACACGGTCAAGATCCTGATCGCCGGTGGCTTCGGCGTGGGCAAGACCACCATGGTCGGCTCGGTCAGCGAGATCGTCCCGCTGCGCACCGAGGAACCGCTGACCATGGCGGGTCTGGACGTCGACGACCTGGACGGCGTCGAGGAGAAACGTGCCACCACGGTCGCCATGGACTTCGGCCGGATCACCGTCTCGGACGATCTCGTGCTGTATCTCTTCGGCACGCCGGGGCAGCAGCGGTTCTGGTTCATGTGGAACGACCTGGCGCTCGGCGCGCTGGGCGCGGTGGTCCTGGTCGACGTGCGCCGGCCCAAGTCCAGTTTCGCCGCCATCGACTTCTTCGAACGCCGGGGCATACCCTTCGTGGTCGCCGCCAACGGCTTCCACGGTGAGCACCCCTACCCGGCGGAGGACATCCGGGAGGCGCTGACGCTGCCGGAGGGCGTGCCGGTGCTGCTGTGCGACGCGCGGGAGCGGGAGTCGAGCAGGGACGTGCTGATCGCGCTGATCGACCGGCTGATAGCCGAGGCGGCCCCGGCACGGTGAGCCGCCCGTGGGGTGCGGCCGGACGACCGCACCCCCCGGGGGGACGGCGGTCAGTCCAGTCCGGCCGACTTCAGCCAGGCCTTGGCCACGTCCAGCGGGTCCTTCTTCTCCAGCTGGATCTGTGCGTCGAGGTCCAGGAGCGTCTCGGTGTCGAGCTTCGCCGACACGGCGTTGAGCGCGTCGACGCCCTCCTGGGGGAGCGCGTCCTTGTGGACCAGCGGGGTCACGTTGGCGAATCCGAAGAGGTTCTCCGGGTCCTTCAGGACGACGAACTTCTCCTTCACGATGGTCGGGTCCGTGGTGAAGACGTCCGCCGCCTGGACCTCGTTGCCGGTGAGCGCCGCCTGGGTCAGCGGGCCGCCGGCGTCGAGGGCCTTGAACGACTTGAACTTCAGGCCGTAGACGGTCTCCAGGCCCTTCAGTCCCTGCTGCCGGGTCTGGAACTCGGGCGAGCCCCCGATCACCAGGTCCGGGGCGGTGTCCTTGAGGTCGGCGAGGGTGGACTCGGCGGTGAGGCCGTACTTCTTCGCGGTCTCGGCGTTGAGGCTGACGGAGTCCTTGTTCTCGGCCGGTGAGGACTCCAGCAGCGTCAGCTTCTCGTCCAGCTTCGCCTTGACGGCCTCGTTCACCGCCTGTGCCGTCTCCTGCCCGGCCTCGGGGTCGAGGTAGGCGAGGAGGGAGCCGTTGTACTCGGGCAGGACCGTGATGGAGCCGTTCTTCATCAGGCCGTACGTCGTCTCACGGCTGCCGATGTTGTGTTTGTAGGTGACCTTGAGGCCCTTGGCGCGCAGCGCCTCGCCGTAGATGTCGGCGAGCAGGGTGCTCTCGGCGAAGTTGTTCGAGCCGACGACGACGGTGCCCGCCTCGGCCTTCTCGCCCGCCAGGGGGTTGTCGGGTTCGCCGTCGGAGGAACAGCCCGCGAGCAGGGCCGCCGCGGCGGTGAGCGCGACGGCCGCCGCGCCGGTGTGCCTCGTCCTGGACCTGCTTTTCTTCGCGGTAGGAGTCATTCACCGATCCAATCCAGCCGTTTCACGGTCAGTCAAGAACATGGTGGTCACGGTTTGTCACACGGGTGGGGCCGGGGGTCAGCGCCTGCGCACGCCGGGCGAGACCGCGAGCCGTCCCGCGGCCCAGAACAGGGCGAGGGTGAGGAGCGCCAGGACCGCGACGAGGGTGGCGCCGCCGACCACCTTCTCGTAGTCGCGCTGGTAGAGCCCGTCGATGATGTACCGGCCGAGGCCGCCGAGACTGACGTACGCGGCGATGGTGGCCGTGGACACGATCTGGATGGCGGCGGACCGCAGTCCGCTGAGGATCAGCGGGAGGGCGACGGGCACTTCGACCCGGAAGAGGATCCGGGACTCGTGCATGCCCATGCCGCGGGCCGCGTCCACCGGGGCGGGGTCGACGGAGCGGACCGCCTCGTAGGTGGTCACCAGGATCGGCGGGACCGCGAGGACGACCAGCGGGATCATCACGGGCAGCAGACCGAAGCCGATCAGCAGGACGGCCAGCACCAGCAGGCCGAAACTGGGCAGCGCGCGGGCGGCGTTGGCGAGGAAGGCGAGCGCGTTCCCGCCGCGTCCGGTGTGGCCGGTGAGCAGGCCGACGGGCAGCCCGATGGCGGCGGCGACCGCCAGGGCCAGCAGCGAGTACTGCACGTGCTCCCCGAAGCGCTGCGGGATGCCGTCGTAGCCCTGCCAGTGGGCGCTGTCGCTGAAGAAGGCGTTGACGAAGTCGAGGACGTTCACCGGACGGCGCCCTCCGGGGTGATCTCCGCCCGCCGCGGGGCGGGTTTCGGCCGGGTGGTGCCGCCGCGCGGCATCCACGGGGTGAGCAGCGTCCGCAGCAGGACCAGCAGCACGTCGCACACGATCGCCAGGGCGGCCATGGTGAGGACGGCGTTGACCGCGAGCTCGGGACGGTCGTACTTCTGCGCGGCGGCCAGCAGATTGCCGAGGGCGCCCTGGTTGCCGATCAGGGCACCGACGCTCACCAGGGAGATGCTGGACGCGGTGGCGACCCGCAGTCCGGCGATGATGGCGGGCGCGGCGATCGGCAACTGCACCTGGAGGTAGCGCCGTACGGGGCCGAAGCCCATGGCGGTGGCGGCGGCGAGGGTCTCCTCGGGCACCGAGCGCACGCCGTCGACGATCGCCGGGACCAGCACCACGAGGCTGTACAGGGCCAGCGGGATCATCACGGTGAGTTCGCTCTGGCCGGTGTAGTCGATGAGGACGACGAAGAACGCCAGGGACGGAACGGCGTAGAGGACCGTCGTCACGCCGAGCACCGGCGGGTACAGCCGGCGGAAGCGGCCGCACAGCAGCGCGAGCGGCAGCGCGAGGAGCAGACCGGCGGCCACCGGCAGCAATGCCTCCCTCATGTGCAGCCCGATCAGGCCGGTCCAGCTGTGCTGGAGGTCGCTCGGGATGTCGAAGAAGCCGCTCATCCGGCGACCTTCTCGTCCTCGGCCCGGCCGGCCGTGTGGGCGGCCGGGTGGGTGGCCGTGTGGGCGGCCCGGATCGCCTCGCCGATGGTCTGCTGGGAGACGACTCCGGTCACCCGTCCGTCGGCGTCGACGGCGACCGCCCAGCCGGTGGGCGAGAGCACCGCGCAGTCGAGCGCGGTCCGCAGGGAGTCGGTGCCCGGCACGAACGGCCGTCCGTACGGCAGCAGCCGGTCGGTGCGGACGCCCCCGCCGGTCAGCTCCTCACGCGCGGCCCAGCCGAGCGGGCGGCCCTCGGCGTCGGTCACGAGCAGGTGGGCCGCCCCGGTGGCGGCGACGCGTTCGGCGGTCGCGTCGGCGGGGATCACGGCGTCGGTGACCGGCTCCAGCGCGGCGGACGGGAAGAAGGACAGCCGGCGGATGCCGCGGTCGGCGCCGAGGAAGTCCTCCACGAAGCCGTCCGCGGGCCGGGACAGCAGCTCGGCGGGCGGCGCGTACTGGGCCAGCCGGCCCCCCTCGCGCAGGACGGCGACCATGGTGCCGAGTTTGACCGCCTCGTCGATGTCGTGGGTGACGAAGACGATGGTCTTGCCCAGCTCGTCCTGGATGCGCAGCAGTTCGTCCTGGAGCCCCTTGCGCACGACGGGGTCGACGGCGGAGAACGGCTCGTCCATCAGCAGCACCGGCGGGTCCGCGGCGAGCGCCCGCGCCACGCCGACGCGCTGCTGCTGGCCCCCGGAGAGCTGGTACGGGTACCTCTTGGCCAGCGAGGGGTCCAGTCCCACCCGCTCCATCAGTTCCGCCGCCCGCTCCCGGGCGCGCTGCCTGCTCCAGCCGAGCATGCGGGGCACGGTGGCGATGTTGTCCACGATGGTGCGGTGCTGGAAGAGGCCGGCGTTCTGGATGACGTACCCCATGGACCGGCGCAGGGTGGTCACCGGCTGCCGCCGGGTGTCCTCACCGTCGATCAGGATCGTGCCCTCGGTGGGTTCGACCATCCGGTTGATCATCCGGAGGGTGGTGGTCTTGCCGCATCCCGAGGGCCCGACGAGAACGGTGATCGAGCGGTCGGGGATGTCCAGCGACAGCCGGTCGACCGCCACAGTGCCGTCCGGGTACCGCTTGGTGACTGAATCGATCCGTATCAAGACGCCGATGCCCTTCGGGTGGCGGATGTTTCTGACCGGGTTCGCGCACTCTGTGTCGCCGGTGAGTGTAAACGGCACCACCGACAGAACCCCGGAACCCCGCCCCCGGGCCGACCGGCCACGGGCTACGTCGCCACCTGCCCCGATCCGACCGCGGGAAACCCTTGGGTCCGCGGCGCCCGGCGGTCCGCGGTCACGGCGAACACCTCGCACCCGGGCCACCCGGCCGCCCACGGGACGCCGTCCGGGCCCAGCGCGAAGGCCGCCGTCGCCACCGTGTCAGTGCGGCTGCCGCTGGGCGGCGGCACCTGACGGGCGATCGGCCGCGGATGGCGCCGTCGGCACCCTGCGGCCCGCCCGGCCCCGCACCCCGCGCGGGGCCGCTCGGCGGCCGAGCCGCTGGTCCCGGTCAGCCGTCCGTCGCCGGGAGGGTCACCTCGAACCGGCAGCCGCCGGTGACGTTGCGGACCGTGGTGCTGCCGCGGTGGGCCTCGACGATGCCGCGGACGATGGCGAGGCCGAGGCCCGCGCCGGCCGGCGGGGTGCGCGCGTGGCTGCCGCGCCAGCCGGTGTCGAAGACGCGGGGCAGGTCCTCCTCGGGGATGCCGCCGCAGCCGTCCGTCACCGACAGCACCACGCCGTCGGAGGAGCGTCGCGCGGCGACGGCGACGGTGCCGTCGGCCGGGGTCCGGCGGATCGCGTTGACCAGCAGGTTGCCCAGCACGCGGCTCATCTCGCGTCCGTCCACCTCCACCGGCAGCGGCTCCACCCGGTCGCCGTCGAGCCGCACGCCGTGCTCGCGGGCGAGCGGGTCCGCACCGGCGAGGGCGTCGCCGACGAGGTCGTACAGGGAGACGCGGGAGGGCGAGAGGGTGAGCGCGCCGGCGTGGATGCGGGAGAGTTCGAAGAGGTCGCCCACCATGTCGTTGAGGCGCTCCACCTCGGTGCGGATCTGCCTCAGGTAGCGGTCGGGCTCGGCGGCGACCCCGTCCTCCAGCGCCTCGGCCATCGCGCGCAGTCCGGCGAGCGGGGTGCGCAGATCGTGGGAGATCCAGGCGACGAGCTCCCGCCGGGAGGACTCCAGCGCCCGCTCCCGGCGCCGTGACGCGGCGAGCCTGACGCTGGTGGCCTCCAGTTCGCGGCTGAGCGCGGCGAGTTCGGCGGTGGCCGGGCCCTCGGGCGCGGCGAAGTCGCCGCCGTCGCCGAACGAGCGGGCGGCGAGGGTTAGTTCCCGGCTGCGGGCGACGACCCAGCGGCCCAGCAGCAGCGCGGTGACCGCTGAGACCACGGCGGCCATGGCGACGACCATGGTCACCACGCGCAGGTCGTGCGCCGAGAGGAACATCGCGCGGGCCACCGCCAGCGTGCCGGCGAGCATCGCCGTCACCGCGACCCCGGCAACCACCGCGAGGTGCGCGGTGAGCGACCTCCGCCGGATCAGCAGCAGCACGCACGCGCCGAGCAGGCCGGCCGCGGCGGCGCCGAGGAAGGCGAACAGCGCGATGAGGAGCATGTCCCGCACGGTCACGCCTCCCCGGGAGCGGCGGGGGCCTCGAAGCGGTAGCCGACGCCCCACACGGTCCGGATCAGCCGGGGCCGCGCCGGATCGTCCTCGACCTTGCCGCGCAGCCGCCGTACGTGGACGGTCACGGTGGACAGGTCACCGAAGTCCCAGCCCCACACCTCCCGCATCAGTTCCTCCCGCCCGAACGCCCGTCCGGGGTGCCGCAGGAAGAAGGCGAGGAGGTCGAACTCTCTTATGGTCAGGGCGAGTTCACGATCGTGCTTGGCGGCCCGGCGGGATGCGGGGTCGACGGTGAGGCCGGCGGCCCGCACGAGGCCGGTGGCGGCGGCCGGCGCGCGGAGAGTGCGGCGCAGTACGGACTCGACGCGCAGGACGAGTTCGCGGGGGCTGAAGGGCTTGGTGACGTAGTCGTCGGCGCCCACCTCCAGGCCGAGGATGCGGTCGTCCTCGTCACCGCGGGCGGTGAGCATGATGACCGGCACGGGCCCGTGGCCGCGCATCCGGCGGCACACCTCCAGGCCGTCCATGCCGGGCAGCATGAGGTCGAGGACGACGAGGTCGGGCCAGTGGGCCGCCGCGCGCTCGAGCGCGTCGGGGCCGTCACCGGCCCGGTCGACGACGTATCCGGCGCGGTCGAGATAGCCGGTGACGATCTCGGCGACGGTGGGATCGTCGTCCACGACGAGGACCCGGGCCCCGGCCCCGTCGTGCGGTGGTGGCTGCTGCATGCGGCCAGCGTCGCACCCCGTGCGCGCGTTCAGGGTGTCGGGGCCGTCGACGTCCGTGTTCCGTAAGGAGTCACGGCCGTCGACGTCGCCGCGCCGGCGGCGCTCGCCCTGCTCCTCGACCCCCGGGTGCCGACGGGGTGGTGAGGAGCGGGGGCGGGGTCAGCCCCCGGTGGGCCGCAGCCTCAGCGAGATGCTGTTGATGCAGTAACGCTGGTCCGTGGGCGTGGGGTAGCCCTCGCCCTCGAAGACGTGCCCGAGGTGCGAGCCGCAGCGGGCGCAGCGGACCTCGGTGCGCACCATGCCGTGCGAGCGGTCCTCGATCAGCTCCACGGCGCCGCTGTCCCGCGGGTCGTAGAAGGACGGCCAGCCGCAGTGGGACTCGAACTTGGTACCCGAGGTGAACAGCTCGGCGCCGCAGGCGCGGCAGGAGTAGACGCCCTCGGTCCTGGTGTCGGTGTACTCACCGGTGAAGGCCGGTTCCGTCCCCGCCTGGCGCAGCACCGCGTACTCGGACGGCGACAGCTCCGCACGCCACTGCTCGTCCGGCTTCTCCACGTCGTACGGCATGAGCTTCCAGCTCCTTACTTCGGCAGACGGTCCAGGATGCGCGGGCCGAGGTCGGTGACGTCGCCCGCTCCCATGGTGAGAACGAGGTCACCGGGCTTCGCCATTCCCGCGACCAGCCCGGGGACGTCCGCCTGGTCGTGGACGGCCGTCACGTCGGCGCCGGCCGCCCGGGCCGCCTCGATGATCAGCTCGCTGGTGACGCCGGGGATCGGGTCCTCGCGGGCCGGATAGATGTCCAGGACCACGGAGGCGTCGGCCAGGGCCAGCGCCTGGCCCATCTCCTTGCCCAGTTCGCGGGTGCGGGAGAACAGGTGGGGCTGGAAGACGACGAGGATCCGGGCGTCACCGGCGGCGGCCCGCATGGCCTCCAGGTCGGCGGTCATCTCGGTCGGGTGGTGCGCGTAGGAGTCGATGACCTGGACGCCGGCGGCCTCGCCCTTGAGCTGGAGACGCCGCTTCACCCCGGTGTACGCGGCGAGCGCGGGCGCCGTCTCGGCGGCCGGGATGCCGAGCGCGTCGACCGCGGCGAGCGCGGCGACCGCGTTGTGCGCGTAGTGCCTGCCGGGGACCGACACGGTGAAGGTGAGGGGGGCGCCGTCGAACTCGACGGTCACCTCGCTCTTCAGCCCCTGCGGGACGACCGACAGCACCCGCACGTCGGCGTCGGCCGCCTCGCCGTACGTCACGGTCCGCACCGAGCCGTCCAGCCGGCGGGTCAGCTCGCGGGCGCCCTCGTGGTCCGCGGAGATCACCAGCGTGCCGCCGGGCACGATCCGGCCGACGAACGTCCCGAAGGACTCGTGGATCTCCTCCATGGACGCGTAGTTGGCGTGGTGGTCCAGCTCCACGTTGAGGATGATCGCGACCTCGGGGGCGTACTTGTGGAAGCTGCGGTCCGACTCGTCGGCCTCGGCGACGAAGATCTCGCCCGCGCCGTGCAGGGCGTTGGAGCCGGGGGCGTCCAGGTCGCCGCCGATCGCGTACGACGGCTCTCGGCCCAGCTCGGTGAGGGTGACGGCCAGCATGGAGGTGGTGGTGGTCTTGCCGTGGGTGCCGGCCACCGCGATCGGGCGCAGGCCGTCCATCAGGGCGGCGAGGGCGTCGGAGCGGTGCACCACCGGGATGCCCAGCTCGGCCGCCCGGAGCAGCTCGGGGTTGTCCTCGCGGATGGCGGAGGAGACGACCACGCAGCTGGCGTCGTCGGCGAGGTGCCGGGCGGCGTGACCGATGTGCACGGTGGCGCCGAAGCCGCGCAGGGCGTCGGCGGTCGGGGAGTCCTTGGCGTCGCTGCCGGCCACCTTCGCGCCGCGCTGGGCGAGGATCTTGGCGATGCCCGACATCCCGGCGCCGCCGATGCCGATGAAGTGCGGTCGGTCCATGGCGGTAGGAAGGCCGGGTGCCATGCGTGTTCTCCCAGTGGTGCGACGAGCGGGGACGGCGGTCTTCGCGCCCTCGCGGGACAGCTGGGAGAGCGCCGCCCCAGCCTATGCCTTGCTGTGGGAGAAGAGTTTCAGCACCGGCACACCGACCTTGTGCCGGGCCCGGGACGCCCAGTCGCGGTGGAAGAACTCCTCCACGTAGTGCGGGTCGGTCAGCACGATCACCTCGTCCGCCCCGGTCTCCTCCACCATGGCCCTCAGCGCGTCCAGCGGGTGGTCCTCGATGAGCCGCCCGTCCGCCGTGTCGCCGGTGGCGCGCAGGGCCTGGAGGGAGACCGCCAGGGCGCGTTCCCCCATGCCCCTGGCCTCCTCGCCCTCGGGGGTCTCGTGCTCGCGGACGGCCTCGTCGAGTTCGCCGAGCGCGACGTCGTCGATGGCTCTCAGCAGCCGGTCGGCCTGCTCGCCGCGCGGCTGGAGCAGCACGTGGAAGGAGACCGGCTCGTCACCGTGCAAGGTGGTGACGAACTCCACGTCCGCGGACGTCAGGGCCTTCTCGATCATCAGTACGCTGGTGAACACCGTGCGCCCCTTCTCCTCGGAGGGCCGCCGGGCCCTCGTCGCTCCGGGGGCCGAGCCGGGCCCCGGGGAAACCATCCTGCCCCGTGTACGCACGGGTACTGCCGGATTCATCCTCGCCCTGCTCCGCGGGGGGCGTGCGCGCCGGTTCCGCCGATCGCCGGACCGGCGGTCACCGCCGAACGCCTCGCCGGCCCCTCCCGGTCGCTTCCGGGCGGGGACGGTCTCAGCTCCGCCGGTACCGCGTGAACAGGAATCCGTCTTCTTCCAACATCGAGTTCAGCGTGAAACGCCGCGGAAGTGTCACGGTCGGTCCACCGGCTATGCGCTGAGCGTCACCCGCGGTGAGCATCGGGGAGACGGTGAGGCAGAGCTCGTCCAGCACCCCGGCGGCCACCATCTGGCCCAGCAGCCGCGGCCCGCCCTCGGTCAGCAGCCGGGTGTGCCCGAGGTCCGCGAGCGCCCGCACCGCCCGCGCGGGGTCCACCGCGGCGCCCTCCCCGGCGACGACGACCCGCGCGCCGGCCCGCTCGGCTGCGGCGACGCGGTCCGGGGCGGCCCCGGCGCCGGTCAGGAGCAGGGTCGGCAGCAGGGGGGAGGTGAACAGCGGCAGGGAGAAGTCCAGGTCCAGGCTCGCCGTGACCACCGCGATCACGGCCGCCGGGCCCTGCCCGGCCGCTTCCCGGGCCGCGGCGAACTCGGCCCGCGCGCGGGCCGGACGGTAGCCCTCCTGCCGTACCGTCTCCGCGCCGACGACGACCACGTCCGCGAGGGCCCGCAGCACGCCGAAGATCCGCATGTCGGCGGGGCAGGAGATGGGCTGCGAGCGGCCGTCGTGCTGGGCCGCGCCGTCGAGGGTGGACACCATGTTGGCCCGCAGCCACGGCGCGCGCCCGCCGGGCCCCGGCCCGGGGTAGGCGTACGCGGCGGCCAGCTCCGCCAGGCTCCACTCACGGCCGTCCGCCCCGCCGGGAGCTGCTGTTTCGTCGGTCACGTCGGTCACGGGGAACAGGCGTCGCATACCGAGCAGTCTTCCACGGCCCGTAGCATGGGGGACCGTGTCGTCCTCCTCCCCCGCCTCCCGTCCCGGTCCGATAGCCGACGTGGCTCCGCTGTCCCTGTGCGCCCGTGAGCCGCACGTCCCCGCGGACCGGCTCGTCGCCGAGATGGTGCCGCCGCCGCGGTTCGACTCGGTGCGCTTCGGCACCTACATCCCGGACCCGAACCAGCCGAGCCAGACCGAGGCCGTGGGTGTCCTCGAGGGTTTCGCGGCGGGTCTCGGCGCGGCCCCGGCCGGCGAGGCGGGCCGGCGCCGGCTGTTCGGTTTCGGCAGGGCCCCGAAGAAGGCCCCGGCGGGCCCGCGCGGCGTCTACCTCGACGGGGGCTACGGCGTCGGCAAGACGCACCTGCTGGCGTCCCTGTGGCACGCCACCCCGGCGGAGCCCCCGCTGAAGGCGTTCGGCACCTTCGTGGAGCTGACCAACCTGGTCGGCGCCCTCGGCTTCCAGCAGACGGTGAAGACCCTCTCCGGGCACCGGCTGCTGTGCATCGACGAGTTCGAGCTGGACGACCCGGGCGACACCGTGCTCGTCTCCACCCTGCTCGGCAGGCTGGTCGAGGCGGGCGTCGCGCTCGCCGCCACCTCGAACACCCTGCCCGGCAAGCTCGGCGAGGGCCGGTTCGCGGCCGCCGACTTCCTGCGGGAGATCCAGGGCCTGTCGGCCCATTTCCGCGCCCTGCGCATCGACGGCGAGGACTACCGCCACCGCGGCCTGCCCGAGGCTCCGGCGCCGTACCCGGACGAGCTGGTCACCCGGACGGCGCACGCCACCGAGGGCGCCTCACTGGACGCCTTCCCCGACCTGCTGGACCACCTGGCAAAGGTCCACCCCAGCCGCTACGGCGCCCTGACCGACGGCCTGCGCGCGGTATGCCTCACCGGGGTGCGCCCGGTGCCGGACCAGTCGACCGCGCTCCGTCTCGTGGTCCTCGCGGACCGGCTCTACGACCGTGAGGTGCCGGTCCTGGCCTCGGGGCAGCCGTTCGACCAGCTGTTCAGCGAGGAGATGCTGAAGGGCGGCTACCGCAAGAAGTACTTCCGGGCGATCTCGCGGCTCACCGCGCTGGCCCGCGACGCGAAACGGCTCACCGGGACTCCGTAGCACGGGTGTGCGACCCCCGAGCGAATCGCCGTCGATCAGGGCAGCGTTCTCGCCAACGCAGCCGTCTTTTCAGGCACCCTGCGCCACGGGACGCCGAGTTGACCCCGCACATGACTGTGCGGGGTTAACGTGTTTCTTGACCAGTCGTTGACCAAGCTTTGGCCTGTCGAAGAGGCGTGAACCGCCTCGGGAATGGACGTGTTCCGAGGTGGGGCGACCGGGCCGCACCCCGGGCCCTCTCCGTCACCTCGTCAGCGCCTCACGTCTTCGCGTTCCCGGCCGGTCTTCGCAACCGCATACACACCCCGTGAAGCAAGGGCCATGGGTCGGCGCCGTTCCGTCACGAGCGACGGGCCCGGATCCGCCCAGGCCCTCCGTTCCTCACACGCCGGAGGCGCTGCGTCGTCACCCCTCCGGGCGTGGGAGACGCGTCCCCACACGCGCCAGGAGGCAACGCCAGATGCAGCCCCCCGTCGACACCTGCCGCACCTCCGGACAGTCCCCCGGCCTCCCGTCCGACACCGTCCCGCCGGTGCGCGGCGACGCGCCCGGGACGCGGTGAGCGCGCCCGTGCCCAGGTTCCCCCACCTCAGACAGGACTTCGCCGCCTCACTCGTGGTGTTCCTCGTCGCCCTTCCGCTGTGTGTGGGCGTCGCCGTCGCCTCCGGTGTCCCGGCCGAGCTCGGCCTGATCACCGGCATCGTGGGCGGCCTCGTCACCGGCATGCTGCCGGGCAGCAGCCTCCAGGTGTCCGGGCCGGCCGCGGGACTGACCGTGCTGGTCTTCGAGGCGGTCGACACCTACGGACTGCCCGCGCTCGGCGTGATCGTGCTGGCCACCGGAGTGCTCCAGCTCGTCATGGGTGCCCTGGGGCTCGGGCGCTGGTTCCGGGCGATGTCGATCTCGGTGGTCGAGGGCATGCTGGCCGGCATCGGACTGGTCCTCATCGCCGGTCAGCTCTACGCGGCGGCCGGGCTGGAAGCGCCCGAGACCGGCGTCGACAAGGTGCTCGGTCTGCCCGGGGCGGCCGTGGACGCGCTCGGCAGCACCGAGGCGCTCGCCTCGACCGCGGTCGCCGCGGGCACCGTGGCGGTGATGGTGCTGTGGCGCCGGATGCCGCGACCGGCCGGCGCCGTGCCGGGGGCTCTCGCCGCGGTCCTGCTGGCCACGGCCGTCACGCTCGCGTTCGGCGTGCCCGTCGCGACGGTCGAGGTACGGGGCCTGTTCGACTCCGTCCAGCCGCCCGGTGCGGACGCCTTCGGCTCACTGGCGGACATCGGCCTGCTCGGCACCATCCTCGCCTTCGCCCTGATCGCCTCCGCCGAGAGCCTGTTCAGCGCGGCGGCCGTGGACCGGCTGCACACCGGGCCGCCCACCCGGTACAACAAGGAACTGATGGCGCAGGGCGCGGGCAACACGCTCTGCGGGATCCTCGGCGCGCTGCCGATGACCGCGGTCATCGTGCGCAGTTCCGCCAACGTCCGGGCGGGCGCCAGGACGAAGGCGTCCCGGGTGCTGCACGGCCTGTGGCTGCTGCTGTTCGCCGCGCTGCTGCCGTCCGCGCTGGCCCTCATCCCGCTGCCCGCGCTGGCGGGCATCCTGATCCACGCGGGCTGGAAACTGATCCCGCTCCGCGGGCTCGTCACGCTGTGGCGGGGGCACCGGGGGGAGGCGCTGGTCCTGGTGGTCACCGCGGTGTCGATCGTCACGGTGAACATGTTCGAGGGCGTGCTGATCGGTCTCGCCCTGTCCGTGGTCAAGACCGCCTGGGAGGCCTCGCACTCCAGGGTCGAGGTCAGGGACGAGGGAGCGGGACCCGTCCGGGTGTACCTCTCGGGCAACGCGACGTTCCTGCGCCTGCCGAAGATCCTGGACACCCTGGAGTCCCTCCCCCAGGACCGCCCCGTGGAACTGGACCTCACCCGCCTCCACCACCTCGACCACGCCTGCCGCACGGCCCTCGGGCACTGGGCGGAACGCCACAGCACCCCGGACACGCCCCCGGTGAAACTCACCGACCGCGTACCGGAGGAAGGCACCACCGCGTTGGCCGTCCCGTAGGGACGCGGGGGCCGCACCGGCATGCGGTCCCCGCCGCCGCGCCCCGGGGACACGTGCGACACGCGTGGTTCCCGGGATCCGCACCAGGTGATAGACACGGCCGGGTCACAGTTCCTGTCCGCCAGCAGGAAGGTTTCCCGCATGTCCGAAACCGTGCCCACCCCCTCCTCCCCCACGACACGCCGTCACGTCCTCGCCCGCACCGGCGCGGCGGGCATCGCCATCGCCTTCTCCGGTGCCCTCTCGGAGCTCTTCACCGGCACCGCCGTCGCGCGGAACCTCGGCCACGGCGGCTACGGCCCCCTCGTTCCCGACCCCGACGGCCTGCTCGACCTTCCGCGGGGCTTCCGCTACCGGGTCCTCTCCCGTGAGGGCGACCCCCTGCGCTCCGGCGAGGGCCCGGTGCCCTCCAACCACGACGGCATGGCCGCGTTCGCCGGCCGTCACGGCCGTGTCCACCTGGTCCGCAACCACGAGAACCGCGCCACCGGCAGAGCCCCCGTCCCGGTGGTCGAGGGCCTGACCTACGACCCGGAGGGCAAGGGCGGCTGTACGGCGCTGACCCTGGACCACCGCGGCCGCGTCCTGTCCGAACGGGTCGCCATCGCGGGTACGGCCGTCAACTGCGCGGGCGGCCCCACCCCCTGGGACACCTGGCTGACCTGCGAGGAGACCGAGGACAAGGCGGGCACCAACGGCTACAGCAAGGACCACGGCTTCATCTTCGAGGTCGACGGCGCGGACCCGCGCCGCACCGGCGCCGTCCCGCTGACCGCGATGGGCCGCTTCCAGCACGAGGCGATCGCCGTGGACCCCGGGCGGGGGGTGGTGTACGAGACCGAGGACGCCTTCGAACGGCCCTTCGGCCTGTTCTACCGCTTCCTGCCGCGCAAGCCCCTGGGCGGCACCGGCTCACTGCGCGCGGGCGGCCGGCTCCAGGCGATGCGGGTGCCGGGGGTGCCGGACCTGTCCTCGATCCGGGAGACGGGAGCCCGCTTCGACGGCATCGAGTGGGTCGACGTACCGGACCCGCTGGCCGCCGAGACCCCCATCCGTCACCAGGACTTCGGGCCGAGGGGCATCACCCACGCGCAGAAGCTGGAGGGCTGCTACTGGGGCGGCCGTTCGGTCTACTTCGTCTCGTCCTTCGCCCGCAGCGCCGAGGGGTCGGCCGGTGACCACTACGGCCAGATCTGGCGGTACGACCCGGACCGGCGCCGCCTCACCCTGGTGATCGTCTTCGGCCCGGACACCGACGTCCAGCTGCCCGGCGAGTCGCCGGACAACATCTGTCTCGCGCCCACCGGTGGACTGATGGTGTGCGAGGACGGCGGCGGCGCCCAGCACGTCTACGGCGTCACGCGCCGGGGCGAGGTCTACGCGATGGCCCGCAACCGCCAGAACGTGGGCAGCCCCGAGGAGCCGGAGTGGGGCGAGTTCGCCGGGGTCGCCTTCTCCCCGGACGGCGACACGATGTACGTCAACTGCTACGACCCCGGTACGACGTTCGCGGTGACGGGCCCCTGGCGCAGGTAGCCGCGGGCGTGCCGGGGCGCGGGGCGGCGCGCCCCGCGCCCCGGCACGGCGTTCAGCCCGCGAGAACCGCGTCCATCTGGCCGACGGACTGGCTCAGCCCTTCCACCATGCCCATATCGGCCAGCCGCTCCATCTCCTCCCGGGTGTCGAAGACGGAACGCAGCTCCATCCGCGTACCGCCGTCGCGCTCGGTGAGCGTCATCCGTACCGAGGTGGTCGGCATCCCGGGATCGGGTGTGCCGTCCTGACGGGAGAAGCCGTCGGTGAACTCCAGGGCGGTCGGCGGCGTGACCGAGGAGATCCGCCACCAGCCGCCGTACTTCTCGCCCTCCGGGCCGGTCATGTGGTACGTCACGCCGCCGCCCGGTGTCAGATCGTGCTCCTCGACCGTCGCCGGGTAGCTCGGCGGGCCCCACCAGCGCTCGAGCTGCCGCGGGTCGTCCCACAGCCGCCACACCCGCTCCACCGGGGCGGTGAAGTCGGCGACGAGCGTGAGGGTGAGGTGGTCGACGTCCTTGTCCACGTCGGTGACAGTCATCGGTCGGGTCCTTCCGTCGTGTTCTCGTCGGTGGCCGGGGCCACGGGCCCGGTGCCCGCGCCGGTGTCCCCGGCCAGCAGCCCGGACATCCGGTCCACCCGGGCCCGCCAGGCCGACTCCAGTTCGTCGAGTGTTTGACGCGCCCGGCCCACCGCGTCGGGGTCGGTGCGCACCAGCTGCTCCCGTCCGCGTCGCTCCTTGGTGACCAGACCGGCCCGCTCCAGCACCGTGACGTGTTTCTGCACCGCGGCGAAGCTCATCGGGTAGGCCGCGGCCAGACGTGACACGGACAGCTCATCCCGGACGCAGCGACGGAGTATGTCGCGCCGGGTCGCGTCGGCCAGGGCGTGGAACAGCCGGTCCACGGTTTCCGCGGAGGTTTCCGCGGACTCGTCGGCGACCCCATATACAACCATGTGGTTATATGTTACTCCTGCTCCGTCCGTGCCGCACGGGGACGACCCCGGTCACTGAACAGGACGCGGAGGGGTACTCGGTGCCGCATGACGCACAAGCAGCAGACCGGCGACTCGTACTGGCTCCGCACCGCGCAGGACGGGCGGCATCCCGCACTGGCCGACGACCTCGAGGTCGACGTGGCCGTGATCGGCGCGGGCATCGCCGGGTTGTGCACGGCGTGGGAGCTGATCCGGGCGGGCCGCAGCGTCGCGGTGCTGGAGGCCGGCCGGATCGCGGCGGGGGTCACCGGGCACACCTCGGCCAAGGTCACCGCCCAGCACACACTGATCTACGACAAGCTGCGCCGCACCCGCGGCAGCGAGGGCGCGCGGTTGTACGCCCGGTCGCAGTCCGAGGCGATCGAGCACACGGCGGACGTCGTCGCGGAGCTGGGCGTCGACTGCGAGTGGGAGCGGCGCAGCTCGTACACCTTCGTGCGGGACGCCGGCGGGGTGGAGGAGCTGCGCGCGGAGGCGCGGGCCGCGCGGGAGGCGGGGCTGCCGGCCTCGTTCGTGACGGAGACCGGTCTGCCGTTCCCGGTGGCGGGCGCCGTCGAGGTGACGGGGCAGGCCCAGTTCCATCCGCGCAAGTACCTGCTGGCCCTCGCCCGGGACATCGTGGCGCGCGGCGGACGCATCCACGAGGACACCACCGTGATCGGCCTGGAGGAGGGCACGCCGTGCCGGCTGTCGACGTCGACCGGGGCCGCGGTGACGGCCCGCGACGTCGTGGTCGCCACCCACTACCCCGTGTTCGACCGGGCGCTGCTGTTCACCCGTCTCTCGTCGCGCCGCGAGCTGGTCGTCGCCGGGCCCCTCCCGGCGGGCCAGGACCCGGAGGGCATGTACATCACGCAGGAGGAGAACACGCGCTCGGTCCGCACCGCCCCCTACGGCGAGGACGGCGGCCGGCGCCTGCTCGTGGTCACGGGCGAGCACTTCACCCCGGGCACGGGTGACCCCCGGGCCGGGTTCGACCGTCTCTCCGCCTGGGCCCGCGAGCACTTCCCCGGGGTGGAGCTCACGTACTCCTGGGCGACCCAGGACAACGATCCCACCGACACCGTGCCGCTGGTCGGCCCGCTGCACCCGGGCGCGCGGCACACCTACGTGGCCACCGGATTCGGCGGGTGGGGCATGAGCGGCGGCATGATGGCGGGCCTGCTGCTGACCGCGCAGATCACCGGCCGGGAGTGCGAGTGGAGCGGTCTGTACGATCCGCGCCGCCTGGGCTCCGCCGT
This sequence comes from Streptomyces sp. NPDC041124, assembly GCF_055592385.1. Lineage (NCBI taxonomy): Bacteria > Bacillati > Actinomycetota > Actinomycetes > Kitasatosporales > Streptomycetaceae > Streptomyces > Streptomyces sp. NPDC041124. Next base: position 267,495 of record NZ_JBVIYR010000004.1, read on the forward strand.
GCGCGAGGCGCCGTCGTTCCTCAAGCACCAGGCGCAGGTCGCCAAGCACTTCGTCGGCGACCGGCTGCGTCCGTCCCCGCCGGTGGAGGCGCTGCCGCCGGGTGAGGGGGCGGTGGTGCGGGTTGACGGCGGACGCCTCGCCGTCTACCGCGACGACGACGGCGCGCTGCACGCCGTCTCGGCCCGCTGCACCCACCTGGGCTGTCTGGTCGACTTCAACGCCGCGGAGCGCGCCTGGGAGTGCCCGTGCCACGGCTCCCGCTTCGACACGGACGGCAAGGTCGTCCAGGGTCCGGCGACCAAGCCGCTGGAGCAGCGGGACATCTGAGACGCCGGCGGCCGGGCCGCCGACCGGGTGACTCCCGCCGCACCACCGCACGGCCGCCACCATTCCATGTAAATCACCTCATACCTTCATGCGGTGATCACACGTACTCGTCGGGTGGCCGCCCTGTGCGCGATGGCCACCGCACTCACCGCCTGCGCCACCGTCCAGCCCGTCCGGCAGCCGCCCCGGCCCGCTCCCACCGCGTCCACCACCGTCCCCGCGACGCCCACCCTCGCCCCCGGCCCCGCGGGACTGACGCCGGTCTTCGCACACGGTCCGCGCACCGGCGGCAGGACGGTCGCCCTCACCTTCGACGCCGACATGACCGCCGGCCAGGGCCCGAGGGCGGCGGCGGGCGAGCGGTTCGACCACCCGGAGCTCATCACCGCCCTGCGCGCGCTGAAGGTGCCGGCCACGGTGTTCATGACCGGCCGCTGGGCCGAGGAGTACCCGGACCAGGCCCGCTCCATCGGCCGGGACCCGCTCTTCGAGGTCGCCAACCACTCCTACAGCCACCACGCCTTCACCGGTGACTGCTACGGCCTGCCGACCGTCACCGCGGACCGGATGCGGGCGGACGTGGAACGCGCGTACGCGGTGTTCCGCAAGGTGGGCGTGCACGATCCGATGCCGTACTTCCGCTTCCCCGGCGGCTGCTACGACCGCCGGGCGCTCAAGGCGCTGGTCCCGGCCGGTGTCACGGCCGTGCAGTGGGACGTGGTCGGCGGCGACGCGTTCGCCACCGACGCGGACGCGGTCGCCCGGCAGGTGCTGGACGGCGTGCGCCCGGGCTCGGTGGTCGTCCTGCACTGCACCCGCAGCGCGGCCCCGACGACGGAACGGGCGGTACGCGCGATCGTCCCGGAGCTGCGCCGCCAGGGCTACCGCTTCGTGAAGGTCTCCGAGCTCATCGCGTCCGCCGGCGGACGCGGCTGACCGTCCTACGCTGGAACCATGAGCGACACCGACGAGGACTACTGCCTGATCGACATCTCCAGGCCGCCCAGGGCCGACGGGCCGCCGTACGCGGAGTGCGTGCAGTGCCGGGAACCGACGGAGTACCCGGAGTCGTACAAGGGGATCACGCTCTGCCCGGTCTGCGAATGGCGCGAGGCGGAGCGCACGTCCTGCGCGGGCTGACGGCGTCACCGCACGGCTTGGCACACTTGTCCCCGTGAGCACCGACACGCCTTCCGCCGCCGACAGCCCCTTCCGCCCCGACCCCGCCGCCCGCGACCGGGCACCCCAGTTCGTGCTGCCCCTCGTGGTCCGCATCGAACGGGCGGCGCCCCCGGCCCGTACGGACGCCCTGGAGACGGCGGCCCGCGCGGTCCTGGTGATGCTGTCCGACGAGCGCTCGGCGGGCGAGGGCGAGTGGGCGGGCGCGGTGCGCGATTGGCAGGACGGCCGCATCCGCAAGGTGGTGCGCCGGGCGCGCGGCGCGGAGTGGCGCCGCGCGGAGGCGCTCCCCGGCATCACGGTCACCGGCAAGTCCGCCGAGGTCCGCGTCTTCCCGCCGGTCCCCCTGGACGGCTGGCCCAAGGACCTGGCGCGCCTCCAGGTCTCCGGCACCGACCTGGAGGACCCCGATCCGGTCGCCGCCGCGGACCCCGGGACCGCCGTCCTCTGGCTCAACCCCGGCCTCGACATGTCGGCCGGCAAGGCGATGGCGCAGGCGGGCCACGGCGCGCAGCTGGCCTGGCTGGCCCTCTCCCCCGAGGCCCGCGCCGGCTGGCACGCCACCGGCTTCCCCCTCGCCGTGCGCACCGCCTCCCCGTCCCGCTGGCCCGCCCTGACCACGGCCGGCCTTCCCACGGTCCGCGACGCCGGTTTCACGGAGATCGCCCCCGGCTCGTGCACGGTGGTGGCGGACCACCCGGCGCTGCGCTGACGTGACGGGACCGGGCGGACTCGGGCCGCCCCGGTTCCCCGTTTGCAGGACCTGCCCGCACACATCTTGCCGTGCTCATGACGGGCGGTGTACCAATGGGAGCGCGGAACTTGAATGTTGTTCAGGTTTCGCGCCGCCGGGGGGCCGAGCGAGCCGGAGGAGCAGCGGATGTCCGCGGAACGTCGTCCCATGCGCAGCAGCCGTCGTACCGTCCTGCGGGCGGGCGCCCTCACCGGCCTGGGGCTGGCGGGTGCGCGGCTTGCGGTCCCGGGCCCCGCCGCAGCCGCCGCCGCCGACGGTTTCCTCGTCGGCCGGGGGCTGGCCGACGCCACCGGTGAGGTGGCCGAGGTGGGGCTGATGGGCTACGGCCGGTTCGATCAGCAGGCCGCCGGGCTGCACACCCGGCTGCGGGCGCGGGCGTTCGTCGTGGCCGACCGGGCGAGCGGGCGGCGGGTCATGCTGATCGTCGCGGACTCACCGATGATCTTCCACAGCGTGCACCAGGCGGTGCTGCGCCGGCTCGCCGAGGCGTACGGCGGTCTCTACACCGAGCAGAACGTGCTCGTCACCGCCACCCACACCCACGCCGGCCCCGGCGGCTACTCGCACCACCTGCTGTACAACACGACCACGTTCGGGTTCCACCGCTCGACCTTCGAGGCAGTGGCGGACGGACTCTTCGAGGCCGCGCAGCGGGCCCACGACGACCTGGCTCCGTCCGAACTCGTGCTCAGTCACGGCACGTTGACCGGCGCCAGCGTCAACCGCTCGCGTTCCGCCTTCGACCGCAACCCGAAGACCGACCGCGACCACTTCCCGGACGCCGTCGACACGCACACCACCCTGCTCCGCGTGGAGCGGGCCGGGCGGGCGGTGGGGGCCGTCAACTGGTTCCCGGTGCACAGCACCAGCATGTCCGGGGACAACCGGCTCGTCAGCGCGGACAACAAGGGCTACGCGGCCTACCACTGGGAGCGTGAGGTCCACGACGTGGACTATCTGGCCGACGGCTCCCCCGCGTTCGTCTCCGCCTTCGCCCAGACGAACAGCGGCGACATGTCACCCAACCTGGACCTGCGACCGCCCACGACACCCGAGGACTTCGCGCACACCCGCGCGAGCGGACTGCGGCAGTACGAGGCCGCCGCCGCCCAACTGCTGGAGCCAGGCGTCCGGTTGTCCGGCCCGGTCGATTCCCGGCTGGTGTACGTGGACCTCTCCGACGTCACCGTGCGCCCGGAGTTCACCGGTGACGGACGGACCCACCGCACGTCCAAGCCCTGCGTCGGTGCCTCCATGGCGGCCGGCAGCCTGGAGGACGGGCCGGCCTTCCCCGGCTTCGAAGAGGGGGAGAACCCCTTCTGGGACGCCATCTCCGACTCCGTGATCTACACGGTCTCACCGGAGTTGAAGCAGGCGCAGGCGCCCAAGGACGTCTTCGTGCCCATCGGGGAGATGAACCGCGTCTACCCGTGGGTGCAGGAGCGGGTGCCGGTGATGCTGGTCCGCATCGGCGCCCTGTACCTCATCGGCATCCCGGGCGAGGTGACCGTCTGCGCGGGTCTGCGGCTGCGGCGCACGGTCGCCGAGATCACGGGCGCGGACCTCGACGACGTACTGGTCGCCGGGTACGCCAACTCCTACTTCCACTACGTCACCACTCCCGAGGAGTACGACGCTCAGCAGTACGAGGGCGGCAGCACCCTCTTCGGCCGCTGGCAGCTCCCGGCGCTCCAGCAGACCGCGGCCGCGCTGGCCACCTCGCTGCGCGACGGCACGGAGCTGCCGCTCGGCCCGAAGGCGCCGGACCTGTCCGGCAAGGCGCTCTCCCTGCAACCGGGTGTGGTGCTGGACGCGCCGCCGCTGCTGCGGAAGTTCGGGGACGTGCTGGTGCCGCCGCGGGAGAACTACCGCGCCGGCGGGCGGGCGGAGACCGTGTTCGCGGGCGCGCACCCGGGCAACGACCTGCACCGCGGGGACACCTACCTGGAGATCCAGCGCCGGGACTCCGGCGGCGCCTGGCGCACCGTCGCCGACGACGGCGACTGGCCGACCCGCTTCCACTGGAAGCGCGACGGAGTCGCCGCCTCCAAGGTCACCATCACCTGGGACATTCCCCAGGGCACACCCCCGGGTACCTACCGCATCGTCTACCACGGCGACGCGAGGAGCCTCGTCGGCACGGTCACCCCGTTCACGGGCACGTCACCGGCGTTCACGGTGCGCTGAACCCGCGAGCCCCGCGCACCGGCAGCGGCAGCGACTCAACCGGTGATGGAGAAGAAGATCGTGTCCTGGGTGTACCAGTCGATCTTCTCCGTCGCGTACTCCCACTCCTCGTGCTCGCACTCGAGCTTCTCGATGATCTCCCGGAGGTCGTAGGCGAGGTTCTCGTCCATGCGGTCGACCACCTCGCGGTAGGCGTCGACAGCGGGTTTCACCTTGGCCAGCGGGAACATGCCGATGTGCGGGCCGTCCACGGGGTAGGGGATGGGGAAGGGTATCTCCGCCGGCGGACCCGAGAACAGGTGCTCGTGCAGCAGGAGTTCCCCGCTCACGCCGAGGCGGCGCAGTTCGTCGTCGAGCAGGGAGAAGAAGGTGGAGGGCTTCGAGTACACGCCCAGGTCGCTGGGGTCGGACGCGTTGCGGTCGATGAGGTGCTGGAGGGCTTGGTAGTAGGCGGAGGCCGCGGACTCCGCGGTCGAACTCGCGTGACCGGCCAGGAGATGGTCGAGCGCCTCGGGGACCGTCAGCCCCCAGTCGATGCCCTGGTCGTCGAGGCGCTGCTGACTCCTGCGCGCCATGTCACGCGCCGCGTCGACGACGCGCCGCTGGTCGGAGGTGAGCTTCCCGGCGGCTCCGAGCAACGCCACGACGTCGGCCTTGTCGGCCGTGCTGTACGAAATGATCCGGCTCATGATCACCATCGTGCCAGCAGGCACTGACAACAGGCCCGCAGCACACCGGTGTTGCGTCGGCGCCGCGGTCTCAGCCCTGGGGTTCCTGCGGCTTGGCGTCGACCTCGCGCAGGTTCCGGTCCGTGAGTCCGGTACGGGCCTCCGTGCGGTGGCCACGGGCGACGTAGTCCCGCACGACCGCCTCGATCGCGTCCTGCGGCGAGCCGATCCCCGCGAGGACCATCACCTCCACCACGAGTTCCGCGTCCAGACCGATATTGACCTTCGCCACCGCATCCGCCCCTTCACCGTGCCTCGCCCGTACTGTACGTCTCCCCCCGCGTTCCGTCCCGCACGAGGGCGAACCGCACCGCTGCCCCGTACCCCGCCGCGGAGAAACCCGCGGGCACACCCGCGGTCGCCCCCGTAGGCTTCCCGGCGTGAGCCGACCCCTGCTGTACCTCGACGTGGACGGCCCGCTCAATCCGTACGCGGCCAAGCCGCAACGACGGCCCGCCGGATACCTCACCATCAGGGTGCCCGTGGAGCGGGAGTCGCTGTCGTCGCGCCGGCGGCCCCTGCGGGTCTGGCTCAACCCGGACCACGGCCCGGCGCTCCTCGGACTCGGCTACGAGCTGTGCTGGGCCACGACCTGGATGGACGAGGCCAACCGGTGGATTGGCCCCCGCCTCGGGCTGCCCGTGCTGCCCTTCGTCGACTTCGGTGAGGCCCTGTCCCGGGAGCGGCCCGACGGTGTCCACTGGAAGACGGGTCCGCTGGTCGATCACGCCGGCGGGCGGCCCTTCGCCTGGGTCGACGACGAGCAGAGCGGGCTGGACGGGACGTACGTGGCGCGGCACCATCGCGGGCCGGGGCTGTTGCATCACGTGGATCCGCGGGTCGGGCTCCGGGAGGACGACTTCCGGGTGCTGGGCCAGTTCGCCCGCTCGGGGCGTCCGTAAGCTCAAATGTTGCTCTGAAGACGGGTCCCGCGAGGTTCGGGGGCGGGCCCCGGGGCCATATCCCCCTCACGTCCCGGCCGGGGCGTTCGGGGACCGGGGGCGAGTGCCGGGTGCAGGAGGGGGCGGGGGATGGGTGTGAGGCTGGGGACCGGGATCGGGTGGCGGCCGGAGATCGCCGACGCGGTGGAGCGGATGCCGGGGATCGACTGGGTCGAAGTCGTCGCCGAGAACGTCTGCCCCGGTCATCTGCCCGAGTCGCTGCTGCGGCTGCGGGAGCGCGGGGTGACGGTCGTGCCGCACGGGGTCTCCCTGGGACTCGGTGGGGCCGGGCGGCCCGACGAGGGACGGCTGGCCGCCCTCGCCGAGCGGGCCGACGCACTGCGCTCCCCGCTCGTCACCGAGCACATCGCGTTCGTGCGGGCCGGCGGGACGCTGACCGCCTCCCCGTCGATCGAGGCCGGGCACCTGCTGCCCGTGCCGCGCACCCGTGACGCCCTGGACGTGCTCTGCGAGAACGTCCGGATCGCCCAGGACGCGCTGCCCGTACCGCTCGCCGTGGAGAACATCGCCGCGCTGGTCTCCTGGCCCGGCGAGGAGATGACCGAGGGGCAGTTCCTGTACGAGCTGGCCGACCGCACCGGCGTACGACTCCTCATCGACGTCGCCAATCTGCACACCAACCACGTCAACCGGGGCGAGGACCCGGCCGAGGCGCTCGCCGAACTCCCCCTGGAAGCCATCGCGTACGTCCATGTCGCGGGCGGATTCGAGCGGGACGGCGTGTGGCACGACAGTCACGCGCACCCCGTCCCGCAGCCGGTGCTGGACGTCCTCGCCGACCTCGCCTCCCGTGTCTGGCCGCCCGGTGTCCTGCTGGAGCGGGACGAGAACTTCCCCGAAGCGGCGGAGATGGAGAGGGAGTTGACCGCGATCCGGGACGCGGTCGCGAAGGGGGCGGCGAACCGGGAGGCGGCCGCGGCCGCACCTGCCGGTGCCCGGCCCCCGTCGCGGCAGGGCCCGGTCGACGCGGCGCGGCAGCGGCTCGCCCTCGCGCAGACCGCCGTGCTGTCCGCGCTGGTCGCCGGGATGCCCGTGCCGGAGGGGTTCGACCGGGGGCGGATGGCGGTGCAGGCGCGGGCGCTCGCCGCCAAGCGGGCCGACGTCGTCGCCAAGGTCGCGCCCGAACTGCCGGTGATCCTCGGGGACGGCTACCGGCCCGCCTTCCTCGCGTACGCGCAGGCGCGGCCGATGACCGGCGGCTACCGGCGGGACGCGATGGACTTCGTCGAGGAACTGCTCCTCGCCCGCCGGGCGCAGGACGCGCGGGTGCGGCGCGAGCTGCGGGAGTGGTGGCTGGAGCGGTCGGGGCCCAGGCCCCGGTCGGGCAGGCCGGCGGTGCGGCTGGCGCGGGCCACGCGACGGGTGTTGCTGCGGCACTGACCGGCCCGGCGCCACGCGCACCCGAGCGGAACGCCGCTGATCCTGGCACTGGGCTGCCTGGCCACCGCCCGGTTCGAGGTCCTTCGCGCACCGCGAGCCGCGCCAGGGGCGCTGACGACACACCCCGGCGAGGGGTGCTTGCCTCGCACCACCATCGACCGAACCATCCCTTTTGTCGCTGTTGTGCACCGAAGGGATCGCCGATGAGAACCGCCGCCGTCCATGTGGCCGCCGGGTCCATGCTCCTCACCGCCCTGGCCGCCGCCCCGGCCGGCGCCGGAACGTCCGCCGCACCCCACGCGGCCGAGCTGCGCGGCACCGCCGTGGCCGCCGCCCGCGCCGCCGACCGGGGCATCGACTTCGGCGCCTGCCCCGCCGCGCAGCAGCTCCCGGACACCGTCCGGTGCGGCACGGTCCGCGTCCCGCTCGACTACGCCCGCCCGGACGGCACCCAGATCGAACTCACCGTCAGCCGTGCCCGGGCCACCGGCACGGACCCGGACGACGGCAGGAGCGCGGTGCCCCGGCAGGGCTCCCTGGTCCACAACCCGGGCGGGCCGGGCGCCGGCGGCATGTACTTCCCGATGATGGGCGCGCTCCCCGAGTGGAAGCGCATCGCCGCGGCCTACGACCTCGTCGGCTACGCCCCACGCGGAGTGGGCCGCTCGGCCCCGCTGTCCTGCACGGACCCGGAGACGTTCCACAAGGCCCCCTCCGACGCCCCGGTCCACCCCACGGCCGCGCACAAGCGCGAGCGGATCGAGCGGGCGAAGGCGTACGCGCGCGGCTGCGCCGAGCGGGCCGGGGCCTCCCTGCGCCACTACCACTCGCTCAACAACGCCCGCGACCTGGACGTCCTGCGCGCCGCCCTCGGCGAGACGCGGCTGACGTTCCTGGGCTCGTCGTACGGCACGTACTTCGGGGCGCTGTACGCCACGATGTTCCCCGCGCACGTGCGGCGGATGGTGTTCGACGCGGCGGTGAACCCGGACCCGCAGCGGGTCTGGTACCGCAACAACCTCGACCAGTCGGCGGCGTTCGAGGACCGCTGGGCGGACTTCCGTGCGTGGGTGGCCCGCCACCACGACGTGTACGGACTCGGCGCCGGCCCGCGCGAGGTGCAGGCGAGTTACGAGAAGGCGAGGACCAGGCTGGCCAAGCGGCCGGCGGGCGGCAGGGTCGGCCCGGAGCAGTTGCAGGCGACGCTGTTGCAGGCCACGTACTACGACGACCTCTGGCCGCACCGGGCGCGGGCCCTGTCGGCGTACCTCAAGGGCGACGACGCCCCGCTGGTCGAACAGGCCCAGGCCTATCCGGAGGCGGCAGCGGAGGCGGAGAACGCGCGGGCGGTGTACCTCGCCGTGGAGTGCAACGACGCGCCCTGGCCGGCCGACTGGGCGGTGTGGGACCGGGACAACACCCGGCTCGCGCGCCGGGCGCCCTTCGAGACGTGGGCCAACGTGTGGACCAATCTGCCCTGCGCCTACTGGAAGGCGCCCCGGCAGCGGCCGCTGGACGTGCGCGCGGGGCGCGGCGCACTGCCGTCCACGCTGATCCTGGCGGCCGAGCGGGACGCGGCCGCCCCCTACGCCGGTGCCCTGGAACTGCACCGGCGGCTGGCGGGGTCGACGCTGGTGACCGAGCGGGACGCCGGCAGCCACGGCATCGCGGGCGGCCCCAACACCTGTGTGAACGGGCACCTGGAGGCGTACCTCCTGAAGGGCCGTGTTCCGGGACGGCGCGCGTCCTGCGCACCGCACCCGGAGCCGAAGGCGGGTCCGCGGACCCGGCCGGTGGAGCGGCCGGGTCCGCGCTAGAGGCGTCCCGCCGGACCGGCATCGGGGACCCGCCCGCCGGGCGGGTCCCGGTGGTCAGGCCAGGCCGGCGACCAGTTCCGCGACGTCCTTGCGGCGGCCCGTGTAGAACGGGACCTCCTCACGGACGTGCATCCGTGCCTCCGAGCCGCGCAGGTGGCGCATCAGGTCGACGATGCGGTCGAGCTCGTCGGCCTCGAAGGCGAGGATCCACTCGTAGTCGCCGAGCGAGAACGAGGCGACGGTGTTGGCGCGCACGTCGGGGTAGCCGCGGGCCATCTTGCCGTGGTCGGCGAGCATGCGCCGGCGGTCCTCGTCGGGCAGCAGGTACCAGTCGTAGGAGCGCACGAAGGGGTAGACGCTCACGTAGTCGCGGGGCGTCTCGTCGGCGAGGAACGCCGGGATGTGCGAGCGGTTGAACTCGGCGGGGCGGTGCAGCGCCATGTTCGACCAGACCGGCACCAGCGCGCGGCCGAGCCGGGTGCGGCGGAAGAGGTTGTACGCCTCCTGGAGCTGGTCGGCGGTCTCCGCGTGCCACCAGATCATGACGTCGGCGTCCGCGCGCAGCCCCGACACGTCGTAGGTGCCGCGGATCGTGACGTCCTTGGCGGTGAGCTGGTCGAACAGCTCCTGGACCTCCTCGGCGTACCCGGCGCGGTCCTCGGGCAGCACGTCCTTCAGCTTGAACACCGACCAGAGGGTGTAGCGGATGACCTCGTTGAGGTCCTTGGCCAGCTTGCCCTTGTTGGGGATGCGGTCGGGGGTGGTGGCGTCGTCACTCATGTGCCTTATTCTCCTGCTCCGCCGTGGAGGCTTTGCACCGGGTCGGCGGTGAGTTCCTGCACACCGTGCAGGTCACCGTGGATCTGGTCGGCGGCGGCGTACGCGCTCGCGATGCACGCGGGGATGCCGACACCGTCGTAGGCCGCGCCGCACACGGCGAGCCCGGCGAGGCCCGCGAGGTGCGCGCGGACCCGCGTCACCCGCGCCTGGTGGCCGACGGGGTACTGGGGCAGGCCGTCCGGCCAGCGGGTCACCCGGCCCGCGACCGGGGCGGCGGTGAGGCCGGTGGCGGCCTTCAGGTCGTGCCGGGAGACCGCCACGAGGTCGGCGTCGTCACGGCCGAGGATCTCCGTCTCGCCGTGGCGGCCCACCGAGGTGCGCAGCACGACGAGGTCCGGGTTCTCCGCGTCGATCCAGCCCCATTTGCGGGAGGCGAAGGTGGACGCCTTGATGGTGTGCCCGTCGACGGGCGGCACGAGGAAGCCGCTGCCCTCGGGCAGATCCGTCTCCGCTCGGCGGTAGGCGAGGGTGATCAGCGCCATGGAGGCGTACTCCACACCGGCGAGTTCGGCGGCGGCTCCGGGTGCCTCGGCCCGCAGCAGGGCGGCGGCGGCCGGCGCGGGCACGGCGACGACGACCGCGTCGGCCCGCAGCACCCGCTCGCCGGCGACGACCCGCCAGCCGTCCTCGGGGTCCCGGCGCAGGTCGGTGACGGGCGTACCGGTCAGGATCTCGGCGCCGCGGGCCCGCACGGACTCGGCGACGGCGAGCGGAAGGGTGCCCACGCCGCCGGCGATGCCCATGAACACCGGGCCGGTCAGCCCGGCCGCGGCGGCCTTCGCCTGGATCTCCCGGACGCCCTCGGTCAGGGAGGTGTGGGTGCGGGCGGCCTCGAAGAGCTGCGGGACCGCCGCGCGCATCGAGATGCGGTACGCGTCGCCCGCGTACACGCCGCCGAGCAGGGGCTCCACGAGACGGTCGACGACCTCGCGGCCCAGGCGCCGCGCCACGTACTCGCCGATCGCCACGTCCTCGCCGACCTCGGTGCGGGGCAGGTCGGCGTCCCGTTCGATCCGGGCGAGCCCTTCGTCGGACAGCACGCCGGCGAGGGCGGCGGAGGTGCCGGGCACGCCCATGACGTGCCCCTTGGGCATGGGGCGCAGGGCGCCGCGGGTCCACAGGGCGGCGGAGGCGGTGGCCGGCGGCTGGAGCCGGTCGGCGAGGCCCACCTCGCGGGCGAGGCCGACCGCCTCGGGGCGGCGGGCCAGCAGTGACTCCGCGCCGAGGTCGACGCGGGCGCCCGCGATCTCGCCGGGCAGCAGCTTGCCGCCGACCCGGTCCGATGCCTCCAGGACGGTGACCCGCGCGCCGCGCTCCAGCAGCCGGTGCGCGGCGGCCAGTCCGGCGATCCCGGCTCCGACGACGACGACCCGCGGCCCGTCGCCCGTGTGTGCTCCGCTCATGCCTCCACCTTCTCAGACGGCGCCCGCGCTCCCACCAGGGCCATGTGGCCCTGCCGAGTCCCTACCGTGACCGCTTCGGAACCGTCCGGCGCCAACGTTTCGCCCCCTCACGGCGTCGAAGGAACGTCAGTCATCACGATGCAGGGGGAGTCCCACATGCGCACACGACGATCCGTACGACCCGCACCGGCACTGGCCGGGGTCCTGCTGGCGGCGGCCCTCACGGTCACCGGGTGCAGTGGCGCGGGCGGCGACTCGGGCGGTTCCCTGGCCGACGACAAGGCCGCCGTGGCGCCGGGGCAGGAGGGCGCGCGGGACGAGGCCGCACGGGACGGCGGCGCCCGGCAGGGGGCCCCGGGCGGCTCGGCGGACGGTGCCCCGGCGGCCACGCCGAAGGTCACCGCCGACCACGTCGTCCGCACCGCCTCGCTGACCGTGCGGGTGAAGGACGTGCCCAAGGCGCTCGAGGAGGCCCGTACGGCGGCGGAGAACGCGGGCGGCTACGTCGGTGACGAGACCACCCGCCGGGACGCGGAGGGCCACGAGCACACGCGTGTGGTGCTGCGCGTGCCCGTCGCCGGGTACGCGGAGGTCCTCGCCGGTCTCGAGGGCGCGGGCGAGCTCGTCGAGCGCCGCGCGAAGGCGGAGGACGTCACCGACCAGGTGGTCGACGTGGACAGCCGCGTCGCGTCGCAGCGGGCCAGCGTGGCCCGGGTCCGCGAGCTGATGGACCGGGCGACGAAGCTCGGCGACGTGGTCACCCTGGAAGGTGAACTGAGCACACGTCAGGCCGATCTGGAGTCCCTGCTGGCCCAGCAGACGTCCCTGAGGGACCGTACGAGCCTGGCGACGATCACGCTGTCCCTGTCCGGGGCGCCCGCGGATCCGGGCGGGAAGGACGACGGCGGTCCCGGCTTCGTGGACGCCCTCGCGGGAGGCTGGGACGCGTTCGTGACCGTGCTGCGCTGGCTGACGGTGGCGATCGGCGCGGTCCTGCCGTTCGCGGCGCTGGCGGCGCTGCTGGTCCTGCTGTGGGTGAAGGCCCTGCGGCCGCTGCTGCGGCGACGCCGGCGGGCCGGGGACGTGGCCCCGGCCACGGCTCCGGTTCCGGCTCCGGCCTGGCCGGGCGGCGGGCAGGAGAACCGGACGACCTGAAGGGTCCCGGGCTCCCCGGCGCCCCCGCGCCGTAGCGTGTCCGCATGGACAAGAGCGATGCGCGTGGTGCGAGGGAACGTCTCGTCGTGATCGGCGGTGACGCCGCGGGGATGTCCGCGGCGTCACAGGCCCGCCGTCTGAAGGGGCCGGACGAGCTGGAGATCGTGGCGTTCGAACGCGGCCGCTTCACCTCGTTCTCGGCGTGCGGCATCCCCTACTGGGTGAGCGGGGACGTCCCCGACCGGGACCGGCTGATCGCCCGCACCGCCTCGGAACACCGCGCCCGGGACATCGATCTGCGGCTGCGCACCGAGGTCACGGAGATCGACACCGACCGTGGGCGGGTGCGCGCGCGTGACCTGGACTCCGGCGCCGAGTCCTGGACGTCGTACGACAAACTGGTGATCGCCACCGGTGCGCGGCCGATCCGTCCGGAGCTCCCCGGCATGGACGCCCCCGGGGTGCACGGGGTACAGACCCTGGACGACGGGCAGGCCCTGCTGGACACACTGCACCGTACGCGCGGCCGCCGCGCGGTGGTGGTCGGCGCGGGGTACATCGGCGTGGAGATGGCCGAGGCGATGATCAAACGCGGCTACGAGGTGACGGTCGTCAACCGCGGCAAGGAGCCCATGGCCACCCTCGACCCCGACATGGGCCGCCTGGTGCACCGGGCCATGGAGGGCATGGGCATCACCATGGTCAACGACGCCGAGGTCACGAAGCTGCTGACCGGGGACGACGGCCGGGTCCGCGCGGTCGCCACGCAGAGCGCCGAGTATCCGGCCGACGTCGTCGTCCTCGGCATCGGCGTGCGGCCGGAGACGGCCCTCGCGCGGGCGGCCGGGCTCCCCCTGGGAAACTCCGGCGGGCTCCTCACCGACCGGTCGATGCGGGTGCGCGGGCACGAGGACATCTGGGCGGGCGGCGACTGCGTGGAGGTCCTCGACCTGGTCTCCGGGCAGCAGCGGCACATCCCGCTGGGCACCCACGCCAACAAGCACGGGCAGATCATCGGCGCGGGCGCCGGCGGGGGCTACGCCACCTTCCCGGGCGTGGTCGGCACCGCCGTCAGCAAGGTGTGCGACCTGGAGATCGCGCGCACGGGACTGCGGGAGAAGGACGCCCGCCGCGTGGGGCTGCGGTTCGAGTCCGTCACCGTCGAGTCGACCAGCCGCGCCGGCTACTACCCGAACGCCTCGCCCATGACGGTGAAGATGCTCGCCGAACTGCGCACGGGCCGTCTCCTCGGCGTGCAGATCGTCGGCCGGGAGGGCGCGGGCAAGCGGGTCGACATCGCGGCGGTCGCCCTCACGGCCGGCATGACGGTGGACCAGATGACCGCCCTCGACCTGGGCTACGCCCCACCCTTCTCCCCGGTCTGGGACCCGGTCCTGGTGGCGGCCCGCAAGGCGTCGGCGAAGATCAGGGAAGTCGTGTAGGGGGCCGTGCGGCGCCCCTGTCGAGGGGCGCCGGGAACGGCGCGACCAGCCACGACGGACCGGCACCACGCACCGCACCCGCCGTCCCCTGCGGCGCCCCCTCACCCCGTTCCGTTGATCCTCTCGATCGCCTGCCGCGCCTGCTCCGCCGGAGGGCGTGACGGCAGCGAGGACACCGAGGCGCTCGACGGCACGGGCGGCGGCTGCTCCCCCGCCGGCTTCGCGTGCGCGGCCGCCCGCGCGGAACGCAGCCGGTGGCTCACCGCCTCGTCCAGCGTCACCGGCCGCCGCATCTGCGAGGCGAGCCGCCCCGCCTCCTGGCCGAGCCGGGCGACGTCCTCCCAGGGGAGGCGCACCACCAGCGTCAGCTCGGCCTCGCCGTCGGGCAGCGCGTGCATCGCGGGACTCACTCGGTCGTTCATCGCCACTTCCCTCACGTCGGCCCCGCGGCGCCTTCCCCGCGCCGCGGACGTCGACGAGTGGTACGCGCACCCGTGCGGCCGCGTTCAGCGGAGCCGCGGATTCACCCACCCGCCTCCGGGCACATGGGGAACGTGGTCATCCCCGTGCACGACGTGAACCCGGCGCGACGCACCCCGTGGGTGACGTACGCGCTGATCGCCGCCAACTTCGTCGTCTTCCTGGCCTTCACACCCGGTGTCGTCGACACCCTCACCGGCGGCAGCAGTCTGGCCGACCTCTGCCGGCTCCAGGCCTTCCTGGAACGCTACGCGGCGGTCCCGCAGGAGCTGATCCACCACCGGATGCCGAGCCTGGTGCCCACGGGCGGCACGGGCGTGGGCCCCCAGGGGCCGGGATGCGTGGTGGACCGGCCCGGCTACGACAAGTCGCCCGAGCTGAGCGTCCTCACGGCGATGTTCCTGCACGGCGGCTGGCTGCACCTGCTGGGCAACATGCTGTTCCTGTGGATCTTCGGCAACAACGTCGAGGACCGCATGGGACACGTGCGGTACCTGCTGTTCTACGTGGTCTGCGGCTACGCGGCCTCCTACGGCTTCGCCCTCCTCAACGCCGGCTCGGGCGACCCCCTGATCGGCGCGTCCGGAGCTGTCGCCGGGGTCCTGGGCGCCTACCTGGTGCTCTATCCGAAGGCCCGCGTCTGGGTCCTCGTCCCCTTCCTGATCTTCCTGCCCCTGCGGCTGCCCGCCTGGCTCGTCCTCGGCTCCTGGTTCGTACTGCAGGCGTTCTACTCCGCCGGCCAAGGGGTGTCCCAAGCGGGCACCGTCGCCTACGTGGCCCATGTGGTCGGGTTCGTCCTCGGCATGCTCCTGGCCCGGCCGCTCAAACCCGGCACTCCCCCACCACCGGATCCCCACGGCGTCCGCTTCGGCCGGCAGGCCCGGCGGACCTGGTAGGGGCGGGCGCCGGCCAGCGCGGGGCGCGGACCATCACCGTGAGGACGGGCGCGGCCGGATCGGCCCGCCGTGCCTCAGGGAGGGCCGGGCACGCGCAGGGCGATCAGGGCGACGTCGTCGTCGTTGTCGACGGTCAGCTGGTCGGTGAGGAGGGTGTCGCAGAAGGACTCCAGCGGGCGGTTGACGGCCTCGGCGGCGTGGTGGCGCAGGCGCTCCAGGCCGGCGGTGAGGTCCTCGTCACGGCGTTCCACGAGGCCGTCGGTGTAGAGGAGCAGGGTCGAGCCGGGTTCGAGTGTCTGCAAGGCGCTCTCGTACTCGGGGTGGGGGACGAGGCCGAGCATCGGGGAGTGGCCGGCGGTGAGGAAGCGTGCGGTGCCGTCCGCACCGACCAGCAGAGGCGGCGGGTGGCCCGCGACGGAGTAGTGGAGGCGGAAGCGGCCGGGGTCCCGGCGTTCGACGCGGGCCAGGACGCAGGTGGCGGTGCATTCGGCGTAGAGGGTCTGCACGGCGACGTCCAGCCGGCGCAGGATCGTGCCGGTCGGTTCCTGACGGTCCAGGGTGAGGCCGCGGAGCATGTTGCGCAGCTGGCTCATCGTGACGGCGGCGGGCAGGTCGTGGCCGGCGACGTCGCCGATGGTGAGGACGGTGGCGCCGTCGCGCAGCTCGAAGGCGTCGTACCAGTCGCCGCCGACCTCGGCGGCCGCGGTGCTGGGCCGGTAGCGGACGGCGATGTCGAGGCCGGGCACATCGGGCGGGTCGGTGAGCAGGCTGCGCTGGAGGGCCATGGCCACCTGCCGGGTGCGCTGGTACTCCATGGCGTTGCGCAGGGGGGTGTGCGCCTGTTCCAGGAGGGTGCGCAGCAGACTGATCTCGGCCTGGCCGAGGGGCGGGCGTTCGCCGCTCGCGGAAGCGGTGACCAGGGCGGCCGTGACGCCGTCGACGACGACGGGGAGCAGGACGACGCTGTTGGCGCCGGGGGGCAGCCACGGTGCGGTGCCGGGCGGGGAGAGGTCCGGTGGGGGCTCACCGGGCGGGAAGACGGCGTGCACGGGATCGCGTCCGTCGGCGGCGCGGGCGAGCGGACTGCCGGGGTCGAGGTGCTCGTCCTGGTGCGGGGGCAGGTCCGGCAGTCCGGGGCGGCTGACGGCGGCGACCCGTTCGGCGGTGAGCGGCGTGCCCGGCGGGCGGTGCAGGGCGTGCGGCAGGAGGTGGACGGTGCAGTGGTCGGCGATGTCGGGCACGATCACTTCGGAGAGGGCGGCGAGCATGTCGTCCAGCCGTGCGATGCCGGCGGTGGCGGCGGTGGCCCGCGCCAGCAGCTCCTCACGGCGGGTCTCCTGCCACTCCTGCTCGACGTCCGTGCAGGTGCCCACCCATTCGATCACCGTGTCGCCGTCCCGTACCGGCGCGGCGTGGACGGCGAAGTGCCGGTAGCCGCCGATGGCCAGCCGCAGCCGGTAGGTGTGGGCCCAGCGCGGCGTCGGTCCGGTCAGTGCCCGGTGCCACGATTCCACGGCGGCGGCACGGTCGTCGGGATGGAGCGCGTCGATCCAGCCGTCGCCGCGGAACTCCTCCCAGCTCTGCCCGGTCACCCGCTCCCAGCCGGGGCTCGGCTCGGTCACCCCGCCCTTGGGGCCGGTCACCCACACGATCTGGGACCCGGCTTTCACCAGGCTGCGGTAGCGCTGCAGCGCGCGGCGGCGCTCCTCGGACAGGACGCGGATCCGCTCCGCCGCGGTCACCTGCTCGGTGACCTCCGCGAGCACGCCGAGCACGCCCTGCCGGCCGTCGCTCATCGTGGCGCGGGAGATGCTGAACGAGAAGTAGCGCCGTCCCCTGGCCGCCGTGTGCGGGTAGGCCAGGTCGATGGGCACGGCCGTGAGCACTTCGGCCTCGCCGGTGGCGAGGACCCGGTCGAACATGTCGAAGTAGCCGGACTGGGCGAGGTCGGGGAAGGCTTCGCGCACGGTCCGGCCCAGCGGACGGTCGCCGAAGGTCCGCCGGTACACGGCGTTGGTGTACGCGAGCCGGTGGTCCGGCCCCTGGGTGACCACGACGCCGATGGGGGCCGGGTCGAACATCTCGAGCCTCATGGTGCCTCCACCTGCCCGGCCCCGGGAGCGGGTGGTGGGCAGCGTAGAGGCCCAGTACCCCGGCCCCCGGGGTCCGACGCGCGTGCGCCGCGCACGCGGTGGGTCAGCGCGCGGTCTGCGTGTGGACGTACTCCACGAGGCGGGTCAGGGCGTCCGCGTCGGTGTCCGGCATGACGCCGTGGCCGAGGTTGAAGATGTGGCCCTCCAGGCCCGCGGCCGAGTCCAGCACCTCGCGCGCCTTGGTCTCGACGGCTTCACGGCCGGCGAAGAGGACGGTCGGGTCGAGGTTGCCCTGGAGCGCCTTGCCGGGGCCGACACGGCGGGCCGCCTCGTCCATCGGGACGCGCCAGTCGACGCCGACGACGTCCGCGCCGGCCTCGCCCATGAGGCCGAGCAGTTCGCCGGTGCCGACACCGAAGTGGATGCGCGGCACGCCGTAGCCGGCCACCGCGTCGAACACCTTCGCGGAGGCGGACAGCACGGAGCGCCGGTAGTCGGCGGGGGCGAGCGCGCCGGCCCAGGAGTCGAAGAGCTGGACGGCCGAGGCGCCGGCCTCGATCTGCACCCTGAGGAACGCGGAGGTGATGTCGGCGAGGCGGTCGAGCAGGTCGGCCCAGAGCTCCGGGTCGCCGTACATCATCGCCTTGGCGTTCTCGTACGTGCGGGAGGGGCCGCCCTCGACGAGGTAGCTGGCGAGGGTGAACGGGGCGCCGGCGAAACCGATCAGCGGGGTGGGGCCGAGTTCGCGGGTCAGCATCCCGATGGCCTCGGTGACGTAGGAGACGTCCTCGGGGGTGAGGTCGCGCAGCCGGGCGAGGTCGGCGCGGGTGCGGACCGGCTGCTCGACGACCGGGCCGATGCCGGGCTTGATGTCGAGGTCGATGCCGATGGCCTTGAGGGGGACGACGATGTCGCTGAAGTAGATCGCCGCGTCGACGCGGTGGCGGCGCACCGGCTGCAGCGTGATCTCGGTGACCAGTTCGGGGCGCATGCAGGAGTCGAGCATCCCGATGCCCTCGCGCACCTTGCGGTACTCCGGCAGTGAGCGCCCCGCCTGCCGCATGAACCACACCGGCGTGTGCGGCACCGGCTCGCGGCGGCATGCCTTGAGGAAGGCTGAATCCTTGACCGCGTCGTTCTTGACCCCGTCGGGGGTCGCTGTCGGCGTCTGGCCCGTCGGGCTTGCGTTGGCACTCACACCGGCCAGTCTCGCACGACCGGTCCGGCCTGCCGGACCCGAGGTCGTCCGCTACACGGTACGCGCGGGACGGGATCCGGACACCCCCGGGTGGCGCGGGTGTCCCTCCCTGCGCCGGGGGCCCGTTCCGTTTAGCCTTCCCCGCATGGCTGCGGCTCAGGGACGACTGTCGGACGGCGCTGGCGGAATGGACGAACCGAAGGAGGCCGAGGGGAATCTCGGACACGGAGGGGCGCCTCCGCCGCCCTTCCGGGCCGCTGTCGACGCGCTGCGGGGCACGCGGCTGCGGCCGCAGATCGAGGTCGATCCCGCCCCCGCGCCGAAGCGGCTGGCTCCGTACGCGTACGCGCTGGAGGCCGCGGTCGTCGACGGCGAGGAGGACTTGGCCGACGGGCGGCTGGTGCTGCTGCACGACCCGGCCGGGCACGACGCCTGGCGGGGCGCCTTCCGCCTGGTGACGCTGGTGCGGGCGGAGCTGGAGCCGGAGATGGCGGCGGATCCGCTGCTGCCGGAGGTGTGCTGGTCCTGGCTGACCGGTGCGCTGTCCGCGCGGGGGCTGGCGTACGGCGAGCCGAGCGGCACGGTGACGCGGGCCAGTTCGCACTACTTCGGCGGGCTGTCGGAGCGGCCGTCCGCCTCGCAGATCGAGATCCGGGCCTCCTGGACGCCGCGGGAGGGGCTGGGCGGGGTGCCGGACACGGGCACGCACCTGGTGGCGTGGTGCGATCTGTTGGCGCAGGTCGCGGGCCTGCCGCCGGCCGCTCCCGGGGACGCGTCGGTCGTGACGCTGCCGCAGCGCCGGGGGCCGCAGTCGCGCTGAGCTTCCCCCTTCGGGCTCCAGCCAATCACCGATGACGATCTCTTTGTCGATACGGCCACATTCGGAAGCGTTGCGACGCAGACCGAAACCGTTCGATCTTCGAATGATCGACCGCGCGTCCGAATTGCCCAGATTGTTACTCACTACTTCGTGATCATTCCCTAAAGGACTCCAGGTTTGCTGCCGAAGACGACTGTGACCTTGAAAGCACGGTTCGTCCCCCATCACCCCACGAGCCGGCCCCGTCCCGCCCCCCAGGAGGCCTGGTGTCCGTTCTCCTCGAGCAGCCCGCAAGCCTGGTCGCCTACCGCCCGAACAAGCCGACCGCCATGGTGGTCGTGGCCGACCCCCGCGTGCGTTCCACCGTCACCCGCCACCTGTGGGCGCTCGGTGTACGCGACGTCATCGAGGCCTCGTCCGTCGCGGAGGCTCGTCCCCGCGTCGGCAACCCCCGCGACATCTGTGTCGCCGAAGTCCATCTGCCGGACGGCTCCGGCCTCACCCTTCTCTCCGAGACCCGCGCCGCGGGCTGGCCCAACGGCCTCGCCCTGTCCGCCGCCGACGACATCGGCGCCGTGCGCAACGCGCTGGCCGGCGGAGTGAAGGGGTACGTCGTCACCGGCACCCGCACCAACCTCGGGCTCCCCACCCGGCCCGGTGCCGCCCCGATCGGCGCCGCCGCCGCCCGGCTGCACCGCCGCCCCCCGGGTGCCCCGAGCCACCCGGGCGGCTACCGCGAACTGTCCGGCCGCGAGGTCGAGGTGCTGCGCCTGGTGGCGGAGGGCCAGTCCAACAAGGCGATCGGCGTCTCGATGGGCCTGTCCGCGC
This sequence comes from Streptomyces sp. NPDC041124, assembly GCF_055592385.1. NCBI lineage: Bacteria > Bacillati > Actinomycetota > Actinomycetes > Kitasatosporales > Streptomycetaceae > Streptomyces > Streptomyces sp. NPDC041124. The sequence goes on from NZ_JBVIYR010000004.1 coordinate 287,985, forward strand.
TGACCGTCAAGAGCCACCTCGCCCGCATCGCCCGCAAGCTCGGCACGGGCGACCGCGCCGGAATGGTGGCGGTGGCGCTGCGCACGGGCATCATCCACTGACCGTCCCTGACCCTCCGCCCTTCCTGTCCCCCCTGTCCCCGACCGTTCCCCGCACCAGCCCCTTCACCATCCCTTTCGAGGCCGGACGGCGCCCGTCGACGCGACACCGTCGGCGGGCGCCTTCGCGCGCGCCGCGCTCCGGCCGTCCGCCGAGGCCTGTTTTCGCTGGTCGGCGAGGACCCCCCGCGCAGAGGCAGATCAGGCGCCGGGCCGTACGGATACTCTTGACAGGTGACCGACGCCCACGACACCGCAGCAGACCGTTCACTGCGCACCACCGGAGGCGCCCCTCCGGACGACGGCGGATCTTCTGCTACGGAGGCGCCGATCCCCTTGCTCGAACCGCGCGAGGGCATCCCGCCCGTGATCGCGGACGAGGCCGCCCTCGCCGAGGTGGTCGCCGCCTTCGCCGCGGGCCGCGGCCCCGTCGCCGTCGACGCCGAGCGCGCCTCCGGCTACCGCTACGGGCAGCGCGCCTACCTCGTCCAGCTGCGCCGCGACGGCGCGGGCAGCGCGCTGATCGACCCCGTCGCCTGTCCCGACCTGTCCGGTCTGGGCGAGGCGCTGTCCGGCGTCGAATGGGTGCTGCACGCCGCCACCCAGGATCTGCCGTGCCTGCGCGAGATAGGCATGCGGCCGAGCCTCCTCTTCGACACCGAGCTGGCCGGACGGCTGGCCGGTTTCCCCCGGGTCGGGCTCGGCGCGATGGTCGAGAACGTGCTCGGCTTCGTCCTGGAGAAGGGCCACTCCGCCGTGGACTGGTCCACCCGCCCGCTGCCCGAGCCCTGGCTGCGCTACGCCGCCCTCGACGTCGAGCTGCTGGTCGACCTGCGGGACGCGCTGGAGAAGGAACTCGACCGGCAGGGCAAGCTCGACTGGGCCCGGCAGGAGTTCGACGCGATCGCCTCCGCGCCGCCGCCGGAGCCCCGCAAGGACCCGTGGCGGCGCACCTCCGGCATGCACAAGGTCCGCCGGCGCCGGCAGATGGCCGTCGTCCGCGAGCTGTGGGAGACCCGCGACCGGATCGCCCGCCGCCGGGACGTCTCCCCGGGCAAGGTGCTCTCCGACGCGGCCATCGTGGAGGCCGCGCTGGCCATGCCGGCCAGCCACCACGCCCTGGGCGCGCTGAACGGGTTCGGGCAGCGCGTGGGACGGCGCCAGCTGGAGCAGTGGCAGGCCGCCGTCGACCGGGCGAAGGCCCTGAGCGAATCCCAGCTGCCCCAGCCCGGCCAGCAGGTGACCGGTCCCCCGCCGCCGCGCGCGTGGGCGGACAAGGACCCGGAGGCCGCGGCGCGGCTGACGGCCGCGCGGGCGGGGGTGAACGCGCTCGCCGAGCGGCTGGGGATGCCGGCGGAGAACCTGATCACGCCGGACACGGTGCGCAGGGTGTGCTGGGAGCCTCCGGCGGTGGTCGGGGCGGAGTCCGTGGCGGCGGCGCTGACCGCGCTCGGGGCGCGCGCCTGGCAGGTCGAGCAGGTCACGCCCGTGCTGGTCGCGGCGCTGGCTGCTTAGTCGCCGTCCGGCGGTGGGATGGGGGCGGCCGCGCCGTGGCTTGTCGCGTGCCGGCGGCTACTTCGTCGCTCCTGTCATGAAGCCGTTGTAGATGAAGCGCTGGAGGAAGAGGAAGACGATCAAGGTGGGGAGGATGACCAGGACCGCGCCCGCCGAGATGGTCTCCCAGTGCGCTCCGAAGGGGCCCTTGAAGCGGAACAGGGACGTCGAGATCACGCCAAGATCCTCGGAGGGCATGTAAAGAAAGGGGATGTAGAAGTCGTTGTAGACGGTGATTCCCTTCACGATGACCACCGTCGCGATCGCCGGTCTGAGCAGCGGCAGGACCACCTTGCGGTAGACGGTGAAGGCGTTCGCGCCGTCCAGGCGGGCCGCCTCGTCCAGGGAGACCGGGATGGAGCGGATGAACTGCAGGAAGATGTAGATCGACACGATGTCCGTGCCCATGTAGAGCACGATCGGTGCCCACAGGCTGTCGAACATGCCGAAGCTGTTGACGATCTGGAAGGTGGCCACCTGGGTGGTCACCCCGGGGACCAGCGCGGCGAGCAGGAACAGGGCGACGACCGGCTTCCTGAGGCGGAAGCGGAAGCGGTCGATGGCGTACGCCGTCATCGAGCCGATGAGGACCGTGCCGCCGACGGCGACGACGAGGACGAGGGCCGTGTTGCCGAAGGCGGACAGCATCTGGCCGTCCCGGAACGCCGTCACGTAGTTGCCGAAGTTCAGCGGGTCGTCGGGCAGGGCCAGCGCCCCGCTGCCGTCCGCCATCTCCTTCGGGGACTTCAGCGAGGTCAGGAAGACCACGGTGAGCGGCAGCAGCACCACCAGGGTCGCCAGGAGCAGCGACAGGTACACGAGCGCGCGGGCCACGGTGCGACGGGTCATACCAGGTCCACCTTCTCGTCGGGGACGATGCGCCGCTGCACCCAGGTGACCACGAGGACGATCAGCAGCAGGACGACGGCGGCGGCGGAGGCGAGCCCCGTCTTGTTGAACTGGAAGGCCAGCTTCACCGTCTGGATCACGAAGGTCTCGGTGCCGGTGGCGCCGCCGGTCATGATGTACGGGATCTCGAAGACCGACAGCGAGCCGGAGACCGAAAGGATCACGCTGAGGCTCAGGATCGGTTTGATGCCGGGCACGATGATGTGCCGGAACTGCTGCCGGCGGCTCGCCCCGTCGATCTCGGCCGCCTCGTACAGCTCGCCCGGGATGGACTGGATGGCGCCGAGGAACAGGACGAAGTTGAGCCCCAGGTGGCGCCAGACGGAGACGCCGGCGAGTGAGGTGTTCGCGGAGAAGGGGCTGCCCAGCCAGGCGTGGTCGGTCGTGACGCCGAGGAGGTGCAGCACGGAGTCGAGGGTGCCGCCGTCCTGGAAAAAGTAGAGGAAGACGAAGCCGATAGCCACCCCGTTGATGAGGTACGGGAAGAACAGCACGCCCTTGAAGAAGTTCCGGAAGCGGACGTCGAAGCTGAGGACCGTGGCGAAGTACAGGGCGAGGGCGATCTGCACGACGGATGCCACGAGGTAGTAGCCGCTGACGAAGAAGACCTCGAACAGCTCGCTGCGGGTGAGGAGTTCGGCGTAGTTCTCGGTGCCGGTGAAGTCGAGTTCGGGGCTCACGCCGTCCCAGTCGGTGAAGCTGTACGCGATCATGTTGGCGATCGGCGCGTAGGTGAAGGTGAGCAGCAGGGCCAGCGGGGCGAGGAGGAAGAGCCAGGGGGTGAGGAGGCGTGTCAGCCGTGTGCGGCGGGGTGCGGGGGCCGGCCGGCCCGGCCCGGCGGGCGCGGCCGGGGGCACCGGCCGCGCCGCCTCGCGGGTGGTGTCGGTCATCAGGACCCCAGTGAGCCGCGCGCCTCGGTCCAGCGCTTGCCGAGGCCGGCGAGGAAGTCGTCGAGGCTTCCCTTGCGCGCGCCGCGGGCGAGGTCGACGAGTTCCTGGCGGTAGTCGGGCTTGTAGATGCCGATCTCGGACTGGTTGTCGATGGACTTCACCTCGGCGCCCTTGCTGTCGTCGAGGTCGAGGAGTGTGACGCCGGCCTCCTCGTAGGGCTCGAGGATGTCGGGCAGCGGGGCGTCCTTCAGCGGGGAGAGGGCCAGATCGGCCGCGGCGTAGCCGGACTTGTCGGTGAACCAGTCGATCCAGGCGCGGGCGGCTTCCTTGTGGTCGGAGTTGACGTTGACGGCCTGCTGGTAGTCCGGGGAGGTGACCGCGCAGAAGGCGCCGTCCTTCTGCGCGGGGAAGGGCATGAAGCCGATGTCGTCGGGGTCGGTACCGGCCTGCTTCGCGGCGTCCCGCATCTGGACGACGGCCCAGGAGCCCAGCCACATGGTGGCGATCTCGCCCTTGGCCAGCTTCGGTTTGCTGGCTTCCCAGTTGGTGGTGGTCGGGTCCTTCTCCGCGAGGCCGCCGCGCACGATGTCGTACAGCAGGGTGTCGGCCACGCGCAGGTCGGAGCCCTCGGCCCAGGGGTCGCCCTCGGCGAGTCTGCTGGTGGCCCCGGGGTCGCAGCCGACGGAGCCGTTGACGTTGGTCCAGGAGGTCAGCGGCCACATGTCCTTGAAGTTGGTGTAGTAAGGCACCGCGTCCGTCTTCGACTTGATTGCCCTCAGGGCGTCGAGGAACGCGGCGGGCGTGGTGGGCCATTCGGTGACGCCCGCCTGTTTCCAGACCTTCCTGTTGTAGAGGAAGCCGGGGACGGTGCCGATGGGGCTCTGGCCGTAGACCTTGCCGTCGACCGTGGAGTAGTCGGTGAAGCGGTATTTGGCGGCGCGCTCCTCCTTGGTGCCCAGCGACGCGAAGAACCGGGGGTAGTCCTTCTTCTCGACGACCGCGGGGATCATCAGGACGTCGCCGTAGTTCTCCGTGTTCATGCGGATCTTGACCTCGCCCTCGTAGTCGGTGAGGGCGTCGAACTCGACCTTCACCCCGGGGTGGGTCCTGCGGAACTCGGCGGCGTACTTCTTCATCGTCCCGTCCTGCACCAGGTCGGTCCGGTGGGTGAGGACCGTGATGGAGCCCTCGACCTCGGACGGGTCGTCGGGGGCCTTGGCGTCCGCGCCCCGGGAGGAGCCTCCCGTGCCCGTGCAGGCGGAGGCCAGGAGGGCGAGGAGGGCGATCGATCCGGTGAGTGTCGTGCGGCGGTTCAGGTGCATCACGGCTCCGTTCACGGGGCGGACGAGCACGGGTGGGGATGGCTGATTCGGCACTCTGGCAGCAGTCACTGAACCGGTAAAGTCTCAATTGCGCCAAGGATGCTCAAGTGACGCCGTTACTCGTCTCAACCGGTTTAGGGAGTGTGCATGCGTCAGGTCACACCGCTCACCGACGGATGGATCCTGCGACACCCGGACGGCACGGGGGACGCGCTCCCCGCCTCGGTTCCGGGGTGCGTGCACACCGATCTGCTGGCGGCCGGTCTGATCCCTGATCCCTTCCTCGGGCGGAACGAGGCGGAGGTGGCGTGGGTGGGCCGGCGGGACTGGACGTACGAGACGGAACTGCGCGCCGGGCCGGGCGCGTACGAGCAGACGGACCTCGTCTTCGACGGGCTCGACACCGTCGCCGAGATCCTGCTCGACGGCCGGCCGCTGGGCCGGGTGCGGAACATGCACCGCTCGTACCGCTTCGACGTGACCGGGCTGAACGGGCGGCTCTCCGTGCGGTTCGCCTCGGCCTACGCGGAGGCCGAAGCCGTGCGCGGCCGGATCGGTGAGCGGCCCGGCGCGTACGCCGAGCCGTACCAGTACCTGCGCAAGATGGCCTGCTCGTTCGGCTGGGACTGGGGGCCGACGCTGGTGACGGCGGGGATCTGGCGGCCGGTGCGGCTGGAGCGGTGGTCGACGGCCCGGATCGCCCGGGTGCGCCCGCTGGTCACCGTCGAGGACGGCACGGGTCAGGTCGAGTTGACGGTGGACGTGGAGCGTTCCCGGGTCGAGGCACCGCTCGCCGTGGAGGCGACCGTCGGCGGCCTGGGCGCCCGCGCCGAGGTGGACGGGACGACGGGGACCGTACGGCTGCGGATCCCGGGCGCGCGGCTGTGGTGGCCCCGGGGGTACGGCGACCAGCCCTTGTACGACGTGGAGTTGACGTTGCTGCACGGCGAGGAGGCGCTTGACTCGTGGCGGCGGCGGATCGGGTTCCGGACGGTGGAGCTGGACACCTCGCCCGACGCGCACGGCACCGGGTTCACCCTCGTCGTCAACGGCGAGCGGCTGTTCGCGCGGGGCGTCAACTGGATCCCGGACGACGTCTTCCCGTCCCGGATCACCCGGGACCGCTACCGGCGGCGGCTGGAGCAGGCGGCCGGCGCGGGCGCGGACCTGGTGCGCGTGTGGGGCGGCGGGATCTACGAGAGCGAGGACTTCTACGACGTCTGCGACGAGTTGGGGCTGCTGGTCTGGCAGGACTTCCCGTTCGCCTGTGCCGCCTACCCCGAGGAGCAGCCGCTGCGCGGGGAGGTGGAGGCGGAGGCCCGGGAGAACGTCGTACGGCTGATGCCGCACCCCTCACTGGTGCTGTGGAACGGCAACAACGAGAACCTGTGGGGCTTCCGGGACTGGGAGTGGGAGCCCCAGCTGGCCGGGGACTCCTGGGGCGAGGGGTACTACCTGGGTCTCCTGCCGCGGGTGGTGGCCGAGTTGGACCCGACGCGGCCCTACACGGCGGGCAGCCCGTGGTCGGGTTCCTGGCGGCACCACCCGAACGACCCCGCGCACGGCACGCACCACTCCTGGGAGGTGTGGAACCGCACCGACTACGCCGACTACCGGCTCGACGTGCCGCGCTTCGTCGCCGAGTTCGGCTGGCAGGCACCGCCCGCGCACGCCACGCTGCGGCGGGCCCTGCCCGGGGAGGAACTCGCCCCGGACTCCCCCGGCATGCTGCACCACCAGAAGGCGGACGACGGCAACGGCAAGCTCGAGCGCGGGCTGGCCTCGCACTTCGCCGTGCCGGAGGGCGACTTCGACCGCTGGCACTATCTGACCCAGGTCAACCAGGCGCGCGCCGTCGCCGCCGGCATCGAGCACTGGCGCGCGCACTGGCCGGTGTGCGCGGGCACGGTGATGTGGCAGCTCAACGACTGCTGGCCGGTGACCTCATGGGCGGCGATCGACGGGGACGGGCGGGAGAAGCCGCTCTACCACGAGCTGCGGCGGCTGTACGCGGACCGGCTGCTGACGGTGCGGGCCGACGGGGACGGGCTCGTGGTGGCGGCGGTCAACCAGGCCGCCGGGGACTGGCGGGGCACGCTGCGGCTGCGGCGGATGTCCGTGGACGGCACGCTGCTCGGGGAGGCGCGTCTCGCGCTGGCCGCGCCGGGGCGGACCGTCGGCCAGGCCGAGGTCCCGGGTGAGCTGGTGCCGGCCGGGCCCGGGGAGTTCCTGGCCGCCGACGCGGGAGGACTGCGGGCGCTGCGCTTCCCGGCGGCGGACCGGGACATCCCGTACCCGCGCCCCGAGTTCGAGGTCGCCGTGGTGCCGGAGGGGATCACGGTCACGGCCCGCACCCTCGTGCGGGACCTGCTGCTCCAGGCGGACCGGCTGGATCCGGGCGCGACGGCCGACCGGGGGCTGGTGACGCTGCTCCCCGGGGAAGAGGTGACCATCGGGGTGCGGGGCTGGAAGACTCCGGACCCAAAGACCGCCCGCTCGGCCCTGTACTGCGTGGAGCCCACTCGATGACGGCAACGCCGACCCCTCGCGTCACCATCAAGGACGTCGCCGCGCGCGCCGGTGTGTCCAAGGGAGCCGTGTCCCTCGCCTTCAACCGCAAGCCCGGCCTGTCGGAGGCGACCCGCGACCGGATCTTCGCGGCGGCGCGCGAGCTGGGCTGGTCGCCCAGCCTGACCGCCCGCACGCTCGCCGGGTCCCGGGTGGACGTGGTGGGTCTCGCGGTGTGCCGGCCCGCCCGGCTGCTCGGCCTGGAGCCGTTCTACATGGAGTTCATCTCCGGCGTGGAGAGCGTCCTCGTGGAGCGGTCCTGCTCGCTGCTGCTGCGGCTGGTGCGCAGCCCGGACGAGGAGACCGGGCTGCTGGAGTCGTGGTGGAGGGGACGGCAGATCGGCGGGTCGATCCTGGTGGACTTCCGGGCCGACGACCCGCGTCCGGCGGTGGCCGGGAGGCTGGGGGTGCCGGTGGTCGCGGTCGGGCATCCGTCGCTGACGGGCGGGCTGACGTCCGTGTGGACCGACGACGCCACGGCCGTGCGGGAGGCGGTGCGGTATCTGGCGGCGCTCGGGCACCGGCGGATCGCCCGGGTGGGCGGGGCGGCGGCGCTCGGGCACACGTCCATCCGTACGACGGCGTTCGAGGAGGCGGTGCGGGGGCTGGAGCCGGCGGCGCGGGCGTGGCAGGTGGCGACGGACTTCTCCGGGGACGCGGGGGCGCGGGCCACGCGCTCGCTGCTGGCGGCCGCGCCCGGCGAGCGGCCGACGGCGATCGTGTACGACAACGACATCATGGCGGTGGCGGGGTTGTCGGTGGTGGCGGAGATGGGGTTGCGGGTGCCGGGCGACGTGTCGCTGCTGGCGTGGGACGACTCGCAGTTGTGCCGGTTGACGCATCCGACGTTGTCGGCGATGAGCCATGATGTGCATGGTTTTGGTGCGGAGGTGGCGCGGACGCTGTTCGGTGTGATCTCCGGGGAGGGGCCGGGGTCGCATCCGGTGCCGACCCCGGTGCTGACCCCGAGGGGGTCCACGGCGCCCCCGTGACGGGTTTCCCGCACGACCGGACGTGTGATGTTCGCCGCTCCAGGCGGCGGGGGTGGGCAGTCACGTTACCCGCAAGTAGCATGGGCCGTAAGCAAGCGCTCAGCATCCCGTACCTGGAGGAGAGCCATCGTGCCTCGTACCGTCAGGGACGTCGTCTTCGTCGACGGCGTCCGCACCCCGTTCGGCAAGGCGGGCCCGAAGGGCATCTACCACGAGACCCGCGCCGACGACCTCGTCGTGAAGGCGATCCGGGAGCTGCTGCGCCGCAACCCCGGTCTCGACCCGAAGAAGATCGACGAGGTCGCCGTCGCCGCGACCACGCAGATCGGCGACCAGGGCCTGACCATCGGCCGCACGGCCGGCATCCTCGCGGGTCTGCCCACCTCGGTCCCGGGCTACTCCATCGACCGCATGTGCGCCGGCGCCCTGACCGCCGTCACCACGGTGGCCGGCTCCGTCGCCTTCGGCGCGTACGACGTCGCCATCGCGGGCGGTGTCGAGCACATGGGCCGCCACCCGATGGGTGAGGGCGTCGACCCCAACCCGCGCTTCGTGTCCGAGAAGCTGGTCGACGAGTCCGCCCTGTTCATGGGCATGACCGCGGAGAACCTGCACGACCGCTACCCGACCATCACCAAGCAGCGCGCCGACGAGTACGCGGTGCGCTCGCAGGAGAAGGCGGCCAAGGCGTACGCCAACGGCAAGATCCAGGCCGACCTGGTACCGGTCTCGGTGCGCCGCACGAACGAAGAAGCGGGCGAGACGGGCTGGGGCCTGGTCACCGCCGACGAGCCGATGCGTCCGGGCACCACGCTCGAGAGCCTGGCGAACCTCAAGACCCCGTTCCGCGTACACGGCCGGGTCACCGCCGGCAACGCGGCCGGTCTGAACGACGGCGCCACCGCCTCCCTCATCGCCTCCGAGGACTTCGCCCGCGAGAACAACCTCCCGGTGAAGATGCGCCTGGTCTCCTACTCCTTCGCCGGTGTGGAGCCCGAGGTCATGGGCTACGGCCCGATCCCGGCGACGGAGAAGGCCCTCGCGCAGGCGGGCCTGTCCATCGACGACATCGGCCTGTTCGAGATCAACGAGGCCTTCGCCGTCCAGGTCCTCGCCTTCCTGGAGCACTACGGCATCGCCGACGACGACGCCCGCGTCAACCAGTACGGCGGCGCCATCGCCTTCGGCCACCCGCTCGCCTCCTCCGGCGTCCGTCTGATGACGCAGCTGGCCCGCCAGTTCGAGGAGCAGCCCGAGGTCCGTTACGGCCTCACCACCATGTGCGTCGGCTTCGGCATGGGCGCGACGGTCATCTGGGAGAACCCGCACTTCGAGGGGGACAAGTGAGCACCACCGCAGAGCTTCTGAAGGGTGCGGCCGAGCTGTTCCCCGGCGAGGTCGTCACCAGCGCGCACGTACGCCACTTCGACCTGCCGCTGGGGGCGGGCCGTTTCGCGCTGATCACCCTCGACAACGGTCACGACCACACCAAGCCGACCACCCTCGGCCCGCAGTCGCTGGCGAACATCGACGCCGCGATCGACCAGGTCGAGAAGGAGGCCGCGGACGGCGACATCGTCGGCGTCGGCGTCACCGGCAAGCCGTTCATCTTCGCCGTCGGAGCCGACCTCAAGGGCGTCGAGCTGCTGAAGCGGCACGAGGACGCGCTGGCCATCGGCAAGGGCGGCCACGACGTCTTCAAGCGGCTGTCGAAGCTGGCCGTGCCGACCTTCGCGTACTACAACGGCGCCGCCATGGGCGGTGGCGTCGAGGTCGGTCTGCACTGCTCCTACCGCACGGTGTCGGCCGCCCTCCCGGCGTTCTCGCTCCCCGAGGTCTTCCTCGGTCTCGTCCCCGGCTGGGGCGGCTGCACGCTGCTGCCGAACCTGATCGGCGCCGAGAAGGCCGTCTCGGTCATCATCGAGAACAGCCTCAACCAGAACAAGCAGCTCAAGGGCGCGCAGGTCTACGAACTCGGCATCGCGGACGCGATCTTCGAGGGCGCGGACTTCCTGGAGCAGTCGCTGATCTGGACCGCGGCCGTCCTCAAGGGCGAGATCACCATCGAGCGCCCGGCGATCGACCGCGGCGAGGCCTGGGACCAGGCCGTCGCCAAGGGCCGTTTCATCGCCGACTCCAAGGTGCACGGCGCCGCCCCGGCCGCCTACCGCGCCCTGGACATCATCGCCGCCGCCAAGAACGGTGACCTCCAGCAGGGTTACGACGCCGAGGACCAGGCCCTGGCCGACCTCATCATGGGCGGCGAACTGCGCTCCGGTATCTACGCGTTCAACCTGGTGCAGAAGCGCGGCAAGCGCCCCGCGGGCGCCCCGGACAAGTCGCTGGCCCGCCCGGTCACCAAGGTCGGTGTCGTGGGCGCCGGCCTGATGGCCTCGCAGCTCGCGCTGCTGTTCCTGCGCCGCCTCGAGGTGCCGGTCGTCCTGACCGACATCGACCAGGCGCGCGTCGACAAGGGTGTGGGCTACGTCCACGCCGAGATCGACAAGCTGCTCGGCAAGGGCCGGATCAACCAGGACAAGGCCAACCGCCTCAAGGCGCTGGTCTCCGGTGTGCTGGACAAGGCCGAGGGTTTCGCGGACGCCGACTTCATCATCGAGGCCGTCTTCGAGGAGATGGGCGTCAAGCAGCAGGTGTTCGCCGAGGTCGAGGCGGTCGCCCCGGCGCACGCGATCCTCGCCACCAACACCTCCTCGCTGTCGGTGTCGGAGATGGCGTCGAAGCTGAAGCACCCCGAGCGGGTCGTCGGTTTCCACTTCTTCAACCCGGTCGCGATCCTGCCGCTGCTGGAGATCGTCCGCGGCGAGCGGACCGACGACGCCTCGTTGGCCACGGCGTTCGGTGTCGCCAAGAAGCTGAAGAAGACCGCGGTGCTGGTCAAGGACGCCCCGGCGTTCGTCGTGAACCGCATCCTGACCCGCTTCATGGGCGAGATCCAGAACGTCATCGACGAGGGCACCCCGGTCGAGGTCGCCGAGAAGGCCGTCGAGCCGCTCGGTCTGCCGATGTCGCCGCTGGTGCTGCTGGAGCTGGTCGGTCCCGCGATCGGCCTGCACGTCTCCGAGACCCTCAACCGGGCGTTCCCGGAGCGGTTCACCGTCTCCCCGAACCTCAAGAAGGTCGTCGAGGCGGGCAAGCGGGGCTTCTACCTCTACGACAGCGGCAAGCCGGAGCTCGACCCCGAGGTCGCCGCGCTGCTCGAGCAGGGCGACACCGTCCTCACCGAGGAGCAGGTGCGGGCGCGGGTGCTGGACGCGGTGGCGCAGGAGATCGGGCTCATGCTCGACGAGGGCGTCGTCGCCGAGGCGCAGGACATCGACCTGTGCCTGATCACCGGCGCCGGCTGGCCGTTCCACCTGGGCGGCATCACGCCGTACCTGGACCGTGAGGGCGTCTCCGAGCGCGTCAACGGCAAGCGGTTCCTGGAGCCCGGCGTGGCGTCGGTGCCGGCGTAACGGCCCCACAGGGCAGGTGAGAAGGGCCTCCGCAGTGACGGCGGAGGCCCTTCTCTCACACTCCGGCGCCGTCCTGCTCCGCCGAGGCGAGCCGCGCCTTCAGTTCGGCGTTCTCCTCCTCCAGGGCGGCGATGCGCTTCCGGGCGAAGTACAGCTCCATGACGGCGTCGTGGAACTCGGACACAAGTTGCTCGGGGGTCAGCTGCATGGTCTCGTCCCTCACGCCAGCCGGGTGGGGGTGCCGTTGCCGCCCTTCCAGAACAGCTTGCCGTCCTGGGCGTAGAGGGAACCGCCGCCGGCCGCGGCGGGCGCGTTGTTCGGAACCGAGTCGACGTCCGCGAGCCGCAGCGCGCCCTCGGCGAGGATGGCCGACTGAGCGTCGGGCCCCTGAACTACGTGGAGTTGGGACTGGGGGTTGGCGCCGCGGCCAACTCCGACGCCCATCAGACCACTGCCCTTGACGACGAGGTCGTCCACACCCGGGTTGTTCCGCAGGACGATCAGGGCGCCCTTGGTGGGTCCGTCCGTGGCGGTGACGAAGATGCCCTGGGCGGCGGTGCCTTGTGTCCGGAGGTCGATCGAGAGACCGGAGGCGCCGGGGTCGGACCCGTCGGCGTAGCCGACGTGAGCGATCTTCAGGGTGCCTCGGGGCCCCTGCTCGTGACCCGTGATGTACATCGCGGACGACACCGGGTTGACCGACGTCACGTTCAGCGCGGCCCGGTCACCGGTCGTGGCCTTGTAGTTGATGGTGACCACATGCTCGGTCGGTGAGTCGCCCCAGAAGGAGGCGGGCGCGGCGTACGGCGTGTACGCACCGTCGGCGGCCGCCGCCTCCGAACCAGCCGCGACGGTCACGGCGCCCGCGGTGAAGGCTCCGAGGAACACTCTTCGTCCCACTGTCATACGTTCTCCCCGATCCCGTTTGTCATGTGACGATCTCGTGCGGTGATCATCTCTCACATCCGGCCGCGGGTCACCCCTGGCCGATGGCCGGCGACCGGGTCGGCGGCGCTGGGCCCCGGCGGTGAGCGGTGCCTCCCGGTTCACCGGGCTTGCCGGAGGTGGCCGGGCGGGCTCCGGTCCAGCGGTGCGAGCCGGGGCGGAGGTGGGGAGTGCGCCGAGACCGCCGCACCCTTCGCCGTGGGCCGCCGGGCAACGGTCGCAGCCGTCGGGGGCCGCCGGAGGAGCCGGTCGCCGCCTCACCCTGTCCCTCACCGTTCCGGGGGCGCGGTGGTGCGGCGTGGGACGCTGGCCGTATGAACGACACCGCCGCCCTGCTCGTGATCGTCGACGCCGCGAACGTCGTCGGGTCGGTGCCCGACGGGTGGTGGCGGGACCGCCGGGGCGCCGCGGAGCGCCTGCGTGACCGGCTGGCCGCGGACGGCGTACCGGACCGTCCGGGGCCGTTGGACATCGTCCTGGTCGTGGAGGGTGCGGCGCGCGGCGTGGAGCCGGTGCCGGGGGTGCGGGTGGAGTCGGCCCCGGGCAGCGGCGACGACCACATGGTCGAGCTGGCGGCCGGGGCGGGTGACCGTCCGGTCCTGGTCGTCACGGCCGACCGCGAACTGCGCCGCAGGGTGACCGCCCTGGGCGCGGAGGTCACCGGTCCGCGGTCCGTGCCCCGCTGAACCCGCGCGGCGGTCGTACGACGCACCGGGACGCGGACGCCTCCCGCCCCTCACCGCCGACCGGGACGGCGTCGCCCGGACGGCGGAGGACACGGGCGCCCACGCCGCGAGCGTCGCGGCACGAGCGGGGGGTGCGCCCCCGGTGGGCCGGGGCAGGACAGCCGACGCCTGCCCCTCGGGCCTCGGTCAGCGCCCGCCGGCCGGCGAGCCGCCGGTGGGCCGTCGTGCGGGCTGCTCCCGCGGCTGCGGCGGGCGTCCACTCCCGACGGCGGGGCACGGAGGCAGCGCGGCGCGGTGCTCGCCGTACCCGCGCGCGGCATCCCCGGTGGACCGGACAGGGCCGACGCCCACCCCCCGACCCCGCGCCGAGACGCGACGGCCCGGGCACGGGGGCGGCCCTGCGCACCGCTCCCCGTACTCGGGTGCCGCGTCCTCGGTGGGCCGGGGCGGCACCACCGACGCCGTTCCTCCGGGCCCGCCCCGGGCGGCGGGACGAAGGCGGCCCCGCGCGGCGCCCCGGCGGACGCGGAGCCGGTGTCGCACGAGGGGGACCACGTCGGCGCCCGCGGCCCTCCTCACCGGCCGCTCGCGCCGTCCCCGCGTGAGCGCGCCCAGGGGCGTGCAGGTCACGGCCGGGCGCCGTCGAGGGGGCGCGGTGCCGAGCACGCCCCGAGCACGGCGCCGTACCCCGATCGCGAGCCCGGCCACCCCCGGCACCGGGGTCAGCGCGAGTCCGGGCCGGAGCGTCCGACGGGCGCCCCGGGCTCGCTCTCGCCCTTGGCCAGGCGGCTGTGCCTGCGGCCGTAGAGGAAGTAGACGGCGACGCCGATCGCCATCCAGACACCGAAGCGGACCCAGGTCTCGGCGGGGAGGTTCAGCATCAGCCACAGGGAGGCGGCGACCGACACGATCGGCAGCACGGGCACCCAGGGGGTGCGGAACGCGCGGGGCAGGTCGGGCCGGGTCCTGCGGAGGATGAGCACGCTGATCGCGACGATGACGAAGGCGAACAGGGTGCCGATGTTCACCAGCGCGGCGAGTTCGTTCAGCGGGGTGAAGCCCGCGAGGATCGCGATGGCGACACCGAGCAGGATGGTCGGCCGGTGCGGGGTCCTGAACCGGGGGTGGACCCGGGAGAAGAACCTCGGCAGCAGTCCGTCGCGGCTCATCGCGAAGAAGACCCGGGTCTGGCCGAGCAGCAGGATCATGCAGACGGTCGTCAGGCCGACGGCGGCCCCGAAGCTGATGAAGCCCGCGTACCACGGATGCCCAGTCGCCTTGAAGGCGTCCGCCAGCGGGGCGTCCACGGACAGCTCCCGGTAGTTCTGCATGCCGGTGACGACGATCGACACCAGCACGTACAGCACGGTGCAGATGAACAGGGAGCCGAGGATGCCGCGGGGCATGTCGCGCTGCGGGTTCTTGGTCTCCTCGGCGGCCGTGGCGACGATGTCGAAGCCGATGAAGGCGAAGAACACCACCGAGGCCGCGGTGAAGATGCCCATCACGCCGAAGTTGGCCGGGGCCCATCCGAACATCAGCTGGATGAGAGGGGAGTCGAGGCTGTCCCCCGCGGGCACGGGCTGCGACTCGGGGATGAAGGGGTCGTAGTTGTCCGCGGTGATGAAGAAGGCCCCCGCGATGATCACCACGAGGACCACGGTCACCTTGATGGCGACGACCACCGAGGTGACGCGGGCGGACAGCTTCATGCCCAGGACGAGGATGCCGGTGAGCACCAGCACCAGCACGGCGGCGAGGATGTCGAACCCGAAGACGTCGGAGCCTTCGCGGCTGCCCAGCACCGCGGGCATCTGCCAGCCGGCGTTGTCCATCAGCGACTGGATGTAACCCGACCAGCCGACGGCCACCACCGCCGTGCCGAGCGCGAATTCCAGGACCAGGTCCCAGCCGATGATCCACGCGGGCAGTTCACCCAGAGAGGCGTACGAGAAGGTGTAGGCGGAGCCCGCCACCGGGACGGTGGAGGCGAACTCGGCGTAGCAGAGCGCGGCGAGCGCGCAGACGACACCGGCCACCACGAAGGCCAGGGCGGTGGCCGGTCCGGCGTTGTCCTTGGCGACCGTGCCGGTGAGGACGAAGATGCCGGTGCCGATGATGACACCGACACCGAAGACGGTCAGATCCAGGGCGGACAGGGATTTCTTGAGCGAGTGCTCGGGTTCCTCCGTGTCACGGATGGACTGTTCTACCTTCTTCGTCCGGAAGAGGGGGCTTGTCACGGGTACCTCCCACGCTTGTCGTCCTCGACATGATCGAGAGGGGGCTTAGCTCGTATGCCCCGGCGCGGGCGCTCTCACGCGAACGGGCCGCGCGCGCCACCCTCACAGTGGCACGGGCGGCCCGTCCGGGCGACGCGTGAGTGACGTCAGTCGCGGGCGGGTTCCACCGAGTCGACGGCGTCCGCGGAGGTGTGCTCGTACTTCCCGTCGAGCTTGGCCACCAGACCGGTCACCTGACGGGCGATGTCGGGAGCGGTCAGGCCGATCTCGGCCAGGACCTCGGCGCGCGAGGCGTGGTCGAGGAAGCGCGGCGGGATGCCGAAGTCGCGCAGCGGCACGTCCACACCGGCGTCGCGCAGCGCCTGGGCGATGGTCGAGCCGACACCGCCGACGCGGGAGTTGTCCTCGACGGTGACGACGACGCGGTGCTTCTCGGCGAGCGGGGCCATCGCCTCGTCGACGGGCTTGACCCAGCGCGGGTCGACGACGGTGGTGGAGATGCCCTGCCGGTCCAGCAGAGCGGCGATCTCCAGGCACATCGGTGCGAGCGCTCCCACGGAGACCAGCAGCACGTCGGGGGTGTCCGTGCCGGGCTCGCGCAGGACGTCCATGCCGCCGACGCGGCCCACGGCGGGCACGGCCGGTCCGACGGCGCCCTTGGAGAAGCGCACCACGGTGGGGGCGTCCTCGACGGCGGTGGCCTCGCGCAGCTGGGCGCGGACCTGGTCGGCGTCGCGCGGGGCGGCGAGCCGCAGGCCGGGGACGACCTGGAGGATCGACATGTCCCACATGCCGTTGTGGGAGGCGCCGTCGGTGCCGGTGACACCGGCCCGGTCGAGGACGAAGGTCACGCCGCACTTGTGCAGGGCCACGTCCATCAGCACCTGGTCGAAGGCGCGGTTGAGGAAGGTGGCGTACACGGCGAAGACCGGGTGCACGCCGGCGTGGGCGAGGCCGGCCGCGGAGACGGCGCCGTGCTGCTCGGCGATGCCGACGTCATAAACCCGGTCGGGGAAGCGCTTGGCGAACTTGTCGAGGCCGACCGGCTGGAGCATGGCGGCGGTGATGGCGACGATGTCCTCGCGCTCCTCGCCGAGCTTCACCATCTCCTCGCCGAAGACGCTCGTCCAGTCGGCTCCGGAGCTGGCGATGGGCAGGCCCGTGTCGGGGTGGATCTTGCCGACGGCGTGGAAGCGGTCGGCCTCGTCCTGGAGGGCGGGCTGGTAGCCGCGGCCCTTCTCGGTGAGGCAGTGCACGATGACCGGGCCGCCGAAGCGCTTGGCGCGGGTCAGGGCGGACTCCAGGGCCTCGATGTCGTGGCCGTCGATGGGGCCGACGTACTTCAGGCCCAGGTCCTCGAACATGCCCTGCGGGGCGATGAAGTCCTTCAGGCCCTTCTTCGCGCCGTGCAGCGTGTCGAAGAGGGGCTTGCCGACGACCGGGGTGCGCTCCAGGAGGTCCTTGGTGCGGGTCAGGAAGCGTTCGTAGCCGTCGGTGGTGCGCAGGGTCGCCAGGTGGTTCGCCAGGCCGCCGATGGTGGGCGAGTAGGAGCGCTCGTTGTCGTTGACGACGATGACGAGCGGGCGGTCCTTGGCGTCGGCGATGTTGTTCAGCGCCTCCCAGGCCATGCCGCCGGTGAGCGCGCCGTCACCGATGACCGCGACGACGTGGCTGTCGCGCTTCTTGATCTGGTTGGCCTTGGCGATGCCGTCGGCCCAGCCGAGGACGGTCGAGGCGTGGCTGTTCTCGATGACGTCGTGCTCGGACTCGGCCTGCGAGGGGTAGCCGGACAGGCCGCCCTTCATCTTCAGCTTGGAGAAGTCCTGCCGGCCGGTCAGCAGCTTGTGCACGTAGGACTGGTGGCCGGTGTCCCAGAGGACCTTGTCCCTGGGCGACTCGAAGACCCGGTGCAGGGCGATGGTGAGCTCCACCACACCGAGGTTGGGGCCGAGGTGGCCGCCGGTCTTGGAGACCGCCTCGACGAGGAAGGTCCGGATCTCCCCGGCCAGCCGGTCGAGCTCCTCCGGGCCGAGCCGGTCCAGATCGCGCGGTCCCCTGATGCGGGTCAGCAGCGGCACCCGTGCCTCCTTGCAGTAGAGCTGATCGAGCAGTTGCCGGGCGGGTCGAGTCTAATCTTCCGCTCGGGAGGAACGACTCCGGGCGGTGCGTCATGCATCACCCGATCAGCAGTACCCCGAATGCGTCCGTCCTACGACACCGCTGTTGCCCGGCACCTGGGAGGCACCGGGCAACAGACGACGGATCCGCACCGGGCCGCTAGGCGCGACCGGCCGTCTTCTGCGTCTTGCGGGTGACCGCGTCGATGACGACCGTCGCCAGCAGCACACCACCGGTGATCATGTACTGGACCGGCGAGGCGATGCCCTCCAGCGCCAGACCGTAGGTGATCGAGATGATGACCATCACACCGAGCAGCGCGTCCCACGTGCGGCCACGGCCACCGAAGAGCGACGTACCACCGATGACGGCCGCGGCGATGACGTTCATCAGGAACTCACCGGTGCCCGCGCCCTGGTTGGCGGAGGCGATCTTCGACGCGACGAACAGACCGCCGATCGCGGCGAAGGTGCCGGCGATCGCGAAGACCGAGATCCGGACCATCTCCACGTTGATGCCGGCGCGGCGGGACGCCTCGACGCTGCCGCCGAGCGCGAAGACCTTGCGGCCGTAGGCGGTGCGGCGCAGCACGAAGTCCGTGAGGACCAGGAAGGCCAGGAAGATCACCACGGCCAGCGGCAGGCCCTTGTACTGGTTGAAGACGATCGCGGCGGCGAAGGCCAGGATCGCCAGCAGCACGGTCCGCACGATGATCTCGTTCAGCGGGCGGGACGGCACCCCGGCGGCCTCACGGCGGCGGTTGTCGAAGAACGCGAGGAGGAAGTACCCCACGGTCGCGACGATCGCCAGGCCGTACGCGGCGGCCACGTCCGAGAAGTAGTAGCTGGTCAGCTTGACGACCAGGCCGTCGGAGTCCAGGTTGATGGTGCCGTTGCTGCCGAGGATCTGCAGCATGAAGCCCTGCCAGAACAGCAGTCCGGCCAGGGTCACCGCGAAGGCCGGGACGCCGATGCGGGCGAAGATGAAGCCGTGGATGGCGCCGGCCACCGTGCCGGTGAGGATCGCCAGCACCAGGGCCAGGATCTCGTTCATCCCGTGGGTGACGCTCATCACCGCGAAGGCGGCGCCGGCGACACCGCTGACCGAGCCGACCGACAGGTCGATCTCGCCGAGCAGCAGGACGAAGACGATGCCGACGGCGATCATGCCGGTGCCGACCATGGCGACGGACATGTCGGAGAAGTTGCCGGCGGTGAGGAAGTTGGAGTTCAGGCTGGTGAAGATGGCCCAGATGACCAGCAGGCCGACCACGACGGGGATGGAGCCGAGGTCACCGGCCTTCATCTTCCGCTTGAACTCGTTCCAGTAGCCGAGGAAGCCCTGCTCGCGGACGAGCAGCCGGGGGTCGACCACGGTGACCGCGGCGGGGGCCGCCTCGGGGTTCTCCACGGCGTGGTCCTCGACCGGGGCGGGGGTCTTGTCGGACGTCTTGCCGACGGACGTCTTGTCGCTGCTCACGTCTTCGGTGCTCACTTCTTGATCTCCCCATTGGTGCGCGCCGCACGACGGGTCACGGCGTTGTCCGTGGCGCCCGTGATGGCGGAGATGATCTCTTCCTGCGAGGTCGACTTGACCTCGAAGACGCCGTTGTTGCGCCCGAGGCGCAGAACCGCGACCTTGTCCGCCACGGCCTTCACATCGGCCATGTTGTGGCTGATGAGGATGACCGCGTGACCGCGCTCGCGCAGCCGCTCGACCAGGTCGAGGACCTGCGCGGTCTGCTCGACGCCGAGGGCGGCGGTGGGCTCGTCGAGGATCACCAGCTTCGGCTCGCCGAGCATGGACCGGGCGATGGCCACGACCTGACGCTGACCGCCGGAGAGCGAGGCGATCGGGATGCGGACGCTGGGGATGCGGATGGAGAGCGTGTCGAGGAGCTCGCGGGAGCGGCGCTCCATCTCGACCTCGTCCAGGACGCCGCGCCTGCGGAGCTCCCGGCCCAGGTAGAGGTTGCCGACGACGTCGATGTTGTCGCACAGCGCGAGGTCCTGGTAGACCGTCGCGATGCCCAGGTTCTGGGCGTCGTGCGGCCGGTTGATCTGGACGGCCTTGCCGTCCCATTCGATGACGCCCTCATCGATGGGGTGTACGCCGGCGATCGTCTTGACCAGCGTGGACTTTCCGGCACCGTTGTCGCCCACCAGGGCGACCACCTCACCGGCGTGGACCTCAAGCTCTACGTCGGTGAGCGCCTGGACGGCACCGAACCGCTTGGAGACCCCGCGCAACGCCAGCACGGGCGTAGCGGACACGTGAACCATCTCCTTCGCCGCCTGACCCGGCGGGAGGTTGTGCAGAGAATTTGGGGGGTGTTTCCGTCCGGCGCCCCGCGTAGCTTGCGGGGCTGATGGGTGCGGGGCGCCGGCGGAAGCGCGTGGCAGTCGGTCCCGGGAGGGAGTCCGGGTCACGGACTCCCCCGTGTGTCACGGGACTCGGGGACTGCTTACTTGAGGCCGATCTTGTCGCAGGCGGCCTTGTACTTGTCCGTGCAGATCTCCTGGACGGTGTAGATGCCGTCCTTGATCACGGTGTCGTTGATGTTCTCCTGGGTCAGCGAGATGACCGGGACGAGGACGGACGGGACACCCTTGGTGGTGGGGCTGTCGACCTTGTCCTTGGCGAGGGAGTCCAGCGACTTGCCCTGGGCGAGCAGGACGGCCAGCTCCGCGGCGACGTTCGCCTCCTGCGGGAACGGCTTGTAGACGCTCATGAACTGCTCACCGGTGACGATGCGCTGCACGCCCGCGAGTTCGGCGTCCTGGCCGGTGACCGGGATGTCGGCGATGCCGGCGGCCTTCAGGGCGGTGATGATGCCGCCCGCCATGCCGTCGTTGGCGGAGTAGACGCCGACGATCTTGTCCTTGCCGAGGGCGGAGATGGCGCCCTCCATGTTGGCGTTGGCGTTCTCCGGCTTCCACTCCTTGGTGTCGTACTCGCGGCCGATCTTCACCTTGCCGTCGAGGACGGAGTGCGCGCCCTGCTTGAAGAGGGCGGCGTTCGGGTCGGTGGAGGACCCGTTCATCATGACGATCTGGCCGTCCTTGGCCTTGTCGCCCAGCTTCTCCAGCAGGGCCTCGCCCTGGGTCTTGCCGACGGTCACGTTGTCGAACGAGGTGTAGGCGTCGATCGGGCCCTCGGCGAGGCGGTCGAAGGCGACGACCGGGATGCCGGCGTCCTTGGCCTTCTTGACCGAGCCGGCGATCGCCTTGGCGTCGACCGCGTCCAGGATCAGCACGTCCACCTTGTTGGTGATCATCGTGTCGACCTGCTGGTTCTGCAGGCTGGCGTCCTGCTTGGCGTTGGCGTAGACCACCTCGCCCTTGTTGTTCGTGAGCTCCTTGACCTTCTTCTCGATCAAGGGCTTGTCGAACTTCTCGTAGCGCGCCGTCTGGTTCTCCGGCAGGAGCAGACCGACCTTGATGTCGTCGCCCTTGGCGGCGGCGGAGTCGCCGGAGTCCTTCTTGTCGCCGGACTCGGCGGCGCTGCCGCAAGCGGCGAGCGAGACGGCCATCGCACCGGCGGCAACGGCAAAGGCGACACGACGCATACGCGTGTTCATTCAGAAACCTCCCTGACGAGGCCGCGTCGTTGCGGCCGAGGTGGCTGGAAGTCAACTCGGCCACACGTGCGACGTCAAGAAGTAAATCCTTAACGAGATGGCAACGGTGCCATCCGTTCTCTAAGTGAAGGCAGGGCTGGCCGACTTGAGGGACCCCGTCGCAGTCCCGTCGAGAAGGGTCGAATCGCCCATCTCACCCAGGGCGAGGGCGAGCGCTCCGAGGACCTCCGCACGGCCGCCAAGTGCCCCGGGAAGGACCGACAGTTGACGCGCCGCGCTGGGGATCGCGTAGCGGCTCACGGACTCCCGGATCGGCCCCAGCACCAGCTCGCCGGCCTCGGCGAGATCGCCGCCGAGGACCACCCGGCTGGGATTCAGCAGGTTGCAGAGGTTGGCGACTCCACTGCCGATGTGGCGGCCGACGTCGGCGATCACCCGACGACAGCCCGGGTCACCGTCCCGCGCGAGCCTGACGACGCCTTCCATCGTCAGGTCGGTGCCGTGACTGGGCTGGAGCAGCGGGAGCACGTAGCGCGCCGCCGTGAAGGTCTCCAGGCAGCCGCGGTTGCCGCAGCGGCACACGGGGCCGGATTCGTCGAGTGTGATGTGTCCGATCTCACCCGCGGTACCGCCCGGTCCGCGGTAGATCTTGCCGCTGATCACCAGTCCCGCGCCGACACCGCTGGCCACCTTGATGTACGCCAGGTCCCGCACCCCTCGGCCGCTCCCCCAGACCATCTCGCCGAGGGCGCCGAGGTTGGCGTCGTTGTCCACGTGCACCGGCACGCCGAGCCGCCCCCGCAGCTCCTCGGCGGGCTTGGTGCCGGTCCAGCCGGGCAGGATCGCGGTCGAGCCCAGGGTGCCGGACTCCACGTCGATCGGACCGGGCACGCCGAGGCCCACCCCGGCGACCTTGGAGCGGTCCACGCCGGTCGCCTCGATCAGCCTGCTGACGAGCTGTTCCGCCCGGTCGAAGCCCTGGGTCGAGGAGGCGTCCACGTCCAGCGGCTCGGACTCCTCGGCCAGCACCTGGTGGGCCAGGTTCCCGACCGCGACCCGTAGGTGGGTGTGCCCGAAGTCGACGCCGATGACGATGCCGGCGTCCCCGCTCAGGGAGACGCTGCGGGCCCGGCGTCCACCCGACGAGGTCGGGGTGACCTCGACCGTCCCGCCGTCCTTCAGCTCCCGGACGATGTTGGAGACCGTGGCCGCGGACAGGCCGGTCGTCCTCGCGATCTCCGCCTGGGTGAGGGAACCCGCAAGACGTACTGCCCGGACGACCCGCTCCAGGTTGGCTCGGTGCAGCGACGACTGCGACCCCGGAGTCTCCACGACGACCTCCTGCGCGCGGGGCCGCATCGGTGAGGCCCCTCTCATGTCCAACTAGTGAACTCTAAGATGAGCTGTTCGGGTTGCCTCCCGTCAAGAGGTTGAACCGTTTCCGGGTGCATGGACACACACGGACACGCCGCTCCCTGCGGCGGGAGCGGCGTGTGAAGGGTGGATTCCGGAGCGTTACTTCAAGGTTGCGGACGTGAGGCCGGCCTGCACCTGCCGCTGGAAGGACAGGTACACCACCAGCATCGGCACCATGGCGATGGTCACACCGGCGAAGAGCACGGGCAGGTCCGAGGCGTAGCCCTGCTGCTGCTGGAGCTGGATGAGCCCCTGGGTCAGCACGTAGCGTTCCGGATCGTCCCCGCTCTGCGGCTGCATCAGCACGGTCGGCAGGATGTACTGGTTCCACTGGCCCAGCGTGTTGAAGATGCCGACGCTCAGCAGGCCGGGCTTGGCCATCGGCATCATCACCTGGAAGAAGGTCCGGGTGTGCGAGGCCCCGTCGAGGACGGCCGCCTCGAAGACCGCCGTGGGCAGGGTCCGGAAGAAGGCGTGCATGAAGAACACCGTGAACGGCAGCGAGTAGGCGACGTACACCAGGGCCAGGCCGTGGTAGGTGTTCAGCATGTCCAGCCGCTTGACCATGAAGAACAGCGGCACCAGAGCCAGGAAGACGGGGAACATGGCGCCCGCGACGAAGAAGTAGTACAGCAGGCGGTTGCCCCGGAACTCGTAGCGGGCGAGCACGTAGGCGGCCATCGCGCCGAACAGCATGGTCAGCGGCACGGAGATGGCCAGCACGATGACCGTGCTGGTGAAGTAGTCGCCGATGCCCTTCTCCCAGGCACGGGAGAAGACGCCCAGGTCCCAGTTCTGCGGCCGGCCGAAGGCCGAGCCGCCGATCTGCGCGTCGGTCCGGAAGGAGCTGAGCACCAGCCACACCAGCGGCAGCACGATCAGCACCGCCCACACGGCGAGGAAGCCGTGCGAGAAGACGTTCAGCACGACGCCTTCGCCGCGCCGGTCTCCGGGGCGGAGGGTGGCCTTGCCGGCGGGCGGGGAGGGCGGGGTGGGGCCCTGGGTGGGGGAGGTTTCCTTGAGAGGTGCGCTCATCGTCGTTGCTCCGCCTCAGAACTCGATGCGCTCGCGACGGGTGGCGCGCAGCATGACCACGGACACGATCAGGGTGAGGGCCAGCATGACCACGCCCATGGCGCAGGCGTAGCCGCTCCGGCCGTACAGCAGGAAGTTGCGCATCATCACGGTGGACATGACCTCGCTGTGGTGGTCCGGGCCACCGCCGTAGTCGCCGGCGGTCATGGTGGAGACCAGGATGAACATGTCCATCGCCGCGATGCCGAGATAGACCCAGGCGGTCTGCACGGAGTCCCACAGCAGCGGCAGGGTGATGCGGAAGAAGGACTGGGTGCGGCTCGCTCCGTCGATGAGCGCGGCCTCGTAGATGTCGCGCGGAATGGACTGCATGGCGGCGGAGAAAAGCACCAGATAAAAGCCGACGCCGTGCCAGACGACCACGGCCATCAGGGCCCACAGCACGAAGTTCGGCTCGTTGAGCCATTCCACGGGATTCTGGCTGTCGACCAGTCCGAGCTTGATCAGGACGCCGTTGAGCATGCCGCCGCCGTCACTGCGGTAGACGGCTCCGAAGAGCACCGCCAGGATGGCCAGCGACAGGACCTGCGGAAAGAAGTAGATGACCCGGTAGTACTTCGATCCGGCGACTCCGGAGACACCTCCGGAACGTCCGCGTCCGCCCGCGTTCAGCATGAAGGCGAAGAACAGCGCGAGCAGAATGGTGATCACCGGGATGAACACCAGGAACAGGATGTTGTGCCAGATGGCACCCATGAAGATGTCGTCCTCGAACAACGCCGCGTAGTTGTCCAGGCCGACGAAGTCGAAGCTCTGCGACTGCCCCTTCCAGTCGGTCAGTGAATAACCGAAGGTCTGGATGTAAGGCCAGATCACGAAGATCAGATAGAGCGCCACGGGGAGGAAGAGGAATCCCGCGACGAACCGGTGCTGCCCTTTGCGCATGACGTCCTGCCCCTGGGTGTGGCCGCCGCGGGCCGGTGTTCCTCCCGGCCCGCGGCGGTCGTCGGTCGAGCGAGATCAGTCGCGGCGGTTCTTCTTCGAGGCCGGGTCCTTGGCCTGCTTGTCGACCGCGGCCTGGGCCCGCTTGAGCCACTCCTTGGGCTGGATGCGCTTGGCCATCAGCTCGTTGGAGGCGTTCTCGATGGCGGTGCCCATCTCGCTGTACCACTCGGTGTACAGGTAGCGGAAGGTGTCGTCGCCTGCCGCCCGGGAGGCTTCGACGGTGGACTGGGTGCCCGGCCGCAGCTGGACGTTCGGGTCGACGCCGTCCTTGAGGATGGTCAGCGAGTTGGCCTCCTTGGCGAACATGGTCGCCCAGTCCTTGGAGAGCATCATCCGCATGAACTCCTGGGCCGCGGGGAGGTTCCTGGCCTTGGAGGGGATGATGAAGGGCTCGCCGGAGCCGGCCCGGATCGCCTCGAAGGGCAGCGCGCTGTCCGCCAGCACCGGCATCGGCAGGAACTTCATGTCGAAGTCGTCCGGAGTCGTCTTGAGCTGCTCGTTCTCCAGCCAGGAGCCGCTGGTGATGAAGGCGGCCTTGTACTGGTTCCAGCGGGTCTGCGACTCGGTGTGGGTCAGGCCGTTCGTGCCGGGCATCAGGTAGCCCTTCTCGACGACCTCGTAGATCGCCTCGATGGCCTCGGTGGCGGCGTCGGAGCCGACGAACGCCTTGGGGTCGAGGTTGTCGATCGCCTTCATGGCGTCCAGGCCGCCCTTCTTGGCGATCAGGTCCATGATGGCGACGTTGATGTAGTAGGGGAACTTGCCCTGGTGGGCGAGGCCGCCGATGCCCTGGGCCTTGGCGTCCTTGCAGATGGCGAGGAAGTCGTCCCAGGTCTTGGGCGCCTCCCAGCCCTTGTCCTTGAAGAGCTTGCCGGAGTACCACAGGCCCCACACCGTGTAGATGTAGTTGAGGGCGACGACCTTGCCCTCCTGCATGCCGGCGTCGATCGTGCCGGGGATGAGGGTGTCGCGCACCTTCTTGGACGGGTCGTCGACCGAGGGGGCGTCCAGCACCTTCGCGAGGTCGAGGAGCTGGCCGTTCTTGTGCAGCACGTCGATCGGGATCTGCTGGGCGCCGGAGTCGTCGACGATGTCCGGCGGATTGCCCGCGTTGAACCGCGGCTGGAGCTTGCCCGTGATCTCCTGGGTTCCGGTGTGCACGGACGTGACGCCGTGCTTCTTCTCGAAGTCGGCCTCCCACGCCTTGGCATAGGCGTCGCCGTAACCGCCCTTGAAGATGACGACGTCGAGTTTGGTCCCCTTCTTGACGCCGAACGGGTTGGATTCGGACGTCTTTCCCTCGTTCTGGCCGGAGTCGTCGTCGCCGCCCCCGCTGGCACACGCGGACAAAAAGCCCATCGCCGGTACCGAAACCAGGCCGAGTGCGGCGGACCGCTTGATCAGTGCGCGGCGCCCCACGCCGGTCGTGCCGTTCTCACCGGTGCCGTTGTTCTCGCCGGAAGTGGATCCCATGCTCAAGTCCTCGCCTTCTCCAGGACTCAGGCGGTGAACCGGATCCTTACCGGCACCGCGTTCGGGTCACGCTGGGTCGTGCAGGAAGTGCGGCCGTGCTGGGGTCGGGTGCGGTGAAGATGCCCCGGAGTGCCGACAGGTATAGTCCACTTCAGGGCGACGGAGCAAGATCGAATGCAAGGTTCCCCACCTGTCTTTTCCGAGTTGAGACCTCGCGGAAATACGGGCCCGTCGCGCGCCGCCCAGCGGAGAAATCACCGCCGCCGCACCTGAATGCCGCATTCAACCCCCTTGACACCACGGGCCACTTGCCGCACTACTGGTCCTTGCGCATCTCGACTGACAACGTTGTCCAGCACAGGGAGGGTGCTCGCGCATGCAACGTAGGGTCCGGCACAGATGGGGAACGGCGGTCGTCGCGACGACCGCCTTTGCTTTGGCCGCGGGCTCGCAGGGCGCCGCGGTCGCCCTGCCCGCGGCACCGGAGAAGGCGGACCGGGAGTTCGCCTCCTCCTTCGAGGCCGGTCAGCCGGCTCCGGACTGGCTGAACACCGTGGACACCACTCCGGGCGGCGGCAAACGCGCCTCGGGCGTGGACGGCGGGTTCACGTCCGGCATCCCGGGCAATGTCACCGACCACGTCACCGACGTCCGCGCCAGCGGGGAGAACACCGGCGCCAAGGAGGTGAAGGGGAACCTCTTCGACGGGGAACCCGGCACCAAGTGGCTGACGTTCGCGCCGACCGGCTGGATCGAGTTCGAGCTGGACGAGCCGGCGAGGATCGTCGAGTACGCCCTGACCTCGGCCAACGACCACGCCGAACGCGACCCCGCGGACTGGACGTTGAAGGGCTCGGCGGACGGTGAGGACTGGCGGACGCTGGACACCCGCTCCGGACAGTCCTTCCCCGAGCGGTTCGAGACCAGGACCTACGACCTCGCCCAAGCCGCCGAATTCCGCCACTGGCGGGTGGAGTTCACCAAGAACAACGGGGCGGGCGACGCGCTCCAGCTGGCCGAGATCCAGCTGTCCACCGGCGTCGCGGACCCCATACCCGAGGACATGCTCTCGCTCGTCGACCGCGGCCCGAGCGGCTCGCCCACGGCGAAGGCGGACGCCGGTTTCACCGGCAGGCGCGCCCTGCGGTACGCGGGCCGGCACACCGCCGACGGCCGGGCGTACTCGTACAACAAGGTCTTCGACGTGAACGTGAAGGTCGAGCGCCGCACGGAACTGTCGTACAAGATCTTCCCGTCGATGGCGGACCGGGACCTCGACTACGACGCCACGAACGTCGCCGTCGACCTGGCCTTCACCGACGGCACCCACCTGAGCGACCTGAGGGCGACGGACCAGCACGGCTTCCCGCTGTCGCCGCGCGGCCAGGGCGCCTCCAAGGTGCTGTACGTCAACCAGTGGAACAGCGTGCGCTCCGCGATCGGCTCGGTCGCCGCCGGCAAGACCGTCGACCGGATCCTGGTGGCCTACGACTCCCCGAAGGGCCCGGCGAAGTTCCGCGGCTGGCTCGACGACGTGGCGCTGCGGCAGGCGGAGCCCGAGCGGCCGAAGGCCTATCTGTCCGACTACGCGGTGACCACCCGGGGCACCAACTCCAGCGGCGCCTTCTCCCGCGGCAACACCTTCCCCGCGACGGCCGTGCCGCACGGGTTCAACTTCTGGACGCCGGTCACCAACGCCGGTTCCACCAGCTGGCTGTACGACTACGCGAGCGGCAACAACGACGACAACCTGCCGACCGTCCAGGCGTTCAGCGCGAGTCACGAGCCGAGCCCCTGGATGGGTGACCGGCAGACCTTCCAGGTGATGCCGTCGGCCGCCTCCGGCACCCCGGACACCGGCCGTGAGGCGCGCGAGCTGGCCTTCCGGCACGAGAACGAGACCGCCCGGCCGTACTACTACGGGGTGCGGTTCGAGAACGGCGTGAAGGCCGAGATGGCGCCGACGGACCACGCCGCGATGATGCGCTTCACCTTCCCCGGTGACGACGCGAGCGTGCTGTTCGACAACGTCAACGACCAGGCCGGGCTGACCCTCGACCAGGAGAACGGCACCTTCACCGGCTACTCCGACGTCAAGTCCGGTCTGTCCACGGGTGCGACCCGGATGTTCGTGTACGGCGAGTTCGACCGCAAGGTCACCGACGGCGCCGCGGAGGGCGTCAAGGGGCACCTGCGCTTCGACGCGGGCAGGAACCGCACGGTCACCCTGCGCCTGGCCACCTCCCTGATCAGTGTCGACCAGGCGAAGGACAACCTGCGCCAGGAGATCGGCCGCACCACCACCTTCGACGAGGTCAAGCGGGACGCGCGGCGCCAGTGGGACCGGATCCTCGGCAAGGTCGAGGTGGAGGGCGCCACACCGGACCAGCTGACCACGCTGTACTCCAGCCTCTACCGGCTGTACCTGTACCCGAACTCGGGCTTCGAGAAGGTCGGCGGGAAGGACAGGTACGCCTCGCCGTTCTCGAAGATGGAGCGTCCTGACACCCCGACGCACACCGGTGCGAAGATCGTGGACGGCAAGGTGTACGTCAACAACGGCTTCTGGGACACCTACCGGACCACCTGGCCGGCGTACTCCTTCCTGACCCCCACCAAGGCCGGTGAGCTGGTCGACGGGTTCGTGCAGCACTACAAGGACGGCGGCTGGACCTCCCGCTGGTCCTCCCCCGGCTACGCCGACCTGATGACGGGCACCTCCTCGGACGTCGCGTTCGCGGACGCGTACGTCAAGGGGGTCGACGGCTTCGACGCGGAGGCCGCCTACGACGCGGCCGTGAAGAACGCCACCGTGGTGCCGCCGTCGTCCGGTGTGGGCCGCAAGGGCATGGCGACCTCGCCGTTCCTCGGCTACACCGGCACCGAGACGCACGAAGGCCTGTCGTGGGCGCTCGAGGGCTACCTCAACGACTACGGCATCGCCAGGATGGGCCAGGCCCTGTACAAGAAGACGGGCGAGCGGCGCTACCAGGAGGAGTCCGCCTACTTCCTCGACCGCGCCCAGGACTACGTCAACCTCTTCGACTCCGGGGCCGGGTTCTTCCAGGGCAGGAACGCCAAGGGCGACTGGCGGGTGGAGTCCTCGAAGTACGACCCGCGGGTCTGGGGGTACGACTACACGGAGACCAACGGCTGGGGGTACGCCTTCACCGCCGCCCAGGACAGCCGGGGCCTGGCGAACCTGTACGGCGGCCGCAAGGGACTCGGCGACAAGCTCGACGCGTACCTGTCCACGCCCGAGACGGCCTCCCCGGAGCTGAAGGGCTCCTACAACGGGGTCATCCACGAGATGATCGAGGCGCGCGACGTCCGGATGGGCATGTACGGCCACTCCAACCAGGTCGCCCACCACGCCCTGTACATGTACGACGCGGCCGGGCAGCCCTGGAAGACGCAGAAGAACGTGCGCGAGGTGCTGGCCCGCCTCTACACGGGCAGCGAGATCGGCCAGGGCTACCACGGCGACGAGGACAACGGCGAGCAGTCGGCCTGGTACCTGTTCTCCTCGCTCGGCTTCTACCCGCTGGTCATGGGCAGCGGCGAATACGCCATCGGCTCACCGCTGTTCACCAAGACGACCGTGCACCTGGAGAACGGCCGCGAACTGGTCGTCAAGGCGCCGAAGAACAGCGCGAAGAACGTCTATGTGCAAGGGCTGAAGGTCAACGGCAAGCGGTGGAAGTCCACTTCGCTGCCGCACTCGGTGATCGCCAGGGGCGGTGTGCTGGAGTTCGACATGGGTCCGCGTCCGTCGTCGTGGGGCACGGGCAAGGACGCGGCACCCGTGTCCATCACCCAGGACGACGAGGTGCCCACCCCGCGCGAGGACGCGCTCAAGGGCACGGGCGCGCTGTTCGACAACACGTCGGCGACCGCCGCCACCGTGTCCGCCGTGGACCTCCCCGTCACCGGGGCCACCAAGGCCGTGCAGTACACGCTGACCTCCTCGGACCGCACCGGGGCGCCCACGGGCTGGGTGCTGCAGGGCTCGGCCGACGGGGAGACGTGGACGGACCTGGACCGGCGGACGGACGAGTCCTTCCGCTGGGACCGGCAGACCCGCGCCTTCTCGGTGGACGAGCCGGGCTCCTACGGCCGCTACCGGCTGGTCCTGAGCGGTGAGGCGACGCTGGCGGAGGTGGAACTGCTGAGCTGACCGCTCGTCGCGAGGCGGGCCCGGAACCTCGTCCGGGCCCGCCTCGCACGCGGCCGGGGTGGTAGCGCCGCCGACGGCGGGTTCCGGTCCACCGACAGCATGGGAGCGCTCCCACCTCGCCGTGAGGGGAAGGTAACGTCACGCGCCACCCGTTGTAAACAGGCGCCGGGGGCCGCATCCCCGACCACGGGGATGCGGCCCCCGACTGCCCTGCCCTGCCGCTTACTTGCGGATCAGGCTGCGCAGCACGTACTGCAGGATGCCGCCGTTGCGGTAGTAGTCGGCCTCACCGGGGGTGTCGATGCGGACGACCGCGTCGAACTCGACGCCCGTGTCGGTGGTGACCTTCACCGTGCGCGGGGTGGTGCCCTCGTTGAGCTCGGTGACACCGGAGACGGAGAAGGTCTCCTCGCCGGTCAGGCCGAGGGACTCGGCGGTGTGGCCCTCCGGGAACTGCAGCGGCAGGACGCCCATGCCGATGAGGTTCGAGCGGTGGATGCGCTCGTAGGACTCGGCGATGACGGCCTTGACGCCGAGCAGCGCGGTGCCCTTGGCCGCCCAGTCGCGGGAGGAGCCGGAGCCGTACTCCTTGCCGGCCAGGACGACGAGCGGGATGCCCTGCTCGATGTAGTTGCGGGAGGCGTCGTAGATGAACGACACCGGACCGCCGTCCTGGGTGAAGTCGCGGGTGTAGCCGCCCTCGGTGCCCGGCGCGATCTGGTTGCGCAGGCGGATGTTGGCGAACGTACCGCGGATCATGACCTCGTGGTTGCCGCGGCGCGAGCCGTAGCTGTTGAAGTCACGGCGCTCGATGCCGTGCTCCGTGAGGTACTTGCCGGCCGGGGTGTCGGCCTTGATGGCACCGGCCGGGGAGATGTGGTCGGTGGTGACCGAGTCGCCCAGCTTGGCGAGCACCCGGGCGCCGGAGATGTCCTCGACCGGGGCCGGCTCCATGCCCATGCCCTCGAAGTACGGGGGCTTGCGCACGTAGGTGGACTCGGCGTCCCACTCGAAGGTGTCGCCCGTCGGGATGGACAGCGCCTGCCACTGGGCGTCACCGGCGAAGACGTCGGCGTAGGACTTGGAGAACATGTCCTCGCCGATGGCGTTCGCCACGACGTCGTTGACCTCGGCCTCGGAGGGCCAGATGTCCTTCAGGAAGACCGGGTTGTTGTCCTGGTCGTACCCGAGGGCCTCGCGGGTGATGTCCACCTTCATGGAACCGGCGAGCGCGTAGGCGACGACCAGCGGCGGGGACGCCAGGTAGTTCATCTTGACGTCGGGGTTGATCCGGCCCTCGAAGTTGCGGTTGCCGGAGAGCACCGAGGTGACCGCGAGGTCGTGCTCGTTGACCGCCTTGGAGACCTCCTCCGGCAGCGGGCCGGAGTTGCCGATGCAGGTGGTGCAGCCGTAGCCGACCAGGTTGAAGCCGACCTTGTCGAGATACGGGGTCAGGCCCGCCTTGTCGAAGTAGTCGGTGACGACCTTGGAGCCCGGGGCGAGGGTGGTCTTGACCCACGGCTTGCGGGTCAGGCCCTTCTCCACCGCCTTCTTGGCCACGAGCGCGGCGGCGACCATGACGTACGGGTTGGAGGTGTTGGTGCAGGAGGTGATGGCCGCGACCGTCACCGCGCCGTGGTCGAGCGTGTAGGTCGTGCCGTCGGCTGCGGTGACCTCGACCGGGTGGGAGGGCGCGCCGTTGGAGATGGCCGGGGCGTCGGAGGCCGGGAAGGACTCCTTGCTGGCCTCGTCGACGTCGCCGCCGTCCTTGACGTAGGTGCGCACGTCCTGGGCGAACTGGGCCTTGGCGTCGGCGAGGACGATGCGGTCCTGCGGGCGCTTCGGGCCGGCGATCGACGGGACGACCGTGGACAGGTCCAGCTCGAGCTTCTCGGAGAAGTCCGGCTCGGCCGTCGGGTCCAGCCAGAGGCCCTGCTCCTTGGCGTACGCCTCGACCAGCGCGACCTGCTGGTCGCTGCGGCCGGTCAGACGCATGTAGTTCAGCGTCTCGTCGTCGATCGGGAAGATCGCGGCGGTGGAGCCGAACTCCGGCGACATGTTGCCGATGGTGGCGCGGTTGGCGAGGCTCGTGGCCGCCACACCCTCGCCGTAGAACTCGACGAACTTGCCGACGACGCCGTGCTTGCGCAGCATCTCGGTGATGGTGAGCACCAGGTCGGTGGCGGTGGTGCCCGGCTTCAGCTCACCGGTGAGCTTGAAGCCGACGACGCGCGGGATCAGCATGGAGACCGGCTGGCCGAGCATGGCGGCCTCGGCCTCGATGCCGCCGACGCCCCAGCCGAGCACGCCGAGGCCGTTGACCATGGTGGTGTGCGAGTCGGTGCCGACCAGGGTGTCGGGGTAGGCCTTGCCGTCACGGGTCATGACGACGCGGGCCAGGTGCTCGATGTTCACCTGGTGGACGATGCCGGTGCCGGGCGGGACGACCTTGAAGTCGTCGAAGGCGGTCTGGCCCCAGCGCAGGAACTGGTAGCGCTCCTTGTTGCGGCCGTACTCCAGGTCGACGTTCTGCTTGAAGGCGTCGGGGGTGCCGAACTTGTCGGCGATGACGGAGTGGTCGATGACCATCTCGGCCGGGGAGAGCGGGTTGATCTTGTTCGGGTCGCCGCCGAGCTCCTTGACGGCCTCACGCATGGTGGCGAGGTCGACGACGCAGGGCACGCCGGTGAAGTCCTGCATGATCACGCGCGCCGGCGTGAACTGGATCTCCTGCGACGGCTGCGCCTGGGAGTCCCAGCCGCCCAGGGCACGGATGTGGTCGGCGGTGATGTTGGCGCCGTCCTCGGTGCGGAGCAGGTTCTCCAGCAGCACCTTCAGGCTGTAGGGAAGGCGCGCGGAGCCCTCGACCTTGTCCAGCCGGAAGATCTCGTACGACTCGTCGCCCACCTGCAGCGTGCTGCGGGCGTCGAAGCTGTTCGCCGACACGACAGTCTCCTTCATTGATGTGCGCGTACGTACCACCGCATCCTGCCGCCACGCCGCCCTGGCCGATCCGCTAAGGTAAGGCTAAGTTAGGTAACCCTCACCAGGGTGGCGGCTGCGGTGCGCCTCGGCAGATATCTCGATGTCGAGATAACTCTAGTACACGCGGACGGAATGGTCATGCCCGGGCCCGGCCGGCGACCCCGCCCGTCGAGGCGCGGCCCGGCCGACCCGGTCGTGCGGACTGCTGCCGCCAGTCAACCCGCTCGTGCGCGTGATCGCACCGGAGTCCGGCGCACCCGGCCCGTGCGCGGTTCGGCCTTCGGTGAACCCGGTTCGCCCTTCCGGATCCCCGGGTCCGCCCTTCGGGTACCCGGAAGGCGAGCGGCCATGGTCGGCCACCACGCACCGCCCGTCGGCGGAACCCGGCCGCCCTGCCGCACCTGCGGCCCGCCGGCGGCACCGGCGCACGCGCAGTGAGCGTCCCGGGGTCCACCCACCGGAGTTCATGCGCGACGACGACGCCGGCCGCCTGGACGCACTGGACACACTGGGACCGGAGACGGTGACCTCGTCGGTCGCTCGACGGGCGGAGCCGTCACCCTTCCGCCCGCCCGGCCCGCCCGGACCGCCTCACCCTGGAGGACACTCCCCCGCCACGCCCCGCCACGGGAGGACGCGTGACGGCGCCCACCCGACCCGGGTGAGGACTGTCATCAGTACGCCCGGACGGGGTAGGCGACTGAGACCGGGTCAGTTCCCACACAGAGGAGGCAGGGATGCCGCTCACGTTCCGCAAGAGCTTCCGGATCCTTCCGGGGGTGCGGCTGAACATCAACAAGCGTTCGTGGTCCATCACCACCGGCGGCAAGAACGGCCCCCGCCACACCCGCAGCAGCACGGGACGTCGTACGACATCGATGGATTTGCCCGGACCTTTCGGGTGGCGCCGAACCACTCGGTCCCGCTGAGGCGGGGGCCCCTGACGTCACATCACCCGAACGGACCCCCCAAGAGGCGCCATCTCATATCTGAGATAGCCTCAACCTCATGGCAGACGACTACCTCGTACGCATCGGCAAGCTCATCCGCGACGCCCGGCAACACCGCGGCTGGACACAGACACAGCTCGCCGAGGCGCTCGGTACCAGCCAGAGCGCCGTCAACCGCATCGAGCGCGGCAACCAGAACATCAGCCTTGAGATGATCGCCCGTATCGGCGAGGCGCTGGACAGCGAGATCGTCTCCCTGGGCTACGCGGGCCCGATGCACCTGCGCGTGGTCGGCGGCCGGCACCTGTCCGGCTCCATCGACGTCAAGACGAGCAAGAACGCGTGTGTGGCGCTGCTGTGCGCCTCGCTGCTCAACAGCGGGCGCACGGTGCTGCGCCGCGTCGCCCGCATCGAGGAGGTCTACCGCCTGCTCGAGGTGCTGAACTCCATCGGCGTGCGCACCCGCTGGATCAACGACGGCGTCGACCTGGAGATCGTGCCCCCGGCCGAGCTGAACCTCGCCGCCATCGACGCGGACGCCGCCCGCCGCACCCGCTCCATCATCATGTTCCTCGGCCCGCTGCTGCACCGCGCGGACCGCTTCATGCTGCCGTACGCCGGCGGCTGCGACCTCGGCACGCGCACCGTCGAACCGCACATGATCGCGCTGCGCCGGTTCGGCCTGGACATCGCCGCGACCGAGGGCCAGTACCACGCGGTGGTCGACCGCTCCGTCGCCCCGGACCGCCCGATCGTGCTGACCGAGCGCGGCGACACCGTCACCGAGAACGCGCTGCTCGCCGCCGCCCGGCACGACGGCACCACCGTCATCCGCAACGCCTCCTCCAACTACATGGTCCAGGACCTGTGCTTCTTCCTGGAGGCCCTGGGCGTCAAGGTCGACGGCATCGGCACCACCACGCTCACCGTGCACGGCGTGCCCACCATCGACGCCGACGTCGACTACTCCCCCTCCGAGGACCCGGTCGAGGCGATGAGCCTGGTGGCCGCGGCCGTCGTGACGGAGTCCGAGCTGACGGTCCGCCGGGTCCCCATCGAGTTCCTGGAGATCGAGCTGGCGGTCCTGGAGGAGATGGGCCTCGACCACGACCGCACACCCGAGTACTTCGCCGACAACGGCCGCACCCGGCTGGTGGACCTCACCGTCCGGCCCTCCAAGCTGGAGGCGCCCATCGACAAGATCCACCCGATGCCGTTCCCCGGCCTCAACATCGACAACGTCCCCTTCTTCGCCGCGATCGCGGCGACGGCCCAGGGCAAAACCCTCATCCACGACTGGGTCTACGACAACCGCGCCATCTACCTGACCGACCTCAACCGCCTCGGCGGCCGGCTCCAGCTCCTCGACCCGCACCGGGTACTGGTCGAGGGCCCGACCCGCTGGCGCGCCGCCGAGATGATGTGCCCGCCGGCCCTGCGCCCGGCCGTTGTCGTCCTGCTGGCCATGATGGCAGCGGAGGGCACGTCCGTCCTGCGCAACGTGTACGTCATCAACCGCGGTTACGAGGACCTGGCGGAGCGGCTGAACTCGATCGGGGCACAGATCGAGATCTTCCGCGACATCTGACGCGACGGTGTCGTCCTGAATGCTGGTGTCGACGCGGGTACCCAGCCCGCGTCGACCACCCGGAAGAGGGCGCGGGGTCGGCCC
This sequence comes from Streptomyces sp. NPDC041124, assembly GCF_055592385.1. Lineage (NCBI taxonomy): Bacteria > Bacillati > Actinomycetota > Actinomycetes > Kitasatosporales > Streptomycetaceae > Streptomyces > Streptomyces sp. NPDC041124. The sequence goes on from NZ_JBVIYR010000004.1 coordinate 324,076, forward strand.
TTCGCCCTTCGCGGTGTGGCCGCCTGTCTGTTGACGACCCGAGCACCTCGGTCGCGGCGTCACCGGGTGTCCGACGTCATCCGGGCACGCCCGCCTCGTCCATGACGGCGGCCATCTCATCAGGGGGAAGGGCCGGGTTGGCGCCCGCGCTGTAAGCCAGTTCGGGCAGGGCGAGGGCCTCCAGGAGACGGGGAAGCGGCAGGCGCGGGTCGCGGGTCGCCGCCTGGCGCGTCCGGACGTCCGGGTCGTGGCTGAGCCGCTCGATCAGATCGGGGCCGGCGGCGGGGTCGCGGACGGCCAGTTGCCGGTAGATCCCCTCCGGATGGCCGGCGTAGCGGGCGGCCATCCCTTCGCGGGGGAAGCGGGGATGGCCGGTCGCCATCCAGGCGGAGAAGGTTCCGCCGAGCCGTGCGTACACGCTCATCAGGACTTCTTCGGGGGTGTCGGGGTGATGCACGGCCAGGTGGGTGCGCACGATGACGTCCGCGTCTTCGCCCAGGAGCGTCAGGAGATCCGGGGGCAGATGGGGGCTGCGGGCCGCGGCGCGGCGCAGCAGGGGGTGGGTGGAGGTCGCGGCCCGGCGCAGCACCTCCGGGTCGGCGATGCCGGCCGCAACCCAGTCCACGTCCCCCCGTGCGTGCGCGGCGACAGTGACGTCGATCGCGGCGCGTCGGGCTTCGGTCAGCTCGGGCCGGAGGGAGACGGCGAGCCGCACCTCGTCGTCGGGGTCGTCGGCGAGCCGGTCCACGAGGTCGGCCGGCAGGGACGGATTGCCGGCGAGCTCGACCAGGTGGGCGCCCTCGGCGAGGAACCGCTCGGCGTGCGCGCGGTCGAGAAGCCCCCGGCGAAGCGCCTCGGGCGCGGTGGCGGGGTCGCGGAGCAGCGCCGCCGTGAGCCGTGCGTCGCGCGGGCACGCGCACAGCGCGGCCGACCGCCGCACCTCGGGGTCGGAGTCGTCGAGCAGGGTGGCGCGCCCGTCCGCCGTCAGTTCGTCCCAGACGCGCAGGGCGGCACGTCGTGCGGCCGGGTCCGGATGCCGGACCAGGGAGGCGAGGAAGGACGGCGACACGTGGGGCGAGCTCAGCAGTGCGCCCCGTACGGCCGGTTCGGGGTCGTCGAGGAGACGCCGGCACACGGCGTCCGGCAGCGGACGGACCTTCTTCCGGGGATCGTGGGTCCACTCGGGTCCGCCCGCGACGGCGGCCCGCACCTTGGGCGAGGGGTCGTCCGCGAGCCGGGCACGCTGCTCGGGCTCCGCCTGGCCGCTCACCGCGAACTGGACGCGCACGTCCAGCACCGGGTGGGTGAGGACGGCGGCCACGGCCGTCTCGGGCAGCCCCGGCCGGTGGAGGGCCTGGAAGGGCGGGCCGTGCCCTCCGCCGTCGAACGCGATCAGCCGCAGCAGCAGCGGTGTGGGGAGGGCCGGGTTGGCGGCCACTCCGTCCAGCGCGGAGGAGTAGAGGGCGACCACGTCTCAGCTTCCCCTGTCGTTCTGCTGTTCCACCGATCCTTCCATGACGTTCGGAGGCGTTCGCGCGGCGCCTCCCCGGTGTCCGGTCGGGCAGTGCCCGCTCACTGTCCGCGCGGCTCCGGATTGGGCGGGGGAACAGATCTGCGCTCCAGGCGCGTGGAGGTGGGCGGGAGTCTGGTTGACTCCCCGCCCACCCCCACCCCGACGCGCACCCCCTTCCGGGGTGCCGGACCGACGTGAGCGGAGCCACCCCATGTCCTTCGGACCGCAGCCCTGGCAGCACGGGCCGCCGCACCCCGACGAACCCACAGCCTCCGCACCCCCCGCGGCGGAGCACGAACGGCAGGACGCCGAGGAGGCGGCGCGGCTGGCCGTCGGGCTGCGGCTCGGGCTGCGGATCGCCGCCGTCTGGCTGCTCTACGTGCTGCTCGCCGCCCTCGTCCCGGACGTGTACGGCACGCGGGTCACCGGACCGGTGAGCCTCGGCGTTCTGCTGGCCGTGGTGCCCCTCGCCGTCGGTGCGCACGCGCTGGTGACGTACGGGCGGCGGGTCGACCTGGTCGAGCCGCAGCCGGGCGCCCGGAGGTGGGAGTGACCACGCTGCTCGATCCCTCGTCCCGGTCCCTGGTCTTCGCCGTGTTCTGCGTGTTCGTCGTGGTCTGCCTGATGCTGTGCGTCGTCACCGGCGCCGACGAGGACGACCGGGCGCTCGTACGGTCCGACCACCGCCGCCTGCGCTCCTGGCAGCAGGGCATCGCGATGGGCGGCGACACCACCACAGTCGCCACGGTCACCGTGCTGGTGGGCATGGTGGCCACGTTCGGCTTCGACGGCCTCGGCGTCATGCTGGGCAGTCTGGTCGGGGTCATGCTGTTCCTCGTGCTGGTCGTCGAGCCGCTGCGCAGGCACGCCTCGCTGACCGCAGCGGACGTGCTGGACGCGCGCGACAGTGGCGGGCCCGCGGTGCGCGTCTCGTGGGGCGCGGTGACCCTGTTCGTCTGTTTCCCGCTGCTGATCGTGCAGTTGGTGGTGGTCGGCAACGTCGCCGCGGCGCTGATCGGTCAGCCCGGGGTGCGCAGTGGCTGCATCGCGGTGATCGGCTGCGTGATGACGGCGCTGGCCGTCAGTGGCGGGATCCGGGGCACGGGTGTGGTGATGATCACGAAGTCGGCTATCGCCCTGCCCGTGCTGGTGGTCGCCGCCGTGCTCGTGCTCGACCGCTTCGGCGGGGACATGGGGCGGCTGCTCGACGCGGCCGCGCTCGGCTCCGGGATGGGCGAGGCGTACCTGCGTCCGGGCGGCTACACCGGTGACGGCTGGGTGGGTGCCGTGAACCGCATCGGGCAGATCTTCGGCATGTCGCTGGCCACGCTGGCGATGCCCGCCGTGCTGATGCGGGCGATCTCGACGAAGAGTCCGCGCGGGGCCCGGGCCGGCGGCCGCTGGATGCTCGGCGAACTCGTCCTGCTGTACGGCGCGCTGGCCGTCGTCGGTGTGGGCGCGGCGGCCCTCGTCGGCGAGGCACTGCGTGAGGCGGGCCCGGCGGCGCAGGTGTTCACGCCGCTGATGCTCGGGCGGGCGCTCGACAGCGGCGGATTCCTGGTCGCGGCCCTGGCCTGCGTCCTCTTCCTCACCGCGCTCGCGGCCGTGGTGGACGTGACCCTCGCCGCCGGGATCGCCCTGGGCCGGGACGTGCTGGGTGCGTACGGCACGAGGGAGGCTGCCGTGTCGCGGTGGTCGGCCGCCGTGACGGGGGCGGTGTGCTCGGTCGTGGCGGTCGTCGTCGCCGACTGGAACCTGGTGGTCGTCTCCACGCTCTGGCTGACCGTCTGCGGCGCCGCCCTCGCGCCCGTCCTGCTGTACGCCCTCTACTGGCCCGGGTTCACCTCGCGCGGCGCCCTGTGGTGCCTGTGGGGGGCGACGGCGCTGAGCGTCGCCGCGCTCGCGCTGTCGCCGTACGTGTCCGGCACCCCCGGGGCGATCTTCCCGGGGCTGGACTTCCGGGTCTGGGACGTGACGATCCCGGGCCTGGTGACGGCGCCGGCCGGCTTCCTGCTGGGCTGGCTGGGCAGCGTCACGGATCCGCGCCGGATGGCGGGCGATGTGCCGGGGGCGGAGCACCCCAGTCGGCTGGACTCCGTCTGAGCCGTCCGTGGGTCCGCCTCCCCCTTACTCATCCGGTAGGACGGACGGTCCGGCTGTCAGCGCTCCGCGAGAGGTACCCGGCACACAGCACACCCGGCCGGGAGGGACGCCAGGGCGGCCCAGGCGATCTCACCGCTCACCGTTGCTTCACCCGCCGGGCCTGACCAGTCCCGTCTCATAGGCGAGTACGACGGCCTGGGCCCGGTCCCTGAGCGACAGCTTGGCGAAGATCCGCGCCACGTGGGACTTCACCGTGGCTTCGCTCAGGGTCAGTTCGGCGGCGAGTTCGGTGTTGGACAGGCCGCGTCCCAGCAGGGACAGGACCTCGGTCTCACGGGGGGTCAGGGCCGAGAGGCCGGCGGGCACGGCGGGTGTGCGGGCGGCCTGCGCGGCGTACCGCTCCACCAGGCGGCGGGTGATCGACGGGGCGAGCAGGGCGTCACCGGTGCCGACCAGTCGTACGGCCGCCGCCAGGTGCTCCGGGGTGACGTCCTTGAGCAGGAAGCCGCTGGCCCCGAGCGCCAGCGCGCCGTACACGTAGCGGTCCAGGTCGAAGGTGGTCAGCATGATCACCCTGCACTCGGGGGCGCGCTCCAGGATGCGGCGGGTGGCCTCCAGACCGTCCATGTTCGGCATACGGATGTCCATCAGCACGACGTCCGGCCGGAGTCGGCGTGCCGCCGCGACCGCTTCCACCCCGTCCGCGGCCTCGCCCACCACCTCGATCCCGCGGGCGGTGAGGATCAGCCGGAAGCCGGTCCTGATCAGTGTCTGGTCGTCGGCGACGAGTACGCGAGGCCCGGGCCCGGCCGCGTCCGGTGTCATGGGCGGTCCAGGGGGATGCGGGCCCGCACGCGGTAGCCGCCGCCGAGGCGGCGCCGGGCGTCCAGGTCCCCTCCGTACACCGCGACCCGTTCGTGCAGGCCCAGCAGCCCCCGGCCGGCGCCCTGCCGCCGCAGGGCGGCCGTGCGGGCCGGCGCCGGTGGCGCGGGCGGCGCGCCCGTCAGCACGCTGGGGCCCGTGTTCAACACCTCCACGCGCAGGGTGTGGTCGCTGTAGCGCACGGTCACCTCGGCCCTCCCACCGTCGCCGTGCCGCAGCGCATTGGTCAGCGCCTCCTGGACGATGCGGTAGGCGGTCACGTCGACGCCCCGCGGCAGCGGTCGCGGCTCGCCGGAGATCCGCACGTCGACGGGCAGTCCGGCGAACGATATCCGGTCCACCAGGGGGCCCAGCCGGTCGAGGCCGGGCTGTGGCGCCAGGTCGGCCGTGTCGTCGGCACCGGCCCCGCCCGCCTCCGGACCGCTGTCCTCGCCGTCCGGTGACGGCGCCAGCACGCCCAGCAGGTGGCGGAGGTCGGTCATGGCGCCCCGGCCCGCGTCCTCCACCGCGCGCAGGGCTCCCGCCGCCTCGTCCGGCATCGTGCCCAGCACCTCACGGGCGGCCGAGGCCTGCACCACCATGAGGCTGACGTTGTGGCTGACGATGTCGTGCAACTCGCGGGCCATGCGGTCGCGTTCGGCGACGACGGCCGCCCGGGCGGCGCTCTCCCGCTCCCGCTCCAGCAGCCAACCGCGCTCCCCCACGGCCGCCCGCCACCGGCGCCGCGTCCTCACCAGTGCCACGGCCAGCCATACGACGGCCGCACACACCGCCCCCAGCGCCACCATCAGCCCGTCGGGCTCCCCGTCCCACACGGAGTTCACTCTCGCAGACCGCCGGCCGAGGACGCATCCGTCCACGGGTCCAGGCCCCTGCATCCCCGGGATGAGACGGGCGCCGAAGTGCCGTCCGGGGAGGGATGCCGCCGCTCGGCGCCTGGCCTAGCGTCCTGTGCATGGTCACCGAGGACATCAGGGGAGAGGCCGTCGTACGACTCGACGGCGTGCGCAAGGAGTACGGCGGGACGACGGCACTGGACGGTGTGTCGCTGGAGATCCGGGCCGGGGAGGCGGTGGCGGTGATGGGGCCGTCGGGGTGCGGCAAGTCCACCCTGCTCAACATGATCGCCGGTCTGGACCGTCCGACAGCCGGCAGCGTCGTCGTGCGCGGCGAGAACGTGGGGGAGCTCAGTGAGAAGGGGCTCGCCCTGTACCGGCGGCGGCACATCGGGATGGTCTTCCAGTTCTTCAACCTCATCGACGACCTGTCGGCGCTCGACAACGTCGCCCTGGCCGCACAGCTGACCGGCACCCCCGCGGGTCAGGCCCGCCGCCGCGCGCTGGAGCTGTTCGACGAGCTCGAGATCGCCGACCGCGCCCGTGCCTACCCGGCGGTGCTCAGCGGTGGCGAGCGGCAGCGGGTGGCGGTGGCCCGTGCGCTGATGAACCGTCCCGCCCTGCTGCTGGCCGACGAGCCGACCGGAGCACTGGACAGCCGTACCGGCGAGCAGGTGATGGACCTGCTGCTCGACCTCAACCAGATCGGCCAGACGCTGGTCCTCGTGACGCACGACGAGCGCCTGGCCCGGCGCTGCGCCAGCCGGCTCGTGCTGCTGGCCGACGGCCGGGTGACCGGCGAGCACCGGCTGGAGCCGGCCGCGTGAGGGCGGTCTGGCGGGCGGCCCGCGCGGCCGTGCGGCGACGCAGGCTGCAGACCCTGGTGATCGGTCTGGTCACGCTGGTGTCCACCGGGGCGACGGTCATCGCGCTGGGACTGGTCGACGCGGCCTCCGCGCCGTTCGACAGGGCCTTCGCCGAGCAGCGCGGCCCCCACGTCGTCGCCTCGTTCGCTTCCGACGCGGTCTCGGACGCCGAACTGGCGCGGGCGGCCCGGCAGCCGGGCGTCGAGAGCGCCGCCGGACCGTTCCGGCAGGCGACGGTCGAACTGCGGGCCGACTCCGCGGACTACGGTCTGGGGTCCACGATCACCGTGGCGGGCCGTCCCGGTCCCGGCGGTCCGGTGGGGCGGGTGGACCTCTGGGCCGGACGCTGGGCGACCCGGCCGGGCGAGGTCGTCGTCAACCGGCAGTCGGACTGGAGCGCCGACGACCTGGGCAGGCGGATCCAGCTCCGGTCCGGGCCCGACCTCACCATCGTCGGGTTCGCCTTCGACCTCAGCGGCACGGCGAACGCCTGGGTCGCCCCCGGCCAGATCACGGCCCTGCGCCCGACGGCCACACAGATGCTCCTGCGTTTCGAGGACGCCTCGTCGGCCGACCGGCTGCGGGACGGGCTGGCCGCCGTGACCGACCGGTTGCCCGAGGACGCCCTGACCGGTTCGCAGTCGTATCTCACCCTCAAGGACCAGATCGGCAGTTCGGCGCGGGCGTACACCCCCTATCTGATGGCGTTCGGCGTCCTCGGCATCGTGGTGGCGGTACTCATCGTCGCCAACGTGGTCAGCGGCGCCGTCATCTCGGGGTTCCGGCACATCGGCGTCCTGAAGTCCCTCGGCTTCACACCGGGGCAGGTGCTCGCCGTCTACCTGACGATGACCGGCGTCCCCTCGCTCCTCGGCTGCGCGCTGGGCACCGTACTCGGCAACGCGGTGGCGCGGCCGTTCTTCGACGCCGTGTTCATGGGACCCGCGTCGGGCGTGTTCCACGGCGAGGTCGGCATCGCCGGCTGGGTGAACGCGCTCGCCCTGCTCGGCATGCCGCTCGTGTGTGTCCTGGCCGCGCTCGCTCCGGGACTGCGCGCCCACCGGCTCCCCGCGGCACGCGCGATCAGCGCGGGCGGCGCTCCGCGCGCCGGGCGCGCGCTCGGCGTGCAACGCCGCCTGGCGGGCAGCCGGCTGCCGCGTTCGGTGAGCCTGGGCGTCGGGCTGCCGTTCGCCCGGCCGGGTCGCAGCGCCCTCACACTGGCCGCCATCGTCCTGGGCGTGACCACCGTGACGTTCGCGACCGGGCTGGCCACCACGATGACCCGGTTCGGCGATGCCGGGCGGGACGCCTACGACGTCACCGTGTACGCGACGAAATACCAGGACGGCAAGGAGATCCTCCCGCGCCACGACGACCGCGAACTCCACGCCCAGCTCGGCTCCCTGCCCGGCGCGAGCGAGGTCACGGCACGGGCGGACGCCGAAACGCGCCTCGCCGGCACCGCCCAGCGGGTGTGGCTGGAGGGCCGCCGCGGTGACCGGCCCCGGCTGGACGACGTCCTCACCGACGGCCGCTGGGCGGGCCGCACCGGTGAGATCGTGGCCACGTCGGCCTTCCTGAACCGGCACGGCCTGGAGCTCGGCGACCGCGTCCGGCTGGAGAAGGACGGCCGGCGGCAGGGGTTCACCGTCGTCGGCGCGCTCATGAACAACAACGCCGAGACGGTCGTCACCGACTGGGCGACGCTGACGCGGTTCGCCCCGCGGGAGGAGCCGATCGCCTATCACGTGAAGCTCGGTGACGGCGCGGACCGGGCGGCGTACGCGCGTTCCGCCCGGCTCGCCGACCCGGGGATCGATCCGGTGCCGGTCGGCCCGAACAACGTCACGCGGACCATCGTCGGCTCGGCCTCGGTGCTCACCCTCATGCTCGCCGTGGTCGCCGCGCTCGGCGTCTTCAACACGGCCGTCCTCAACACCCGTGACCGCCGTCGTGATCTGGGCGTGCTCAAGTCCATCGGCATGACACCACGGCAGGTGACGACCATGACGGTGACGTCGATGGCGGTGCTCGGCGCGGCCGGCTCACTGGCCGGTGTCCCGTTGGGGATGGCGGGCCACCACTGGGTCGTGCCCCGGATGGCCGACGCCGTGGACATCACGCTCCCCCCGTACATGGTGGACGTCTGGCAGGTGCCGGTCCTGGCCGGCCTCGCCCTGGCAGGCGTGGCCATCGCCGTCCTCGGCGCCTTCGTCCCGGCGCGCCGTGCGGCGCGGCTGACGATCGCGCAGGTGCTGCACAGCGAGTGAGACGCCGGCCCGCTCGGGCGCGGGTGCGGGTGCGGGCGCGGGTGGCAGACCGTCCGGGCGGTTCCGACGACACCGGTCACGGTCCGAACCGTCGCGCGCCGCCCACCGATGAGTTCCGGCGGGTGGCACGGTCGTATCCAGCACAAGCACCCGGAGTCGGAGGACACCATGCCCCGGAAGATCACCGCCAGCCTGTTCATCTCGCTCGACGGCGTCGTCGAGGCGCCCGACCAGTGGCACTTCCCGTACTTCAACGACGAGATGGGGGCCGCCGTCGGTGCGGGCCTGAACACCGCGGAGGTGCTGCTGTTCGGCCGCACGACGTACGACAGCTTCGCCGGCGCCTGGCCCGGGCGGGAGACGGCCGGCGGCGAGGACGCCGGATTCGCCAAGCAACTCGGCGACATGCGGAAGATCGTGTTCTCCCGCAGCCGGCTCGACCTGCGGTGGCGCGGAACAGCGAGCAGGCGGAGGGCGACGTCGCCGAGGTCGCCGCCGCGCTGAAGGGCGAGCCGGGCGGTGACATCGCGCTGAGCGGGTCGGTCTCCGTCGTCCGGCAGCTGCTGGCCGCGGGCCTCCTCGACGAACTGCACCTCCTGGTCCACCCCGTCGCCGTACGCAAGGGCATGCGCCTGTTCGACGAGGGCGAGCCGTCGATCCCGCTGAAGCTGCTGAAGTCGGAGACGTTCACGACCGGCGTGCTGAACCTCGTGTACGGGCCCGACACGGCGCCGCCGACAGGCGGTTACGAGGAGGCCGTCGCCACGCTCGGGGAGTAGGGGAAGCCGTTCGACGCCCTGCCCGGCGGACAGCTTCGCCGGCACCGCCACGTCACCCGCCGAGGCGGGAGGCGTCCGCGGGGAAGTGGCGCAGTTCCGGGTGGGCAGAGTCGAGCTGCGGCATCCCGGGCGGTTCCGCCGCGGTCTCGGTTGCCTGGAGTACGACACCGCCGGCCGAGAGCGGGACGGCCCGTTGGAACGCCCCGGTCGTGGCCGGCGCGTCGGGGCAACGGGATGATCTTGAAGCCGTGAGGGCTCGGCCCCGTATCCCAGAGGACACGCGCGCTGCTCTGCCGACGGCAGAACACCGGCCGGGCCGGGCTCGACGATCACTACAGTCCAGTCCCATGACGACGATTGCGACGCGTACGGTCGAGTATCCGGCCGACGGTTTGACGATGATCGGGCACCTCGCGCTCCCGGCCGGTGTCGACCGCCGGCCCGCGGTGCTGCTCGGACCAGAGGGCATGGGGCTCGGCGACGTCGAACGCCGCCGGGCCGATGCTCTCGCCGAGCTGGGATACGTAGCGCTGGCCTTCGACCTTCACGGCGGGCGCTATCTGGGCGATCCCGAGGAGATGCTGGCCCGTTGCCTGCCGCTGCTCGCTGATCCCGACCGGATGCGGGGCATCGGCCATGCGGCGCTCGACGTGTTGCGCAGCGAACCGCGGACCGACCCCGACCGGATCGCAGCCATCGGCTACGGCACCGGAGGCGCCGTCGGGCTGGAACTCGGGCGCGGCGGCGTCAGCCTGCGCGCCATCGGGACAGTCAACGCAACTACCACGGGCCGACCGGGCGAGGCAGCGCGCATTCGCTGCCCGGTGTGGGCCGGGGTCGGGTCGGAAGACCCGATCATGCCGCCCGCGCAACGGGACGCTTTCACCGCCGAGATGCAGGCCGCGGGCGTCGACTGGCGCCTCACGGTCTACGGCGGCGCCTTGCACGCCTTCCACCACCCGCCGGTCGACCACCCCACGGTCCCCGGCGTCGGGTACCACCCACAGCACGCGCAGCGAGCCTGGCGCGACGTCGTCGACCTGCTCGCCGAGTGCCTGCCCCTGACGGAAGACCTGCGGGCCTGACCAGGCACACAGCCTGGCATCAGGCCTGTCCGCGTCGGGCACATACAGTCCCCTCCCCTCAGGTGACAGTGCCCCACGTGCTGGGCCCGGCCAACGTGCCGCGTCTGAGCCGAACCCAGGACGCGTCGGCCGACCTGGACTTCGCCGCGTTCTGCCTGTGGATCCACAGCAACGACCCGGACATCGAGGGCATACTGACGGTCATGGGCGAGGCGTTGGCCCAGGACACGGACCGCGAGGCGCGGGACGACCTGGCGGGACTGATCGAGGACGGCTTGGGCAGCGAACACGCCCGTAAAATCTGGAGGAACCTGATGGAAACCCTCTTCACCCCCAGGCGAGGCGCCATCGTGGGCGACGCCCGCCTCGCAGGACAGGAAGAAGGACTCAAGGAAGGACGCGTGGCCGGAAAGGCCGAGCAGTTGCTGCGTCTGATGGAGCGCCGCGGCTTCTCGCTGACGGAAGAGACCCGACAGCGCGTCACCACCTGCACCGACTTGCCGCTCCTGAATCTCTGGTTCGACCGCGCCATCGACGCCACCACCCTCGACGAGATCTTCGCCACCCCCTCCTCTACGGACCGCGTCCCCGCCCCCGCCCCGAGCCCGGAGCACACCGCAGTCCCCAGCCAAGGGCTGACGGACCCCAGATCCTCGGCCAGCTGACACCAAGGGCGCGCACCCGGCCGCACCCCACTCCGGGGTGCGGCCCACTCGGTTCCCGGCCCGGTCCCCAACGCCTCATGAGTGCCCGTTCCGGAAGCGCACCGACTGCTCCTCCTCCTCAGTCCGGCGCGTGGTCGTAGGCACACCAGAGGACCTGGAGCAGATCGGCCTCTCCGGCCGGCCCCGAACAGGGATACGTCGCGCGGATACATTCGGGCCACGGCAACAGGGGGGTGGGCACTCCGCGAGCCAGGGAGGGCCGACGTCGAGTCGCTCCGCGCCGCCCGCCCCCGTGCGTCGAGGCGGGGAGGGCGCGGCGTCCGTGCGTCAGTCGGCTTCGAGGGGCAGGGCGGGGTCGGCGGCCCACTCGGTGAGAATCCGCTGGGACACCCGCCTCGCGATGCGGACGACATCCCGGGTCAGGGGCATCGAGGGCGTGCGTCCGACCCGGATTCCCCCCTGCCGTGCCGGTCCGCGCCGCAGGTGGGGGGCGGGGTCACTTCCCGTAGGCGTGCTTCCAGCGCGAGCGGTGGCGGGAGTCGCCCTGCCCGCGCCCGTTCACCGTGCTCAGGGACTGCAAGGTGGCCCCGTTGTTCCACAGGCCGAGGAGATCCCGGTGCACGGCCAGGATCCCGTTCCGCAGCGCGAAGTCCTCGGAGGGCCGGCTGAAGCGCGTCGTCGTCACGAACACCGCGAGGTCGGCGCCGAAGTGCACCCGGGCGCCCAGCAGGTCGCGCAGCTCCCGGCTGGGGATCGTGCGGTTCGGCGCGTAGCGCTTGCACTGGATCACCAGGGTCCGCCCGTCCGGGAGCCGCCCGACGACGTCGGCGCCGTTGTCGTTCGCGCCGCCCACCCGCCGGACCTCCGTGCAGCCGTCCCGCCGGCAGAGCAGGGCGATCAGGTCCTCGAACTCGGTGCCGGTCATCGCGTCCACCTCCCCGAGCGTCCGCCGGCCGGCCCGTACCTCTTCCTCCTGCCGCCAGAGACGGTCCCGTCCGCGCAGGAGCCGGTCCGTACGCCACAGCCGCCAGCCGGCTGCGCCCGCGCCGCCGACGACCAGCGCACCGGTGACGTAGGGCCACACGGCCGACCAGAACACCACCAGCAGGGCCAGCGCCAGGCCCCCACCGACTGCCACCGCTTTCAGCCGTGCCCGCCGCCTGCGGGCGACGGCCCCCCGACCACGCCGAGCCACGAGCGAAGCCCCTCCCCTTCGTACCCGTTCGTGGGCGGCAGTCTGATCGCCGCGAGGGGACACCGAAAGGGCGCAAGTCAGCCATCACGGAATCGCGTTGCCTCGGGTGTGCCGCCGTCGGCGACCATGTCGAGGAGGGAACGACGCCTATCGGTGCAGTGGATGTGCGCGGCCACGGCGGTGTCGCGTACGGGCCCGGCACCGCATCCACGGCGAAGGGCACAGCTCAGCAGCCGAAGCCCGCACCTGTGCGCGACCTCGGTGACCGTCTCATCAACCGCGCGGCCCTCGGCCACGGCCCCACGGACGAGACCAGGGGCTCCCGAACGCGGTGAGGGCGTGGCGTCCGCCACTCCAGCGGACGGCACGCCCTCACGTCGCTCAGCGCTCCGACGCGAACCGCACGAACTGCCCCCAGCCTTCGCGGCCGACGGCGAAGGACGGGCGGGTCACGTCCTTGGAGTCCCGTACGCGGACGGCCTGTTCGGTGACGGCGACCTCCACGCAGTCGTCCCCCTGGGTGCCGCTGTAGCTGGACTTGAACCAGGCGAGTTCCGACGTGCCGCTACTCATAGCTCTCCTCGCAGTCGCTCCAGCAGGTCCCGGGATTCCCTGGGGTTGAGGGCCTGCGAGCGCAGTGTGTCATAGCGTCGGCAGAGCAGACTCATCTCTTTCGCGTCGGAGATCAGCCGTCCGTTCTGCTGCCCCTCCGAGTACCCGAGCCGCCGCCCCTCCGCGGTTTCCAGGATTCGCACCGGCCCGTCCAGGCACCCGTGGAACTCCAACTCCATCGGCACCACTTGAAGCGTCACGTTGCGCGGCGCGGTCAGCTCAAGCACGTGGTCCAGCATGTTCGACTGGACCTGCAGCCCACCCAGCCCACGCCGGAAAACCGACTCCTCCACGATGAAGCCGAACGGCACGGTCGGCCGCTCCCGCATCATCGCCTGTCGCTCCATTCGGGCCGTGACCTGCGCCTCTGTTTGCTCGTCGGTCAGCAACGGGATGCTGTTGTCGAACACCGCCCGCGCGTAGGCCTCCGACTGCAACAACCCCGGCACCAGCCGGCACTCGTACGTGCACAGGCTCACCGCCTCCCGCTCCAGCCGAGCCCACCGTCGGAACCACGCCGCCAGCCCCGCCTCCCCCCGCGTGAGATGCCGCGCGGCCTTCCGCAGCGCACCCGTGTTGCCCAGGGCCTCCTCCGCACGCTCCACGAACGCCTCGTCCGGCATGCGCCGGCCCAACTCCACCGACTCGACCGTGTGTTTGGAGTATTGGACAAGGGCGGCCAGCTCGGCCCGACTCAGCCCAGCATGTTCCCGCAGCGCCTGAACGAACGCCCCGAACGTCCGCAGGCTGTCCGACGGATGCGGCTCCCGCTCCCACTCCCCCACCGGAACCGCCCGCGCACCGGCGCCTCCCCCGGCCGCCGCCTCCCCCTCGACACCGACCACGTCCATCCGCCGCCCCTTTCCTCTGCTCCGCACCGCGCACCACGACGGCTCCTCACGCCGCCCGCGCCCACCTCCAGCCTGACGGTTCACCAGACGTACCGTCCACTCTTCGTGTCCGTACGCTGACTCACCGTACGGGCTGCCACACTCGCCCCCGCCCCCGTCCGACCGCCACTCCGGGACGACGGAGATCCGGGACGCCGGCCGGTGGCCGCGGAGTTCAATCCGCTCGTCGGTCGGGCGCTTCCGGCTCTGCCCTCGCGAGGACCGGAAGCGACGGAGGGGCGGGCGTGATCAGTCACGGCACGGTCGGAGCCGTCAACGGACTGACGACGCGTTGGGCCGCGGCCCTGCACACCTGAAGGCCCGGAATCCGGGCTACGCGCCGGGGCGGACGCCGGCTGCGAGGTCGTGCAGGTGCGCGGTGGTGCCGTTGCGTCGTGCGCGGCGCAGTCCCTGTTTGGCCAGCAGGCCGTTGGCCACGGTCATGACCGTCCTGCTGGGCGGCGCTGTCATGCCGACCGATGTGTGGGGGGCGTACAACGCCTCTCCGTTGTTGTCGACGGTCAGCCAGCCGGTGGCGGTGCGCATGCTCACACCGACGCACTGCCGTCGGAACGCGTGGGCGAGGAATCCGGCTCGGCGTCCGCCTGGTGGCAGGAGTTCGGGCGGTGCGCCGAGGCGCAGCCCGGTCCCGTCGTGTCCGGTGACCGTCACCGGGAGGATGACGGGGCTGCCGTCGGCCCCCTCGTACGCCAGCAGACGATGCGGGAGGGCGGCGATCCGCCGGGCGAGCCGGGAGACGGGTATCCGGGGTGTCGTGCCGTTCTTCGGGGGTCGTTGTTCGACGGGGTGCTGTGGCCAGGACGGGCCGGTCACGGTTGCCGGTCCGTGTGCCGAGAGGTGGGGCCAGGTGGTGATGCGCTCCAGGCCTACGTCGACGAAGACGCGCTCTTGGTGGTACTCGCGCAGCAGCCAGTCCCACACTCTTCCGTGCTTGGTCTTCCCGAAGAACGGCTCTGTGGCGTCCATCAGCTCTGCCAGCCGCTGCGCCGAGGGCTGAAGGTCCACCGATGCCTTGCCCTGGGCGAGGACGTAGTGGCTGTGGGCGGCGAATCCGTGCGTGCGCGTGTGATAGGCGAGGGCGACGCGGGGGTTGTTCAGGATGCGTTCCAGTTTCTTCGGGAAGCCCAGCGAGGTGGTGAAACTGACCTGGTTGGCTGCCCGGTTCGCGAGCCCTACCGGTGACACGCTGGTGACCACCGCCCCTCCGGCGGGGGTGAGGTAGGCGACCGCGACGGTCAGGTCGCCCGTGATCGCCTCGTACGCCGTGTCCGGCCAGGCGAGGTGTGTGTCCGTCACGAGCCGATACCTCGCAGCACTCGCAGGTCGGCGGCGGCCTGGTCGCGCAGGGCGGGCAGCAGGGACTTCATCGGCGGCGGCATGTTCACGAATATCGATTCCACCTCGGCCGGTGTGCCCGCCTCGTCGAGGAGGCCGATCATCAGATGCCCGGCCACCGGGGGCGTGGTGGCGATGACTCGTTGGGCGAACTCCGCCCACTGCACGGGCGTGATGTGCGCCCGCAGGGCGGGAAACAGAACCGGTTCCTCGTGGTCCAGGTGGTCGCGCACGCTGTCGCGCACCGCGACGGCCGCCTCGCGCAGTGCGTGCCGGTCGTCTTCGTTCAGATCGTCGCCGTCATGGTCCTTCGCGCCGGTGAGGCCGATGTCGGCGAGGCGGTCGAGCGCGGCGTCCAGACGTTCGTGTTCTTCGCTCAGGTCGTCGAGTGCGCGCTTCGCGTCGGGCGCCGCGGTCAGGATGAGCGGCCACAGCCATTCGTCCTCGGTCTCGTGGTGGTGACGCAGGTTCACCATGAGGAAGTCCCGTAACTGCGCGAGCGCTTGGCGAGGAACGGAGGGGTGGTCGGCGGCGTCCACGAGCAGCCCGGTGGCCAGTCTGTGTGTCTCATGGGTGAGCCGCGTTTCCACGACGGCTTGTGAGTCACGCCCGGCGTTCATGTCCATGGGGTGCGAAACCTTCGGGTTGAGGGGTGCATGGTGCAGGGTCTTCCCGTCCGGAAGGGAAATCCCATTTTGAAGTTACAGCATCTGCAATGAATACGCTTACCCTTACCCCAGGGTAAGGTGGAGACATGTCCACACCGACCCGGAGCTATCGATCGCCACGGCGTGAGCGGGGCGCGGCTCAGACCCGGCAGGACATCCTGGCGGCGGCGCGTGAGCTCTTCATCGCGCAGGGCTATGCCCAGGTGACGATGGGGCACATCGCTCGCGCGGCCGGCGTCGCGACCAAGACGCTGTACGCGAGCGTGGGGACCAAGACGGAGCTCCTGCATGCCCTCCTGGCCACGGACGTGGCGGACTCCCGGACCACCGGGCTCCTTGAGGAGGTGTTCCGGAGCGAGGACCTCGCCTCGGCGGTCGCATGCCTGGCGCACGGCATCCGCGACAACACCGAACGCTTCGCTCCGTCCATCGACCTGCTCTACTCCTCCATGGCGAGCGACGCCAAAGCGCGGGAGGTGTGGGACTACGTCGTCACGCAGTACCGCCAGGCGCTTCGCGAAGCCGCGGAGCACCTGGTCTCCATCGGCGCAGTGGCTCCGCGTCTTGACGTGAACGGTACGGCGGACCGTCTGTGGCTGTGCTTGGGGCTGTCGGCATGGCGATCGCTTGTCGTCGACTGCGGCTGGAGCTACGACGCCGCGGAGCGCCTGCTCTCCCGCCAGGCCCTGAACATGCTCGAGGACCCTGTCCCGGCATAGGCGAGGGGGCGTTTCCTTCTCGCGCCGCGCCGCGCCGCCGCCACGCGGCCTGACGGATCATCAGACGTACCGTCCACTCTTCGTGTCCGTACGCTGACTCACCGTACGGGGTGCCACACTCGTCCCCGCCCCCGTCCGACCGCCACCCTGAGGTCACGGAGATCCGGGACAAGCCGTCCGTGTCCACCGCTCACCTGCGGAAACACCCAGGCCGCACGCCCCCTTCGTGCACTCCCGCCCGCCACGGGCGGCGGCGGCCGGACCCGGCCGCGTCAGACGAGCTGGAAGGTGCAGTCATGCAGACGGAACCAACCTCTACGCCCTCGACATCAGCGCGGCCTCGTTCACGAAGGCGTGCGGCGGCCCCTGTACCGAGGGGTGCGTGACCCTCGCCCGGATCGGTGAGGACGCCTGGGCGCTGGGCGACAGCAAGCGGCCGGATGCGCAGCCGTTGCGGTTCACCACCGGGGAACTGGACGCCGCCGGTATCGACCCGGCCCGCTTCGGCCTCGGCGCCTGACCCTCCTCCCCTCCCCGCCGCCGGCCGGACCGGGCACCTCCCCGCGTCCGGCCGGCGCTCCTCGAAACGGGAGCAGCTCGTGCACCACCACGCCTATCTCTGGACCGGCCCGAAGACACGCTTCGACGACGAGGCCCTGCGGCGGCCCCCGCACCCCGATCCGCCCCCGGCCGGGAGCAGACCGGAACTGATCGACCGCTACCGCCAGGTCGCCGCCGAGTTCCGCACGTCGGACCTCCCGCCCCTGGAGACGGCGTACTGGCTCGTCAAGCCCCGCCCGCTGGTCCGGGGCACCTGGGACGAGGCGAAGGAGGCGGCGGCCTGGCTCGGCGAGCGGCTGGCCGAATACACCCCCCGGTTCGCGACGGAGGCCGACCGGGACACCGCGCGCCTGGCCCGGCTGGTGGACGCCGCCGCCGAACGCCTGCGCTCGGGCGCCGACGTGTCGTACGGCTGCTACCTCGAACGCCCCTCGTACCTCTCCCTGGCCGTGGTGACCTGCTCGCCGAACCGCGCGCTCCCTCAACTGGGCTGTCCGTGCGCGTAGTCGGAAGCGGCCGGGACCTCCCCGTACCGTCCCGCGACGCCTCACCCCGCGCGCGGGATCCGGACCGGACCAGCGGCCCGGGAACGCTAAAAGCCCGGCAGCAGCTCCACCAACCGCACCGTCCGCCGCCAGCCGCCGGCGAGGGTCCCGCCGAGCAGCAGGCCCGCGACCGCGGCCAGTGGCAGGATGCCGTCCGGCACACCGGCCGCCCGGCAGCCCAGCCACGCCCCCAGGGCCCCGCAGAACGCGACGAAGACCACCGCCGTCATGAGCGCCGACTCCCGCAGCGCCTGACGGGCCACCGTCACCGGCTCCACGTCCACGAGATCCGCCTCGGGCAGCAGCCCGCCGATCCGGCCCTCGGCATAGCGCTCGCACACCGTCACCAGCCTCCCGGCGAGGTCCCGCAGCGCCTCCTCCGGCTCGGCGTCCACCCGGCACAGCTCCCGGCGCAGCGCGCCCGCCACCAGCTCGGCGTGCTGCCGGGCGGCGGCCCGCCGCGGCGAGGAGCCGCCGATGGTGCCGCGGACACGGTGGGCACGCAGGACGAGGCGCTCGGTCCGGCGGTACAGATCGTCGAGCCGGCGAAGGTGCCCGGCGCGGTCGGCGTCCGGTGCCTCCAGGGCGCGGACGCAGGCGAGCACCATGGCCGTGCCCGTGCGGAGCAGCTCGTCCCGCCGCCCGGCCCGGTCCAGTCTGTCCGCCAGCCACAAGACCGCCACCATGAGCAGCAGGACGACCACCGCGGCAGTGGCCGGCGCGCCGATCGTGACGGCCGTCCGCGGACCGTCCGGGAAGGCACGGCTCACACCGAAGGCCGAGTAGAGGCCACCCACGACGGGGAGGCACACGAGGATGGTGACGAGGAACTCGTGCCACGAGGGATCGGTCTTCGGCGTGCCGATCGTCGCACGGGTGAGGGGAACCTCCTCCGGCGCACGGGACAGACGGCCCAGCGCCGCGTCGTAGGAGGTCAGCGTCTCCGCGGCCGTCGCGGCCCGCCGCCTCTCCTCCGCCTCCCAGTAGCCGCTGTCATACAGCTCTTCCACGAGATCCCCCGCCCTCCCCCTCGCACGTCTCACCTCGCACGTCTCACGCGGAACGGTGGCGGCGGGCGTCTCCCCGTTTGACCGCCCGAGTGAAGGCATCCCGGGTGAAGGCACAGATATACACCCCGGGACGACCCCGCGGGCCGGTATCGGCCACACCGGACGGAGGCGATGGTCAGCAGCGGGACCATCTGGCATCGCAGACGGCGCAGTACCGGCGGCGCGGGTCGGTGCGGCCCCACGGCGGCCAGCCACCGACCTTCCAGCCGGGAGCGTCCGCCAGATCGCCGCCTTCGTAGAACTCCGCCGGACACTCCGCGTACGAGCTGTCCACGTCCACACCGGCTGCCTGCCGTCTGCTCAAGTCCCCCAACCGCCTGCGGCCCTGGACGAAGGTGCAGCCGTATCGCGGGACGCGCCGGACGAGCCAGTTCGGGAAAGACCGCGGTGACCTCGACGGGCCGCGGCGAAGTCATACGGACAAAACCCATGCCGGTGGTCCTGTCACCCGCCACCGACAGTCCCCCGCCGCCTCGATCGGCGTTCACGCTCAACCGACCGCGATGCCCCACTCACCGCACGGGAACCCTCTGCCGCCTCCCCGCGTTCCTCACACAGCGTCGCAGGAATCCGGCGTACCGCCCGCCTCCCCGTCCGTACGCCTGCTCTCCGTACGGGGCGCGGCACTCGCCCCCGCCCGCGTCCGGCCGTCACTCTGGCGCCATGAACCACGCAACACCCCAAGTGGGCGCCCGCGTCGGCACCTTCACCCAGCTGCTGTCGTCCACGCGGCGCGGCGCCCGTCTCGCCCGGCTCCTCGCGGTGACCGAACTGCGCTCCCGGGGCGCCTCGCAGGACCTCACGGAGCGTGCCGAACTCGTCGTCGCGGAGCTCGCCGCCAACGCCGTCCTGCACGGGCGCGTGCCCGGCCGCTGTTTCCGGCTCACGCTCGTCCTCGACCCGGCCGCCGACCGCCTCCGCATCGAGGTCAGCGACGCCCGCGGAGACCTCCGCCCGCTCCCCCGCCCCACGGACACCGCGTCCGACCCACTCAGCACCACCGGACGCGGTCTGACCCTCGTCACCGCACTCGCCGACCGCTGGGACTGCGTCCCCTACCCGCCCAGCGGCAAGACCGTCCGGGCGGTGCTGACGACACCGACCGGCACGTGACCGCGTCGCCCGAGCCGAGCCGAATCCCCCGCGCCTACCCTGCCGCGGCCAGCGCGGGGAAGACGACCACCGAGCCGTCCTTGTCGCGGGCCATCTCGATCGCCACGTCCGTCGGGCGGCCGCCCACCGCGACGCCGTCGCCCAGCCCACGGATCTGGTACGCCGTACGCATCAGCCGGTCGACCTCACCGGTCGTCAGGACGGGACGCACACTCTTCGGACGGGCCAGCCGCAACGCCGACAGGCGCAGCAGTACACCGGCAAGGCCCTTCTCCAGCTCGTCGAGGCGCTGCTCGTCGCTCCTCAGCGCGCGGGTGAAGTTCTCGAACAGGTTGTCGGGGTCGCTCTGGGCCTGCTCGACTGCCTGGAGGACGTTGACACGCCGCTTCAACGCGATGGCCAGGGCCGCCAATTCGAGGTGGGTACGGAACGTGCCACCCTGGTCGTCCACACCGGG
Source organism: Streptomyces sp. NPDC041124 (assembly GCF_055592385.1). Classification (NCBI taxonomy): domain Bacteria; kingdom Bacillati; phylum Actinomycetota; class Actinomycetes; order Kitasatosporales; family Streptomycetaceae; genus Streptomyces; species Streptomyces sp. NPDC041124. Next base: position 344,261 of record NZ_JBVIYR010000004.1, read on the forward strand.
GAACGACTCGGTCAGCGTGCCGATCTCTACGGGCTCACCGTCGGGAAGCTTGTCGAGTGCGCTCGTCCACCGGGCCAGGCGGATGTCGGCCTTGCTCAGCGCGGTGTCGATGGCGTGCACCGCCGAGTCGAGGCCCAGCGAGACACCGAGCTTGCCCTGGTCGAGCAGGATGGCCGTGGCCTTGTCGATGGCGGGCCGGCAGCCGTTGAGCGCGCTGTGCTCGTCGTCGAGCTTGTCCGCCTGAAGCTGCTCCAGAAGGTCCGTGATGTGCTCGATGGCCTGCTGCCGCTTGGCGTCGGCGTGCGCGCTCACCCCGACCGCCACCGCCATGAGCACGAGCGGAGCGGCCACGGTGAGCGCCGCACTGCCGGCGGCCGCGACGCCGGCTGTCGCACCGGCTCCACCGGCTGCGCCCGCCGTTGCCGTTTTACCGACCGGCACGTACGTCACCCCGGCGACGATCTTGCCAGTCACCGGGTTCACGACGGAGGCACGGGCACCACCGGCCACACCCTTCGACCGCATCAGGCTCAGGGTGCCCTGCCCCAGCTGCTTGGCGACCTTCGCCGGAACCACCATGCGGTACAGCCCCTCGCCGGCAGCCGTCGCCTTGGCCGCCGCGGCGGAACCGCGAGCCGACTGCGTGATCAGCTGCGACAGGTGCTGCGCCAGCGGACTCGTGGCATCGAGCGAGATGCCCCGGCCCCTGTCGAGCTTGTCCGGCAGCGGGTGCGCCTCGAGCGTGGCGATCGGCTGGTCGGCCAACGCGGCCAGCACGCCACGCAGTTCGACCAGCCGCTCGGCCGTCATCGGCCCGCTCCCGATCACCGCCGGCACTTGGACATCACGTGTCGCCAGCGTCCAGACCGGAACGTTCGGCGCCTTGCGATAGTCGATCATCGTCCCCCCAACTCATCCCCACGTCAGCCTGCGTCTGACGTCCCAGCAGAACGGTATAGCCGAATCACGGCACCGTGTGTCACTCGATCCACATCGACCACCTCCCGACGCAGCGGGGCGGCACAGGCAACGCGAGCACAACGACCGGATCCCGCTCAGTGACCGAAACCGTGACCGGTCCCTGACGGCGCAGGTCGTCCGTGGTGCCTTCGGGCAGCTGGAGAGCGACTCCTACCGCCAACGCGGTCGGAGCACGTCGCCTGATGCTCAGCCCGGTGCGGCGCGTACGCGACCGTCCGCGTCGGATGACGACGGCTGCCCGTCGATCAGGGCCGGTCCGTCGCCGCGGCCGTGAAGCGTGCCCCCAGGGCGGCGACGGCGGCGCGGAGTTCTTCCCCGCCGTCGACGCGGAAGGGGAACGGCACGGCGGCCAGCCACTCGTGCGCGTACATGTCCGGGTTGCGGGTGCTGCCCTCCAGCACGCATCCCGCCCCGAAGGGTTCGAGCCGTCCCATGGGGGGCCGGATCCACGGGGCGACGTCGGTGAGGGGCGCGTCGAAGACCACGCGGGTGGGGAACTCCCAGCCGAGGCCCAGGTTTTCCTCCAGGACCGCGATGGGGTCGAGGCCCTTGGGCGGTGCGAACCCGTGCCCGGTCGGCCGTACGGCGCGGACCCGGTCGATCCGGTAGGTGCGGATCGCGTCCGCGCGATGGGAGTGGCACAGCAGGTACCAGCGGCCGTAGCGGACGACGACGGACCAGGGATCCGCCTCCGCCTCCCACTCGTTGCCGGCCTCGCTGCGGTAGGTGATCGAGACGCGGCTCCGGGCGGCGACGGCCTCGACGAGTGCGCTGGTGACGGCCGGATCCGGGCGGGCCGAGTGGGGGTCGGGGGCGGCCGACGCGTACGAGCGCAGCAGTGCCGCCTGCCGGCCGACGCGCTCCGGCAGCGCCTTGACCACCTTGTCCAGGGCCGTGCCGACCAGGTCGTCGGCGTCAGCCGCGGCCGGTTGGCCGCCGAGCACCGCCATCACCAGACCGACCGCCTCGGCCTGCGTGAACTGCACGGGCGGCAGCCGTGTCCCGCGTCCCAGCCGGTACCCGCCGTGCGGCCCCCGGGCCGACTCCACGGGGACACCGGCCTCTCGGAGGATTCCGACGTACCGGCGGGCGGCCCGCTCCGTGACGCCCAGGCGCACGGCGAGTTCGCCGGCCGTCGTACCGGGGCGGGCCCGGAGGATCTCCAGGGCGCGCAGGGCTCGCGCGGTGGGGTTGAGGTCATTCGGCACGGGAGCAGGCTAGGGCCTGCGCGAAAGCCCCGTCGGCTCCGGTCCTGAGGTCCGCGGCAGATCCGGCAGTGGTTCGTCCGGATCTGCTCCTACGGTGACGTTCCACGCAGTCGGAGAAGGGGAAACTGACCATGGACATCGTGCTTGTCGGCGGCCTGTGGCTGAGCGGATCCGTGTGGGGCCGTGTCGCGTCCGCGCTGGAAACCCTCGGCCACCACCCCGTGCCGCTCACTCTTCCGGGGCAGGGCGCCGGTCCGGTCTCCGCCACGCTCGACGACCAGGTGGAGGCGGTACTCGCCGCAGTGGATGGGGCATCCGGCAAGCCCATGGTCGTGGGGCATTCCGCCGCCTGTTCGCTGGCCTGGATGGCCGCCGACCGGCGCCCCGAAGCGGTGGCCAAGGTCGCCCTCGTCGGCGGCTTCCCCGCCGACGACGGACGGCCGTACGCCGACTTCTTCGAGGTGCGCGACGGCGTCATGCCGTTCCCGGGGTGGGAGCCCTTCGAGGGGCCGGACGCCGCCGACCTCGATGACGAGGCCAGGCGGGAGCTGGCGGACGCCGCGATCCCCGTGCCCGCGGGCGTGGCCAGGGGTGTGGTGCGGCTGGCGGACGAACGGCGGTACGACGTCCCCGTGGTCGTGGTATGCCCCGAGTTCACTGCCGCGCAGGCGCGGGAGTGCGTCACCGCCGGGGACGTTCCGGAGCTGTCCCGGGCGCGGCACGTCGAGTTCGTCGACATCGAGTCCGGCCACTGGCCCATGGTCACCGAACCGGTCGAGCTGGCCCGGATCCTGGCCGCGGCGGCCGACGCCGGCTGACGGCGGGCGCGCTCCGCGGCTCCTCCACCGGCTGCCGGGGCGTCAGGCGGACTGGTGGATGACGAGCTTGAACTCCGCCAGGACGATCTTCCGCGCCACGCTGTCGTCATGGGTGGCGCGCAGGGCGAGCGGGACGGCCGGGTCGACGAAGATGCCCCACTGCTTCGTCCAGCACTGCATGCCGACGCTGGGCGGCCGGTGTTCCGTCGCCGTCGTGTCGTTGGGGGTGGAGGTGAGACCGAGGGGGTCACGGACGAACTGGTCGCGCAGTTCGTCGTAGCTTCCCGCCTCCCACTGGATCATCGCGTAGAGGTCGCCCCATCCGGCGGTGCTGGGCCATATCAGCCCGGAGCGGGCGTCCGTGTCCCAACTGGTGACGGTGTAGCCGTCCGGCTGGTTGACCTGGTGCATGGTGAACGCGTCGGAGGACTCCGCGGTCCCGAAGGGGAACCGGATGACCGTGTAGGGGCTGTTGGCCGGGATCGTCTGCGGCGTGTCCCGCTTCAGGGAGCAGACCTGCACTCCGGTCGACGCCGTGGCATGTGGAGACATGTCTTCAGATATGCCCGTCACGGACGCCTCCGATGTGGGCTCCGTCCACCCCGCGGACCCCGATTTCTGTTCTACGTACAACCGTTCGAGGTGGTGGTCCGTCTTCTCCTGTGACCGCCCTGGTCGCATGTACGAGGAGACCGTCATTACCGCCATACGCAAAACCCTGACCGCCACCGCCGTAGCCACCGCGGTGCTGGCCGGTTCCGCCGCTTGCGGCACCGTGGAGAACCTGTCCGCCGGACAGAAGCTGGACAACGCCTTCGAGAAGCTCGGCGAGGAGCGCTCGCTCTCCTTCGAGTTCGACCTCGACACCGATGTCGCGTCGCTGAAGGCGCTGGACGCCGAGATGGCGGAGCCGGGCGACAAGATGACCGACGAGGTCGCCGAACTGCTCAGCGGGGCCAAGATCTCCGTCTCCGTGCAGTCGAAGAAGCCGCTGGAGAAGTCCGGCGAGAAGGACTTCAGCGCGATGGCGGTGAAGTTCAGCAACGCGGACGGCGACCTGTTCGAGTACCGGCTGGTCGGCGACTACACCTACGCCCGCGTCGACGCCGAGGCGCTCGGGAAAATGTCCGGCGCGCCCATGCCGTCCGCCGACGAACTGCCCGACAGCGCGGGCGCTTTCAAGAAGCTGCTCGCGGGTGAGTGGCTCAAGGTCTCCACGAAGGAACTGGAGGAGACCGGCGAGCAGATGTCCGGGGCCGAGGGCCCCGGGGGCACCGAGCCCTCGGCGGAGCCGACGCTCGACGCCAAAACGCAGAAGAAGATCACGAAGGCGCTGCGCCAGGTCATCGCCAACGAGGTCGACTTCAAGACCTCCGGCGGGTCGGACGGCACCGAGCACATCAAGGCCACGGCGCCCTTCCGCACGCTGATGACCGAGCTGTTCGACGAACTCCGGCCGCTGCAGAAGGAGCTGCCGGGCGGGGCCGAACTGCCGACGACGAAGGACTTCGCGGACGCGCCGAACGAGAAGGTCACCGCCGACTTCACGCTGAAGAACGGCGAGCTGACCGAGATGTCCGTGGACCTGGCGAAGCTGGCGGAGACGGCGAAGGTCAAGAAGTTCGCCCTGGTGCTGCGCGTGGGCAAGGGTGAGAAGGCCGTGGCTCCGGCGGGCGCCACCGAAGTGCGGATGGACGAGATCATGGAGGGCATCTTCGGCGGCTTCGCGGAGGGGGCGCTCGACGAGGAAGGGTTCGGCGAGGAAGGGTTCGGCGAGGAAGGGTTCGGCGAGGACGCGCTCCTCGAGGACGCTCAGGGCTGACGCTGACGCGGGGACACCGCGGGCGGGCCCGGCATGGTGACGCCCGGCGGCCACTCCCTCCGGGGAGTGGCCGCCGGGCGTCTGCGCGTCGGTCAGTGTCCGAAGATGCGCCGGTGGCCGTGAGCCGGCCGGGAGCGCCGGCCATCCTGCTCCTCCCTCGTGGCCGCCGCGGGCTCGGTCGCGCGGACCCGGCGCTTGTGGTGCCGCCGCCGTGCGAGTCCGCCCGCGAGCGCGGCGAGCCCCAGACAGAAGATCAGCGTCAGAGCCACACCGGAGAGGAAGAGACCCGGAGCACTGAGTGTGGCGATCTGGTTACCGAAGACCTCCACCGCGTACTCGGGCCCCCCGGAGAAGTTCTCCACCACGACGATGGCCGCGAAGGCGGCGGTGGCCAGCACCAGCAGGAGCGGCAACAGGAGCATTGCTCTCACCTCGCAAATCGGCCTTTTCCGCCACGTACCCGGAATCGGGCCCCGCACACGAGAAGCCCGATCCGGGTCTCCGCCGGGGGAAGGCGTCACTTCGCCATGGCCGCGCGGGGGACGTCTTCGGCCGGGGGTGCCACCGTGTCCCAGTGGACCGTGCGGTCGCACCAGCGGTCGAGGAGGGTGTGGTCGTGGCCCACCGCGAGGAGGCCGGCTCCGGTGGCGGAGCGGTAGTCCTCCACCACGCGGACCAGCGCGGCCGTGGTCGACGCGTCGAGCATCGCGGTCATCTCGTCGCAGATGAGCCAGCGGGGACGCAGGACGAGCGCGCGGGCGACGCAGGCGCGCTGGAGCTGGCCGTCGCTGACCTCGTGGGGGCGGCGGGTGAGCAGGTCCGGGGTCAGGCCGACGGTGTCGGCGAGTTCGGCCACGCGGTCCGGGGCCGACGCACGCCGGCCGGTGGCGCGCAGGGGTTCCGCGATCAGGTCGCTGAGGCGCAGGCGGGGGTCGGCCGAGAGACGGGGCTGCTGGAAGACGACTCCGACGGCGGTGCGTAGCGCGCGGGGCGCCCGGTGGCGGTAGCGGTGCACGGGGGTGCCGTCGAGGACGACCGTCCCGGAGTCGGGGCGGTGCAGGAGGGCGGCGACCCTGGCGAGGGTGGACTTTCCGCAACCGCTGGGGCCCAGCAGGCCCACGGCCTCGCCGGAGGTGACGGTGAGGCACGCGTCGCGTACGACGGGGGTGCGGCGGTCGTAGCCGGCGGTGACGGCGTGCAGTTCAAGCACGGATGTCCTCCGGAGTGCGGGCCGGGGCCGGGACCGGAACCGGGTGGTGGCAGGCGACCGGAGTCGTGAAGGGCGGGAGGGTCGTGCAGAGGGTCGTGGCACGGTCGCAGCGGGGGGCGAAGGCGCAGCCGTCAGGGAGGTTGCCGAGTTCGGGGGGCAGTCCGGGGATGGGCGTGAAGGACCTGTCGGGGAGGGCCTCCAACAGGCCCCGGCTGTAGGGGTGGCGGGGGCCCGGGCCGCCGAAGAAGGCTTCCGCGTCGGCGAGTTCGACGATGCGGCCCGCGTACATGACGGCCACCCGGTCGGCGACGCGTTCCGCCGCCGCCAGGTCGTGGGTGATGATCAGCAGGGCGCGGTCGGCGTCGACGTGGCGGCGCAGTTCGTCGACGGTGCGGTCCACGAGGTCGCGGTCCAGGCCGGTGGTGGGTTCGTCCGCCAGGAGCAGGGGGGCGTCGCCGATCAGGGCGAGGGCCGTGGCGGCCCGCTGGGCCAGACCGCCGGAGAGTTCGTGCGGGTGGCGGTCGAGGTGGTCCGGGGGGAACTCGGCGCGCCGGGCCGCCTGTTCGGCAGCGGCGCGCACGGCGGAGCGGTCCCGCTCGCCGGTGAGCTGCGCGACCGTCTCCTCCATCTGGGAGCGGATGGTGCGGACGGGGGTGAGGTGGGCGGCGGGGGACTGCGGGATGAGGCCGATGCGGCGGCCGCGTACGGTGCGGGCGAGGGTGCGTTCACCGGCGGTGAGCAGGTCGAGGTCGCCGAGGTGGGCGCTGCCCGCGGTCTGGGCGTTGGCCGGGAGGAGGCCGAGCAGCGCCGAGGCCAGGACGGACTTGCCGCAGCCGCTCTCGCCGATCAGGGCGAGGCACTCCCCCGGCGCCACGTCGAAGTGGGCGTCGGTGACGGCGGCGATCCGGCGTCCGCCGGGCAGCAGGAAGCGGACGGACAGGCCGCGGACCGACAGCACGGGAGGCCGCCCGGCCGGCGCGGCGTCCGCCGCGGGCGCGGTGGACCGCTCCGTCGCGGTGCCTGGTCCCGGGGCCTCCGAGCCCGGCGCGGGAGGCTGACCGATCGCGGTACCCGTCTTCGCGGCACCGGCCGCAGGCGCAGGACGCTGATCGGCCGCGGTGCCAGCCGCAGGCGCGGAACGCTGACCGGTCACGGCACCGGACGTGACCGCATCCGCCACCGGCGCGGGTGGCCGCTCGGCCGCGGTACCAGCCGCAGGCGCGGAACGCTGACCGGTCACGGCACCGGACGTGGGCGTGGGAGGTCGCTCGGTCACAGCATCAGCTCCGATCGGCGGCGGGGGTTGATCCGCTCGCGCCAGACTCCGGCGAGGCCGGCGATGGCGAGGGTGGGGATGATCAGGAACAGGCCGGGGAAGAGGGTGGGCCACCACTGTCCGGCGAGCAGGGAGCCGCGGGCGCCCTGGATGAGGGTGCCCAGGCTGGCGGTGTGGGCGGGCAGGCCGAGGCCGAGGAAGGACAGGGCCGACTCGTGCCACATGGCGTGCGGGACCATCAGGACGGCGGCGAGTCCGGCCTGCGGCAGCACGCCGGGCAGGAGGTGGCGGACCGTGACCCGCCACCGGGACGCGCCGCCGGAGACGGCCGCGTCGATGTAGGGGCGGGAACGCAGGGAGAGGACCTCGGCGCGCACGATGCGGGCGGTGGACAGCCAGTGGGTGAGGGCGACGGAGACGACCACCGGCCAGACGCCCGGCCGGAACATCGCGATGATGAAGATGCCGAGCAGCAGGTGCGGGACGGAGGACAGGGTGTCGACCAGGCGCATGATCAGCCGGTCGGCCCAGCCGCCGAGCGCGCCGGCGGCGGCGCCGACGGCGGTGCCGATCACGGTCGCGGTGAGCGCGGCGACCACACCCACCAGCAGCGACACCCTGAGTCCGTAGACGCAGCGCAGCAGCAGGTCGCGGCCCACGTCGTCGGTGCCGAAGGGATGGGCCCAGCTCGGGGGCAGGAGTTTGGCGGCCAGGTCGACGGCCTGCTGGTCGAGCTGGACCAGGGGCGGTACGAGCAGGACCGCGAGGGCCGTGACGGCGACCAGGGCGGCGGAGACGCGCAGGCGGAGGGTGTGGGTGGAGCGGCGCGCGGTGCCGTGCGCGCGCCACACCGTGGGGGCCGCGCGCCCGGCGGTGTCCGTCGTCGCGGAGGCGGTGTCCGTCGTCGCGAAGGCGGTGTCCGTCGTCGCGGAAGCGTCCGTCTTCTCGACGGTGGGGTCCGTCTTCTTGACGGTGGGGTCAGCCACGGGAGTCACATCTCATTCAGCTTCACCCTCGGGTCGATCAGTCCGTAGAGCAGGTCGGCGAGGAGGTTTCCGGCGAGGACGGCGGCGGTGGCGAGGGTGGTGAGCGCGGCCAGCAGCGGGAAGTCGACGGCGGTGGCCGCCTCCACGGTGGCCGCGGCGATACCGGGCCAGCTGAAGACGCTCTCGACCAGCAGGGCGCCGGTGATGAGCTCGGGGACGCGGGAGCCGATCAGGGTGAGCACGGGGAGCAGTCCGGAGCGCAGGGCGTGGCCGAGCAGGACGGTGCGCTCGTTCAGGCCCCGGGCCCTGGCCCCGCGGACGGGGTCCTCGGCGAGGGCGTCGCCGACGCCCTGACGGACGTACAGGGTGAACCAGGGCAGCTGGGAGACGGCAAGCACCCCGGCGGGCAGGATCAGGTGGCTGGTGACCTGCCCGAAGGTGACCTGGTCGGTGCCGGTGTCGGTGAGGCCGCCGGCCGGCAGGACGTCCAGTTCCAGGGCGAACAGCCAGACGGCGAGCAGCGCGATCCAGAAGACGGGGGCCGCCTCCAGGGAGTACGCGAGGGAGGTGACCGTACGGTCGAGGAGGGAGCCGGGGCGGCGGGCGGCGAGCACGCCGAGGACGGTGCCGAGCAGCACGGCGACGGCGAACGCTGCTGTGCACAGCAGCGCCGACCAGACCAGGCGTTCGCCGATGACCTCGGCCACCGGCTGGCGCATGACGGTGGACTGGCCGAAGTCGCCGCCGAGCGCGGAGGTCAGCCAGTCCCACCAGCGGGCGGTGAAGGGCCGGTCCACGCCGAGGTTCTCCCGCAGCCGGTCCAGGGTCTCCTGGTCGGCGCCGAGCGCGGCGGTGCCCGCGTACGCCTTGACGGGGTCGAAGGGGGAGGCGGCGGCGACCGCGAACACGCCGAAGGTGACGATCAGGAGCACCGGCACGGCGTACAGGGCGCGCCGTGCCGTGAGCCGTGCCATGGCTCCCCAGGGGGCGCGTGTCATGCCGTGGGCTGCCAGTCCTCGACGTTCCACCAGGGTCCGCTGGCGAAGCCGTGCTCGTGCGGTTCGGTCTGGGTGGTGAGGTCCTTCCAGCGGTCGTCGAGGACGTACAGGTGGTCGATGTGGGTGAGGAAGGTGTAGCCGGGGTTCTTGACGAGTGCGCGCTGGAGGTCGTCGTAGGCGGCCTCGCGGGCCTTGGTGTCCTGGCTGCGGCGGCCGGTGTCGAGGGCCTCGTCCACGGCCGGGTTGTCGTAGAGGGCCATGTTGTTGAAGCCGTCCCCGGCGAGGGAGGAGTGCAGCAGGGTGTAGAGCCCGAAGTCGGGGTCGCCGGTGGAGCCGAAGCCGGCGAGCACGGCGTCCTGCTTCATCCGGGGTTCGATGACCTCCCAGGTGGCGCTCTCCACCCGGACGTCGATGCCGGTCCTCTTGGCGTCGGAGGCGTAGGCGAGGGCGTGGTCCTGGCGGACCTTGTCGCCGGAGGGGTAGTAGAGGGTGAAGCGGGCGGGGCGGCCGTCCTTGGCTCGGACGCCGTCCTTGCCGGGCTTCCAGCCGGCCTCGTCCAGGAGACGCCCGGCCTCGGCGAGGTCCTGGGGGCGTTCGACGTCCTTCGCGAACCAGGCGTCGTCGACCGGGAGGGGGCCGTAGGCGGGGCGGCCGGCGCCGTCGAGGATCTTGTCGACCATGGCCTCGCGGTCCACGGCGAGGTCGAGGGCGCGGCGGATCGCGGTGTCGCCGGTGACCGGGTTGCCGGTGGGCAGGCTGACCGCGCGGAAGTCGTACGACGTCGCCCGGTGCGTCTTCTTGCCGGCGTCGCCCTTGAAGGTGGCGGCGAGGTTCGGCGGGAGGGTCGCGCCGTCCAGGTCGCCGGAGCGCAGCCGGGTGGCGCGGACGTCGTCGTCGGCGATGATCGCCATGGTGAGCTTCTTCACCTTCGGCGCGCCGCCCCAGTAGTCCTGGTTGGCCTTGAAGGTGAGCTTCTCGCCCTTGCTCCAGCCGGTGAGGACGTAGGGGCCCGTGCCGATGGGCTCGGTGTTGAAGGCGCCGGTGTTGGGGTCCTGCTTGCCGGCGACGTGCTCGGGGACGACCGGCAGCACCGTGCGGGCGGCGAAGGCGGCGTAGGGGTAGTCGAGGGTGAAGACGACCTTGTCGTCGCCCACCGCCTTGACCTCCTTGATCGCGTCCAGTTCACTCTTGGCGGTGTTGTTGGTCCTGTCGTCCAGGACGGTGCGGTACGTGAACACCACGTCGTCCGCGGTCAGCGGCTCGCCGTCGCTGAACTTCACGCCGTCGCGGAGGGTGTACGTGTAGGTGCGGCCGCCGTCGGTGATCTCGGGGAGTGCCTTCGCGAGCGCGGGCTTCAGGTTCAGGTCGGCGTCGCGGGCGAGGAGTCCGTCGAAGATCTTGGAGTTGCCGTCCTTGCCGTAGCCGAGCAGCGGGCTGAGGGTGTCCGGTTCGGTGGAGACCCCGATCACCACGGACTCGGCCCCGCCGCCGTCCGCGCCGCCGTTGCCGGGCGCCGAGCACGCGGTGACCGCTGCGGCCATCGCCGCCGCGGCGGCTGCCCCCCGTATTCGTCGGGTCGTCATCGAACCTCACATCCATCTTGCCCGGACATCGCTGTTGCATATTAGTTGCAGCAAGGTCCTGCCCGGGACGGGGGCCCTTCACTCCCCGTCCCGGCGGGCGGCAATGGTGTGCGTGGGGACCTGCCGGGCGCACCGCGGATGATCGCCGGTCTCCGGGGCGGAGCCGGGACCGTCTGCGCGCGTCGTCGCCCGTGCCGTCCGGCCCGGCCTCGCCCCGCGCAGGACTCCGTGCCGAGGGGCGGCGCCCCTGGGCGGCAGGGGCCGTGCGGGACGGTCGCGGGCGCCGGGCTGCCGCCCCGCGCGACGGCGGTCCGGGGCGGACGTGCGGGGGCCGCCGGGTCCGGGCGGACGCTGGGGTGCCCGGACACGACGGCCCCGGTGGGTCAGACGAGAGGCGTGTAGTCGAGGTGGGGGAAGTAGTCCTCGCGGGTGCCGGTGCGGCGGACGTCCCAGGTGGCGCAGTGCAGGGAGCCGCCGTACTCGAAGACGTGCCGGAAGGGCACCGTGAACACATCGAAGCCCCGGCCGGCCAGCAGGTCCTGGAGGGGCTTCTCGTTCTCCTCGCAGACGACCTTGGTCGGGGAGATGCTGAGCACGTTCATGGACAGCCACTTGGAGGACTGGCAGTACTGCGGCATCTCCTCGTTGGTCAGCACCGGCTGCGGGGCCTCGACCAGTTCCCAGTCGTTGGCGAGGAACATCTTCTCCTCGCCCTCCTTCAGCGGGCGCTCGGGGTTGGTGAGGATCAGGCCGGGACGCAGCGGCACGAAGGTGCAGTCGATGTGGGAGGGGAAGAAGTCCAGCGGGAAGTGCACGGTGTGGACGCGGAAACCGCGCGGCTCCAGGTGCTGCCTGAGCCAGCGGATGCCCGCGCGGTTGGTGGTCATCGACTCCTGGACGAGGATGTCCCGGCCGAGCCGGCTCATGTCGGCGGCGTCGAAGACGACCTCGTCCTGCGTGACGCAGAACTCGAAGGCGTGCATGCGCTCGTGCCGCTCCTCGAGCGGCCACTGCCAGAAGTCCTCGCGGTACATGCCGTCCGCCATCGAGGGCTTGGGGGCGGCGGTCCACGTCACGCGCGGGTCGGCGTTCCAGTACTCGTAGACCAGTTTGCGGTACGGCTGGTACTCGAAGTAGCGGGCCCGGCGCGACATGGTGGCCTCGACGATCTCGTTGCCGAGGGTGATCATCACGTCGCGGGGGCAGACCGCGCAGTACTGGTTCCCGACCTCGAAGTCGGGAGTGGTGAGCGGGCGGGTGAAGTCGTACGGGGCGGGGCGGCGGACCGTGACGCCCTGGGACTCCAGGAGGCGGACGAGCCCGTCGAGCTCCTCGTTGGCGAGGTCGACCGCTTCCTTGGACTTCGGGCCGGTCGGGAAGGGCGTGTCGGGGGCGTTGCGGATGGCGGGCCGGCTTCCCGGCTCGGTGGGCTCGAAGCAGGCGTTGTCGGCCGAGCCGACGACCATCTCCTCGAGGGGGTCCCATTCATTCCAGGAGTTGACGACCACGGAGTCGTTCTGCATGGGTGCGGCCACCTGTCTGTGAGGGCGGTGCTGTGCGGGTTGTGCGGCGGCGGGACGGGGGCGGGTCAGGCGCCGGCGAGGCTCGCCGGGCGCATGTCGGTCCAGTGCTGCTCGATGTGGTCCAGGCAGGTCCGCCGGTCGCTGTCGGCGAGGACGACGTCCCAGCCGGGCGGCACCAGGGCGAAGGCGGGCCAGAGGCAGTGCTGGCGCTCGCCGTTGACGAGCACGTGGAAGGTGCCGTCCTCGTTGTCGAAGGGGTTGGTCATGTCGTTCTCCCGGTGGGTGCGGTCCCGGCGCCGCGTCGTGCGGTGAGCGCGGCGGCGAGGGCTCTGGGTGTGCGGTGGCGGAAGACGGCCGAGACGTCGAGGGCGACATCCAGTTCGGCCTCGATGCGTCCGGCCAGGCGCAGGGCGGTCAGTGAGTCGCAGCCGAGGTCGAACACGTCGTCGTCGGCGCCGGCGGCGCGCCCGAGGACGCCGGCCACCAGGTCGCACAGGCGCCGGACGTCGGCGTCCGGCGAGGCGGCGGACGGGGCGTGGTGGCGCAGGAAGCGCCCGGTCGGGTCCGTGAGCGCCGCCGGCAGGGCGGTCAGCAGTTCGCGCAGCCGGGCGGCGACCCGCTCCCCGGTCCCCTCCTCCAGGAGGTCGGCGCGGTGGCCGATCTCCAGCCGGAGGCGGCTGCCGGGGGCGACCATGAGCTTCAGCGGGTAGTGGTACGGGTCGTGGCCCGCCAGACCGACCAGGCGCAGACCCTCCTCGGGGCTCGGGAGGTCCTGGGCCAGGGGGAAGTTCTCGAAGACCACGCAGCTGTCGAACAGCGGGCCCCGCCCCACGGCCCGCTGCACCTCGGCCAGGGCGAGGTGGTGGTGGGGCAGCAGGACCGCCTGCTCGCCCTGCATGCGGCGCAGCAGGTCCGTCACCGGCTCGTCGGCGTCCAGGCGCACCCGGACCGGCACGGTGTTGACGAACATCCCGACGGTCTCGGCGACGTCCGGCAGGTCGGCCTCCCGCCCCGAGACCACGGCGCCGAAGAGCAGGTCCCGCTGCCCGGTCAGGTCGTGCAGGCACAGCGCCCACACCGCGCGGACCAGGGTGTTGGGCGTGACGCCGTGGCCGCGGGCCGCGTCGAGCAGGGTGGCGGTGTCCGTCTCGGACAGCTCGACGGTGAGGGTCGCCGGCAGGGCCCGTACGCGGGCGGTGTCGCGGCCGGGGCTCACCAGGGTGGGTGTGGGCAGGCCGGCCAGGGCCGTGCTCCAGGCGGTGCGTGCGGCGTCCCGGTCCTGCGCGGCGAGCCAGTCGAGGTGATCGCGGTAGTGGCCGGGAGCGGGCAGGTCGCCGGTGTCGCCGTTCCCGTCGAAGAGCGCCAGCAGGTCCCGCAGCAGCAGCGAGGTGGACCAGCCGTCGGCGAGCAGGTGGTGCATGCTCAGCACCAGCTGGTGCCGGTCCTCGGCGAGCGCGAGCACGGTGCAGCGCATCAGCGGCGGCACGGCCGGGTCGAAGCGGCGGTGCCGGTCGGCTTCCAGCAGTTCGGCGCGGCGGGCGTCCCGCTCCGGGCCGTCAAGACCGGTCAGGTCGTGGACCTGCCAGGGCATCCGGAGGTGTTCCGCGACGGCCTGTACCGGCTCGCCGGAGCGCCGCTGGAGGAAGGCGGAACGGAGCACGGGGTGGCGGCGCAGCAGAGCGTCGCAGGCGTGCCGGAACCGTTCGGTGTCCAGCGGGCCCTGGGTCTCCATCGCGATCTGCACGGTGTAGACGTCGAGGTCCTCGCTGTCGTAGCGGGCGTGGAAGAGCAGCCCCTCCTGGGTGGGCGTCATCGGCAGCAGCCGCTCGACGGGGTGTCCGACGCGGGCGGCCAGCCGGGAGCGTTCGGCGGCGTCCTCCTGCGCGGCGCGGGCCGACCGCGCGCTGCCGTGGGCGACGAGGGCGCGCAGGGCCGCGAACCACAGGTCCGCCAGCTCCCCGGCCTCGGACTCGGTCAGCAGGCGCCGTGCCCACCGCCAGTGGGCGACGAGGCGGGGGCCGTCCGGACCGTCCTCGACCGCGGCGTTGACCTCGACGACATGGGTCAGCGGCATCCGCGGGTCGGCACCGAGCGGCAGCACGCCGGACTCGGGCGCGACGCCCCACTCCTCGTCCCCGGACGCCGAACCGTTGTGCCGGCCCAGGTAGTTGAAGCACAGCTGGGGTGTCGGGAGGGTGGCCAGGCGGGCCGCCGTCCCGGCGTTGAGGTGGCGCAGCAGGCCGTAGCCGGAGCCGTGCCGCGGTACCCGGCCGAGCTGGGCCGTGACCCGGCGCACGGCCTCGCCGAGGCGGTCGTCGGACGCGGGGTCGGCGCTCTCGGGGTTCCAGCCGGGGATTCCCGGGTCGAGGCGGACGGGGTACAGGGAGGTGAGCCAGCCGACGGTTTCCGACAGGTCGGCTTCCTGTTCGAGGTCCTCGCGGCCGTGGCCCTCGACGTCCACCACGACGGAGGTGGTGCCGGGGTCCGGGCGGTGCCGGGAGGCCACGGCGAGGGCGAGGGCGGTGAGCAGCACCTCGTGCGTACGGGAGCCGAGCGCGGTGGGCACCGTGGCGAGGAGCTCGCCGGTCAGGTTCTCGGGCAGGGTGCGGCGCAGCTCGCCGGCGGTGGCCTGGATGTCCCGGGAGGGCGACAGCGGCGTGTCGGTGAGGAGCAGTCCGCCGGCGTCCAGGGTCCGTTGCCAGTGCGGGAGTTCGGCCATCACGTCCGGTGTGTGCGCCGCCCGGTGCAGGGCGTCGCTCCATTCGGCGAGCGGCAGCGGCACGGGGGCGAGCCGTACGGGGGCGCCGGATCCGGCGGCGTTCCATGCGGTGTAGAGGTCCATGAGCACGGTGTGCCAGGACACCGCGTCGACGGCGAGGTGGTGGACGGTGACGAGGAGCCGGCCGGGCCGCTCCCCCGCGTCGAACCAGGTGACCCGCAGCATGGCGCCGTCGCGCGGGGCGAGGGCGTCGGCGTCCTCCGCGGCGCGGGCGGCGATCCGTTCGTTCAGTTCCTCGCCGTCGGCGGCCGGGGCGGTGACGTCGATCCGCCGCACGGTGCCCGGGGGCGCGGTGCCCGGGGCGGGGTCCACGGCGAGGGAACCGTCCTCGCGCAGCCGTCCGCGCAGTGCCTGGTGGCGGGCGAGGACGGCGTCCACGGCGGTGCGCAGCCGGTCGATGCCGAGGGCGGGCGGTACGCGCAGCAGGGTGGACTGGTGGAAGGCGTCGTAACCGCCGCCGTGCGCGAGCAGGCGTCGCATGAGGGGCGTGGCGGGGACGACGGTGACCGTGTCGGAGCGCGGGGCGGCGGGGACCGGGGCGGTGGGCGCCGGGGCGGTGGGCGCCGCGGTGTCGGTGACCGGGGCGGGCCGCGGGCCGGCGGTCCTGGGCTCCGGTCCGGTCCTCGCGGGCGCGGTGTCCGCCAGGGCGGCGGCCAGGGCGGCGGACGTGCGGTGCGTGAACACCTGCTTCGGCGTCAGCCGCACCCCCGCCTCACGCGCCCGCGCCACCAGCTGGATCACCGTGATCGAATCACCGCCGAGACCGAAGAAGTCGTCCTCGACCCCCACCGCCTCCAGCCCCAGCACCTGAGCGAACAGACCCGCCAGCGACGACGCCGCACCACCACCGTCCGCAACGGGCACCGAAGCCGTCTCCGGCCCGGTCCTCGCGGACGCGGCATCTCCCAGGGCGGCGGCCAGGGCGGCGGACGTGCGGTGCGTGAACACCTGCTTCGGCGTCAGCCGCACCCCCGCCTCACGCGCCCGCGCCACCAGCTGGATCACCGTGATCGAATCACCGCCGAGACCGAAGAAGTCGTCCTCGACCCCCACCGCCTCCAGCCCCAGCACCTGAGCGAACAGACCCGCCAGCGACGACGCCGCACCACCACCGTCCGCAACGGGCACCGAGACCGCCTCCGGCCCGGTGCTCGCGGACGCGGGCTGCTCGGCTCGTCCGGCCTGCCGGGGGTGCTCGGCCTGCCGGGTGTGCTCGGGCGCGGGCAGTGCGGCGCGGTCGACCTTGCCGTTGGGGGTGAGCGGAAGCTCGGTCAGCGGGACGAAGGCCGAGGGCACCATGTAGGCGGGCAGCAGTGCGGCGACGCGGTCCGCCAGGCCGGAGAGGCCGCCCTCGGGGCCGGGCACCACGTACGCCACCAGGCGGGGGGTGCCGCGCCGGTCCTCGCGCACGGCCGCGGCCACCCGGGCGACCGCGGGGTCGGTGCCGATCACGGCCTCGACCTCGCCGAGCTCGATCCGGTGGCCGCGGATCTTCACCTGGTCGTCGGTACGGCCGCCGTAGACCATGACGCCGTCGGGCCGCCACCAGGCGAGGTCGCCGGTGCGGTACATCCGGGCGCCGGGCGCACCGAAGGGGTCGGCGACGAAGCGGGCCGCGGTGAGTCCCGGGCGGTGGGCGTAGCCGCGGGCCAGGACCTCGCCCCCGATGTACAGCTCGCCGGGGACGCCCGGCGGTACCGGGCGCAGCCAGGGGTCGAGGACGTAGAGCCGCGCGGCGGGCACGGGGCCGCCGATGGGCACGGCGCCCCGGGGCAGCGGATCGTTGGGCTCCAGGCGGTACTCCATGCAGCCGACGGTCGCCTCGGTGGGGCCGTACTCGTTGACGACCGTCACGTCGGGGTGGCCCGCACGCCACTCGGCGAGCGCCTCGCCGGTCAGCTGTTCGCCGCCGAGGACGAGTTGTCCGGTGGGCGAGTACCAGTCGGAGGAGGCCACGAGCACCGGGAGGTGACTGGGGGTGGCCTTGACGAAGGCGGGCGGCCGGGTCCCGGCGCCGGCCGGGGCATCGACGTCGTCCAGGTCGACGACGTGGACCAGGCCGCCCGCGGTCAGGGGGCCGAGGATGCCGGTGACGGTGAGGTCGAACGACGGCGGAGAGTGCACCAGCGCCCGGCCGGCCAGTCCGGGATAGGCGGCGCGGGCGAAAGCGAGGTAGCCGTCGACCGTGCGGTGCTCGACGACCACGCCCTTGGGGCGTCCGGTCGAGCCGGAGGTGTAGATCACGTAGGCGGTGTCCCCGGGCCGCACGTCGGCGTCCTCGGCGGGCCCGTCGAACGCCGCCAGGGCCGCCCGTACGGCCGGGTCGCCGAGCGGGAGCGTCGACGGACGGCCCGCGAGGGCGGGGTGGCCGGCGTCGGCGCAGACGACGGCGGCGGGCGCGGAGTCGTCGAGCAGGAAGGCGATGCGTTCCGCAGGGTGGCCGGGGTCGACCGGCACGTACCCGGCGCCGGCCTTCAGCGCGGCGAGCAGCGCCACGATCAGGTCGGTGCCGCGGGGCAGGACGACGGCCACCAGGTCCCCGCGGGTGACGCCCCGTTCGGTCAGGAGCCGGGCCAGCCGTCCGGCGGCGTCATCCAACTGACGGTAGGAGAGGGTGCGTTCGGCGTCGGTGACGGCCGGGGCGTCGGGGGTGGCGCGCACCTGCGCCGCGAACCGCCGGGTCAGCGGCTCGGGTTCGGGGAGCGCTCCGGAGCCGCGGCCCCACTCGTCCAGCGTGTGGCGTTCCCCGGCGGTCAGCAGGGGCAGCCGGGCGACGGGGGTCGTGGGGTCCTGTGCGAAGCCGTCGAGCAGCAGCCGCAGGCGGGAACCGATCAGTTCCATGCGCTCGTCGTCGAACAGGTCCCGGCGGTAGCTGAGGTGGAGGCTCAGCCGGGGGCCGGCGAGGGCGACGACGCTCAGCGGGTAGTGCGTCGCGCCGGTGATCTCCTGCCCGCCGGGAGCGTCGGCGGCTGCGGTCTCCCGGGTCTCCTCCTCGGCCCGCAGGGGGGCGACGCGCAGGCCGGGGACGGCGTCGCGCAGGGCGTCCCAGCCCAGGGGGGCGTCGCCGAAGCTGGCCGCGGTGTCGAACAGCGGGCCGTGGCCGGCCAGGCGCCGCACGGCGGTCAGACCGAGGTGCTGGTGCGGGGCGAGGGCGAGCTGCTCGTCCTGGATGCGCGCGAAGAGCGCGGCCGCCGGTTCCGCGGGGTCGATCCGCACCCGTACGGGGACGGTGTTCATCAGCAGACCCACGATCCGGTCCGCGCCGGGGAGGTCGGCCGGGCGGCCGTGCACGGTCTGCCCGAACACCACGTCGTCGGACCCCGTGAGCAGCGCCAGCAGCAGCGCCCAGGTGCCCTGGACGACCGAGTTGAGGGTGAGGCCGTGCCGGCGCGCGGCACGCTCCAGCGCGCGGCTGGTGTCCTCGGGCAGGGTGACGCGGACGAGTCCGGGCAGTGCTCCCTCGCCGACCTCGGCGGCGCCCGGTGCGACGAGCGTCGGCCGGGCCAGTCCGGCCAGCGCCTCGCCCCAGGCCCGTTCGGCGGCGGCCCGGTCCTGCCGGGCCAGCCAGCGCAGGTAGTCGGTGAACGGGGTGACGGGGACGCCGGTGACGGTGCCCCCGCCCGCGGCGTGGTGGTGGTACCGGGTGAACAGGTCCTCCAGCACCAGCGGTACCGACCAGCCGTCGAGCAGGATGTGGTGGTACGTCAGCACGAACGCGTGCCGGTCCGCGGCGAGCCGGACGAGCGCGAACCGGATCAGCGGCGGGTCCGCCATGTCGAAGCGCCGGCGCCGCTCCTCCTCCAGGAAGGCGACCAGTTTCCCGGCGCGGACGGACTCCTCCTCGCCCGCGAGGTCGAGCACGGTCCAGGACGTGGTCGCGGTGCGGCGGACCAGCTGTACGGGCTGTCCGCCGGCCCGCTCACGGAAACCGGCCCGCAGCGCGGTGTGCCGGGCGAGCGTGTCCGCGCAGGCCGCCCTGAGCGCGTCGGCGTCGAGCCGGCCGGTCAGTTCGAAGGGCGCCTGCACGGTGTAGACGTCCGCGCCGTCGGGGTCGTACAGGGCGTGGAAGAGCATGCCCTCCTGCAACGGGGTGACGGGCAGCGCGGCCTCGATCGGGGACGGGACGGTGCTCTGCGGCGTCGGCCGCGAGGGCGGTGCCGGCTGCGACGGCCGAGGGTCCTGCGGGGCGGCGTTGGTCTTCACTGTGAGGTCTTCCCGGAAGCGGTCGGCGGCGCGTACGGCGACGCGCTCGCCCGGGCGGGGTCAGGCCGGTGGGTCAGGGACGGGGAGCCGGTCCGGCGAGCGGGCCGAGAACCCCTGCGAGGGCGTCGAGCATCTCCCCGGAATGGGTGAACGGGCAGTCGTGGCCGCCGGGCAGCAGCCGCAGCGAGAACCCGTCGTCGGCGCAGTCCCGCCAGCCTTCCAGCCGTTGCGGGCTGACCAGCGTGTCGTCGGCGCCGCCGAACACGTGCAGGGGGCAGCCGGCGGGTGCGGGACCGGGGGCCGTGTACGCCTCGGCCAGCGCCAGGTCGCGGCGGACCGTGCGCACGGCGTAGCGCAGGTACGCCGGGTAGCGGCGCAGCTCGGGCGGGAAGCCGCCGAACCCGTCCAGCCAGCTGAGCAGGCCCTCGTCGTCGCGGTCGGTGACCCGGCGGAGCACCGGGGCGTGCGGGGCGCGGGAGGCGGAGACGAGCAGCGCGGCGGGCGGGGTGAGGCCGCGGCGGCGGATGCGGACGGCCAGCTCGTATCCGACCAGTGCGCCGAAACTGTGGCCGAACAGCGCGTACGGCGCGCGGAGTTCCCCCGCTATGCCGTCGAGCACGGCGTCGGCGAGCTCCTCCAGGGTGTCCGGCACCGGTTCGGCGCTGCGGACGCCCCGGCCGGGCAGTTCCACCGTGGCCAGCTCGATGCCCGGCGGCGGGGTGAGCCGCCAGGGCGCGAACGACGCGGCACTTCCGCCCGCCTGCGGCAGGCAGATCAGCCTCAGGCGGGCGTCCGGTGCCGTCACCCGGCCGACGATCCACGGACTGCCCACGCCGCGCGTCGGGGTGTGCGCGGGGTGGGAGGGTCGTGCGGCGGCGTCGGTTCGCATCCCGCTCCTTCGTCGGCCGGTCGTTCTTCGGGCGATGGCCCGCGGGGACGATGGTGGGCGGCCGGCCACGAGGGGGCCAGGCACACCCACCGGCAACACCTCTGCCGCCCAGTTGCCCGGCGTCTGCCTGGCCCGCGCGGACACCCGGTGGCGAGGATCGACGGAACAGTCCTGCTTTTGTGCCCCGAGGGGATCTCCTTCACGATGACCGCCCTTCCTGACGAGGCAGCCGACCCGACGTTCTTCACCCTGGAATCCGTCAAGGCGGAGCTCATGGAGGTGGAGAGCCTCACCCGGGCCTGCCTGAACTGGGACTACGGCAAGCGCGACAGCCGTGTGTGGAGCCTGTACGAGAAGAACAAGGCCTCCCAGTGGAACGCCACCACCGACATCGACTGGGACCACGACGTCCGTTTCGGCTCCGAACTGGCTGAGGAGAACGGCGCGAAACTCGCCTCGTTCGTGATCGGCGAGGGCAGCCCGGTGCCCCGGGAGCTGCTGACCCGGTTCCGGTGGGAGTACCAGGCGTGGATGTGCAGCCAGTTCCTCCACGGGGAACAGGGCGCGCTGGTGACGACGGCCCGGCTCGTCGAGACCGTGCCCGACATGGACGCGAAGACCTACGCCGCCTCCCAGGTCGCCGACGAGGCGCGGCACGTGGAGGCGTTCGCCCGCTACATCGACGAGAAGCTGGGCGTGGTCTACCCGGTCAACCCGGGCCTGGGAACGCTGCTGCACGACGTGTTGTCGGAGTCGCGCTGGGACATCGTCTACCTCGGCATGCAGGTGGTCATGGAGGGCCTGGCCATCACCGGGCTGCGGCTGGCCAGCAGCGGCTTCGGCGACCCGCTGATCCGGCAGATCACCCGGATGGTGGCCAGCGACGAGGCCCGGCACATCGCCTTCGGCGTCACCGCGCTCACCGGCATGTACCAGCAGGTGACCTCGGCGGAGCTGCGCGAACGGGAGGACTTCCTGCTGGAGGCGATCCAGTTGATGTCGCGCCGGTTCATGCTGCGGGAGCTGTGGGAGCGCATGGACCTGGACGTGGAGCTGGGCGTGCGCTTCGCCAAGACCAACCCGATGATGGCCACCTACCGGCAGCTGCTGTTCCAGCAGGTCATCCATGTGCTGCGGCAGCTGGGCATGCTGTCGGAGAGGGTGAAGGAACTCCTCATCGCGGAGAACCTGGTGCGGGTGGAGACGATGGCCGCGGTCCGCTGAACCGCCGGCCCGCCGAGCGACGCCGACGACCGCCCCGGACCGTGCCGGGGCGGTCGTCGGCGTCAGGGGCGGTGCCCCGCGGGCCGTGCTCCGCGGGGCGGACCCGCGAGGGTCACGGCCGCGGAGCTGCACGCCACCGCGAACCCCCGGGCTCCTCAGGGCCGGTACCGCGAACGGCCGTCACGCCGAGAGCCTCAGGCACGCGGAGGACGAGCGGGCCTGAGGCACCCGCGCGGAGAGCCGGTGGTGCCGAAGGAACGGAGCTGTCCCGCGACGGCAGGGGCCACCGCCGGCCGCCGCGTTCCCTCGTCAGGCGTCCTCGGCCGTCAGCGGCCGGACGGTGTCGTCGTACGTCCCGGCGCACAGCGCCTTCCAGATCACCCGCCGCCGGGGCTTGCCGCTGGAGGTGACGGCGATGCCGCCGCGCGGGACCTCGACGGCGAGGAGTTCGGCGTCGCCCAGCCACTCGGCCAGCACCTCGTGGGCGGTGCGCCGCCAGCCGTCCTGGACACCCGCGAAGACGGCCACGCCGGTCGGCGTGCCGTCGCGGACGCCGAGCAGCACCGCGACCCGGCGCTCGGGGATGCCGTGCTGGTGCAGCAGCGTCTCCAGGCTCTCGGCGAACACCATCTTGCCGTTGACCTTCAGCCCGTCACCGAGCCGGCCGATCACGAACAGCTGCCCGTCGCGCAGGAATCCCGCGTCCCCGGTCCGCAGGTGGTCGCCGATGCTGGTGCCGGAGGCGGTGCCCGCGTCGCCGACGTAACCGTCCGCGATGGACACGCCGCTGACCACGATCTCGCCCACCTGCCCGTCCGGCAGCACGTCCCCGTCCTCGGAGACGATGGTCACCGTACGGTCCTCCAGCGGCCGGCCGCAGCCGACCACCGCCGTGCCGGCGAGGGAGCCCGCGTCGCCCGCGTCCGGCTCGCGCGTCGACCAGCCCTCGCCGGGGGCCAGCCCGGTCACGGCGAGGGTCGCCTCCGCGCTGCCGTAGGCGGGCAGCAGGGCGCCGCGGTCGAGACCGTGCGGGCCGAGCAGGGCGTGGACGTCGTCCAGAACCTTCGGGTCGACGCGCTCGGCGCCGATGATGACGCAGCGCAGCGAGTCGAACCGCAGACCCTCGAGGTCGGCCGGGCGGACGCGGCGCAGGATGTAGGAGAGGCCGAAGTTGGGCATGGCCGTCATCGCGATCCGCTGCTCGCTGATCCGCCGCAGGTAGCGCTGCGGCGAGCGGATGAAGTCGTCCGGCTGGAGCATGTGCCCGTCGAACCCGGTGACGACGACGTTGAGCAGGAAGCCGACCAGGCCCATGTCGTGGTGGACCGGCAGCCAGCTGATCGCCGGGAGCTCCGGGGCGCAGCCCAGCCAGCCGCGCATCCCCGTCAGGTTGGTGCGCAGGGCGTCCGCGGAGATCCGCACACCCCGGGAGAATCCGCTGGAACCCGACGTGAACTGCACCAGCGCCGTCTCCGCCAGGGGCAACGGGCCATCCAACGGCTGTGCCCCGGCGACGAGTTCGTCGAAGACCACCGGTTCCGCCAGGTCGGTCACGGCGGCGACCTTGCGGACGCGCTCCAGGGACTCCTCGTCGCAGACGGTGATCCGGGGCCGCACGGTGGTGAGCAGGTGGGCGGCGTGCCGCTCGTAGTCGTCGGCCCGCTGGAAGGCGAACGGCGGGGCGATGGTGCAGGGCGTGGCGCCCGCGGCCAGCGCGCCGAAGAAGGTCGCGACGAAGCCGGGACCGGAGCGCTGCACCAGCGCCACCACGTCACCGTCGCCCACACCCCGCGCCCGCAGGGCCGCGGCGGTGCGCAGCACCAGGTCCCGCAGCTCGCGGTAGGACCGGAAGTCCCAGCCGTCGCCGCGCTGCGCGTAGTACAGGCCGCGCTCGGCGGACGCGTCGTCCAGCCAGTCGAGCAGTCCTCGGTCCCCGATTCCCAACGTGCTCGTCCTCTCCGGGATGTGGTGCCGGTACGGGATGCCCGCGGCACGGCCGGCCCGCACGGGGGCGGGCGCCGCGTGCGGTGACCGCCAGCCTCGGCGCTCCCCAGGTGGCGGCGCCAGGCAGGAGCCCGGTAACTCGTGAGAGCGGAGCGGCAGTTACACAGCAATAGCGGTTGCCGGTCGGTTGCCTGGCGACCGGCGGACGGCCCGTGCAGCATCGAGCGGGGTGCCGACCCACCCTGCGCCGCGGACGAGAAGGGCGCTCGCGCGGGGACGCGCACCGTCCACCGGCATCCCTCCGGAAGGCCCGGAAACCACAGGCGGCGCCCGGCGGTTCCCGGAAGTCCACGAGAGCGGTTACGAACCAGATGACACCACGCGACGGCGACCTGCCCGCCGACCCCGGCCTGCTCCCGCTCACCGCGGCCCAGTCGGGGGTCTTCCACGCCCAGGGCCTCGATCCCGGCAATCCCGCCTACAACACGGTGGCCGTCATGGAGGTCCGCGGCCCGCTGGAGGGGGACCTGCTGCGACGCGCCGTCCGCCGGTCGGAGGCGGAGAGCGGCACCTTCGACGTGGAGTTCGTCGAGCGGCCGGACGGTGTGTTCCAGCGCCCGGTGGCACCGGGCTGCTCCACCTGGCGCGAGCTCGACCTCACCGGTGAGCCGGACCCGTTCGCCGCGGCGCGGGCGCTGGTGGACGGCGACCGGACCACCGCACTGGACCTGACGAAGGACGCCCTGTCCGCCCACGTGCTGATGCGGGTCGGCCCCGACCACCACCTGTGGTACCAGCGCAGCCACCACGTGCTGTCCGACGCGTTCGGGTCGGTGCTGCACTCGCGCCGCATCGCCACCCACTACGAGGCGCTGGCCACCGGCACGGCCCCGGCCGGAGAGCCGCTGGACACGCTGCGGGCGCTGCTCACCGAGGAGGCGGACTACCGCGCCTCACCGGAGTACACGGCCGACCGGCAGTACTGGAACGACGCGTTCGCCGACCGCCCGGAGACCGCGAGTCTCGCCCCCGGTGTGCCCACGGGCGCCGCGCCCGGCGCCCTGTCCGCCTCGGCGGAGCTGTCCCCGGCCGAGCTGGCGGCGCTGCACGCGGCCGGCCGGGCCGCCCGCGCGCCGTGGACGGTGGCGCTGCTGTCGGCGGTCGCCGCCTACCTCCACGGGATGACGGGCGCCGAGGACCTGACGATCGGCGTGCCGGTCACCGCCCGGCTGGGCGCCCGCTCCCGCAACGCGCCCGGGATGCTGTCGAACACGCTGCCGCTGCGCCTGCGCGTCCGCCCGTCCGAGAGCCGCACCGCCCTGATCCGGCAGGTCGCCGGCCGGCTCGGCGAACTGCTGACCCACCAGCGCTACCCCTACGACGAACTGCGGCGCGACCTGAAACTGCTGGGCAGCGGCGAGCAGTTGTACGGCGTGCTCGTCAACATCATGCCCGCCGGTTCGGAGACGGCGTTCACGGGACGCGAGGCGACGCTGACCACGCTGTCCGGCGGACCGGTGACCGACCTGAACATCACCTGCCATCCGCATCCGGACGGCACCGGCGCCCGGGTGTCCTTCGATGCGAACCCCGATCGCTACTCCCCCGCCGAACTGGGCCTGCACCGGGACCGGTTCACCGCGTTCCTGTCCCGGTTCCTGGCCGCCCCGCAGGACCTTCCGCCGGCCCGGACCGAGGTGCTGACCGCGGCGGAGCGCACCACGGTGCTCGCGGCGGGGGAAGGCGACCGCGGCGCGGGGCCGCGCACCTTCCCGGAGCTGTTCGAGGAGCAGGTGCGCCGTGACCCGCGCGCCCTCGCGGTGCTCTCCCCCGACGGCCGCCTGGACTACGCCGGGCTCAACGCCCGCGCCAACCGGCTGGCCCGGACGCTGATGGCCCGCGGCGCGGGGCCCGAGGACCTGGTGGCGGTCGCCGTGCCACGCGGCGCCGACGCCCTGACCGCCGTGGTGGCGGTGCTGAAGTCGGGCGCGGCGTATCTGCCGGTCGACCTCGGCTATCCGCGGGCCCGCCTGACCGCGATGCTCGACGACACGGCTCCCCTGCTGGTCCTGACGACCCGCGCGGCGGACGACCCGACGCTCGCGCCCGGGGTGCCCCGGCTGTACGTGGACGAGGAGGCCGTCACCGGTCCGCCCGACACGGACCCGGCCTCCATCACCCACCCGGCCGACGCGAACCCGGCCTCCATCACCCACCCGGCCGACGCGAACCCGGCAGCCGCCACGGATGCGGACCCGGCGGCAGCCGACCCGACCGACGCGGACCGCCGTGCGCCGCTCGCCCCCGGGCACCCGGCGTACGTCATCTACACCTCGGGTTCGACCGGCCGTCCCAAGGGCGTCGTGGTCACGCACACCGGTCTGGCCTCCCTGGTCCGGCACCAGCGCAACCAGCTGCGTCTGCGACCGGGCACCCGGGTGCTCCAGTTCGCCTCGCCGAGCTTCGACGCGTCGGTGTGGGAACTGACGACGGCCCTGCTGACCGGAGCCGCCGCCGTCGTCGCGCCGGACGAGCGGCTCGTACCCGGCCCCCCGCTGGCGGAGCTGGTGGCCGAACTGGGCGTCACCTGCCTGCTGCTGGCCCCGTCCGTGCTGGCGGCGCTGCCCGAGGACGCGCTGCCGGAGGGGACCGACCTGGTGGTGGGCGCCGAGGCGTGCTCCCCGGAGCTGGTGGCCCGCTGGTCGCCCGGCCGGCACATGGTCAACGCCTACGGGCCCACCGAGTCGACGGTCATCGCCACCCAGACGGGCCGGCTCTCCGGCCGGACCGTGCCGCCGATGGGCCGCCCGGTGCCCGGCACCCGGGTGCGGCTGCTGGACGCGGCGCTGCGCCCGGTGCCGCCGGGGGTTCCCGGCGAGGTGTACCTGAGCGGTGACGGCCTCGCCCGCGGCTATCTGGCCCGCCCCGGCACGACGGCGGAGCGTTTCGTCGCCGACCCGTTCGGGCCGCCCGGCACCCGCATGTACCGCACCGGCGACCTGGCCCGCTGGGCGGCCGACGGCGAGCTGAACTACCTGGGCCGCGCCGACAGCCAGGTGAAGGTGCGCGGATTCCGCATCGAGCCCGGCGAGGTGGAGGGCGTCCTCACCGCGGCGCCGGGCGTCGGCGGGGCCGTGGTCGTCGCCCGCGAGAGCGGGTCGGGCGTACGGCAGCTGGTCGCGTACGTGGTGCCGGCCGCCGGTGCCCGGACGCGGCCGGAGCCGGTGGCGTTGCGCGCCCACGCCGGGGAGCGGCTGCCCGCGTACATGGTCCCGGCGGCGGTGACGGTGCTGGACGCCTTCCCGCGCACCCCCGGCGGCAAGGTCGACGTCAAGGCGCTGCCCGAGCCGCGGTTCGAGACGGCGAGCACCTACCGGCCGCCCTCCTCGGAGCGGGAGCGGATCCTGCACGACGTGTTCACCGAGGTGCTGGGCCGCGAGCGGATCGGTGTCGACGACAGCTTCTTCGACCTCGGCGGCGACTCCGTCACCGCCACCCGTCTGGCGGCCCGGGCCCACCGGGCGGGGCTGACGCTCACCGCCAGGGACATCTTCGGCCACAAGACCATCGCGCGGCTCGCCGAGGTGGCCCGGGACACCGGTCCCGGGTCCGCGGCGCCGCGCGCCGAGAGCCTGGTGCGGCTCGACGCGGACGAACTCGACGAGCTCGAAGCCCAGTGGGGGACGACACTGTGAAACAGACTTCCTTGGAAGCGGTGCTGCCGCTGACCCCGTTGCAGCAGGGCATGCTCTTCCACGCCCTGTTCGACGAGGGGGACGGCCCGGCGTCCTCCGTCGACTTCTACACCGTGCAGACCCCCCTGGAGCTGACCGGCGCGCTCGACACCGCGGCGCTGCGCCGCTCCACCGCCGCCCTGGCCGGCCGGCACGCGAGTCTGCGGGCGGGGTTCCTGCGGCGCCGCTCGGGTGAGGCCGTCCAGGCCGTCGCGCGGTCCGTGGAACCGGCGTGGGAGGAGGTCGACTTCTCCGGCTTCGGCGCGGACGAGCAGCGGCTGCGGCTGACGCGGCTGCTGGCGGACGACCGGGCCCGGCGCTTCGACATGGCCCGGCCGCCGCTGCTGCGCTTCACCCTCGTCCGGCTCGCCGCCGAACGGCACGTGCTGCTGCTGACGCACCACCACATCCTGCTGGACGGGTGGTCGCTGCCGCTGCTGCTGGCCGACCTGTTCCGGATCTACCGGGACGGCGGCTCGGACGCGGCGCTGGAGCCCGCGGTGCCGTTCGGGGACTACCTCGGCTGGCTCGCCGCGCAGGACCGCGAGGAGGCCGAGCGGGCGTGGCGGTCGGCGCTGGCCGGGCTGGACGGGCCGACGCTGGTCGCGGGCCCGTCCGGGCACGGCGGGCCGGTGCGGGCGCAGCGGCGCGCCGTCGCGGAGCTGTCCCCGGCGGACACGGCACGGCTGACGGAGACCGCGCGCTCCCGCGGGCTCACCCTCAACACCGTGGTGCAGGGCGCCTGGGCGCTGCTGCTGTCGGTGCTGACGGGCAGCCGGGACGTGGTCCACGGCAGTACGGTCGCCGGCCGGCCGCCCGAACTGCCGGGAGCCGAGCGGATGGTGGGCCTGACGATGAACACCGTGCCGGCTCGGGTGCGGATCGACCCGGCCGAGCCGGTGGCCGCGCTGCTCGCCCGGCTCCAGGACGAGCAGACGGCGCTGACCCGGCACGAGTACCTGGGCCTGGCCGACATCCACCGTGCGGCGGGCGTGACGGAACTGTTCGACACCACCGTCGCCTTCGAGAACGTGCCCGTGGACAGCGCGGTCAGCGGCGCCGAGGTGCCCGGCCTCGCGGTGACGCTGCTGCGGGACGTCGTCGACGACGCCTTCGAGGGCACGCACTACCCGCTGAGCCTCGCCGTGCACCCCGGCGAGGGGCTGCGGCTGGAGCTCAACCACCGCGAGGACGTGTACTCCGCGGACGCCGCTTCCGGGCTGCTGGACCGGCTGTGCGGGCTGCTGCGCGACATCGCCGAGGGACCCGATCTCCCGGCGGGCCGGCTGCCGTTGTGCTTCCCCGCCCAGCGGGAGGAGCTGCTGCGCGGGTGCTCCGGGCGGGTCGTGGCCCGCCCGGAGCGGACGCTGCCCGAGGTGTTCGAGGAGCAGGTCCGGGCCACCCCGGACGCGGTGGCCGTCGGTGACGGCTCCACCAGCCTGACCTTCGCCGCCCTCAACGCCGCGGCCAACCGGCTGGCGCGGCTGCTGGTCGCCGAGGGGGCGGGTCCCGGCCTGCTGGTCGGCGTGGCGCTGCCGCGCACGGTGGACGCGGTGGTGGCGATCCTGGCGGTGCTGAAGTCGGGCGCCGGCTATCTGCCGGTCGACACGACTCACCCGGCCGAGCGGATCGCGGCGATCTGCGCCGAGGCCCGGCCGGTACTGGTGCTGACCGACGCGGCGACCGCGCCGGACGTACCCGGCCGGACCCTGCGCACCGACGTGGCCGTGCCGCCCGAGGACGCCGCGGACCTCACGGACGCCGACCGTGCCGCGCCGCTGCGGCCCGGGCACCTGGCGTACGTGATCCACACCTCGGGTTCGACCGGCCGGCCCAAGGGGGTCGCGGTCGAGCACCGGAATCTGGTCAACATGTTCCACAGCCACCGGGCCAACTTCTTCGAACCGGAGCAGCGGCGTGCCGGGGGCCGGGCCCTGCGGGCGGCCCTGACCAACTCGCTGGGCTTCGACGCCTCCTGGAGCCAGCTGCTGTGGATGGTCGGCGGGCACGAGCTGCTGCTGGTCGACGACGACGTCCGCAAGGACGCCGTCGCCCTGGCCGCGCTCACGGCCCGCGAGGCCGTCGACGTCGTCGACACCACGCCGTCGGTCGCCCGCCAGCTGCTCGCGGCCGGCCTGTTCGACGCGTCCGGGCCCGGACACCGGGTGCGTGTCCTGGCCCTCGGCGGCGAGGAGGTCGGCGCCGACCTGTGGGAGGCGCTGCACACGGTGCCGGACCTGTCGGTGTACAACCTGTACGGCCCCGCCGAGTGCACCGTGGACGCCATGCTGTGGCACGGTGGCGCCGCGGCCGGCCCGGCCATCGGCACCCCGGCCGACAACACGCGCGTCTACGTCCTGGACACCTTCCTGCGCCCGGTCCCGGACGGGGTGGTCGGCGAGCTGTACATCGCCGGCGACGGGGTGGCCCGCGGCTACCTGGGCCGCCCGGCGGCGACGGCCGAGCGCTTCGTCGCCGACGTGCTCGGGGAACCGGGGGCGCGCATGTACCGCACCGGTGACCTGGGGCTGCGCCGCCCTGACGGGGTGGTGGAGTACCGCGGCCGGTCCGACTTCCAGGTGAAGATCCGCGGGCACCGGGTCGAGCTGGGCGAGGTCGAGGCGGCCCTCGCGGCCGACGCGTCGGTGGACCGTGCGGTCGCGACGGTCCGTGAGGACGCGGCCGGTGTGCGCCGGCTCGTGGGCTACGTGCGTCCCGTGACAGGCGCGGAGGTGCGTCCCGACGTGCTGCGCGCGGCCGTCGCGGAGCGGCTGCCCGCGTACATGGTCCCGGCGCTGGTCGTGGCCGTCGACGCCTTCCCGCTCACGGCCAACGGCAAGGTGGACCTGCGGGCGCTGCCCGAGCCGCGGTTCGAGGCCGCGAGCGCCTACCGGCCGCCCACCACGGAGCGGGAGCGGATCCTGCACGACGTGTTCGCCGAGGTGCTGGGCCGGGAACGGGTCGGTGTCGACGACAGCTTCTTCGACCTCGGCGGCGACTCCATCACCGCCATGCGGCTCGCCGCCCGCGCGCACCGGGCCGGTCTCGCGGTCAACGCCCGGGACGTGTTCGTCCACAAGACCGTGGCCGGCCTCGCCGGGGCGGCGCGGGAGACCGGCCCCGAGCCGGACGCGCCGGCCGCGCCCGCCGGTCCCCCGATCACCCTGACCGGGGCCGAGCTGGCCGAACTGGAGGCGTCGGGGCGCCCGTACGCCGAGGCGCTGCCGCCGACACCGCTGCAGCAGGGCATGCACTTCCACGCGATGCTGGCCTCGGACGGTGTCGACGTCTACACCGCCCAGGCGCCCGTACGGCTCACCGGCACACTCTCCCCGGCGGTGCTGCGCGCGGCCTGCGACGCCGTGCTGGCCCGGCACACCGCGCTGCGGGTCTCCTTCCGGCTGCTCGGCTCGGGCCGCCTGGTGCAGCTGGTGCACGAGGACGTCCGCACGCCGTGGCGCGAGGTCGACCTGGGCGGACTGGACGAGGAGCGGCGGCGGGCCCGGGTGGCCGAACTGCTGGCCGACGAGCGGACGCGCCGCTTCGACCTGTCCGAGCCTCCGCTGCTGCGGGTCACGCTGGTGCGGTTCGCGGACGACGACCACCTGCTGGTGGTGTCGCACCACCACGCGCTGCTCGACGGCTGGTCGCTGCCCCTGTTCTTCCGCGACCTGTTCGCCGCCTACGCCCGCGGCGGTGCCCACCCGGCGCCGGCGCCGGCGCAGTTCACCGACTTCGTGCGCTGGCTCGGCGGGCAGGACGAGGACGCGGCGGTCCGGGCCTGGAGCGAGGCGCTGGCCGGGTTCGAGGAGCCCACGCTGGTGGCCCCGGAGGCGGAGGCCGCCACGGCCGGCGTGCCGCACCTGGTGACGCACACCGTCGACGCCGGACGCACCGCCGAGCTCCTCGCCGGCGCCCGCGGCGCCGGACTGACCCTCAACACCCTGATGCAGGGGGCCTGGGCGCTCGTCGTGGGCCGGCTGCTGGGCCGCGACGACGTGGTGTTCGGTGCCACCACCGCCGCCCGCCCGGCGGACCTGCCCGGCTCCGAGGACATCGTGGGCCTGCTGATGAACACCGTGCCGGTGCGCGTCCGCCTCGACGCGGCCCGGCCGTTCGGCGCGCTGCTGGCCGGCCTCCAGGAGCAGCAGGCCGGGCTGCGGCCCTACCAGCACCTCGGGCTGACCGAGGTGCAGCGGTCCCTGGGGGTGGGCGAACTCTTCGACACCGTCCTGGACTTCGCCAGCGCGCCGTTCGACGGCGAGGCCGTCCAGCAGCAGGTGCCGGGGCTGCGCATGACGGTGGACGAAAACCCGGTGCCGGGCGCCTCGCACTACCCGCTGAACCTGGTGGTGGTGCCGGGCGAGCGGCTGAGCCTCGAACTCAGCTACCGCGCCGACCTGTTCACCGCGGAGGAGGGCGCCGCCCTGCTCACCCGGGTCCGGGCGGTCCTGGACGGTTTCCTCGCCGACCCGTCGGCCCCGCTGGGCCGGCTGGACCTGCTCTCGGCCGGGGAGCGGACCGCGCTGCGCGCCGCCGCGGAGGGGCCCGCCCACCCGGGTCCTGACACCTTCCCGGCGCTGTTCGAGGAGCGGGTGCGGGAGCGGCCCGACGCCCTCGCCGTGATCGACGGGGAGCACGCCCTGTCGTACGGCGAGCTGAACGAGCGGGCCAACCGGCTGGCGCGGGAGCTGGTGGCCGAGGGCATCGGCCCGGAGGACGTGGTCGGCGTGGCGCTGCCGCGGTCGGCGCAGTCGGTGACGGCGGTCCTCGCCGTGCTCAAGGCGGGCGCCGCCCACCTGCCGCTGGACCCCGGCTATCCCCCGGAGAGGCTGCGGCACATCGTCGGCGACGCCCGGCCGGCGCTGGTGCTGACCGCGCCGGGGACGGCGGACCTGCCGGCCTGGGCGGACGCGGCGCGGACCCGCTGCCTCGGTACGACTCCGGTGGACGGCGGCCTGCCCGGCACCGACCTGACGGACGCCGACCGGGTGGCGCCGCTCCGGCCCGCGCACACCGCGTACGTGATCTACACCTCCGGGTCGACGGGCCGCCCCAAGGGCGTGCAGGTGCCGCACCTGGGGATCGCGGCCCTGGTCGCCCAGCAGCGCGCCGGTCTGGAGCTGCGCCCGGACGAGCGGGTGCTGCTGTTCGCCTCGCCGAGCTTCGACGCCTCGGTGTGGGAGCTGGCGACGGCCCTGCTGACGGGGGCGTGCGCGGTCACCGCGCCGGCGGACGAGCTGCTGCCCGGTCCGGCGCTGGCGGCCACGGTGGCCCGGCACGGCGTGACGGCGCTGCTGCTGCCGCCGTCCTCCCTGGCCGTGCTGCCCGAGGACGCGCTGCCGCCGGGCACGACCCTGGTGGTGGGGGCCGAGGCCTGCCCGCCCGACCTGGTGGAACGCTGGTCGTCCGGGCGCCGGATGGTGAACGCCTACGGCCCGACCGAGGCGACCGTCATGGCGACGATGAGCCGCCCGCTGGGCGGCCGGGTCCGCCCGCCGCTCGGCGAGCCCGTCGCCGGGGCCCGCGTGTACCTGCTGGACGGCACGCTCCAGCCGGTGCCGGCGGGCGTGCCCGGTGAGCTGTACGTGGCCGGCGAGGGCCTGGCGCGCGGGTACCTGGGCCGCCCCGGGCAGACCGCCGAGCGTTTCGTCGCCGACCCCTTCGGCCCGCCCGGGGCGCGCATGTACCGCACCGGCGACCTGGCCCGCCGGGGGCCCGACGGGGAACTGGAGTTCCTCGGCCGGGTGGACCAGCAGGTGAAGGTGCGCGGCTTCCGTATCGAGCCCGGCGAGATCGAGGCCGTGCTGGCCGAGGACCCGGCGGTCGCGCAGGCCGTGGTCGTCGTCCGCGAGGACCGGCCCGGCCACCGGCAGCTGGTGGCGTACGCCGCCCCGGCCGCCGGTGCGGTGCCCGATCCGGTCCTGCTGCGCGGGCGGGCCGCCGAGGCCCTGCCCGAGCACATGGTGCCCGCGGCGGTCGTCGTGCTGGACCGGCTGCCGAGGACCGCGAGCGGCAAGCTCGACCTGAACGCGCTGCCCGCGCCGGAGTTCTCCGCGGGGGCGCAGGGGCGCGCGCCGCGCACCCCGCGCGAGGAGTTGCTGTGCTCCCTGTTCGCCGAGGCCCTCGGCGTGGAGCGGGTCGGGGTCGACGACAGCTTCTTCGACCTCGGCGGCGACTCCATCGTCTCGATCAAGCTGGTCACCCTGGCGCGTGAGGCGGGCCTGGACGTCGCTCCCCGGGACGTGTTCGCCCACAAGACGGTGGCCTCGATCGCCTCGGCGGTCAAGGAGCTCGCCCCGCCGCCGGCCGCCGCGGCGGCCGGGGAGGAGGACGAGGAGCCGCTGATCACGCTGGACCAGGCGGAGCTCGACCGGTTCGCCGAGGACTGGCGATAGGAGCACCACCCCGACCGCACCACCGCACCACCGCACCACCGCACCAGCACCACCGCACGACCACTGGACCACGACACGGCCGGGACCCTGCTCGGCCGGTCCGGTGCGCTCCACCACGCGATCCGGCCGCCACACCTCGCGGCGCGGATCGCACAGGACCGAACGACGGACGACCCCGAGCGGTCACGACCCGGTGAGGACACCGACATGACAATCACGAACCCGACCGTCGCCCCGTCCCTCCGGGACACCGCCCGCGCACCGGGCACCCCGGACGGCCCGGACGCCCCCGCCGAGTACGTCCTGGACGCCGACGAGGTCGCCGAGCTGCGCAGCGCCGCCGAGAAGCTCGGCGAGGTGTACGGCGCGCCGTCGCTGCCCGAGTTCTACGACCGCGCGCTCGCCGCCGAGGAGTCGCTGCCGGCGGGGCTGCGCACGTTCCTGCTGTCGTACCGGCGCAGCGAGCGCAGCGCCTCCTGCCTGGTGCACGGCTTCCCGGTGGACGGCGACGCGCTCGGTCCCACACCCGGTCACTGGCGGGAGGCGATCCACGGGGACACGGCCCGCGACCAGGAGGTGTGGCTGGCGCTGTGCGGCCTGCTGCTCGGTGACCCGTTCGGCTGGGTGACCCTCCAGGAAGGGCGCATCATCCAGAACATCCTGCCGATCCACGGTGACGAGGACCGGCAGAGCGGGTACGGCAGCGAGGCGCTGCTGGAGTTCCACACCGAGGACGGCTTCCACCCCAACCGCTGCGACTACCTGCTGCTGATGGGGCTGCGCAACCCCGACGCGGTGCCGACCATCGTCGCCTCCGTGCGCGATGTCCGGCTCGACGACGCCGACCGGGCGGTGCTCGCCGAGGAGCGGTTCCTCATCCGCCCGGACACCGAGCACATCCGGCAGCTGGAGACGTACGTGCCCGGCCACCCGGCGCTGCCCCGGCTGCGCGCGATGGCCGACCGTCCGGTGCCGACGGCGGTGCTGTTCGGCGACCGGCTGAGCCCCTACCTGCGCATCGACCGCCCGTTCATGGACACGCTGCCCGGCGACACGGAGGCCGAGGCGGCACTGGACCGGCTGATGGACGAGCTGAACCGCGTCCAGCGGGACGTCGCGGTCGGCCCGGGCTCGCTGCTGATCGTCGACAACTACCGTGCGGTGCACGGCCGCAGGCCCTTCACCGCCCGCTACGACGGCACCGACCGCTGGCTGAAGAAGCTCACCGTCAGCCGCAACCTGCGCCGCAATCTCAGCGGTTACGCCCTCGAGCACCCGCGCGTCATCGTCTGACCGGCCGGTTCCCCACGTACACGAAAGGCAGCATCGTCATGCGCACCGTCATCGTGTCCGGCGCCTCCAGCGGCATCGGGCAGGCCACCGCCGAACGCTTCGCCCGGGCCGGCGACCACGTCGTCAACCTGGACGTGCAGCCCCCGACAGCCGGCCTCCCGGACGGGCCCCGGGAGGGCGGCGGCGAGATCCACTGGGTCAAGGTGGACGTGGCCGACTGGGACGCCGTCCGGGACGCCGTCGACCGGGTGGCCGGCGAACGGGGGCGGCTGGACGTCGTCGTCGCCAACGCCGGCATCAGCGTCCGGCACGGCATCCTGGAGATCACCGAGGCCGACGCCCGGCGCACCCTCGACGTCAACCTCATGGGTGTCCTCGCGCTGTGGCGGCACGCCGTGCCGCACATGCTGCGCCGCGGCGAGGGGGTGCTGCTGGCGACGGCGTCCGTCAACGGCTCCCGCGGCTACCCGCTGTACGCCGACTACAACGCCAGCAAGGCCGGTGTGGCGTCGCTGTGCCAGACCTTCGCGGTCGAGCTGGCCCCGCTGATCCGCACGGCGTGCGTGGCGCCGGGGGCGGTGCTCACGCCGATGCAGCGCGCCGAGTACACCGACGCCATGCTCGACGAGGTGAACGCCCGCATCCCGGCCCGGCGGCACGCGCTGCCCGAGGAGATCGCGGAGGTCTTCCACTTCCTCGCCTCGCCCGGGGCGGGCTTCGTGTCGGGCCAGCAGTTCACGGTGGACGGGGCCGAGACCGCCGGGGCGACCACGGCGTTCTTCCCCGGACCGACCGAACCCCCGTGCTGACCCGGCGCCGCCGGGAAGCCGTCCGACCGAGCCCGAGGGACCCAGGAAGATGACCATGAAGACCCGGCCCGTGCTCGCCCCGGTGGCGCTCGACGAGGTGGACCTCGCCGATCCGCTGCTGCACGCCCGCCACGACCTGGGGCCGCTGTGGCGCCGGCTGCGCGCCGAGGACCCGGTGCACTGGCAGCCGGAGGGCGCCCACGGCCCGGGGTTCTGGGTGGTGAGCGGCCACGCGGACGCGGCCGCCGTGCTGGGCGACAGCGGGACGTTCACCTCCGAGCGGGGCAACGTGCTCGACACCCTG
Organism: Streptomyces sp. NPDC041124; assembly: GCF_055592385.1. NCBI lineage: Bacteria > Bacillati > Actinomycetota > Actinomycetes > Kitasatosporales > Streptomycetaceae > Streptomyces > Streptomyces sp. NPDC041124. Next base: position 380,243 of record NZ_JBVIYR010000004.1, read on the forward strand.
CTGGCGGGCGGCGACTCCGCGGCCGGGAAGATGCTGGCCGTCACCGACGGGCGCCCGCACCGGGGGCTGCGCAGCGCGCTGCTCAAGCCGTTCTCCCCGCGGTCCCTGGAAGTGGTCGTGGACAGCGTGCGGCGCGGCACCCGCCGGCTGGTCGCGGAGGCCGTCGAGCGGGGCACGGCGGACTTCGCCGCCGACGTCGCCGCGCACATCCCGCTGGCCGCCATCTGCGACCTGCTGGGCGTACCGGCCTCCGACCGGGGCCACATCATCTCCCTGACGTCCTCGGCGCTGTCGTCCGCGGACGGCGTGCCCGACCAGGAGGCCACCTGGTCCTCCCGCAACGGCCTGCTGCTGTACTTCTCGGAGCTGGCCGCCGAGCGGCGCAAGAAGCCCTACGACGACGTGGTCGGCCTGCTGGTCAACCGGGAGATCGACGGGCGTCCGCTGACGCACGAGGAGATCGTCTTCAACTGCTACAGCATCATCATGGGCGGTCACGAGACGACCCGCTTCGCCATGGTGGGGGCCGTGCACGCGCTGATGGAGCGGCCGGAGCAGTGGCGGGCGCTGAAGTCCGGCGCCGCGGACACCTCGTCGGCCGTGGAGGAGGTGCTGCGCTGGACCACCCCGGCGCTGCACAGCGGCCGTACCGCCGCGCAGGACGTGCTGCTGGGCGACCGGTTCGTCGAGGAGGGCGACATCGTCACCGTCTGGATGGCCTCGGCCAACCGGGACGAGCGGGTCTTCGACCGGCCGGACGTCTTCGACCTGTCCCGGTCCCCCAACAAGCACCTGTCCTTCGCGTACGGGCCGCACTTCTGCCTGGGCGCGTTCCTCGCCCGCGCGGAACTGTCGGCCCTGCTGGAGAGCCTGCGGGACCTGGTGGCCGAGGCGGAGCCCGCCGGGGAGCCGGAGTACGTCTACTCCAACTTCCTCAGCGGTCTGTCATCCCTGCCGGTCACCCTCCGCGCCGAGACCCTGTAGGCCGAGCCGGCGCAGTTCCCCGGTCACGGCCGTCAGCGTCGCCTCCGGATGCGTCCGCGGGTAGGAGTGCCCACCGGGGACCAGCCGCATCCGGGGCGGCGGCGTGCCGTATCCGTCCCACGGTTCGACCGCCGCGGGGGCGGCGACGCCGTCGTCGGCGCCCGCCAGGACGGCGAGCGGGCAGCGCACCGGGGCCGGTCGGGGCAGGAGGTAGCGTTCGGCGATCTCCAGATCGGCCCGCACCGCACGCAGCAGGTCGCTCAGGAAGTCGGGGTGCTCCAGCAGTTCCCCGGGCAGTCCGCCGTGTTGGTGCAGCCAGGCGGCCAGCGCCCGGTCGCTGCTTTTGGTGAGGAGCTCCCGGGCGAGCGGTACGTGCGGGGCCCGGTGGGCCGACACCACCAGCGCGGCGGGGGCCGGCAGGCCGCCCCGGCCCTCGATGCGCCGCGTCAGCTCGTAGGCGACGACGGCGCCGAAGCTGTGCCCGAACAGCACGTACGGAAGGTCGAGTTCGCCGCGCAGCCCCTCCAGGAGGGCGTCCACCAGGGGCTCCAGGGCGTACGGAACCGGTTCGTCGATGCGTGAGCCGCGGCCCGGGAGTTCCACCGGGGCGAGTTCGACGCCCGGGGGCAGGTGGGGACGCCAGACGGCGAAGGAGGCCGCGCTGCCTCCGGCGGGCGGCAGGCAGAACAGCCGGAGGCGGGGCCGCCCGGCGGCGTACCGCCCGGCGATCCACGGTGTTGCCGGCGCCACGGGGTCAAGTGTGCTCATGCCGACCAGCCTTACCGCCGCCGGCGCGGCCCGGACAGGCAGTACGGCGGCAGTTTGCGCGGTAGCAACGCCGTTCGGTGTCAGAGGAGTTGCCGAGAGCCTGCCGGGGCCGTTACCTGGGGCGGGGCGCCGGCCCGTCCTAGCGTCGGCACCATGACTCACACCCCTGCCGCAACCGCCACCGAGGCCGTGGCCCCCGTGGTGCTCGGGATGGCCCGGCTGATCGCCCCGCGCAAACTCCCCGAGGTCACCGCGGAACACCACCTGATCGGCGACCTGGGCTTCCACTCGCTGGTCCTCGCCGAACTCGGCTACAACCTGGAGGACCTGTACGGTCTGCGGTCGCTGACCCCCGAGGAGGCGATGAAGCTGGAGCGGGTAGGCGACGTCGTCGACTTCGTCGTCTCGGAGGTGGCGGCGGGCCACGCCACGCTGCCCACCGACGACGAGGTCGAGCTGCTCCTCGCCCGTTACGACATCGGCGGCCCCACGGCATGACCGGTCAGGACGTCGACCGGCCGTCCCACGCGCTCGCCGCGGACCTGGACCGGGTCCTGGGCGATCCCGGCGCGGGGAGCGGCCCGTTCAGCTTCGCGGAGATCGTGGCGCACGAGGAGCGCGACGCGCTGCCGCCGGGAGCCGTGGACCTCCTGCGCTCCTGGGGCTTCGCCCGGTACCTGGTGCCGGAGGCGTTCGGCGGCGGGCTGCGCAATCTGGAGCAGCTGTTCCTGCTGACCCGGGTGCTGGCCCGGCGCAACCTCACCGTCTCGGTGATGTTCGGCTCGGCGCTGCTCGGCGTCAACCCGGTGTGGCTGTGGGGCGACGAGGAGCAGCGCAAGCGGGTCGCGCAGGGCCTGCTCGACGGGGACCTGGCGTGCTTCGCGGTCTCCGAGCCCGACCACGGCAGCGACCTGGGCACCAACGAGACGGTCGCGGTGCGCGACGGTGACGGCTATCTCCTCAACGGCGACAAGTGGCCGGTGGGCAATGCGACCCGGGGCCGTTTCGTCACCGTGTACGCGAACGTCGAGGGCGTCGGCTCGTCCCTGCTGCTGCTCGACAAGTCGCAGCTCGAAGAGGGGAGTTGGAGCAACCGTCCCTTCGTCCGCACGGTCGGGTTGCGGGGCCACGACCTGAGCGGCATCTCCTTCCAGGACACACCGGTTCCGGGCGGCTGTCTGCTCGGCCGTCCGGGCAGCGGGCTGGCCGGGATCCTCCAGGTGCTCCAGATCACGCGGACGGCGATCGGCGCGCTGTCGGTGGGCACCATGGACTCGGTGCTGCGGATCACCCTGCGCTACGCCCGCGAGCGGGAGCTGTACGGCGAGGAGATCTACCGGATCCCGGTGATCCGCCGGCACCTCGTCCGCGCCCACCTGGACCTGCTGATCGCCGAGTGCACGGCGCTGCCGGTGACGCGCTCGCTGTCGGTGGCGCCCTCCCGGCTGAGCCTGTGGTCGTCGGTGGTGAAGTACCTGGTGCCGACCCTCGCCGAGGAGGTCGTGGCGGAGGCCGGGCGGGTGCTGGGCGCGCGGAGCTACCTGCGCGAGGAGGTCGCCTCCGGTGTCTTCCAGAAGCTCCAGCGCGACCACGCGATCGCGAGCATCTTCGAGGGCACCACGCACGTCAACCTGCACGCCATCGCCTCGCAGTTGCCCACGGTGGCGCGGATCGCCGACCGCCCGGCGCGCGAGGGGAACACCCTGCTGCGGGACCTGTTCGACGATGCCCGGGAGGCTCCCGTCTGGCAGCCCTCGGGACGCGCGCTGCGGCTCACCAACGCCGCCGAGGACGAGATCACGCGCGGCTGGGAACCGGCCGTGGCGCGGGCGCGGCTGATCGCCGAACGGGAGCTGCCGCCGGCCGAGGCGGGCGCCCTCACCAAGGTCCTGGACCGGCTCTCCCTGCTGCGGAGCGGGTTCTACGCCCGGATCGCCGCGGGCACCCTGGACGCGACCACGGCCGAGGCGCAGGACGCCGCCGCCGAGCACTGCCTGTACCACGCGGCGGCTTCCTGCCTGTACACCTGGCTGTACTCGTTCGAGCAGGAGCGCACCGCGCCGGCCGGTACCGCCTGGCTGGTGCTGGTGCTCCAGCGGCTGCTGTCCCGCCTGGGGCACGCCACGGAGCCGGACGAGGATCTGCTGAAGCCCGTGGAGGAGCTGATGCTCGCGTGCCTGGACGGCCCCGAGCACTTCTCGCTCCGGGCGATCCGGGCGGCCTGCCGGACGGCCTGACCCGGGGCGCTCCGGCGAGGCCGGCCACCCGGACGGGGGGCCCGTGCCAAGCCCCCCGTCCGGGAGACGGCACCGGGCCACCCGCTCCGGGTCGGCCCGGCGTCGGGCCGGGCCGGAGCGCTCCGGAATCCGGCCCGCCCCGGCCCGGGACCCGCACCACCGGCGCTCCCGCCCGGGTGACCGCACCGGGCCATCCGCCCCCGCCGCTCCGGACGGCCGTCCGACCGGCCCGGAACGTCCGGGAGGGCCGGGCCCGCCCGGACGCGGGACCGGCCGCTTTGCGGACGTGACGTCAGGCGGCGGAGTGCGCGGCGGACACGGCGCGGGACCGGTACTCCTCCACGTCCGCTCCGCCCGGGGCGACGGGCTGCTGCCGCGCGCGTGCCACGACGTGCCGGACGAGGGCGTGCACCCGGTACTGGTACTGCCCCTGGCGCAGCGTCTGGACCAGCGACGCGTCGACGAGTTCGGCCAGCCGGTGGGACAGCTGGGGTGCCGATCCGGTGGAGCCGTGGTGCCCGGCGAGGACGTCGTCCAGTGCGAACGGGTCCGGCAGCGTGACCAGGTCGTGCAGCAGGTCCCGGTGCGGCGCGGGCAGCAGGTCGTAGCTCCAGCGAACGCTGTCGGAGAGGGTGCGGTGGGCGCTCAGCGCACCCGCGTCGACCTGGTCGAGCAGGTGGAACAGGGTCTCCTCCCGCAGCAGCGAGCTGAGCGGGAGGGACCGCAGACGCTGCGCGGCGATCTCGATGGCCAGCGGCATGCCGTCCAGCAGTCGGCACAGCGTGGTGACCTGCGGCATGTGCGGGGCGAGGTCCAGCGTCGGCAGGCTGGAGCGGACCCGGCGCAGCAGCAGCTCCACCGCGCTCGGTACCGCGTCGTCGCCGCCCTCGGGGCCGTCCACGCGCAGTGGTTCGACCTCCCAGCCCTCGGCCGCGCCGGCGGCCAGGGCCCGGCGCGAGGTGACCAGCAGATGCAGCCCGGGGTGCTCGTCGAGGAGCCGGCGGGCGAGGCGGGCGGTCTGCCGGACGACGCGTTCGGCGCCGTCCAGGACGAGCAGCCGTCGGCCGGTGCCGCCGAGGTCGCCGGTCAGACCCTGCGTGAGACGGTCCAGTTCGGCGCGGCTGCGCACCGGCTCCAGGTGTTCCGGCGTGCAGTCGCGCAGTTCGGCGACCGCGACGCCGTCGGGAAAGAGCGGGCGCAGCCGGTACGCCGCCGCGAGAGCGAGCCGGGTCTTGCCCACGCCGCCGGGTCCGGTGAGGACCATCAGCCGGCTGCGCTGCGCGGACGCCAGGATGTGCCGCATGTCGGCCTCGCGGCCCACCAGTGGATCGCCGAGGGGCCGGGGTCCGCGCCAGGGCACGGGCTGCGCCCGGTCCTGCTCGTGCCGTGACCGCTGCGTGGGGACGAGGGACACGTCCCCGGAGTGCCAGACGGTCGGGCCGGCGGGCGCGGCGGGGGCGCCGCCGAGGGCGTTGAGCAGCAGCTCGACGGAGCTCCGGCGGGGGTTGGTGTTGGAGCCGGTCTCCAGATTCCGGATCGTGCGCACACTGACCCCGGAACGCTCCGCGAGTTCTTCCTGGGTCCAGCCGGAGACCCGCCGCTGGTTCACCAGGAATTCACGTAGTTGATGCACGTCCATTCTGCCGAAGGAGAAAAATTCGGCGTGAATCACCATTGACAGAATCCCCCTTGAAAACCAAACTTGCGCAACCCCCGCGTCCATCCCCGTGGACATCTCGCACAACGGCAGGCTGCGTCCCCTTTTCGACCGGCGGGCCGGCTCGGAACGATGGACCGGATCCCCGCGAAGTCAACTGCAACACATTGTTGTTTTGGCCAAGACCGGACCCTACTCGACCAAAAGAACGAGCGGGAGTTCCCCTCTCGGCAGGAAAGCGTCACATGGCCGCTTGCTGCCACCCACGGTCAGGCCGGAAACCCGCCGTCAGCGGTCCGGACCAATCCGCTGCGGCCAGGCAGACGACGGTCACCAGGTAGCCGGAACGCACCGCCCAGCGCCCCTCGAACCGGTGCCGCTGTCCGGGCACCGTACCCCGGAACGAGCCATCGCCGGTCAAGCGCACCGCAAAGTCGCGGATGCCGTAACGGCGCCCGAACCAGGGGGAAAACGCCTTGTAGGACGCTTCCTTCGCGCAGAACGCCAGCCGGTCCGCCGGCAGGCCGAGGGCCGTGCGCAGCTCGTCCGCCGACCGTCGCTCGGTGTCCGGCAGGAGGTGCGCGGCGACGACGGCGGGGAGCGGTTCGGCGGGTTCGGCGTCGATCCCGAGGGCGACGTACTCCCCGGCCGGGGCCACGACGGCGGCCCGGTAGCCGGGACAGTGGGTCAGGCTGCCGACCGCGCCCCGGGGCCACCGCGGGGCGCCCGACACATCCGGAACGAGTGGCTCCGGCGGGATACCCAGCCGGGCCAGCGCCGTGCGCGCACAGCCGCGCACCGTGGCGAACTCACGCCGCCGTTCCTCCGACAGGTGCCGCACCACGGCCCGTTCGGTGGGAAACAGGCAGGCAGCCGCCGCTTCGGGCGCCATGTCGCCGTAGACCTCGCACAGTTCGACACCCTCGGGAACCAAACGATCGAGCACCACGTCCCCCGCAGGAAAGATCGTCGGTTGATACGGTCGGCGCCGAAGATACTCCCTCACGTATGCGAACGACGTGTAGAGATCACGGGCGGCCCGAGGAGTGACGGATGACGGCGACACGGGGATGTGACTCCATGTTGCAGCGGTTAGGGCTGGATCGCCTCACCTACGTGGTGTACCTGCAGCTCATCGCGGGACGGCGCCGGGAAGCGGACGAGCTCGCCGCCCATCTGAGCGTCCCGGCCGACGAGGTACGCACGGCGCTGGAGCGGCTGGCGGAACTGGAGCTGCTGCGGCCGACCGGCGAGGACGTCGGCGAGCTGGTGGATCCCCGCCTCGCCCTCAAGACCCTGCTGCTGCGGCAGATGTCCGGAATCGAGGACCGGCTGCGGGAGTTCGAGGAGGACCGGGCCGCGGTCACGGCCCTCATCGACCGGTACGCCGAAGCGCGGCCGGGCGGCCTCGAGCCCGGTTTCGAGTACGTCAACGGCCGGGCGGCCGTCACCGACCGGCTGCACGAGCTGTCCGACGCGGCGGACACCGAGTGGCTGGCTCTCCTGCCGGACGGGCCACCCTCCGCGAGCTGGCTGGAACCCGTGCAGGAGACGCACCGGAAGGTCGTGGCCCGCGGCGTGGCGAGCCGCGCGGTCACCACGGACAGCGTCCGCGGTGACACCCGCCTCGCCCTGCGCACCGTGTGGGAGGCCGAACCGGACTGCCAGGTGCGCACGCTCCCGTCACTGCCCGTCCACCTGCTGCTCGTCGACCACTGTCTGGCGCTGCTGCCCACCGATCCGCGCGACCCGTGGCACAAGGTCGTGCAGATCAGCGTGCCGGGGGTGGTCGAGGCGCTCACCTCCCTGTTCGAACGGTCCTGGGAGGAGGCGGTACCGCTCGACTCCAGCGGGCCGGGCCTCGACGAGCACGGGCTCAGCCCGCGCGAGAAGGAACTGCTGCGCCTGATGGCCCGCGGCCTCAACGACGAGGCGATCCGCAGACGTCTCGGCGTCTCGCTGCGCACCGTGCGCAGGATCGTCGCCGAACTGTGTGTACGGCTGAAGGCGGCCAGCAGGTTCGAAGCGGGGTACCAGGCGGCGAAACGCGGCTGGATCTGACGCTGCCGGGGCGGCGGCAACATTTCCTCCGCCGTAATTGCCGGTGCGCTGCCTGGCCGGGCCGGTGCCGCTTCGACCAGCATGCAGGTCGGATCCGCGGCACCGGCCCGGACCAGCGAACGCGCGAACGGACGGGGAACGGACGACGATGGTGCGGTCACGTCCCGAGGACGCCGAACAGACCGAGGACGCCGGGGAGCCCACCGAGGACTCCGGTCAGGCCGGCGGGGAGACCGAACGGGGCGGGAAACCGCCGTCGCTGTGGCGCGATCGGGACTATGCCGTCTGGTGGTCGGGCGAAGGCCTGTCGGCGCTCGGCAACAGCGTCTCGACGCTCGCCTTCCCCCTGCTCATGCTGCACGTGACCGGGTCGGCGGCACAGGCGGGCACCATCACGGTGCTGCACATGCTGGGCCGGCTCGCCACGCTCATGCTCGGCGGTGCCCTGTCGGACCGGGTGTCACGGCGCCTGCTGCTGGGCCTGGCCGCGCTGGTCGAGGCGCTGTCGATGGGGGCCGTCGCCTGGCTGGTGTACCGGGGCGACCCGTCGGTCCTGGGGCTCGACGCGCTGGCGCTGGTCAGCGGGCTCGGGGCCGGACTGAGGTCCGGCGTCACCTCACCGGTACTGCGCCGGCTCGTGCCGAAGGAGCGGATCGCCGACGCCACGGCGCAGGGCATGGGCCGCGACATGCTGGCCCAGCTCCTCGGCGCCCCGCTGGGCGGCCTGCTGTACTCGATGGCGCGCTGGGTGCCGTTCCTGTTCGACGCCATCTCCTTCCTGTTCATCACCCTCAGCTCGTTCCTCATCCGCCGGCCGCTGGGCCCGGACCGGCAGGACGACGGAGAGCGCCGGCCAGGTCTGGCCGCGGACGTCAAGGACGGGCTGCGCATGATCCGGCGCAGCGACTACCTGGTGTTCACGCTCGCCTGGGGCGCCGTGCTCAACGCGGTGGCGCAGGGCTTCACCCTGCTCTTCGTGGTCATCGTGACGCACCGGGGCGGCGGACCGACCACCATCGGCGCGGTGACCTCCCTGGCGGTCGCGGGCGGCGTGATCGGCGCCGTGCTGGGTCCGTGGCTGATGCGGCGCATCGGCGCCCGCCGCGTACTGCTGCTGTCCGCCTGGCTGTTCACGGCCTCCTTCGCCGCGGTCGCGGTCGCACCCAGGCCCTGGCAGATCGGCCTGGTGATGATGGTCGGCATGACGAGCATGATCCCGATGAACGTCGTCACCGAGTCCTACGAGGTCCGGCTGGTCCCGGACGCGTACCTGGGACGGGTCGCCGCCACCGGGCAGTTCGGCTTCCAGGCCGTGCAGTGGACCGGACCGCTGGTGGCCGGTGTGCTCGCAGACTCGCTGGGTGTGGAGTGGGCCGTGCTGGTCCTGGCCGCCGCCATGGCCGTCCTGGCGCTCGCCCTGCACCTGGGCCGGCGCCACCTCGCCCTCCTGGACGTTCCGCTGGAGGAGGTCCAGGAGCTCTCGACCGATGACGCCGGGCCCGGGGAGACCGCCGCGGACGGCGCCGTTCTGATCCGATCGTCGAAGGACCGGACGGGCTGATCCACCCCGGCCGGCAGGGAAGGAAGCACGCATGGGCACGTCACCGGAGTTGGGCATCGTCGCCATGGGCATGGCCTTCGGTGAGCGGTGCGACGTGGCGGCGACGGCGGCCGACTACGTTCCCGATCCCGAGGCGGTCACGGCCCTCGGCTACCGGACCTACCACCGTGCGGCGCCCGGCGTCACCGCCGTCGACCTGGCCGCCGAGGCCGCGCGGGAGGCCCTGGAGAACGCCGACGTCGCCCCCGCCGACCTCGACCTGATCGTCGTCGGCAACTCCGACGTGCCGGACTACCTGGGCTGGGACCCCTCGGCGGCCGTGGCGCGTGCCCTGGGCGCGCACTCCACGCCCACCACGCTGTTCACGCAGGCGTGCGCGGCGTGGGCGCCCGCGCTGGACCACGCCGCCGGTGCGATGGCCCTCTCCCCCGGCGTCGGGACCGCGCTGGTGGTGCTGGTCAACGTGATGAGCGAGGCGCACGGCAACCGCATGGACTTCAACGGCTGCGTCGCCAGTGACGGAGCCGTCGCCGCCGTCGTCCGCCGCGGGCATCCGCGGCTGCGCCGGCTGTCCTCGGCACAGTTCACCAACCCCGAGTACGCGGACCTGTTCCGCATCGAGTACGGCGGGGCGGCCGTGCCGCTGCCGCCACCGGGAAGCGGACTGAAGGACGTCAGCCCGATGGCCTCCGTCTACCGGCACTTCGACCGGGACCCGGAACGCTTCCAGGCGTTCCTGAAGGAGACCACGGGCCGGGTCGCGGACGTCGTCGACGAGGCCCTGGCCCGCGCGGGGCGGGACCGGTCCGAACTGGCCCGGCTGATCCACATCAACGACAACCGGCAGACGTTCCGGGCGGTGGCCGACGCCGTCGGCCTCCCCCTCACCCGCACCAACGCCGAACTGGCCCGCTCCCTGGGCCACATGGGCTGCGCCGACCAACTCGTCTGCCTCTGGCGGCACATCGAGGCCGGTGAACTCGCACTCGGGGACCTGGTGGCCCTCACGGGCGTCGCGTCCCCCGGGATGCACTGGTTCTGCACGCTCGTCGAAGTGTGAACCGGCGCGCCCAGCACGTCAGCACCTGCGAAAGGACGTACCCGACATGGCCGCCGATCCCCCCTCCGCGCCGGTGATGCCTCCCGCCCCCTCCGAGGCGGACATCGCCGGCTTCGTCGTCGAACGTTTCCTGCCCGGTCTGGACGCCTGCGAACTCGACCCGGAGTACGACCTGCTCGCCACCGCGGTGATCGACAGCCTCGCGGTCCTGCACATCGCGGCCTGGCTGACGGACGAGCACGGCGTCGACCTGCCCGACGAGGAGCTCGTCGGACGCAACTTCCGCACCGTGCGCGCCATCCGGGCCACGGCCGGGCGGGCGGTGGCGGGGAAGGGGCGCTCATGACCGCCCCCGCGCCCCTCGCCGCGGCGTTCACCGCCCGGGCCGCCGAGCAGCCGCATGCCCCGGCACTCGTCTGGGAGGACCGGACGACCACGTACGGCGAGCTGCATGCCATGGCCTGCCGGGCCCGCGCCCAGGTGGAGGCGGCCGCGGCACCGCACCCCGGCCGCCCGGTGGGCCTGCGGCTGCGGAAGTCACCGGAGGCGGTGGCCCTCGTCCTGGGCTGCCTGATGGCCGGCCGCGGCTTCCTGCTGCCCTCCCACGAGCTGCCCGACCTGCCGCTCAAGGAGCTGTACGGGCAGGCCGGATGCGCGGTGGTCCTCGGTCTGGCCGACGGTCCCCTGGTGGACGTCGTGGTGGACCCGTCCGCAGCCGCTGACGACGACGGCGGCGGGGCGCCGCGCCCGCCCGCCGAGGTCGCCGAGGGCGACACCGGCTTCCTGCTGACCACGTCCGGTTCGACGGGCCTGCCGAAGATCGTGCCGCTGTCGCAGGGGGCGGTGGCCCGCTTCACCGCCTGGGCGGCGGACGCCTTCCCGCTCGGACCGGGCTCGACGGTCCTCAACTACGCGCCGCTCAACTTCGACCTGTGCCTGCTGGACGTGTGGAGCACCCTCGCGCACGGCGGCACGGTCGTGCTGGCCGACCCCGAGCGGGGCACCTCGGCGCACTATCTGCACGGTCTGGTCACCGGCCACCACGTGACCCTGGTCCAGGGCGTCCCCCTGCTGTTCGAGCTGCTCACCCGGGCCGCGGCGGAGAGGGGCCCGCTGACCACCGCGCGGCACCTCGTCTTCGCCGGCGAGGCGATGCCGGCCCGGGTGCTGGCGGGCCTGCCCCCGGTGTTCCCGCACGCCCGCTGGTTCAACAACTACGGCTGCACCGAGACGAACAACAGCTTCCTCCACGAGGTGGACCGCGGCAAACCGGTCACCGCTCCGCTGCCGATCGGCCGCCCGCTGCCGGGCGTGCACTGGCTGATCACCGGGGACGACGGGCGCGCCCTGACCGGTCCCGGCCAGGGGGAGCTGCTCGTCAGCACTCCGTTCCAGAGCGCGGGTTACGTCAACGTCCCCGGCGGGCGGAAGTTCGCCCCGCACCGCGACGGCGTGCCCGGGGTGGTGTACTACCGCAGCGGCGACGTCGCCCGGTGGCACGAGGACGGCTCGCTGAGCGTGCTCGGGCGCACCGACTACATGGTCAAGGTGCGCGGCACCCAGGTCAGCACCCAGCACGTCGAGAGCATCCTGCTGGAGCACACCGCGGTGGCCGAGGCGGCCGTCGTCGCACTCCCGGACCCGGTCGCCGGCCACCGCCTGCACGCCACCGTGCGGCCGGTCGCGCCCGGCTCCGTGGGGGTCCTGGCGCTGCGTCAGTACTGCGCGGAGCGGTCGGTGCGGGCGGCGGTGCCGAGCGTGTTCGAGATGGTGTCCGAGCCGTTGCCGAGGACGTCCACGGGGAAGGTCGACCGCAACCGGATCCGGGACGCGCTGAGCACGGCGTGACGCGAGTGCGAAGGGGGGGCTGCCCGGTCGAGACCGGGCAGCCCCCCCCCTTCGCGGTCGTTGACCGCGGTCAGCGCAGCGCCGTGCGGTAGGCCTTGGCCACCGAGGTGACGCCGATGGCGAGCACGATGAGCGCCGCCCCGCCGTAGGCCGATTCCTGCGACTCCCAGAGGGTCTTGGCGTCGGCGAGGAAGTCGGGGTTGAACAGCTCCTGCTGGTACAGCACCCAGGCCAGCGGCAGGGTGAACGCCGCGTGGGCGAGCGCGTACCAGCCGGCCAGCCGGACGGTCCAGCCCTGTCCGGCCACCCGTGCGACCCCGACCACCGCGAGACCGGCGAGACCGGCCAGAACCGGCCACAGCCAACCCGACCACAGGTCCGGGTTCAGCACCTCCACCTGCCGCCCGTCGTCCGCCCGGTACGGCTCGGCGGTGTGCTGCCAGACGATCAGCGCGAACAGCAGCACGTCCCACGCCACGGCGGCCAGGGCCGCGACACCGCCCCGGTCCTGCTGCGGGACGTCGGGCAGTTCGTCCGGCGTCCAGCGGTCGCCGGTGGTACCGCGGCGGTACCTGATCCGCTCGGTCACGGCGAACACCACCGTGATGGCGGCGACCAGCTGGGCGCCGACGCCTATCAGCGTGCCGGCGCCGACGCGCAGGGCCGCGCCGAGGCCGCCGCCGTCGGCCACCTCCAGCAGGGCGAGCCCCAGGGAGAGGGCCGGCAGCACGCCGGCCAGCAGGGTGACCAGCACGCGAACATAGGCGGGATACAGGTCCGGGCCGATGAGGACCAACGGCCGTTCGGTGTACTGGGCCGCGTACCGCACCGGGTCCCCCAGTTCGCCGAGCACCTCCCGCTCGGCCGTCCGGTGGTCGCCGCCCCGGCCGTCGATGGTGTCGGCGATGGTGGCGCGGAGCTCTTGGGCCACGTCGTCACGCTGGTCGGCCGGAAGCCGCCGGACGACCTCGTGGACGTAGCGCTCGGTGAGCACCCCCGTACTCATTCGTTCTCCTTGGTGAGTCGTGAGATCGAGGCGACGAGTTCCTGCCATTCGCGCACCAGGCCCTCCCGGACGCGGGATCCGTCGGGGCTGACGCGGTAGAACTTGCGCGGCCGGGACTCGTCGGTGTTCCACTCGCTGGTCAGCAGCCCTTGTTTCTCCAGGCGCCGCAGCAGTGGGTACAGCGTGTTTCCGTCGACGGTGACCCCCGCGTCGTCGAGCGTCTCCAGGAGCGCATAGCCGTACTGCGGTTTCCGGAGCAGCGCCAGACAGGCGAGCACCACCGTCCCGCGGCGCAGTTCCTGCGCCTGGCTCAGGGTCAGTTCTTCTACGGACACAACCCACACGATACTGTGTGCCGCACACTAATGTCACCCCCCGAACAATGTGAATGTTCCCCTCCGGCGCTCCGAACGCCCGCTCTCCGGCGCTCCGCACGCCGCGCCGTCCGACACCCTGAACGCCGCGCGGCACGGGAGGACGCACGGACCGGTGGACGCCTCACCGTCCGCGCGCCCCCGGTGGCGGCTTGTCACCGGACCGGAACGGGCACTACTGTCACCACGCCTTGGTGACGGGAAATCGGTGCGATACCGGTGCGGCCCTCGCCACTGTGATCGGGAAGTCCGGCTCCGGCCCTCACGGGCAGCCACTGGGTTCTTCGGAACCCGGGAAGGCGGAGCACGGGCGGTGGTACCCGTCAGCCAGGAGACCGGCCAAGGCGCGTCAACCATCCACGAGGTGCTGGAGAGGGTCTGCTGAGCCATGCACATAGCCGAGGGTTTTCTGCCACCGGCGCACGCGGTCGCCTGGGGCGTCGCGTCGGCGCCGTTCGTCGTCCACGGAGCCCGGTCGCTCGTCCGTGAAGTGAGGGAACATCCCGAGAGCACACTGCTGCTGGGCGCCTCGGGAGCGTTCACCTTCGTCCTGTCCGCGCTGAAACTTCCCTCGGTGACGGGCAGTTGCTCCCACCCCACCGGTACGGGACTCGGCGCGATCCTGTTCCGGCCGCCGGTCATGGCGGTGCTGGGCACCATCACGCTGCTGTTCCAGGCGCTGCTGCTCGCCCACGGCGGGCTGACCACGCTGGGCGCCAACGTCTTCTCGATGGCCGTCGTCGGCCCGTGGGCCGGGTACGGCGTCTACCGGCTGCTGCGCCGGTCGGGTGCGCCGCTGATGGCGGCCGTGTTCTCCGGCGCGTTCGCCGCCGACCTGTCGACGTACTGCGTGACGAGCGTGCAGCTGGCGCTCGCCTTCCCCGACCCGGGCAGTGGATTCCCGGGCGCGCTGGCCAAGTTCGGGGCCATCTTCGCGGTGACGCAGATCCCGCTGGCGGTGAGCGAGGGCCTGCTGACCGTGCTGGTGATGCGCATGCTGGTGCGGTCGAGCAGGGGCGAGCTGACCCGGCTCGGCGTACTGGTCACCTCGGTGGCCGGAGGGAAGCCGGCGAAGTCGGCGGAGGGGGTGGCCCGATGAGCCGCGACGCGAAGATCAACGCTCTGCTGCTGCTCCTGGTGGCCGCGCTCGCGGTGCTGCCGCTGGCGCTCGGGCTCGGCGACCACAAGGAGGAGCCGTTCACCGGTGCGGACGCCGAGGCGGAGACGGCGATCACCGAGATCGACCCGGACTACGAACCGTGGTTCTCCCCCCTGTACGAACCGCCGTCCGGGGAGGTCGAGTCGGCGCTGTTCGCCCTCCAGGCGGCGATCGGCGCGGGCGTCCTCGCGTACTACTTCGGACTGCGGCGCGGGCGGCGGCAGGGCGCTGAACGGGCGCGGGAGCGGGCCGCGGCGGGCACCGGCGCCGAGGCCGGCGCGGGGGACGACGCAGCCGCAGAGCGGACGGTCTGACGGCCCGTGCTGCCGATCGACGCGGCGGCGCACAGCAGTCGCTGGCGCCGCCGCCATCCCGTGGACAAGGCCGTACTGGGACTCGGCCTCACCGTGCTGGCGGTCTCGCTGCCGCCGTGGCCGGGCGCGGCCCTGGTGCTGGTGACCGCGCTCGTGGTGCTGCTCGGCCCGGCCGGGGTGCCCGGGCGCCGGCTGTGGCGGGCGTACCGGGTGCCGCTGGGCTTCTGCGTCACCGGGGCGCTCCCCCTGCTGGTGCGGGTGGGCGGACCGGGCGGCTTCGTGTCGCCGGCCGACGACGGGCCGCTGCGCGCCGCGGAGTTGCTGCTCCGCACGTCGGCGGCGTCCCTCGGGGTGCTGCTGTTCGCGTTCACCACACCCCTGTCGGACCTGCTGCCCCGTCTGGTGCGCGCGGGTGTGCCCGCGCCGCTCGTGGACGTGGCGCTGGTGACGTACCGGATGAGCTTCCTGCTGCTGGACTCGGTGCGCCGGGTCCGCCAGGCCCAGGCGGCCCGCCTGGGGCACACCACCCGGGCGGCGACGTGGCGCTCGCTCGGCGGGCTCGGCGCCACCGCGTTCGTGCGGTCCTTCGACCGGGCGGCGCGGCTGCAGTCCGGGCTCGCCGGACGCGGCTACGACGGCACCCTGCGCGTGCTGGTGCCCGAGGCCCGGGTGTCGGTGCGGTTCACGGCGCTGAGCGTGGCGCTCCTCGCGGCGCTGGCCGCCCTCACCCTCGTACTGGAAAGGCTCTTGTCGTGAGCGAGACCGTGCTGGTGGCGCTGCGGGACGCGTCGTTCGCCTACGAGGACGGCCCGCCCGTGTTCCGCGGCCTCGACTTCGAGGTGCACGCGGGCCGGGCGCTCGCCCTGCTGGGGCGCAACGGCAGCGGCAAGACAACGCTGATGCGCCTGCTGAGCGGCGGACTGCGGCCGGACGGCGGTGAGTTGGCCGTCGGGGGCCGGGCGGTGCGCTATGACCGGAAGGGACTGACGGCGCTGCGGACCACCGTGCAACTGGTGGTGCAGGATCCGGACGACCAGTTGTTCGCCGCGTCGGTCGGGCAGGACGTGTCGTTCGGGCCGCTGAACCTCGGCCTGTCCGACGGGGAGGTGCGCGCCCGGGTGGCTCAGGCGCTGGCCGCGCTGGACATCACCGCCCTGGCCGACCGCCCCACGCACCTGCTGTCCTACGGCCAGCGCAAGCGGACGGCGATCGCGGGCGCGATCGCCATGCGGCCGCGCGTCCTGATCCTGGACGAGCCGACGGCCGGCCTCGACCCGGACGGCCAGGAACGCCTGCTCGCCGGCCTGGACGGGCTGCGCGAGGGCGGCACCACGGTGGTGATGGCCACCCACGACGTGGACCTCGCCCTGCGCTGGGCCGACGACGCGGCCCTGCTGACCCCGGCGGGGGTCAGCCAGGGCCCCGTCGCGGAAGTGCTGGCCCGTACCGATCTGCTGCGGGCCGCCGGTCTGCGGCTGCCGTGGGGTGTGGCGGCCGGTCTGCTCCTGCGGGCGCGGGGACTGCCGGCCGACGCGGCCGCCGGTCCCCGCACCCCGGAGGAGCTGGCGGCCCTGGCCGCCCTTTCGGCCTCGGACCGCCAGGGGCCGGAGTCCTAGACGGCCGAGCGGAAGGCGGGCAGGTAGCCGCTCGACTGGCCGACGGCCTTCGGGTGGTAGGAGTTGCCGATCGGGAAGGTCACGCTGTGCAGCCATGCGGCGCCCGAGCAGAGCTCATGACCGGTGAACTCGTCCACCACGCTGGAGTAGGCGAACCCGGCGTTGGCCGCCCGCTTGGCGATCACACCGTTCAGCACGTCGGCCGCGTTGTTGATGGCGCCGCGCTCGGTCTCGCTGAGGCCGGCGATGCAGCTGCCCGACAGCTTGTAGAAGCGCGGGTAGCCGAGGACCACCACGCGCGCCTGCGGGGAGCGGGAGCGGATGCCGGAGTACAGCGAGTCGAGCCTGCCCGGCAGGGTGTTCTGCATCTGGGAGACCGCGGTGTTGACCCGGGAGACACAGGTGGCCTCGCTCTGCAGCACGCAGGTCTGCATGACGTCCGCGAAGCCGACGTCGTTCCCGCCCGCCGTGACGCTGACCAGGGTGGTGGAGGAGGACAGCGCGCCCAGCTGGGTGCCGGCCACGCTCGTCGTCGTCGCGCCCGAGCAGGCGACGAACTTGAACGACGCCGGGGCGTTGGCGTTCTTCCACAGGTGGGGGTAGGCGGCGGTACTGCGCTTGCAGTCACCGCTCTCGGACGTGTAACTCCCGGCGCCCACGCCGGAGGAGTAGGAGTCGCCGAGCGCCACGTAGTTGTGGCCGGCGGCCGCGGCGGGTTGCGCCAGGCCGAGTACGGTCGCGGCACCCAGGATGAGGGTGGCGAGAGTTGCTCCGAGGGAACGCGTTGACACGTGTTTCCGCCCTTCACGAACGAAACGCACAGAGGTGGTTGAGGAAGCAAGAAGGGTTGTAGCAGGCTTCCATACCGCTCAGTAACTCCCGCGCAGTAAGTCTTCCGGAATGACCCGAATACTGATGTCACCGATCCTGCTCCGCGCGTAGATAAACCCCCGGATCACCGTCCTGACGGCGAATTCCCGGCGTCCCCCGGTGCCTTGTCCCGCCCCCGTGAACCGGCTCGGCCGTCGTCCGCAGGACCGGTGTTCCCGGGCCGCGACGGTCGTCCTGCCGGGAGGCGTCGGGGACCGGCGGCGCGGGTGATGGCGGACTCGACGGCGGCGATGCGGTCACCGAGGAGGGCGAGGGCGGCCACCGCGCGGGCCAGGGCGTCGTCGCCGGAGCCGCCCAGGGTGACGGTGCGGACGTGCGCGGCCTTCAACTCGGCCCAGCGCTGCGACTGTTCCGGGGTGAGCGTGCCGCGCAGCCCGGCGAGCCGGAGCAGGCTCGCCTCGGCGCCGGTGGTGAGGGTCTGGGCCTCGGCGGTGTAGTGGTCGTCGATGACGGCGTCCAGCTCGGTGTCGTTCATGACGGGCTGGATCCGCTGGGCGATCTTGTTCATGTTGCGGTAGGAGCCCTGGAGACGGAACGGCGGCTCGGTGCGCGCGTCGTCGGACTGCCCGGCGGAGGCGATGTAGGCGGCGTTGACCGCGAGGACCGTGCGGCGGGCGGTGAGCAGATGGCGCAGCACGGCGAGGATCGCGTCGAGTTCGGCGGGCGCGTACGGGTGGGTGAGGCGGTCGGGGCGGGCGGTGGGGTCGTCGTCCGCGAGGCGGATCAGCAGGTCCAGGTCGGCGCGGTCACGTCCGGCGAGCGGGGCGAGCACCGCGTTGGCGGTGAGGGCGTTCTCCACGAAGCTGAGCGCGAAGACGTCCTCCTTGCCGGTGAGGACGTCCCCCAGGTTCCACACGTCGGCCCGGTTGGCCAGCATGTCCGGGACGCGGAAGACCTCGCCGGACTCGGTGTAGGGGTTGCCGGACATGCAGACGGCGAACCGCTTGCCGCGCAGGTCGTAGGTGCGCGGATCGCCCTCCCACACGCCCTCGATCCGGCGGGTGGCGTCGCACAGCGGGATGAACTTCTGCAGCAGTTCGGGCGAGGTGTGCTGGATGTCGTCCAGGTAGAGCAGGGTGTTGTTCCCGGCGGCCAGCGCGAAGTTGACCTTCTCGACCTCCTGGCGGGCGGTGGCGTTCGGTGCCTCGGCCGGGTCCAGGGAGGTGACCGCGTGGCCGAGCGCCGGGCCGCTCACCCGGACCAGGACCAGACCGAGACGGTGGGCGACGTACTCCATGAGGGTCGTCTTGCCGTAGCCGGGCGGGGAGACGAGCAGCAGCAGTCCGCCGGTGCCGGTGCGGGCGGACTCCCCCGTGGTGCCGAGCTGTTTGGCGAGGCTGTCGCCGATCAGCGGCAGGTAGACCTCGTCGACCAGCCGGTTGCGGACGAACGACGCCATCACGCGCGGCCGGTGGTCGTCCAGGCGCAGCCGGGCGCGCTCGGCTGCCACCAGGGCGGTGCGACGGCGCTGGAAGGCCCGGAAGGCGGGTACGTCGTGTGCCCGGAACTCCTCGGTGCGGGCGAGGAACTCGTCGAGGCGCAGGGTGAGACGGCGGTCGGTGATCCGGGGGTGGGTGGCGACCAGTCCCTCCACCGTGACGGTCAACGGCGCGTCCGACTCGTGGCGGGGCAGCTCGGGGCAGAGTTCGGCGGCCACGGCCTCCGCGAGGTCGCCCGGGGTGACCTGCTCCCCGGTGGCGGCGGTGTAGGCGGTCAGCCAGGCCTCGACAAGCTGGCGGCGGGCGGCCAGGCCGGAGAGGGCGGGCAGGTCCGCGTCGTAGGCGTCGCCGGCGACCGTGCGGCGGAACCCGTCGAGGAGGGTGCGGGCGCGGGCGCTGATGACGAAGCCGTCGGGGCCGGTGGTCAGTTCGTCGAACAGGTACGCCGCGCAGGCCTCGGGGCGGACGGTGGCGTCCGGGTCCCAGTCCCGTACGGCGCCGGCGAGTTCGGTCCTCAGCGCGTCCAGCGCGGGCGGCGGGCCGAAGGCGTCGCGGACCCGGGCCAGGGAGCGGGCCCGGCGGGTGAGGTCCTCGCGCTCCCGGTCCGTGGTGCCGTGCGCCCAGTACAGCAGGGCGTGGGCGCGGGCCGCCGAGGCGTGGCGCAGGGTTCCGGCGCCGTCGTACAGGGGCAGCAGGGCGGTGAGGAGCAGGGTGGCGTCGTGGTCGTGGACGCCCCGCTCGTGGCCCTCGTCGTACGCCTCCTCGGCGGCGCCCCGGACGAGGGCGGCGAGGTCGTCGGCGGCGGTGAGGGCGGCGGGGCCGTGCTCGTGCAGCAGGCGGGCGGCGAGGTGTTCGGCCCGGCAGACCGCCGGCGACTCCGACGGCAGGTGCCGGTCCCACAGGGGTCGGTCGGCGAGCAGGGCGGGGTCGGTGACGGGGGCCCGGTAGTCGGTGCCGGTGAGGGCGAGGGCGAGGCCGTCGCCGTGCGGGACGACGGTGAGGTCGAAGGGCTCGGTGGCGACGGCGAAGCGGTGGCCGCCGAGGCGGATGGCGCGTCCGCCGTCCGCGTAGAGGTCGGTGCGGTCGCGCAGGGCGCGGGCGGCCTCCTCGTGGGCCGAGCGCAGCCTGCCCTCGAGTTCCTCGGCCCGGACCCGGTCGCCCAGCGTGCGCAGGTCACCGGCGGTGCGGCGGACCTTGGCGACGAGCGGGTCGGAGGCGAAATAGGTGCTCACCGCGTCGGTGTCGGCGAGCGCCGCGGACCGGCGGGCGATGGTTTCCAGGACGCGCCCGGCGGCGGAGGCGAGCTGTTCGGCGCGGCGGGCGCGGGCGTCGGTGAGGCTCTGCTTGCGGGCGGAGAACGCCTCGTAGATCTCGGTGCGCCGGGCGGCGAGCTCGCCGAGCACGTCGTCGAACTCCGCGAACCGGGACTCCAGAGCCTCCAACTGGGTCAGGACGTTGGTCAGTTGGTCGTCGCAGCTCTCGGGGTCGCCGGCCGCGGCGAGGGCGCCGGTCACGGTCTGTCCGAGCAGGGCGAGTTCGGCGGCGAAGCCGGCGCGCGCCTCCCGGTCCAGGAGGTCGCGGCGGCGGCTGTCGAGGGTGGCGCGGGCGCGGTTGACGCCGCCCAGGGCCTCGGCGACCCGTTCCAGGACGGCCGTGCGGACGGTGGCGTCGGTGATGTCGAGCCCGGCGACCACCTCGGTCACCGTGCGCAGCCCGTGGGCCAGTTCGTCGAGACGGGCGGCGAGGGGGGCGGCCTCGGCGGTGGTGGTGACCGTCTCGATGCCGGCGTGCAGCCGTTCGAGTTCGGTGTGGTGGGTGGCGAAGGCGTCCTGACGGGCCAGGAAGGCGATCGCGCGCTGCCCGAAGGAGGCGAGGTCCGCCCCCGCCTCCTCGGCCAGGGCGTCGATGCGGTCCCGGTCCGCGTACCGCATGTCCTTCAGGGTCAGCAGGTGGCCCTGGGCGTTGCGGAGTTCGGTGAGGCCGGCGACCCAGGCGGCGGCCTCGCGGGGCTGCTCCCCGCGCAGCCTGCGCACCACCGAGGCGATCCGGTCCGCCGCCTCGTCGAGCGCGCCCGCGGCCCGGCGGGTGAGGTCGCGCACGGACTCGAACTCGGCGAGGACCTGCTCGGCGGTGGCCCGCACCTCGTCCAGCGGGGTGCGCAGGTCGCCGGTCTCCGGGTCGCCGAGCCAGTGGTGGGTGTCCAGGGCGCGGGCGCAGGCGGCCGCCAGGGTGGTGTAGATCTCCGCCGTCGGGGTGGTCTCGGCGGCGGAGCGGGCCAGCGACAGGCAGTCGGAGATGCCGCGTACGAGGTCGGCGTTGCCGACCCGGGCCAGCGGTCCTTCGCCGGTGGGCCGGGCGGCGGCGAAGGTGTCCGAGGCGTAGGGCGAGTCCCAGAGCTGGACGGGGTGGACGCGGGCGGGTTCGTCGCCCTCGGGGCGCAGCAGGACGAGGCGTCCGTCGTCGAAGAGGGCCCAGCCGTGGCAGGCCATCGGGGCGGCGACGGACTCGTGGATCTGGTTGTACGACAGCAGCAGGCCGCGTCCGCGCCCGGGGGCGTGGAAGGCGTACAGCACGTCCTCCCCGTAGGGCGAGCGCACCTCGCGTTCGAACTCCATTCCGTCGGTGTCGAGTTCGTAGGTCTTGTGGGGGCCCGCGGCGAGGCAGTAGCCGCCGGGGAACACGATGCCCTGGTCCTCGGGCAGCCGGCGGCAGCCCTGTCCGATGCCGTCGAGGCGGACGACGGTGCGGGTGAGGGTGTTGAAGACCAGGTGGCGGGGCGCGGTCTCCTTGTAGGGGAGGATCCGCAGCAGGATCAGGGGGCCGACGCGGGCGTGGGAGATCTCGGCGTCGGCGAGGGACTGCAGGGGCTCCTCGACCGGCTCGGTGTGGATGCCGCCGGGCGTGTCGGTGTCGTCGGCGGTCTTGACGGTGAGGGTGCCGCCGAGGGTGTCGACGAAGACCTCGCCGCGGACGGCGACGTGCGGGTGGCGGCCGAGGACGTGGTCCTCGCGGGTGGTGGGGGTCCAGTCGATGCCGCCGGGCTCGGTGAGCGCGTGGTCGCGGTCGCCGCGGGCGTCGAGGAAGGCGACGCGGCCGTCGTCGGCGACCGACCAGCGCAGGACGCGGATGTCGCCGGGCTTCTCCCCGGTCTGGAAGACGGCGAGCAGCTTGCCGGTGACGCGGCGCAGCCGCAGCAGGCGTGCCTGGCGGTAGTAGCGGTGCAGGGCGGCGAACTCGCGGACGAACGCCGGGTCGTCGAGCAGTCCGGGTACGGCGTCGTCGGGCAGGCGGCCCAGGTCGCGGTCGTGCGGGGCGAGGACGTCGCCGACCGTGGTGTCCCGGTCGGGCCGGGGCCGTGCCTCGTAGCCGAAGAGGAGCACGTCGCCGACGGCGACGATGTCGCGGGGGACGGCGGTCCCCTCGGTGCGCAGCCGCCCGGTGCCGGTCAGGCGCAGTTCCGGGGCGCCGAACTCCTCGGCGCGCCGGTGGTTCAGCGCCTCGGCGCGGCGGGCGAGTTCGGCGGCCCGCGCGGTGAGGCGGTCACGCAGTACCTGGTAGGCGCCGCCGTCGACCGCCGCGGTGGCGTCCGGCGCGGGGCCCGCCGCGTCGGAGGTGTGGTGACGGGCGGCGGACTCACGGGTGCTGCTGGTCATGACTGCCTCTCGGGAAGGGAGGTCCGGGAGCCGCCGTCCCCTGTGCGGCGGCTCCCGGTCCGGTGGTGGTCAGGCCCTGGCGTGGCCGTTCAGCTCGGCCAGCGGTGTGTCCGAGAGGCCCAACTCACCTGCTTTGTCGATCAGTTCCTGGAACCGACCGGTGTTCTCGCCGCCCTGCCGCATCAGACGCATCAGCAGGGCGGAGACCGTGAGGTTCTGCACGTCGGCGGTCGAGACGGAGCCGAGGACGCGGCTCAGGTCGTCGGTGAAGCTCGCGGAGCCGTCCAGCCAGGGTCCGGCGAGTGCCTGCGCGGTCTCGGAGCTGCGGACGAAGCCGTCCACGCTCTTGCCGAGCGCGATGGAGGACACCAGCCGGTCGAGGAACACCGACTCCCCGCCGACGATGCTGATGTCCGCGTTCTCCAGTCCGGTCGCCAGGACGGTCGCCTGCGCCTCGGCGACCTGCCGCTGGACGTCCAGCCCGGCGAGCCGGATGTCCTTCTCGGCCTCCAGCCGCAGCCGGTACTCCTCGTGGCCGCGGGACGCCTCGTCGAGGGCGGCCATGGCCGCCGCCTTCTCGGTGAGGCCGGCCGCCTCCGCGCGGAGCCTGCCGCTGATGGCCTCCGCGTCGGCGAGGGCCTGGGCCCGTGCGCCCTCGGCCTCCGCGCGCATCCGGGCCTCGGTGGCCCCGGCCTCGGCGCGGCCCGCCTTCTCGATGACCTCGGCCTCCTTGTCGCGCACCCGCACGGCGGCCAGTCCTTCGGCCGCGGCCTCCGCCTGGACCCCCTCGGCGAGGCGCAGCTTGGCCTGGGCGTCCAGGTCGGCCGTCTTCAACCGGGCCTCGGCCAGCGTGAGTTCCTCGGCGGCGCGGTGGGTGGCGGCCTGTTCGGCGGCCTCCGCGGCCTTGATGTCCTTGACCAGCTTCTCCTGCGCCTCGGCCTCCGCCGCGATGACGACGGCCTGGCGCTGCCGCTCCGCCTCCTCGACGGCGCGCAGCTTCTTGATGGACTCCTCCTGCTCGGCGACCGTGCGGTCCACCGCGACCCGCTCCCGGACGACCTCGGCGATCTCCCGCTTCTCCGCCTCGACCTCCTTGTCGGCGGCGATCCTGGTCAGCTGGGTCTCCCGCTCCCGGGCGATGACCTCCAGCAGGCGGTCCTTCTCGATGCGCTCGCTCTCGACGGCGATGACCCGCTCGCGGTTCTTCGCGGCGACGGCGACCTCACGGGCCTGGTTCTCCCGCTGCACGCCGAGCTGTTCCTCCGTGCGCAGGAAGGCGCTCTGCGCGCGCAGCCGCTCCTCCTCCACCACCCGGGCGGTCTCCGCCTCCTCGCGGGCCCGCACCGTCTCTATCTCCCGCCGCTGCTTGATCTCGGCGTCCGCCTGGCGGCGTTCCAGCTCCAGGATCGCCTCGCGCGCGTCGACGTCCTGCCGGGTGATCTCCTTCTGCTCGTTGCGCTGGGCCTCGTTGGTGCGGATGTGCTCCACGGCCGTCAGCTCGGTGATCTTGCGGATGCCCTGCGCGTCGAGGACGTTGCCCGGGTCGAGCTGCGTCAGCGGCGTCTGCTCCAGGTAGTCGATCGCGGCGTCCTCGAGGTGGTAGCCGCTGAGGTCGACCCCGATGACCTCGATGATGCGGTACCGCAGCTCCTCGCGTTTGGTGTAGAGGTCGGTGAAGTCCATCTGCTTCCCGACGGTCTTCAGCGCCTCGGAGAACTTCGCGTGGAACAGCTCCTGGAGCGTGTTGCGGTCGCTGGCCCGCGCGGTGCCGACGGCCTGGGCGACCTTGATGACGTCCTCGACGGTCTTGTTGACCTTGACGAAGAACGTGATGCGGATGTCCGCGCGGATGTTGTCCCGGCAGATCAGGCCTTCCTTGCCGGCCCGGGTGATCTCGATGGTCTTCACCGAGATGTCCATCACCTCGGCCTTGTGCAGCACCGGCAGCACGACCGACCCGGTGAACGTCACGTCGACCCTGCGGACCTTGGAGACGATCAGCGCCTTGCCCTGTTCCACCTTGCGGAACAGCTTGGTGACGAGCAGCAGACCGATGAGCACGAGCAACAGGGCGACGCCGGCGAGTACGGCGATGCCCACGGTGGCGGCATCCATGGGACACGTCCTTCTGGGCTGGAACAGGGGCAGAAGTCAGGTGAAAGGGCGCCTCGTCGGCGAGGCGGGTGAAGGTCCGGTGGAAGGGGAGACGGTTCAGCCGGCGCTGTGGTTCTGCGCCGCGTGCGGACGGATGCCGTCCGCCGCACGGTGCTCCACGCGCGCGGGCCCCCGCGTCCCGTCCCGGTCCGCACCGCGCCTGCGCGGGGACCGGGACGGGACGGGTTCGTCCGGGCAGGGGTGGTGCAGCGGCCGTACGAAACGGGGGGCGGGGCCCGCATGGGTGTTCATCCGCGCTCCCTCCCCGTTCGGCCCTCGACGTCGCCGGACAGCGCCGGCCCCGGTTCCGGTGCGAGACGCCTGCCGGTGCCCGGCACCGGAACCTTCCGTGGTGCTCCCCGCGGGCCATGATGCCCCGGGCAGGCGCGTACGCGCATTGCCGGATTCCGGCAAGGTTCATTAAGGTCTGCATGCCGGTGCGTCAACATGAGCGCATCAGGGGCGCGTCAAGACTTGGGGGGACCGCGTGACGGAACGAGAGATTCCGGAGGAGTATCTCGAGGGCTGCGCCCAGATGCTCGTCGAGGTGGCGGCCACGGGCAGGCGTCTCACCCGGGACGAGATCGCCTCGCGCCGTGCCCTGGGGGAACGGGCCGCGGAGGCGGGGTTCGGACTGCGCTCGCTCGTCAGCGCCCATCTGTCGGCCGCCCGCGGGACGTGGCCGCGCGCCGCGGACTCCGCCGAGGGCGCGCTCGCGGCCGTACAGCAGGTCGTGGACGCGTTCGCCGAGGGCTACGAGCGGGCGCAGCGGCTGGCGGTACGTCAAGAGGAAGCGGCGCGACGCGAGTTCATCGACGACCTGCTGTACGGCCGCAGCGATCTGGGCCGGCTCGCGGAACGCGCGGAGCGCTTCGGTCTGCGGCTGTCCCACGAGCACGCGGTCGCCGTCGCGCAGGGGCCGGCCGCCTACGACGAGGGCGACCCGGTGCCGCGGCAGGTGGAGCGCGCCCTGATAGCGCGCTTCGGTGACCGCAGCATCCTGATCACCACCAAGGACGGCCGGCTGCTGTGCATCGCGCCCGGCCACCAGGGTGAGGTGCTCACCCACTTCGCCAAGCAGGCGCACGCCGCCACCGACGGCGGGCAGGTCGCCATCGGCCGTGCGCAGTCCGGCCCCGGCGGGGTCGTGCAGTCGTACGAGGAGGCGCTGAGCTTCCTGGAGATCGCCGGGCGACTGGGGATGGACGACCCGGTGCTGCGCGCGTCCGATCTGCTCGTCTACCCGGTGCTGGCCCGCGACCGGCAGGCCATGGCCGACCTGGTCCACAACACCCTCGGCCCGCTGACCACGGCCCGTGGCGGTGCCGAGCCTCTCCTCGACACGCTCGCCGCCTACTTCGACTCCGGCTGTGTCGCCGCGGAGGCGGCGCGGCGGCTCTCCCTCAGTGTGCGGGCGCTGACCTACCGGCTGGAGCGCATCCACAAACTCACCGGCGCCAACCCCTCTGACCCGGCGCACCGTTACATGCTCCAGACGGCGGTGATCGGGGCGCGTCTGCTGGACTGGCCGGACGGCGAGCCGTGACCCGGTGACCTGCCCCGGCCCCGCCGTCAGCCGCCGGCCGTCAGGACCTCCCGGCGCAGTTCACCGGGCCCCATGGCCAGCAGGGCCGGGACCTCGGCGTTCCACCGCTCGGCGAAACGGTCCAGGGCCTCGGCCAGACACCGACGCAGCCGCCGCCGGCCCAGGAGGAGGGCGACGGCTGCCGGCGGGCGGAACAGACGCCGGCCCCGCACGCGTACGGTGACCCTCACCGCCCAGGCACCGTCGACGCCGTCGGGTGCCGGTACGGCCCTCAGCTCCGCTCGCGCCGCCCCGCACTCCACACTCGCCCGCAACGGCGCGCCGCGCACGCTCCGTCCCTCGCCGGCCGCCCACCAGTCGCCGCACAGCAGCCGGACGCTGCCCTTCACCCGGGACAGCGCCGGCCACACGTGCGCGATCCGGGCGCTCCCCTCGGCTTCGAAGCGGCGCGGCCGGTCCGGGCGGTGCAGCGCGCCCCGCACCGTGACGGCCCCGTCGGGGGACCGCACGTCCGCCGCGAGCCGCAGCGCCCGCCGGCGGTTCCACTGCTCCACGGTGACCCGTACGGTCTCCGCCGTCTCCTCCTCCGTGCTTTCGCAGACGTCGTAGACGGCCCCCGGGCGGAGATGGCGGCCCTCGGCGAGGCGCACGTCCGGCACCTCGCGCCCGTCCGGCAGCAGTACCCGTCCCGTCTCCGCGCGGCTGTCCTCCGCCAGGTCCAGCAGGACGGCGAGGGCGTCGACGAGCCAGGGGCCGGGGACGGGGGCGAGCACCAGCGTGTGGCGGAGAGCGACCATGGGGTCAGCGTGACGGACCCGTCCGGGGCGGTTCCATGCCCGTGCGCGGCAGCACCGGCGCCGGTGCGTTTCCGGTACCCGGCAGGGCGCGGGGCCGCTCAGTCCCGGACCAGGGTCATGTTCCGCTTCCCGACGGCGTGGGGCACGGGCAGCAGGAGGATGCCGCTGGGGCGCAGTTCCATGATCGTGGCCTCGACGTGGGCCGGCCCGGCCTTCAGCTCGTCGCCGGACACCCGCCCGGTGTTCTTCCAGCGGCGCTCCTTCCCGTCGCACACCGCGAGGGTGCCGCCGATGCCGTGGCGGACGGTGTCCGTGGCGGTGCGGCTCAGCGAGGAGCCGATGAAGACCGTTCCTTCGGCGCCGCGGCAGCGGTAGGTGCCGGAGAGGGTGATCGAGCCGTCGTCGGCGACGCGTCCCTCCTTGTCCACCGTCACGGCCTCCCCGGGGTCGGCCGGCGCGGCGGCCGAAGGGGTCACCGCGGCGGTCCCGAGCAGCAGGAGCGCGGCACCGGCCGCCGCGCCGAGAAGCGGTCGTACGAGCATGGGGAACCTCCGGGAACGAGCGGGATGGGGCTCTCCAGCAGTACCCGGCGCGCGGGCCAGGTGCCACTCGGCGTCACCCTTCGGTGGCCGGGCGGTACCGGCCGTCGGGGAGCCGTCCCGGGAATGTACGGGAGCTGTCACGTTCCGCGGCGGGCCGTTCCTAAATTCTGTAGACATACGCTGTGTTGCCTCATGTCGTGTTGCGGCTGAGGGAGTCAAGTGGCGTACGAGTGGCGGCTGTTCTGGGTTGGTGACGGGGGTGATCCCGTCAGAGGACGACCTGTCCCCGGCTGGGAGGACTTGGAGGATCGAGAACGGGCGCTCGGGCTGCGTGAGCGGCAGCCGATCCTCGTTGCGCCGGATGGCCGGGTCGATCCTCGGCTGAGCGAGTGCCTGCGACGCTCGGCGTTCTCGGCCAAGGCGCAGGGCACGCAGGTCACGTACGCCCCGCTCTACCGGCTGTTCTTCACCTTCTTGTGGCAGCGCGGACTGAACTGGAGCGAGGCGTCGGAGGACGACGTTGAGGACTGGGAGGACTGGCGTCGGCGCGGGGCGACGAACCCGGCACCGGTCGATGGCGGTACGTGGGCGAAGGAGCAGGCGGCGTTGAAGCTGTTGTACGGCATCGCGGCCAAGCGCGGCCTCGTACCGGCAAACCCGGTGACGCTCGTCCTCGCCGTCGGACGTGAAGACCTCGGACGTGAAGTGGCTGTCACCTAGGGCGTTTCGGCTGTGGCGCAACGTCGGGCTCGGCGGCATGCTGCCGAGCGGCCTGGAGGACGAGGCGTGGCGCGGCCGTTCGGCCGGCCGGGACACGGCACTTCCTCACCACCTACACCACCACCGACGCGCGGCCCCAGCTGCTCGCCGCCGTCGCCGACAGCGAGCGGGAGCTGATCCACGCGATGCTGGAGAGGAGGCTCGACCCGTGAGTACGACCTCGCCCCTGCCCGCCGGCCCGGAGATCGTCGACCCGGCCCCGGACGCCTTCGTCCTGCCGTTCAACCGGCTGCGGCCCGGCTTCGACCCCGAGCAGCTGCCGCGATTTCGCGATCTGGCTTGGCGCCTGGCGCTGATCAGCCCCAGGGAGTCGAACCGCTCGTTGGTCATCGACTGGAGCCGCTGCCCCGCCGGGCTGCGGCCCGGCGTGATGCGCGCGGCCTTCGCCGAGCTCCACGTCCCGACCCCGTCGGTGCTGCTCCAGCAGCGGGCCTCGCGCTCCACCACCCAACCGGGCACCCTGCGCCACAACTTCCAGGTCTGGATCCGCTTCGCCGTCTGGCTCGGCGGCCGCGGCATCACCGAGCTCTCCCAGGTCACCACCGGCGACCTGGAGGCGTACGCCGAGCACCTGCGCCCGCTCGGCCGCCAGTGGCGCACCGACGCCAAGGCCCTGTGGGTGATCTCGCGGCTGTGGGCCTACGCCCCCTACCTGCCCGAGCACGACCGGCTGGTCATGCCGCCGTGGGAGGACCCGGCCGCGGTCATGACCGACTTCCTCGGCACCAACGACGACACCCCAGGCGGCGAGAACAGCGTCGCGATCGTGCACCCGGCCGTCATGGCCCCACTGCTGGTGTGGGCGCTGCGCACGGTCCTGGACCTGTCCCCGGACATCCTGGCCGCCGCCCGCGAGCACCGCCGGCTGCTCGCCGCCATCCCCGACCGCGCCCCGCGCGGCGGCACCGAGACCGCGGTGGCCCACCTGCGCGGCCTGCTCGCGGCCGGGAAGAAGCTGCCCTCCAGCGGCGCGCCAGGCGCCACCGCCGTGCGCGCCCGCTACCGCGAGTCGCTGCCGCCGATGGCCAACACCTTCCTGGCCGGCACCCTCGGCGTCACCACCTCCCAGGTCGCCCGCGCCCGCGGCCTCCTGACCGACGAGTTCACCCCGGCCGACTTCGGCCCCGCACCACTCCTCGACGTTCAGTTCACAGCCCGGATCGGCGCCGCCCCGTGGCGAGAGCCGATCGGCTTCGACGACGTCGATGTGCTGGTGCTCCACCTGTCCACCGCCGCCCTGATCTGCTGCGCCTACCTCTCCGGCATGCGGCCCGAGGAGGTCCTGGCTCTGCGCCGCGGCTGCTGCACCCGCGTGGAGCGCGACGACGGCACCGTACGGTTCGAGATCCGCGGCCGGCACTTCAAGGGCGTGCTCGACGAGGACGGCAACGCGATCGGTGAAGGCGAACAGCGAGCGGACCCGTGGATCGTGCTGGAGCCCGTCGCGCGCGCCATCGCCGTCGTAGAGGAACTCGAAGACGGCGAGCAGCTGTTCACCCGCACCCTCTACCGGTACGCCAAGGGCACCTGCATGCCGCGCACCGGCCTGTCCTCCGACACTGCCGTGGAACGGATCCGGGCCTTCACCGCCTGGGCCAACCAGCTCGCCGCCGCACACAACCGGCCCCACGAGCTGGTCCAGCCCGACCCCGACGGCGCCGTCGCCCTGCGGCGCTTTCGCCGCACCATCGCCTGGTTCATCTACCGCCAGCCCGGCGGCCGGATCGCGCTCGCGGTGCAGTACGGCCACGCGGCCACCGCCATGTCGGAGTCCTACGCTGGCCGTTCGAAGGCCGACATGCTCGAAGTGCTGGGCCAGGAGAAGGGCCTGGCCCTGGCCGAGACCCTCACCGACGCCAGCGAACGCCTCGCCGCCGGCGAGAAGGTCAGCGGCCCGGCCGCCGACCGCTACCGCGCCGCGGCCACCGAGTTCTCCGACCGCTACGCCGGAACCTACCTCGGACGACGCGAACTGCGCGCGCTGGTCGCCAACCCCCACCTCCAAGTCTGCGAAGACTCGAAAGCGTTCCTGACCTGCAACCACGACGCGTTCACCGCGCTGTGCAACCCCGACCGCGACCGGCCGGGCGACGGCGGCCGCAGCACCCCCGACCACTCCCGCTGCCACCCGACGTGCGCGAACATCAGCCGCACCGACAGCCAGATCACCCTCCTGCGCATCGAGGTCGCGCGGATCGACGCGGACGCCGACGCCGGCCTCGACCCCTACCCCATCGCCGCCCGCGAACAGCAGCGCAAGGACCACCTCACCGCCATCATCCGCCGTCACGACGCCCAACAGCCGGCCGACAACAAACCCACGGAGCGACGATGAATACCCCCGCCGCGGCCGCGCCCGGCCCTCGTGACGGCGCGGCGCTGGCTCAGCTCGTCGGCGAGGCCCTCGCCCACGCTCAGGGCCACGTCGACACCGAGGACGCCGCGGAGGTCAGAGCGATCACCGACGCCATGGTGCGCCTGCTGATCGGCGCCCCGCTGCACTCCGACGGCAAGCTGACCGTCGTCTCCCTGGCCATGGAGGCCGGACTGCGCCGCAACAAGCTCACCCACAAGCACACCGGCCTCAAGGACCTGTTCTACGCCCTGGTCAAGGCCCGCACCCCCGTACCCGACGCGCTGCCCGACTCGGCGAGGGCCCGCGCGGCCAAGCAACAGAAGGACCTGGCACGCGTTCGCGCGGAGCGCGACGATCTACGCGGACAGGCACAGCTCCTGGCCCGGATCGTCCACGTCCTGGAGATCGAGAACAGCAAGCTCAGGGAGGTCAACGCGACCCTGGAGCAGCAGGTGGCCGCCCAGTCCTGCGTCCCCGATCTCACCCGTCGGCGGCGTCGGCCCTGACCCCGGTATCAACGCCGAGCGGCGGCACCCGCCTTGGTGTCGCCACGCCGCACCGGATAGAACTCACGTGAGACGCGGGTCCAGACCGAGCTGTTCCGGGAGGCCGAGGTGGTCGCGCAGCGTGCAGGGCTGGAGCCTGCTGTGCGACGGCGTGATCGTCTTCGACGACACCGGCGCCCTGCTGCCCGACGGCCGGGTGGTGGCCCCGCGCCGGACGCCCGCCGACCGCCTCGCGGCCGCCGCCTGACCCCTTCCGCCGCCGCGCTCAGCCTTCCGCGACGAACCACCGCAGCAGGGAGGCGAGCCGCTCCGGACGGTCCTCGGCGATCAGCGTCCGGGTGCCCCGGATCTCCGCCAGCCGGCCCCGCGGGAGCAGTTCGGCCAGCCGGCGCCCGTGCTCGCGGGGCATCATCCGGTCCTCCACGGCCCAGACGACCAGCGCCGGCCGGTCGAAGTACCGCAGGCCCTGAGCGGCTTCGAGCAGTTCGGTGCGCCGGACATGGGTCCCGTAGTGCCGGAAGTCCCGCCGGATCGCCGGGTCGGTGCGCAGGGGACGCAGCCAGCGGTCGACGATCTCGTCCGGCACGGGACGCTTGGTGAGCGCGCCGAGGCCCACCGGCAGTCTGCGCAACGGCTTCCAGCCCAGCGCGCGGACCATGAGCGGGATGCCGCCGGGGACCCGGCAGGCCGCGTCGATCATCCTGCCGGGCAGGCCCGGCGGGTAGTTGTCGAAGGCCTCGCAGGAGATCAGCACCAGCCGTGCCAGCCGCTCGGGGTGCCGGGCCGCGACCGTCTGGGCGCGTCCGCAGTCGCTCTCGACGAGGGTGACGTCCCGGAGGTCCAGCCGGTCCAGGAACTCCACGATCAGCTCGTTGACCAGGTCGGGCGTCGGTGGCCGGGTCATCGCCCTGCGGTGCGATCCGTAGGGCAGGGTCGGCGCGAGGAGCCGGTGACCGTCCCGCAGTGCGGCGATGACCTTCCGCCAGACCGACGCGTCGTGCACCAGCCCGTGCAGCAGCACGAGGACCGGCCCCTCGCCTCCGGTGTCCTCGTACTCGACGGTGCCCGCGCTCAGCTCGATCTCCGGCATGCGGCCAGGCTAGGCGTGTCCGGCGCTCGCCCGCGCGTCATGGCGTCCGGTGGCGCGCCGCACGTCAGGGCGTCCGGTGGCGCGCCGCACGTCAGGGCAGCAGGGCGAAGCCGTCGAGCTCGACCAGGGCGCGTTCGTCCCACAGACGGACCACCTGGACGACCGCCATCGCCGGGTAGTCGCGGCCGGCCAGCTCCCGCCAGCGGCGGCCGACTTCGCGGGCGTGGGCGCGGTAGTCGGCGACGTCGGTGGCGTAGACGGTGACGCGGGCCAGGTCGGCGGGGGTGCCGCCGGCGGCGCGCAGGGCGGTGAGGAGGTTGGCGAGGGCCCGGGTGAACTGCTCGGGCAGGGTGTCACCGACCACCTTGCCGTCGGTGTCGAGGGCGGTCTGGCCGGCGAGGAACACCAGCCGGGAGCCGGTGGCGACGACGGCGTGCGAGAAGCCGGCCGGCGGGGAGAGGTCGGGCGGGTTGACGCGCTCGGCGGTCACCGGTCCTCCAGTGTCTTGTACAACTCCTTGGCGATGATGCCCCGTTGCACTTCGCTCGCCCCCTCGTAGATCCGGGGCGCGCGGACCTCCCGGTAGAGGTGTTCCAGCAGGTGCCCGCGTCGCAGGGCGTGTGCGCCGTGCAGCTGGACGGCGCGGTCGACGACGTACTGGGCGGTCTCGGTGGCCAGCAGTTTCGCCATCGCGGCGCGCCGGGGGACGTCACCGGTGCCCGCGTCGTACGCCGCGGCCGCCGCGTACACCATCAGCCGGGCGGCCTCCGTGCGCAGGGCCATCTCGGCGACCTGGTGGGCGACGGACTGCAGGTCCTTCAGCGGGCCGCCGAACGCCTGCCGGCGGGCGGTGTGGCCGAGGGTCGCGTCCAGGGCGGCCTGGGCCATGCCGACGGCGAAGGCGCCGACGCTGGGCCGGAACAGGTTGAGGGTGTCCATGGCGACGCGGAAGCCGCCGTCCGGCTCGCCGAGGACGTCGTCGGCGGTCACCGGTACCGCGTCGAAGCGGAGGGTGCCGATGGGGTGCGGGGAGAGCATGTCGAGGCGGCTGCCGGTGAGGCCGGGGCGGTCGGCGGGGACGAGGAAGGCGGTCACGCCCCGGGCGCCGGCGCCGGGGGTGGTGCGGGCGAAGACGGTGCAGAAGTCGGCGTCGGGGGCGTTGGAGATCCAGCACTTCTCCCCGGTGAGCCGCCAGCCGGAGGTGCCGTCCGGGTGGGCGGTGAGGGACAGCGCCGCCGCGTCCGACCCCGCGCCC
This sequence comes from Streptomyces sp. NPDC041124, assembly GCF_055592385.1. Lineage (NCBI taxonomy): Bacteria > Bacillati > Actinomycetota > Actinomycetes > Kitasatosporales > Streptomycetaceae > Streptomyces > Streptomyces sp. NPDC041124. Next base: position 413,897 of record NZ_JBVIYR010000004.1, read on the forward strand.
GGCTCGCTGAGCGCGAACGCCGCGACCGTGCTGCCGTCACTCACCCGGGGGAGCCAGCGGTCGCGCTGTGCGGGGGTGCCGTGGGCGTGCACCGGGTGGGCGCCCAGGCCCTGGAGGGCGAGCGCTGTCTCCGCCTCGGTGCAGGCACGGGCGAGGGACTCGCGCATCAGGCACAGGTCGAGCGCGCCGGAGGTGAACAGGCGGGACAGCAGTCCGAGCGTGCCGAGCTCGGCGACCAGGGCGCGGTTGACGCGGCCTGGTTCGCCCTTCTCGGCGAGCGGTCGCAGCCGGTGCTCCGCCAGCGTGCGCAGCTCCGCGCACCAGGCGAGTTGTTCCGGTTCGAGCGAGAATGCGGTCATCGCCGGTCCCTTTCCTCGCCGCTGGGCCACTCCCGAGGTTATCGCGGACCGTTGACTGCCGTCACCAACGCGATACGCTCCTGGTGCGAGCCCACCACGCCAAGGGGGCGAACCGTCATGAATCCACGGGCCACCGCGCACGTCGACACCTTCGCCCGCGACCACCTCCCACCACCGGACCAGTGGCCCGAGCTCCGCTTCGACCTGCCGGAGCTGGACTACCCCGAGCGGCTGAACTGCGCCGCCGAGCTGCTGCACGGCCCGCCCGGCGACCGCCCCGTCTTCCGCACGCCCGACGGCCCTGCGTGGACGTACGACGAGCTGCGGGCCCGGGTCGACCGGCTCGCGCACCTGCTCGACCGGGACCTGGGGGTCGTGCCGGGCAACCGGGTGCTGCTGCGCGGCCCCACCACGCCGTGGCTGGCCGCGTGCTGGCTGGCGGTGCTGAAGGCGGGCGCGGTCGCCGTCACCGTGCTGGCCCAGCAGCGTCCGCACGAGCTGAGCACGATCTGCCGGATCGCCCGGGTCGGGCACGCCCTGTGCGACGTGCGGTGCGTCGACGACCTCGCCAAGGCCGAGGTGGCGGGCCTGCGCATCGCCACCTACGGTGGCGACTCCCCCGACGACCTGCTGAACCGTCCCGCGCCCGGCACTCCGTACGAGGCGGTGCCGACCGCCGCGGACGACGTCGCGCTGATCGCGTTCACCTCCGGCACCACCGGACGGCCCAAGGGCTGCATGCACCTCCACCGGGACGTGCTGGCGATCGCGGACACCTTCTCCCGGCACGTCCTGAGACCGGTGGCGGACGACGTGTTCGCGGGCAGTCCGCCGCTCGGCTTCACCTTCGGCCTCGGCGGGCTCGTGGTGTTCCCGCTGCGTGCCGGAGCGAGCGCGCTGCTGCTCGAACAGGCGCACCCGCGGGACCTGTTGGCGGCGATCGCCGAGCACCGGGTGTCGGTGCTGTTCACCGCGCCCACCGCCTACCGGGCGATGCTCGGCGAGGCGGACGGCCACGACCTCTCCTCGCTGCGCCGCTGTGTCTCCGCGGGCGAGAACCTGCCCGCCGCCACCTGGCACGCCTGGCACGAACGCACCGGGCTGCGCGTCATCAACGGCATCGGCGCCACCGAACTGCTGCACATCTTCGTCTCCGCCGCCGACGAGCACATCAGACCCGGGACCACCGGGGTCCCGGTGCCCGGCTGGCAGGCGCGCGTGCAGGACGCGGACGGCGTCCCCGTGCCGGACGGGGAGCCGGGACTGCTCGCGGTGCGCGGCCCCGTCGGCTGCCGCTACCTCGCCGACCCGCGCCAGCGGGAGTACGTGCGAGGCGGCTGGAACATCACCGGTGACACCTACGTCCGCGACCCGGACGGCTACTTCCGGTACGTGGCCCGCGCCGACGACATGATCATCTCGGCGGGGTACAACATCGCGGGCCCGGAGGTGGAGGACGCGCTGCTGCGCCACCCGGACGTCGTGGAGGCGGCCGTGGTGGGGCGGGACGACGAGGCGCGCGGGCAGGTCGTGGTGGCGTACACGGTCCTCAGGGAGGGTGCCCGGCGCGACGCGGAAGCCCTGCGGGCCTTCGTGAAGTCGGAGCTGGCGCCGTACAAATGCCCGCGCGAGATCGTGTTCCTGGACGCGCTGCCCCGCACGGCCACCGGCAAGCTCCAGCGGTTCCGGCTGCGCGCCCCCGCCGGTACGGGAGATGACCAGCACTGATGCCGGGGAACGGCGCCCGCCGGCACGACCTAAGATGATCAACGTGTCCGACCAGCATGCTCCACGGTCCCTGATCGTCACCTTCTACGGCGCGTACGGCCGCTTCGCGCCGGGCCCGGTGCCCGTCGCCGAGCTGATCCGGCTGCTGGCCGCGGTCGGCGTGGACGCCCCGTCCGTGCGCTCCTCGGTGTCCCGGCTGAAGCGGCGCGGGCTGCTCCTACCGGCCCGCACCACGCGGGGCGCGGCGGGTTACGAACTGTCGCCCGGCGCACGTCAGTTGCTGGAGGACGGCGACCGGCGCATCTACACCGCCCCGCCGACCGGGGACGAGGGCTGGGTCCTCGCCGTGTTCTCCGTGCCCGAGTCCGAGCGGCAGAAGCGGCACCTCCTGCGCTCCCGCCTGTCCGGCCTGGGCTTCGGCACGGCGGCGCCCGGTGTGTGGATCGCGCCCGCGCGGCTGTACGAGGAGACCCGGCACACCCTGGAGCGTCTGGACCTCGACGGCTACGTCGACCTGTTCCGCGGCGAGCACCTCGGCTTCGCGCCGACCTCCCGTGCGGTGGCCCGCTGGTGGGACCTGGCGGGGATCGCCGGGCAGCACGAGGCCTTCCTCCGGCGGCACGCGCCGGTGCTGCGCTCCTGGGAGGAGCGCACGGACACCCCGCCGGAGGAGGCCTACCGCGACTACCTCCTCGCCCTCGACTCCTGGCGCCACCTGCCCTACGCCGATCCCGGCCTGCCCGCCGCGCTGCTGCCCGCCGACTGGCCCGGTACGCGCTCCGCGGCCGTCTTCGGCGCGCTCCACGAACGGCTCCGTGACGCGGGAGCGGCCTACGCGGACCCGGGGACGGCCGGCTGACTCCGGCGCCCGGCCCGCGCGGTCAGTCGTCCAGCGTGAGCCGGGGTCTGGGAGCGTCGGTGCGACCGGTCTGCGGCCGGCGGCTGCCCGCCCGGTAGGGGGCGGGCCAGACGACGCCCGGGCCCTCGTAGCCCTGTTCGGCGGCCGCGTGCAGGGTCCAGTGCGGGTCGTAGAGATGCGGGCGGGCCAGCGCGCACAGGTCCGTGCGCCCGGCGAGGATCAGGGAGTTGACGTCGTCCCAGGAGGAGATGGCGCCCACCGCGATCACCGGCACACCGGCCTCGTTGCGCACCCGGTCGGCGAACGGCGTCTGGTACGAGCGGCCGAACTCCGGTTCCTCCTCGGCGACGACCTGCCCGGTCGACACGTCGATCGCGTCGGCACCGTGCGCGGCGAAGGCGCGGGCGACGGCGACCGCGTCCTCGGCCGTGGTGCCGCCCTCCGCCCAGTCGGTGGCGGAGATGCGGACGGTCATCGGCCGGTCCCCGGGCCACACCGCGCGCACCGCGTCGAAGACCTCCAGCGGGAAGCGCAGCCGCTTCTCCCGTGAGCCTCCGTAGGCGTCGGTGCGGTGGTTGGTCAGCGGCGAGAGGAAGCCGGAGAGCAGGTAGCCGTGGGCGCAGTGCAGTTCGAGGAGGTCGAAACCGGCCCGGGCGGCCCGGTGGGCGGCGGCCGCGAACTGTTCCCTCAGGTCGGTGAGCTGGGCACGGGACAGTTCCCGGGGGACCTGGCCGCCCGGCTTGTACGGCAGCGGGGAGGCCGCGACGAGGGGCCAGTTGCCCTCGTCGAGGGGTTCGTCCATGCCCTCCCACATCGGCTTGGTCGAGCCCTTGCGGCCGCTGTGGCCGAGCTGCACGCCGATCGCGGTGCCGGGTGCCCGCGTGTGCACGAAGTCGGTGATCCGCCGCCACGCCTCGGCCTGCCGGCCGGTGTAGAGGCCCGTGCAGCCGGGGGTGATGCGGCCCTCGGGGCTGACGCACACCATCTCGGTCATCACCAGCCCGGCGCCGCCGAGGGCGCGGGAGCCGAGGTGGACGAGGTGGAAGTCGCCGGGGACTCCGTCGGCCGCCGAGTACATGTCCATGGGCGAGACGACGACCCGGTTGCGCAGGGTCAGTCCGCGCAGCCGGAACGGGGTGAACATCGGGGGCGTGCCGGGCGGACAGCCGAACCCGCGCTCCACCGCCCCGGTGAAGCGGGCGTCCCGCAGCCGCAGGTTGCCGTGGGTGACGCGGCGGCTGCGGGTGAGCAGGTTGAAGGCGAACTGCCGGGGCGGCTGGGTGAGATGGCGGGGCAGTTCCTCGAACCACTCCAGGCTGGCCCGCGCCGCGCGCTGGGTGGAGGCGACCACCGGCCGGCGCTCCTCCTCGTAGGCGGTCAACGCGGCTTCGACGTCCGGTTGTTCGCGCAGGCTGGCGGCGAGCGCGAGGGCGTCCTCGACGGCGAGCTTGGTGCCGGAGCCGATGGAGAAGTGGGCGGTGTGGGCGGCGTCGCCGAGGAGCACGACGTTGCCGTGCGACCAGCGTTCGCTGACCACCGTACGGAAGGTGGTCCACGCCGAGTTGTTGGACTTCAGCGGGCGTCCGCCGAGGGCGTCGGCGAAGATCTTGGCGCAGCGTCCGACCGACTCCGTCTCGCCCGCCTCGTCGAACCCGGCCGCGCGCCACACCTCTTCGCGCATCTCGACGATCACGGTGGAGGCGTCGGCGGAATAGGGGTAGCCGTGGAGCTGCATCACGCCGTGCCCGGTCTCGACGATCTCGAAGCGGAAGGCGTCGAAGGCGAAGTCTGCGGCCAGCCAGATGTAGCGGCACCGGTGCTCGGTGATCCGGGGCCGGAACACGTCCGCGAAGGCGTCCCGGGTGGTGCTGTGGACTCCGTCGGCGGCGACGACGAGGTCGTGCGTCCGGGCCAGCCGGGCGGGGTCCGGGGCCTCGGTGCGGAAACGGAGCTCCACGCCGAGGGAGCGGCAGCGCTCGTGCAGGATCTCCAGCAGGCGGTGCCTGCCCAGCGCGGCGAAACCGTGTCCGCCCGAGGTGTGCAGGACGCCCCGGTGGACGATGTCGATGGCGTCCCAGCGGGTGAAGTCCTCCCGCAGGGCCGCGTGGACGACGGGGTCGGCGTGTTCGATGCCGCCGAGGGTCTCGTCGGAGAGGACGACGCCGAAACCGAAGGTCTCGTCGGGCGGATTGCGTTCCCAGAGGGTGATGTGCCGGGCGGGGTCGAGGCGTTTGAGCAACACGGCGGTGTAGAGACCGGCGGGGCCTCCGCCGATGACCGCCACGCGCAGGGGGCGGGTCCGCCCGCCGGGCCGGCGCGGGCCGTCCGTGGCCGCTCGCGCCCCCGCGGCGGCAGCCGCGGACGCGGTGCGGTCCGGCGCCCCTGAGGCCGCAGCGGTTCCCTCGGCCGGAAGCATCGGCTACCTCCCCCGCCACTTCGGGGGGCGCTTCTCGGTGAAGGCCGCGTGGAACTCCGCGTAGTCCTCGCCGTTCATGAGGAGGGCCTGGGTGGAGGCGTCCAGTTCGACCGCTGCCGCCAGGGGCATGTCCAGTTCGGCGGTGAGGAGGGCCTTGGTCTGGGCGTGGGCCAGGGCGGGGCCGTCGGCGAGGCGGCGGGCCAGGGACCGGGCGGCCTCGTCGGCCTGGCCCTCGTCCGTCAGCACGCTGATCAGGCCGATGCGCTCGGCCTCCGGCGCGCGGACCGACTCCCCCAGCATGAGCAGCCGGGTCGCGTGGCCGAGGCCCACCACCCGGGGCAGCAGATAGGCCGCGCCCATGTCACCGCCGGAGAGGCCGACCCGGGTGAAGAGGAAGGCGAAGCGGGCGCCCGCGTCGGCGACCCGGAAGTCGGCGGCCAGGGCGAGGACCGCGCCGGCGCCCGCCGCCACTCCGTGGATCGCGGCGATCACCGGGAACGGGCACTCGCGTACCGCCCGCACCACCTGGCCGGTCATCCGGTTGAAGTCGAGGAGCTGGGCGGTGTCCATGGAGAGCGTCGCGCCGATGATCTCGTCCACGTCACCGCCGGAGCAGAAGCCGCGTCCCTCGCCGGCCAGCACCATGGCCCGTACGGCCCGCTCCCGGGACAGCTCGGCGAGCAGGTCGCGCAGGTCGGCGTAGGCGCCGAAGGTGAGCGCGTTGAGCCGGTCGGGGCGGGCGAGGGTGACGGTGGCGACGCCGTCGGTGACATCGACGCGCAGATGCTCCCAGCGGGCGGTACGGGCGGCGGAACCGGTGAAGGGACTCATGAGGGCGGCCTCCTCGGGCGGGCACTGCGCTGCTCACTGAGCTCTGCCTCACGAAGCTATCACCGATCGGTGACTGTCGTCACGGTCACGCGATATACGGTGTGGGCCGGCGACTGGAGAACGAGCCGGGGCCTGGGGGGCGGCGCGTCCGTCACGACTCCTCGACACGCCGGTAACAGTGGGGCCGGACGTGCGCGGCGGGCCCGGCGCGCGGGTACGCCGCCCGATGCCGGGGCGCGCGCCCCGGACGGCGCCCGGGCAGGACTCCGGTACCGCCCCCGAGCGGGGCGGCACCGGGTGCGCCGTACCATTGACGGTTGAATGCAGGAGCACCCGCTCCATGAACGGACCCGTTGTGCACGAGAACTCCGCCGCTCCCTCCTCCTGGCGCGTCGCGCTGCCGCACTCCACCGCGGCAGTGCCCGTGGCCCGTGCGCTGGTCCGGACGGCCCTGGCCGAGCGGGAGCACACGGCCGACTGCGACACGGCGGAGCTGCTGACGGCGGAGCTGGTGGCCAACGCCGTGGAACACACCGCGGGAAGCACCCCGATCGAGCTGGTGCTGCGGCTGCTGCCGGCCGGTTTCCAGGTCGAGGTGCACGACGCGGACCCGGCGCCGCCCGGCGACCTCACCCGTCCGGCGCTCGGTGCGCCCGACCCGTGGCAGGAACACGGGCGCGGGCTGCTGCTGATCCGCACGCTGAGCTCGTCCTGCGGTCACCGCCCCACCGAGTCCGGCAAGGCGGTGTGGTTCCGGCTGCCGGGCCAGCGGCGCCCCGTCTGAACGGGAAGGCCTTTCAGGCGAGGGTGGCGACCAGGACCGCCTTGATCGTGTGCATACGGTTCTCCGCCTCGTCGAAGACCACCGAGTGCGCCGACTCGAACACCTCGTCGGTCACCTCCAGCGACTCCAGGCCGTGCGCCTCGTACACCTCGCGGCCGACCTCGGTCCCGAGGTCGTGGAAGGCGGGCAGGCAGTGCAGGAACTTCACGTCGGGGTTGCCGGTGGCGCGCAGCACGTCCATCGTCACCGCGTACGGCGCGAGGGCGGCGATCCGCTCGGCCCACACCTCCTTGGGCTCGCCCATGGAGACCCAGACGTCCGTGGCGACGAAGTCGGCGCCCGCGACACCCTCGGCGATCTCCTCGGTGAGCGTGATGCGGGCCCCGCTGGACACGGCGAGCTCACGGGCCCGCTCGACGACCTCGTGGGCGGGCCAGTAGGACTTGGGGGCGACGATGCGCACGTCCATGCCCAGCAGGGCGGCGGTGACGAGGTAGGAGTTGCCCATGTTGAAGCGGGCGTCGCCCAGGTAGGCGAAGGCGATGCCGGTGAGCGGCTTGGGGCTGTGCTCGGTCATCGTGAGCACGTCGGCGAGCATCTGCGTGGGGTGCCAGTCGTCGGTGAGACCGTTGTAGACGGGCACGCCCGCGTGCCGCGCCAGCTCCTCCACCTTCGCCTGGCTGTCCCCCCGGTACTCGATCGCGTCGTACATCCGGCCCAGCACCCGGGCGGTGTCCTTCACGGACTCCTTGTGGCCCATCTGCGAGCCCGACGGGTCGAGGTAGGTCGTCGAGGCGCCCTGGTCGGCGGCCGCGACCTCGAACGCGCAGCGCGTCCGCGTCGAGGTCTTCTCGAAGATCAGCGCGATGTTCCTGCCCCGCAGGTACCGGTGCTCGGTCCCGGCCCGCTTGGCGGCCTTCAGTTCGGCGGCCAGCTCCAGCAGGCCGCAGAACTCCCGCGCGGTGAAGTCCACCTCCTTGAGGAAGTGGCGGCCGGCGAGGGCGGTCGGGACAGTCGCCATGGGGCTCTCCAGGGACGGGGACACGGACCCTTGGAAGTGTATACGAAGAATTGTATTTCTATACGGCGTCTCGTTCTACGGGACAGCTCATGCAGCGCGGCCCGCCCCTCCCCCTGCCCAGCTCGCTGCCCGGGATCTCTATCACTTCGATGCCCTGCTTGCGCAGGTGGGTGTTGGTGGTCGAGTTGCGCTCGTAGGCGACGACGACACCCGGCTCGACGGCGAGGACGTTGCAGCCGTCGTCCCACTGCTCGCGCTCGGCCGCGTGCACGTCCTGGGTGGCGGTGAGCACCCGGATCTCGCTCAGCCCGAGCGCGGCGGCGATCGCGCGGTGCATGTGCTCCGGCGGATGGTCGGTGACCTTCAGCTCCTTCTCGTCCGAGCCCGGCTCGATCGTGTACGACCGGAGCATGCCGAGGCCCGCGTACTGGGTGAAGGTGTCCCCGTCGACCATCGTCATCACGGTGTCGAGGTGCATCAGGGCGCGTCTCTTCGGCATGTCGAGGGCGACGATCGTCCGGGCCGAGCCGGCCGCGAACAGCTTGTGCGCGAGCATCTCCACGGCCTGCGGGGTGGTGCGCTCGCTCATCCCGATCAGCACCGCACCGTTGCCGATCACCAGCACGTCCCCGCCCTCGATGGTGGACGGGTAGTCGGCCTGCCCCTCGGACCACAGGTGGAAGGACTCCCCGCGGAACAGCGGATGGTGCCGGTAGATCGCCTCGAAGTGCACGGTCTCGCGCTGCCGGGCCGGCCAGCGCATCGCGTTGATGGACACACCGTCGTAGATCCATGCGGAGGTGTCACGGGTGAAGAGGTGGTTGGGCAGCGGGCCCAGCAGGAAGTCGTCGAGCTCCATCGCGTGGAAGCGCACGGAGGTCGGCTCCGGGTGGGCGTCCAGGAACTCCCGCTTGGTGGTCCCGCCGACCAGCACCTCGGCCAGGTCCGGCGCCGGCAGCGTCTCGAACGCGGCACGGAGGTGGTCGGTGGCCAGCGGACCGTACTCCTTCTCGTCGAACACCCGGTCCAGGACGAGTGAGCGGGCCGCCGGGATCGCCAGCGTCTCGGAGAGCAGGTCACCGAAGAGGTGGACGGTGACACCGCGGTCGCGCAGGACGTCGGCGAACCCGTCGTGCTCAGCGCGCGCCCGGCGCACCCAGAGCACGTCGTCGAAGAGCAGGGCGTCCTTGTTGCTGGGGGTGAGCCTCTTGAGCTCGAGATCGGGCCGGTGCAGGATGACGCGGCGCAGCCGCCCGGCCTCGGAGTCGACGTGGTAGGTCATGCCTCCATCCTGACCACCAGGCCGCCCCTTCATCCCCGTTTCGGCACATCCGCCACCCACCGGCCGACGACGGGCCAACGGCCCCGACCGGGGCGCGGGGCAGTGGCCTCGGATACGGTCGCACCCCTTCGGCGAACAACGCGCGCAGGTTCGCGGCCCACACCCAGCCCGGTGTACTGCTCGTGCTGCGCTCCCATAACCCCGACCGGCCGGACCGAGCCGACCACCCCGGTGGGCACCCACGGGGGATGCGTCACCGTCACCATCCGGCAGGCGTGGGACCCCCGGACCCGGATCAACACCATGTACCGGCACTGGACGCTTCCCTCAGATACCAAGGTCCGAGACGAGATCCGCAGACATGTGCTGCTCCCCCTCGAGCTGGAGCTCTACGCCCCGACCCGCCCCGGCCTCAACCGCCTGGACCGGTCCACCGACCAGTTCATCCGCCGCACCCGCTTCCACGACCTCCGCCACTCGACCGCCACCCTGCTCCTGGAACAGGGCGTCGGATCAAAAAACTCCTCGACCACGCCCACATCGGCGTCACCACCACCGTGTACGCCCACGCCGCCTCCGACTCCGCCTCCAGCGCGGCGCCATCGACCTCCGCATCCCTGTCGGGCCCTCCACCCGGCCCAACGACGGCGACAAACCACCGCTTTGTGCGGCACCCGTCCGCTGACGTTGCCGTCAACTACTGCTGTCAGACACCCCGGAAGCCTTCCGCCAGACCAATCTGGCGGAAGGCTTCCGAATATCGAAGGCGCCACTATATCGCTTTTCAGAAACCCCTTACAAGAGGTATTCCATCCGGACTTGCGGTCCAGTAGACTCCAGCCCTCACAAAGATTTTCGGCTAGCCAAGAGAAAGGATATCGAACACCCTACCCACTATCCAAGGATTTCCTCTGTAGGAAAGTCCCCGATCTCAATATCATTGACAAGCGTTTCCCAGAATCCATCCTGGATGAAGGCTCCCGGATCGACAGCCCGAACGATTCCTTCCACGTCTCTTGCAACCGCCGCCCACTCGCTATCATCGCTATCCGAGCCATAGAAGGGAAACCGCCCAATAACGGCTCTCACTGTCGCAATGAAGTCGGGGAGCGAGGAGTTCACAAGACTCACATGATTCACTTCTCGTTCACGCTTAAACACCGCACCCGTTACGGTATCCAGCAGAATACTGCCAAAGAGTCCGGTCGAACCAAACCTAACGAGGCTTCCACGGTCCCTCGTTAGGGTACCCGCAGCCCTATACGTTGCCCCGACCATCGCCTTTGGCACCTCAAGCGTTAGATCCGGGCCGTTCCAGTCGGGATTCCTGGTACTTGAACCATGGATCTGCACCATAGCAAAGGACGGCCAGTTATCTTCAGTCAGATCCACTATTGGACACCTTCATCCGAACGCCACCTATAGAGGCGGCACCCTATCCGGTGGATGGGGTGCCGCTTCCACCAAACTACTTGAATAGACCGTTGATCGCGGCCTTGATTTCCGCGTTGACCACTCCACGATCAACACCATTCCACTGCCAGGACCAACTGGTATTTATTCCCGCGGTCAGACCCTCACACTTATTCGCGCATGGCTGACGCTCGGAGTATAGTTCCACGATCTTCCTGTCGCCAGCTTGCCTGATCAGGTCTTCTTCCGCGTGGACACCCGCACTGGATCGACCAACCAGGATCGTCCCGTCCTCTAGGCGCGCGGCACCGTAATTATTCCCCTTATTGCTGTCCAGCAGTCGCTGGAATACAGTCGCCCTGCTCAATTCCGTACTGCCATGCGGAACCAGTCCACAGGCCGCCCCATTGGAATTGTGCACGAGAATTGGTGTCGAACCTGCGAGTACATAGTACGTGTGCTACGCGACCCCTCTCTATCTGCGTATTCGCAGATCAGCGGCGGTTTCGGGTTCCGCTGGTGTCCGTGGTTGTACGGGGGAATCCGTGGGTGTTGCCGTCGCTACTGCCGTCAAGGGCTCAGGCGGCACGGTCGCGTTGCCGCTGGCGGCTGTCGGCGCAGGGGGACTCTACTGCCACGCGCCGGGTTCGGCGCGGACGAGAGCGCGGACGGTCTGCTCGTAGAACTCGTGGCCGCTCTGAGCGCAGTGTTCGGCGATCCAGCGGGTCAGGTCGTCCGGGGTATGCAGTGTGCCTGAGGTGGCGCCGCAGTTGTGCTCTTCGCCGGTGACGCAGACCGCCTCGAACTTTGGCAGCGCCAGGGGGTCGGGGACGGTGGTCACGTGGTACTCGCGGAAGCGGTAGCGCCCCCGAGAGACATTGCGTACTGGTGCGCCCGCGTTCGGAGAGTCAGGCATCCTCGGTCGCCTCTTCCTGATCCGGAATGCGCTGTCCGCGCGAGTCCGCGACCCTGAGCGCGTCCGCCAGGGCCTCCGTCAACCGGCAGGCCAGCCAGCGGTATTCGGTCGCCGACAGGGTTTTCGCGCCGGGCATCGTGGCGTCGCGGGCGTACTCCAACACTTCCTGGCCCATGCTGAGCTGTACCGTCTCGATGCTGTCGGCGAGGGCGGAGAGGTAGCCCCGGCCGTCGGTGCTCAGGTAGCAGGGCTTCCCCTCCGGGCTGGTCCACGGCAGTAAGCGGGGTCCTCCCGCACCCGACGCGGTGTCGTACAGCTCTCTGCGACGCATGCGGTCGGCATCGCTCCTGGGCTGGCTCACTGGGCACCCCCGGCCTGGGTCACTGATCGTGGACACAGTGACCGTAGGCACTGACTGATCGCCACCCCAGGCTGTAGCCATGCCAGTTCGCGACTCTTGGTTCACGAACTGCCACGCTGCGTGGCAGTTACCCGACAACGCCCAGGTAGTCGGCCATTTCGCGCATCTCTGTCGTGAGGGTGCGCTTGCGCTTGCCCAGGATCTCCTGCATGGTCTCGGCGGCCCCGTTCTGGTGCCGCAGCCACTGCGGGGCGGCTTCCCTGGCGCGGGTCAACTCGTCCATGGCGGCGGACAAGTCGCCGGTCCGGGTGTGGGCACGCGCCACATCGAGGGTGAAGCGGTTCCCGTCGTTGGTGCTGGGCCTGCCCAGGCGTTTCCACGCCTTGGGCGACAGCTCCTCCTGCTCGCCTGCCTTGCGCACCACCGCGCGGGAGTCGCCGACGACCATGTCGTCTTCGAGTGCCTTGACAGCGACGGTGACCGGCCCGAAGACGGACCAGTGCCGGGAGACGTTGCGATGCGCCGTCCCTACAGCGGTTGCCGCGACCCGGGCTGCCTGACGGTACTCCTTCGCCTCGTCGGGACGGTTGTTCCTCGCGGCTGCGGCGGCGGCCTCCATCGCGAGGCCGCCCCACACCGCGTAGTGGTCCGGCTCGGCCCCGGTGATCTTCGGCTCCACCGCGTCCATGCTCCGGGCGGCGACCTGTTCCGCCTCGTCCAACCGGCCCTGGCGCACCAGCAGCCAGCACATGCAGCCGACGCCCGAGCCCGCCGCAAGCATGTCTCCGGCCTGACGGGCGTCCATGATGGCGCCGCGTACAGCGGCATACGCGATGTCGTACTGCCGTACCTGGGTGAGGTAGGTGCCGGCCAGACGCAGCGCCTCGGCACGGGCCAGCAGAGCCTGCCGGTGCTCGTCCCCGCTGTCGTAGTAGGCAACGGCCTGTGCGGCATCGCGCAGCAGGCACGGCAGTTGAGCCGCGACGCTCTTGTAGCTGTCGGAGAAGTACAACACCCGTGCGTCTTGCAGCGTCCGCCGGAAGGTGCGCAGGTTCGGTTCCTCGGCCACGGCTTCGGCGTCCTGGTCCACAAGTCCGACGGCTGGGGTGAGGGCGGCGCGGAGCTGGATCAGGTTGACGCGGTTCGGCTCCTCGCTCCGCCCGACGGGCTCCGGGGCATCGGACGCCATCAAGGCGGCTGTGGTCACCCCCAGCGCGCGGGCGAGCGTGTGCAAGGTCTCCATGCGGATGGTGCCGCCCTGCTCGGCCTTGCGTACCGTGCCCGGCGATACGCCTGCGGCATGGGCCAGTTCCTCCTGGCTCATCCCCGCACGACGCCGGTACTTGCGGACGTTGTCGGCCAGCTCCGTAATCATCAACTCACCACCTCCCACTCCACGGTACGCCCAGTCGGCACATCAGCCGGAGGCGATCCGGCAGACACCAACCCTCATGAGTGCCCGACCACGTGGCGAGCCGGAGCGCCAGCAGAATCGGGGCCTGAGCGGGAGGGGGTCCCTCGTCGGTCGGGCAGCTTCGCCGTGCCAGGGTTCCCCGGGGGCCGCCAAGGCTCACTTCGTGACGCGTGCGCTCGGCCTTGGCGGCCCCCGGGGGTTCCTGGTACGCCTCCGGTGACCGAGCAGCGAGGGACCCCCTCCCGCGCCCTCAAGCCCCACACCACGACGAAGCCGCACTCGCACGCGGTCCCCCTACCCCCTCGGAGGGAGGGCCAGGGTCTGGGGCGGAGCCCCGGAAGTGGTTCGCTGTGCTGGCTGTTGCGCGCCCGGACCGGCGGGGCCGACGGCGAGCGGGGCGGGCACCAGGTGCTGGCGGCGGAGATCCTCGGCGGCCGCCAGGTGGGCATCCGCATCGACGACGAGACCCTGTCGTTCTTCGACCCGTCATCACGGGAACTGCTGAGAGTGAGAACCAACCCGCTGACCAGCGAGGAAGTCCGCAGGCTGCGGGGCCTGCGGCCGGCCGGACCGCCACCACGGTCCCGTGTCGAGCCGGTGCGGGTGCAGCGGCGGGTCAGCGCGGTCGGCACGGTCATGGTCTGCCGCCAGACCGTGTCCCTCGGCCGCCCCTACGCAGGCCAGACCGTAACCGTGCACGTCACGGACACGACGATCACCGTCGACCTGGACGGCCAGATCCGCGTCATCCGCCGCACCACCGACGCCCCGGTCCGTAACGTGAAAGCCAACAAGCCCCACAAGGTTTCCGATGTTGTCTAGGCCCAGCGTCAACCATCACCTGGGACCAGATCGTCAGGCATCACCTGGGACCCGACAACCCTGCGCTGCGTCTCCTGCTGCTCCGTCTGGTGCGGCTGGTTCAGCGCCGGCGTCTGCCTTCGTTCAGCCGGTCGTGCAGGCGCTGGACGCTGGCGGCCCGTTCTTCAGGCGTGTAGTTGCCACTGAGGCGCTTGCGTTGCTCCATGACGGCGCGCATGGCGTCACGGTGGGCGGTGGCGGCTTCGAACTCGGTGCTGGCCTTGGTGAACCGCTCCTCGGCGGCGGCGAGTTCGGCGGCTACCTCGTCATCGGTCTTGCCGCTGAGTCGTACCGCTTCCTCGTCCGCTCGACGCTGCGCCGCCATTTCCTCCAGCCCCTCGTTGTAGCGCTTGAGGAACTGATCGCGCGGGCTGAGCTGTCGGACGAAGACGCCCCGGCCCTGCACGGAGTAGATCAGCCCTTCCTCCTTGAGGACCCGCAGGGCGTTCTGCGCGGTGGAGTTAGCGATGCCGTACTGGGCTTGCAGGTCGCGGGCGGAGGGGAGCTTGGCCCCAGGTGCGAGCCGGCCGTCCTGGATCTGCTTGCGGAGCGCGTCCGCGGTCCGCACGTACGGGGGGCGGGGATCGTCAGCGGGGCTGTCGGCGGTCTGCCAACCGCGCCGGAGGTCACCGAGACCGGTGTACTCAGGATCGGACTCGCCCAGATCGACTTCGTCTTCCTCTGCTGCGGCCACCTCTGCTTCGGTGGTCACCATCGGCTTCGGCGCGCGTACGTAGCTGCCCCGGCCGAGGACGGAGTAGATCAGCCCCTCCTCCTTGAGGACCCGCAGGGCGTTTTGGACCGTGGAGCTGGCGATGCCGAAGCGTCGTTGCAGCTCGCGCGCGGCGGGGAGCCGTTCACCTGGGCGCAGCTCGCCGTCGTGGATGGCGGTGCGCAGGACGTCGGCGGCCTGGACGTACGGCGGCCGGGGGTCCTCTCCCAGGGGCAGCTTCATGGCACGAGGGTAGCGGCGTCGGCACTCGCGGCACACCCGGGCGTCCTCGGCGTTCCAGCCGTATCGCTGTAGCGATACGAATCGAGTACTGCGGGTGTAGCGAGTGTGCCGCTATGGTCATGGCGAGTCGATCAAGCGACTCCATCGAACGAGGATGTGATGGCATGGCCATGACTCGAATCCGTGTTGCCCTGCTGCCGTCGGCGGTGTGCATCGCGGGCACCGAGCCGGTGCTGAAGATCAAGGACCAGCAGACCGGGGAGGTCGCCACCGACCGGGAGACCGGCGCGTCGCTGTACACGGTGACCGTGATGCTCATGGAGGACGGCCGCGCCGAAGTCCTGAAGATCACCGTTCCGGAGACGGGCCTGCCGGCCGGGCTCAAGCCGGGGGCGATGGTGCGGCCTGTGGAGCTGTTCGCCACCCCGTGGGCGCGGATCTTCAATGGTCAGCTCTCCGACGGTGTCGCCTACCGTGCTGCTCGCCTGGAGCTGGTGACGGTGGAGGCGGACCAGTGACCCGCTTCGAACGCCACTTGCCGGAGCGGGAGTTGTCCCCGCTCCGGCCCCTGCCGGGGACCGAGGGCAAGGCCACCTTCGCCGTCTCGGCTGCCGTGCTCGATCTGCTCGGCCTGGACCCGGAACAGGCGGCCCACCTCGACCTGGCCCACGCCCTGCGCCTGATACGCGAAGAGGGGGCCTGACGTGGAAGCCGTCACGGGATACGCGTCGTACGTGCTGCCGATCGCTACGGCGCTCATCGGTGTGTGGCTGGTGTGGACGGTGGTGCGCTACGTACGGGCCGACCGGGGCACGCGGGTCAGCATGCGGCAGGCCGTCCGGGTCCGCTGGGGCTGGGTACGGCTCGCGCGGATGGCGGGACTGACGGTCACCGACAAGACACCGAGCCTGCTCACGCAGATCACCGCCCAGAAGGACAGTCCCCCGCCCGCTCCCCGGGTGCTGACTCCGAAGATCAAGGTCAAGCCCGACCAGTTCGGGGTGATCGTGCGGGCCCGGACGCTGCCGCAGGTCGGGCTGGAGGAGTACCAGAAGTCGGCGCGGTTCCTTGCCGATGCCTGGCGGTGCACGCGGGTGTCCGTGCTGCCGGACGGCCCCGGCAAGGTGGTGATCCGGGGCGTGCGCTCCGACCCGCTGACCACGCCGACCACCCACCGGCCCACCGGCCGACCACTCACGGACCTGACGCGCTGGGAGCTGGGAGTGGACGAGTACGCCGCCCGGGTGTGCGTGTCCCTGGCCAACGTGCCCGGAGTGACGGTGGCCGGCGTCCCGGGTGCGGGTACGGCCGGGCTTGCCTGGACACCGTCGCCCCGCTCCTGCTCCTCGGCTGGGGCCACGTCGGCCCCGCCTTCCTCGCCCAGTTCCACACCCCCACCCACCCCGTCCCGCAGCTGGAGGCCGTACCCACCACTGTCCCCAAGCCGGTGCCCGACGAGGCACCCGCCCCCGAATCGGCACCCCCGACTCTCATCCCGGACGTCGTTACCGCCCCGGCCGAGGAATCGCAGCCCGCCCCGGCTCCGGCCGCGGCTCTGCCCGTCACCGTCGCGAAGACGGCTCGACCCGCCTCTGGCCCGGCCCTGCCGACTGCCCTGCTGGACGCGGCCCGGCGCATCGCAGATACCCACCGCACCGAGCACGAAGCGCCGATCACAGCAGCCCAGTTGGGGACTCGCATGGGCGTCGCCCTGCCGGTGGCCACCGCCGCCCTCGCTCAGCTCTGAGCCCGGCCCTCACCAGCGGCACCCCCTCGCTCAGCCCCACGCCCGTCCATGGGCCTGGTTCGTCATGCCCCAAGCAGCACCAACACACCTCCGCACCTGGCTGGTTGCTGCTCGGGGCCGCCCACCCGAACTGAAGGGACACGCCCCGAATGGTCACCCTGGACCTGCGCCACGTGGCAAGCCCCGCCGTACGGGACCTGCTTCAGCTAGTCAACCAACCCGACTTCGACCGGACACGGCAGCAGATCGAACGCCTCGGCGGCTGCACCGAACCCGTCCGCCTGAACGGCCACACCACCACCCTCAACACGACGACCGGGGAGGTGCTGCGCTCCTACAGCTCCGCCGAGGAGCCCACGGGCAGTCTGCTCACCCCGTGCGGCAATCGCCGCTCCTCGCGCTGCCCGGCCTGCTCCCGCCTCTACGCCGCCGACACCTACCACCTCATCCGCGCCGGCCTCTCCGGCGGCAAGACTGTCCCCGACACCGTCCGCACCCACCCCCGCGTCTTCGCCACCCTCACCGCACCCTCCTTCGGCCCCGTCCACAACCGCCCCGACGCACGGCCCTGCCGCTGCGGCACCCGCCACGACTCAACGGATCCGCTGCTCGGTACGCCGCTCAATCCGGCGACGTACGACTACACGGGCGCAGTCCTCTTCAACGCCGACGCCTCCGCCCTGTGGGCCCGCTTCACCACCTACCTGCGCCGCGAGCTCGCCGCCCGGCTCGGCCTCACCCAGAAGGCCGCCCGCGCCGTACTGCGGGTGTCCTTCGCCAAGGTCGCCGAGTACCAGAAGCGCGGCCTGGTCCACTTCCACGCCGTGATCCGACTCGACGGCCCCGACGGCAGCACCCAGTCCCCGCCCCCGTACGCCACCGTCGCCGTGCTCACGGACGCCATCCGCGCCGCCGCGCCACGCGCCCGCATCTCCGTCGACTCCGACGCGGTCGGGGAACGCGAACTTGGCTGGGGCCAGCAGCTCGACGTGCGCGAGATCGCCGCCTTCGGCACCGACACCGAATTCAGCGATCAGGCCGTGGCCGCCTACGTGGCGAAGTACGCCACCAAGTCCGCCGACGCCTCCGGCACCCTCGACCGCGCCCTGTTCTGCCGCCCCTGCCAGGGACGCGGCGCCACCCTCCTGCCCCACGGGACCCCGCTTCCGTGCAGCGCGTGCGACGGCACCGGGCAGGCCCGGCCGTTGCCCCGCCTCGTCGTCGCCCGGCACGTCCGGCAGATGATCCGCACCTGCTGGGAGCTGGGCCGCCTGCCGGAGTTCGCCGATCTCAAGCTCTGGAAGTGGGCGCACATGCTCGGCTTCCGGGGTCACTTCTCCACCAAGTCCCGTTCCTACTCCGTCACGCTCGGCGCGCTGCGCGACGCCCGCCGCGCCTGGCGTACCGAACAGGCCCGCGCCCACGCCGGCCTTCCCGAACCCGACCCGACGACCACTCTCGTCATCGGCCACTGGGACTACCTCGGCTCGGGCTACAGCCCCGGCGCGAACCTCCTCGCCGCCGCTGTATGGCACCGCAGGGAACTGGACCGGCAGTTCACGGCCGAAGGGGGCTGCTGATGGCCTCGCTCCCGCCCGCCGTCCTCCACGCGGATGCGGGCCGGGCTCCGGAGTTGCTGACGGTTCCCCAGGTCATGGCCCGCCTCCAGCTCGGCCGCTCCGCCGTCTACGACCTTCTCCGCACCGGCCAGCTCGCCTCGATCACCCTCGGCCGCTCCCGTCGCATCCCCACCCACGCCCTCACCGACTTCATCCACGCTCGCCTCGAACAGGAAGCCGCCTGATGACCACGCCCCGCGACACCCCCGTCTCCCGCCGTACCCGAGCCAACGGAGACGGCACGATCTACCAGCGCAAGGACGGCCGTTGGGAGGCCGCCGGATACGTCCTCGCGCCGGGCAATACCCGTCGCCGCGTCCGCGTCTACGACACCACCCGCAAGGAAGCCCTGGCCAAGCTCACCGAGAAGATCGCGGCCAGCAACCGCGGCCTCCCCGTACCGTCCGCGCAGGGCAGCGTGGCCGCGTACCTGACGTACTGGCTGGAGAACGTCGCCATCCACCACCTGCGAGAGAACACGTACACCCACTACACCGCAGTCGCCGGGCTCTACCTCATCCCCGGCCTCGGACGGAAGAAGGTCGCAAAGCTCACCGCCAAAGACGTCCGCACCTGGCTCAACCAGCTCCGCACCACCTGCCAGTGCTGCACTCGCCGCCTCGACGCCGGCCGAGATAAGCCCCGCTGCTGCGCCGCCGGAAACTGCTGTTCCAAGCGGCTCTCGCCCCTGACCCTGGCCTACGTCCACTCCGTCCTCAAGTCCGCCCTGGAGCACGCGGTACGAGAGGAGGAGATCCCGCGCAACGTCGCCCGCAACGTCCGCATCGGCACACCCCGGCCCCGACGCTTCGAACCCCTCACCGCCGGAGAAGCCCGGCAGTTGCTCGCCGCCGCCCAGGGCCACCGGCTGCACGCGCTGTTCGAACTCGCCCTCCACACCGGACTCCGCAAGGGCGAGCTCCTTGGCCTGCGCTGGGAGGACCTCGACCTCGACGCGGGCACCGCCGCCATTCGCCGCACCCTGCAGCGAACCGCCGCAGGCGGGCTCACCACGCTGCCCACCAAGACGCGGGCCTCCGAGCGCCGCATCGCCCTCCCCACCCGCTGCGTCCAGTCGTTGAAGCTCCACCACGAACAGCAGAAGCGCGAGCGTGAGGCCGCGGGCACCACATGGCAGCACGACGGGCACGTGTTCACCACAGCGCAGGGTCGACCGATCGACCCGACCAACCTCACCCGCGCCTTCATCACGCTCCTCCACAAGGCCGGCCTCCGCCGCATTCGCTTCCACGACCTCCGCCACTCGACCGCCACCCTGCTCCTGGAACAGGGCGTCGAACTCGTCGTGATCAAGGAACTCCTCGGCCACGCCCACATCGGCGTCACCGCCACCGTCTACGCCCACGTCCGACTCCGCCTCCAGCGCGACGCCATCAACACCCTCAGCACCGCACTCGGCAGCCCGGAGACCGCCGAGACGGCAAGCGGCGACGGCGACGAACCGCCGCCCTGCGCCGCCCTCGTCCGCTGACGTTGCCGTCAACTACTGCCGTCATGGCCCACGGGAGCCCCACCTACGGGGCTCCCGTTTTGCTTTAGCGATGCACAGGTCAACTCACGTCGACACCCGGCATGTAGCGCATAATGTCTCACATGAACTCTCTCGCTCCCACGGACAACCCGGGCCTGCTGCGATTTCTGCGGAGGTGGTACGGCGCCCCGCAATCACCCAATGTGAGACTGGGAGAATCACCTGAAGCGCCCAGGGAGCTTGTCGAGTGGCATGAAATCTCTGCCCAGTGGGGCGGGGAGATCACCTCGCACAACTACGCCATCCCCCTTTCGAAACTCGCGGTGGAAGACGGAAAGATTCCGTTCTGGGTTGAGAACCAAGGAACTTGGGTCTGGGCATTCGACCCGGCCAGTGAAGATCGCTCTGTGTACGAGCGAGAGCCGTCCGACGAACCGACCCCATGGCGACGGACTGACGAGCAGCTCTCAGATTTCTTGATTCATGCCACGATCCTAGAGGCAATCCTGGGGGCTCCTGCGACGAAAGTAGCGCAAGGAGTCCCGGCAGATTGGCTCTGGTCTCGGGAAGGAAGTCATGAGCTCCCCTTCCCTGCGTGGAACTGGCCAGCCAACGATTCGCGCATCCTCTTCGGCGAGAGCTGGCTGGCGCTCGTCCACCCGAGCGATGATCCCGACGAAGGTCATGACGTCACCCTGGCGGCGAGGGCGCCAGGCGATCTCTCCTGGGCGGAGAATATGCCAGGAGTCAAGTGGCGCTCATACTCCGGCGCTCAGGACCACACAACCGATGAACCACTGCCCTGGTAGACAGGGAAACACGAATCGGCGGCCGATCCACCTGGATGGGCCGCCGATTCCTTTCCTAACTCAGTCAGGAAGTCCCGTGAATTTTTCAGTCCTACGCGGTGAGATCACCCACAGCTGAGCACCTTCGGGCAGCATGTCAGGCAATGTACTTCTGCATGTTCCGCAGGCCCCCGTCGGGTAGTCGATGTAGAGCACGGCCTTTCTGACACCCGGGTTCATACGCAAGAAAGCTGCTGCGTGAGTCTCCACGTGCTCCCCGTTGGCCTTCGTACGACCTGGGAGGTTCTTGAGGAGTCCAGACTGACCGCCTGGACCACTGATCATCGGCAGCTGATCGCCCCCGACATCAAGAATTCCCACAGTGCGCCGCGGGTAGTCCTTCTGCAAATCCTTCAGGGACGGGCCGCAGTTGCTGTTGTGAACAAGGACCGGAGTCTGCCCCGCCAGCACATAGTACGTGTGGAAGTCGTCGATGGTGAGGTTGTAGGTGCGGGCGTGCTTGGTGTACGCGCGGTTCGCTGTGACGATGACGGTGTCGCCGTCGTCGGTGAGCAGGGTCATTCCGGGCGTGAGGGCGGCGGCTTCGACCCAGTCACCCTCGGAGGGGGACCAGAAGGGATGTTCGTACGTTGCCGTGAGCCTTTCGACGCCCCGGTCAGTAGCTATGGAGAGCTCGTTGAAGTGCTTGTCGTCTTCCGTGCGGATCAGACGAGTGACTTCTCGTGGCCCCGATTTCCCCGTTGCCGGGTCGGTCGCGATTACTTCGTCACCCAGGTCGACGTCTTCGATGTCCTTGGTCGTTCCATCGGCCATGAGGACATCAGTGTCGGCGAGGAAGCAGTTGCAGCCACTCGGGGATCGACCTCCAGCTCCGCGCCCCCCTGTATATTCTTGCGCAGCTATAAGAAATGCTGCCGCCATTTCCTTGCCGATACTGTAGCCGTCGGGGCAGGCTCCCCCATACACCTCGCGGCACGCGTAGTTCTTCGCCTTATAGAGGTATGAACTGACAACTGTCTGCGACAAGTCGCTGTAGCAGCCGAGATTCTTCGTATAGCAGCCGTCGACCAGATGCTGATTGAACACCTTCGCCAGTTGCGGAAGGTTGTCCCAAGACGCCGGCACGGACAGGCCTGGATTGATCGCCACCTTCCCATCGCCGTTCTTGTCATACCCGCGCGATTCGGGCGGCGCCCAGCCGGATGTTCTCTGGTAGTGCTTCGTGAACGCCTTCGTGAGGCTCTTTTTCTCCTTTTTCGTTCCCCAGTTGGCATTCGGACAGATGATGGGATCGCAGCCGCCGCCTCGGGGCAGGGCGTTGATGAGCCCTGTCGGGTCGCTGACGGTGAGCGGGTTGTTATTGCCGTAGCTGTAGCCGTTGAGGGACAGAGTGTCTGCTGTGTTGAGGATCGGGTCGACACTGATGAACTGGCCGATGCTCGGGTCGTATTCGCGGGCACCGATGTGAGTCAGGCCGGTGGTTCCATCCCTGGTCTTGCCAAGGAAGCCCTTGTCGTCGGGCCAGGGGCCGTAGGCGGGCTTGCCGCGGTCGGCGCCGAAGGGGGTTGTGTAACGCTTGGTGAAGGCCTGGTCGCTCCGGTTGACGGCCAGGTGGGCGGTGCCGTGATGGTCGCTGATGAGGAAGGTGACCTCGTGGCTGCCCGACTGGTTGGTGCGCATGGCGGCGGTGATACCGCCGCCGGCGTAGTAACGCTGGGCCCAGACGGTGCCATCGGTGCGGAGGTGGAGTTCCGTCGCGCCGGCGTAGAGGACGCGTTCGCCGTTTTCGGTGGCTCGGATGAGCAGGTTGCCATCAGCGGAGTAGAGGTAGTCGGTGGACTGCTCTTCCTCGGCGAGGCGGGTCAGCTTGCCTTCTTCGGACCAGGTCAGCTCCTGTGTGCTGCCCATGGTCCGACCGGGGCGGTCGGTGGTGTTGCCTGTCGGGTCGTAGGCGTAGGTACGTTCAGGAGTAGCGCAGTCGTTCCCGGTGGTGGTTCCGGTCAGGGTGTGGGGTTGCTCGGTATTGGTGTAGCAGTAGGAGGTCTGGGTGGTGGCGTTGGGGGTGTGCTGGGTTTCGGTGGTGCGCTGACCGGCAGTGTTGTAGGTGTAACTGGTCCAGTACGGGGCCGGACCCGCCAGTGCGCTGGCGCTGGGTACATCGGTGCAGTTCTGGGATTTGGGGGTCCAGGCTTCACTCAGGCGGCGGTGGCCGTCGTAGCTGAAGCACTGGGTGTCTGCATCACTTGTGCCCCCCAGGGTGGTGGGGTCCTTGAGGGAGGTGACGTTGCCGGCCTGATCGTAGGTGTAGTTGAGACTCTGCAGCTGGTAGGGATGCGTTTCGTCCTGGACGTAGCTGCGGGTCAGACGGCCCGTGCCTTCTTCGAAGTCATTGCCGACATAGAGGCGTTTGTCGGTGCCGAACGTAAGCTGATTCGGCTGGGAAAGGGCCGAGTAGTCGATGCCGGTCAGGTAGACACCGATCGAGGTGAGGCCGCCCAGGCCGTTGTATCCGTAGTCGGTGATTTCGTCTTCCAGGCCGCCGAGTGCCGGGGCCTCGGTCTGCTTGACCGTCCCGTTGACGTTGTAGTGCGTCTCGAACCGCAGTGTGGTGGGCGTTCCGGCCTTGACGAACGGGTCACTGGCCGGCAGCCGGATCTCCGTGTTGGTGGCCCGACTCATACTGTCGTAGACGGTGGCAGCCTGGGTGTAAGCGGCTCCGTTCTTGCCGCCGATGTAACGGGTCGAGGTAGCGGGCAGACCCTTGAGGACAGTGTCGTAGGTGTAGCCGGTGAGCTGGTTGGCGTCGACTTTCGAGCCGGTCCAGGTTGCGGTGGGGCGGCCGAGTGCGTCGTAGGCGCTCAGAATGGACTTGCCGCGTGAGTCGAGGGTCTTGACGACCTGATCGAGCGCGTTGTACTCGGTGGTTGTCCTGCCCTTGTCCGGGTCGTCGGTGCTGCTCTGGCGGCCGAAGAGGTCGTGACTGTAGGACCAGGTGGCCCCGTCCGGCCCGGTGATGGTTTTCTGCCGGCCGTCCAGGCCGTAGGTGAACTTCACGGCTGCGTACTTCTCGCCCGGACCGGTGCCGAAGTCGGCGTCAGCAGGGCTCGCCCCGGCATAGTTGCGGATTTCGACGGTGCGGCCGCGGATGTCGGTGATGGTGCGCTGCGCCTCGCCGCCTTGGACGGCGGTGGTGGCGGTGGTGTCACCGGTGTAGCTGGTGGTGGTGGCCCACTTCTTGATGCCGTTGACGTAGAGGGCGCTGGTGGTCGGCCGGGCGGCGCCGTCGAAGACGGTTTCGGTCTGGACCGGGGCGCGTCCGTACTCGGCCCGGGTGTAGGTGCCGCTGGGGGTGCTGGTGGTGTCGAAGATGTCGGTGAACGTCTCGTAGGCCAGGCCGCGTGTGTCGTAACGGGTGTCGGTGAGCAGTCGGCCACCATCAGGGGTGGGTGACTGGGTTTGCAGTGGCCGGAGCAGGGAGTCGTAAAGGGCGTAGCTGATGTTGTACGTGCTGGCGTTGGTCAGCGACGAGGTGGACACCCAGGACGGCTTCGTGTTGTTCAGGTGGTAGGCGAACTTGGTGTTCGGGTTCTGGCTGGTGGACCGGTTGGGCAGCCAGACGTCGGTGAGTCGCCCGAGGGCATCGTATTTCTGCTCTGTCTTTTTGTTGTTGGCGTCGTAAGTGCGAAGGGCCTGGCCACGGCGGGGGTCGAGGAAGCTGATCGTGCGGTGGCCCATGGGGTTGGTGACCAGGGTTCGGGTCAGAGGGCCGGCGTCGGCGGGGGTGTAGGTAGTGGCGGCGGTGTTCTCGCCCGTGGCGTCAGTGACGGTCAGCGGGCGGCCCAGGGTGTCGTAAGTGGTGGTGGCGATCGTCTGCCAACCGGAGGGCAGACGCTGACCGTCACTGCCGGCGGTCGCGCTGTAGCCGACGGCCCGCCCGGTCCAGGTGGCCTCGCCCTTGGTGGGCTTTTGCGTGGCCAGCCAGGTGGTGGCGTCGGCCTTGTCGTAGACGGTCGCGGTGTCGGCCAGGACGTCGCCGGATGTGTTGCTGCTGGCGGGCAGGTTCAGGCTGGCGTCGGCGACCGAACATTCCCCGGCGACGGTTCTGGTGCGGGAGACCAGGCTGGTGATGCCGAGATCGAGGTTGCGGGCGTACCAGGTGCGGGTGCAGGTCTCGTCTCCGTCTGCGCCCTTCTGGCCGTAGTCGTCGACGGCGTTCACCATGCCGAGGTCGTCATAGCGATTGGTGGCGACGTGAGTGCGCCACTTGCTGGAAGCGGTGAGGTAGGTGCTGGTGTATGTCGAGGTGTCACGGACCCACCGGGCGACGTGGTCGGTGGCATCCGGAACGGTCTGGCTGGCGGTGTTCTTGTAGGTGTAGTCGTGAAAGACGCTGGTGGTGGGCTGGCTGCCGTTGTAGACGACCTGCTGGCGCAGTTGGCCCTTCAAGTGGTCGCTGTCGTACGCGTTGGTGAAGTCGACATCCGTGTCGAGCAGCGGAGCCACTGTCACGGATTTGGTGGTGCCGTTCTTGTTCTTGTCGCCGTGCATCCCCTGCATGTAGAGCGAGACGGTCCTCGACCGGGTCTCACCGACGGCACCAGTGTGAGCGGTGACCTGGCGGTAGCCGCGCCACTCGGACCAGGTCCGCTCGCTTTTCGGAGTGAATGCGTCGTCGTTGTGGTGCCAGGCCGCGCCGCTGTAGTCGTAGGCGTACTCCACGGCCGGGTTGCCGGCGGCTTGGTCGTGCACACCCAGAGCCAGAACGCGGTACTTGTGGAACCAGTCGATGGAGGCGTTCTCAGCACCGTTGATGTTCCAGTACTGAGGGAAACAAGAGCGGGTGTTGCTGTCCGGTGCCGCGCCTCCTACCTCGCTGCGCGTGCATTCCGGTGGCGACAGGGTAATAGCGGTGATCGCGCCGGCTTCGGAGGTGATGGTGGAGATGCGCGGCCGGGTCAAGGGAAGAATATCGTCGGTGGCGTCGACGCGGTTGGGCCGCATCTGGTAGGTGAAGGAAATCGGGTTCACGGTGAGGGGCGTCTCGCCGGCTTTGCCGGTGCGCTTGAGCGACTTCAGCGTCAGCACCTGGTCGGAGCTGTCACCGATGTCCCCGCCGTCCAAGTACTCCCCGGTCAAGTCCCAGGAGTCCACCGGATCGTACCCAGCGCTGGTGGCGTTGTAGGAGAAGGCGTCGACGCCTGTCAGCCGCTTGCGGGTGAAGAAGGAGGGGCCGGCCGCGTTGCACTCGTCGTCGTCCTTGGAGCAGATCGCGTCGAACGGAACGTCGGGCCAGTCCTTGGCGGTGTCCTTCGTCAGGCTGGAGCAGTCCGAGGCGGTGCAGCGCTCGGCGTAGGAGAAGGTGACCTTGGCGTCGGCCTTGTCGGTCAACAGGGCACCTCTGCGCAGCCCATACTCGATCCGGTTCAGGTAGCCGCCGCGGATGTAGGAGGCACCGGCCGTGTTGGCCTTGTTCTTCTTGTAGTGATTCGTCTCCTTGGCGTACCAGTACGTGATCGCGTTGCCGTGGGTGTCCTCGACATAGTCGAGATTCCACCGCCAGGCCTGCGTCAGCGCCCGGTCGGCGAACGCGTCACCGCCGGAGTAGCCAGGCTCGCCGGAGTCGTCGCCGAACACGGGAACGGTCCAGGTGGAGTTCGTCCGCTGGTCTGCCGCGCCGTCCAGCTTGTTCAGGCCGAACACGTACTTGGTGCCGTCGCCGGTGACGACCGTCCAGTACTCTCCGTCGTTGTCGCCGTTGTCCGCGCCGGTGGAGCGAGTCACCTTCGAGGCGTCGTCGTCCTCCAGCCTCCACTGACCGCTGCCGTCTTCCTTGATCAGCCTGGTTGACTTGCCGTCGAGGACCAGGCTGGCGTTGTCGTACTTCCAGCACTGGTCGAAAACGTCGTCGTGGCCGTCGTCGTCGCAGCTAGCGTAGGTGCGGGTGATGTAGGACTCGGTGAGGCTGAAGCCCTCGCCCACGGTAGTGGTCTGATTGTTCGTGGTCGCTGTGCGGCCGTCGACGCTGCCCGAGTCGTAGGACAGGGACAGCGGCGGCACCGGGCCCGCTGCTGCGGGCGGCAGGGCGAAGGCGTGGGACCAGGTGAAAGAGCCCGAGCTGCCGCCCGCCTGCCAGGAAGAGGACTCGGACAGCTTCGTCGCCGAGTGGTCGCCCGCGCCGTTCGGCGACTGACCGGAACCGGCCGAAGCAGCCGTGACCGCGAACACGGTCGCACTGGAGGCAGCACTGCCGGCCTCCAGCAACTGGGTGGACGGCCCATCGGCCGCCTTGCCCAGGTGGACCTTCGCCGAGACCATCTGGTTGTTCGGGTCGTTGTCCGAGGGCAGCGGCGTCTGCTCGCGGCACTCTGCCTTGTCCGGGGTCGTCAGCGCGCACGCAGGCAGCTGCACCAGGCGCAGCCGTTGGGACCAGCCGCCGCCGATGGCCGAGGCGAAGCCGGAATAGTCGATGCTCACGCTCGCCGCGCCCGGTGTGTCGGCCGTGGCGGTCAGGAGGATGCCGGTGACACCCGCTTCGCGGGACGCCTTCTGGTCCAGGACGGTGACCTGCGCCTCGCCTGATGCCGCAGCGGAGGCCTTCGAAGAGGGGGTTTCCGGCTTCAGCGTCACGGACGTGCCGCCCGGTTCGGCGGTACGGTCCGCGCCCGGTCTGAGGGTGAGCGACGCGGTGCCGTGCACGGGCCAGGCGGCATATCGCTCCCCGCTGGCCTGCCGGGCCTGCGCCTCGTTGGCCTTACGGTCCTGGGTGACCTTGGCCCGCGCCTTTTCCGCACTGGGCCCTGCGAACGCCTTGACCTTGGTCACCGGTGACTTCGGAACGTCTGGGCGCCCGAGACCGCCAGGTTCCGCAGCTTGGGCGACCTGAGCCAGTCCGGTCGGCACGATCAGGGCAAGAGCCAGTGATTGGCCCAGGAGCCGACTCGAGCGCCGCCGGACCACCTCAAGTCGCCTTGAGGTGCCTATGCCAAAAGCCATCGCTTCGCCCCACCTTATTTTTCAGAAATGAAGTTTCTGCACGCCGAACAGGGATCGTTGATGCGCCTGTGAACCATCCCGGTGCGGTGAGGACGAACGGCGCCGTTTCTGTCCCCACCTGTCACCGCTTCAGTCGCCCACAGTCTCGCTGACCTGCTCAGAAGTCGCCATGGCACCGGCCCACACCCGTACCTCGGCCACACTGGCCGGCAGATGATGCCGCCACACGCTGTTGGTGAAGCCCTTGCCGATAACCAAATCACCGGAGCCGGCCTTCGCCGTGAAGATCTGACTCCCCCCGTTCTGCATGTTGCTCAGGTAGAGGCTGATCGTGCCCGTGGAGGCATTGAAGACACCAGTGAGGCGGACCATGCCGTCCATGGCGGCACTCTCATCGGAGGCCACCGCGCTGAAGGTGCCATCGTGGTTGAGGCGGCCGAAGTGCCAGGAGCCCTCTGGGAGGGTCTTCTCCTCGAAAGTCTCCTCGTCGATCACGGTCGTACTGCCGGTTCGTTCGTACCAGAGGCCCCAGGCCGAGCCGTCCGCGGTGCGCTGGCCCACGACCTGGCCGGTGTAGCCGACGGCCTTGGCGGTGAGCTTGTCCGCATCAAGGGCAGTCAAGG
Organism: Streptomyces sp. NPDC041124; assembly: GCF_055592385.1. Lineage (NCBI taxonomy): Bacteria > Bacillati > Actinomycetota > Actinomycetes > Kitasatosporales > Streptomycetaceae > Streptomyces > Streptomyces sp. NPDC041124. The sequence continues at coordinate 442,380 of NZ_JBVIYR010000004.1, forward strand.
TGGTGACCGTGAATGATCCGGTGTCGTCGACCACCGGTCCCGAGGTGGTGACCGCGTCATCGCTGCCGTCGAGCACGATCGTCTCTTCTTGCAGCGCCGCGCCGCCGGTCAGGACCATCGAGCGGCCGTAGCCAGAAGTGGTGTCCGCAATGGTGGTGCCGCTACCACGGGCAGCCGACCAGTCCGCGACCAGCTCAACGGCCGCGTGCTGCGGTGAGTTCATCAGGTCGGCCGTATCAGCAACCTGATTGTCCGTGAGAGCCTGCTGCCACACGGTGACCTCGTCGATGGACCCGGCGAAGTAGTCGGTGTACACCCCTTGCCACAAAGCGCGCCCTATCTGCAGCGGTCCCTCTGCGGCCCAGGACCCGGACACGGCGTCACTTCCCTGGAGAGCGCCGTTGACGTACAGGCGGATCTGCTTGTTCTCCGCGTCGTACACCGCGGCCAGATGCGTCCACACCCCCTGAGGGGCGGGCTGCTTGGCCACCACCATCTGATCGCTGAGGTTGCCGCCCGACCCGTCGGCAGGTGAGGTACGCAGCGTCCAGGTCTTACGTGACTCCTGATAGGAGAGGTAGAAGCCGCTGTAATAGACGCCGCTCTGCCCCAGCACCGTCTGGTTGTGCGCCATGCCGGGTTCGAGCAGGGCCCAGCCGGAGACGGTATAGGAGGCTCGGGTGTCGACCACCGGCGTGCTGGTACCCGCGTGACCGGTGTCACCGTCCAACACCAGGCCTCTGTCCGTGACTTGGGAGCCCAGCACGCTGTCCTCGGCCGTATGGGTGATCACGCCACGGCGACCGCGGTCATCCCGCTCCGCTCCTCCCGTCAGGGTCGCGTCGTCGCGTCCGTCGGCGGTGGCGGAATCCTGTGCGACTCCGTCCGCCTCGGTGAAATGCCACTGCCCGACCGGGCCCTCACCGGCGTCGACCAGGAAGTCGGTCACGGACTGCGCGCCCCAGCCAAGGGTGTCTTTGGCCCGTACGTACAAGCGGTGCAGGCCACCACGAGTGGGAGTGATGGTGGCGGTGGCAGTCGCACCTTGCAGTTCGGCCGACCATGCGGCCTGCGAGGACAGCTTGTACTGGTACGCGGTGTTCGTGTCACCGGTGGCGGGTGTGAAAGTGAACGTGCCCTTCACACCCGGGCCGCCTCCTGCCACGCAGGCATTGTCCGCACAAACGGTGTACGGACCGCCGACGGTGACCTGCGGGGCTTTGGGCGCGCTGGAGTCAACAGTGAAATGGCACGGGCTGGTGTAGCCGGTGTTCTGCCGATGGCCTCCGTCTTCGTAGTAGGACAGGGTCAGTGCCTTCAACCGGTACTTCACGCCCTCCTGCAACGTGGGCAGACTGCGTGTCTGTTTGACCAGGTTTCCTACGTAGCCGGTGGTTGGACCGTCCACGTCGGTGTGGGCCACCGTCCAGGACGAGCCACTGTACTGCTCCGTGCACCACCGAATGCGCAGGTTCGCGCCTGTCTCACCACCGGCCGCGGTACGGGGACGGCCCTGGACCTGTGGGGTCGGGTCGGACACGATGCTCGGGTTGGCCGCGTCCGTGGAACAGACGAAGCCGGAGCCGGAGACCATGCCCACCTCAGCGGGGATGGCTGGCATAGCCACGTACTTCACGGCCAGAACAGCGTCGTTCTTGAACCGCTTCCAGGCAGCGGTGTCCGACTCATCGTGCGCCTTGATGAGCAGTGTCAGCCGGGAGAACTTGCCTGCGGCGAAGTCACGCACCGTGGGGGTGAGGTTCTCGTTCGTCTCCTCAGGGTTGTCATTGAACTCGATCGGCGCGTCGGGCGAATCGGGATCGCACAATGACCCACGACCGGCCGACACGTGCCGGTCCCCCATCAAGTCCAGTTCCTTTGGTCGCGACGACCACGTCGTGGAAGAGGAGATGTTGTTGGTGCGGACCAGATCCACCCAGCGCGGGTCGCACTGGAACGCCCACGGCTCCGTCACCCGGAAGGTGGCGTCCAGGACCTTCTTACCCTTCAGGCTGGCGGGAGAGAACTCGAAGTACAGGCGCTGCACATAGCCGGGACCGCAGGAGTAGCCGTTCCATGTGCCGCACTTGCCCACGCCTTTGCCCAGGTCATCCGAGCCGTTGCCCCAGTTGTAGGACTCATAGCCGTCGCTGCGCAGCAGGGTGCGCTCCGATTCCCCCCAGGTCACCGTCGGGTCGATGAACACCGAAACGCCGACTCGTCGGTGGACGTAAGCATGCTCCTGTCCGGAGTGACCGACAGCGAGTCGTCGCTGACCTCGACATCGATACGCACCACCCTGTCACCCTGTCCCGGCTCCATGCCTGAGCCGGACTGTGCCGTCTCGGCCGGGTCTGCCGGCTCGCCCGTCCGCGCGTCGTCCCCGGTGAGGGCGGGCACGGCGGTCATCAGCTGCGGCTGTGTCCCGCTGGACACGTCCTGACCGGCTGAGTCCCACATCTGGGCCGGCGGCGCCTTGAACACGGTGGTGCCGTTACCGTCGACCGCAGCCAGATTGCCGGCCGCTCCTTCCTCGACCCTAAGGTTTTCGGTCTTCAGACCAAAGGTGAGCTTTCTCAGTTCCTCGCTCGCCGCCGCTTCGGGGGTCTTGACCACCAGGACGTGCTGGAAACTCTCCGGGGTAGCCGTCACCTTCAGATCGATGTCCGGCAGCACTTCGGGGTATACGGCGCTGGAGCCGTCCAGGCGCGGCGTGGGTAGCGTACCCGGCCAGTCCAGGGCGAGCGCTCTGCCTTTGTCCTCGATCCGCGCCAGCGGGCCGTCGTCACCACCACCGGAGAACGTCACTTCTACAGCGGGGGCCCTCGGACCGACCGTGCCGTCCGCTCGTGTCTCCAGAGTCGCGTCCGGCTCCTGCCAGCCTCCCCCCGGCGCGGCCACACGGACAGGAACAGCCGACTCCTCCAGCGTGAAGGTGTAACCGTCCGGGTTGGCGAACACCGTGGTGCGTTCCGTGCGTTCCTCCGGCACTTCCACCGGCTGGCCGGACGCCTCCGCCTCCCGCAATGCCTTCTGCCCCAGCGACATGGGCTCACCCGGCTGCACATCGGTCGCCCAGGCCCCCGGGCCCGGCACCAAGGCAACGGTCACAGCAGCACAGAGCAGCGCGACCATCCCTGCTCTCTCACCCCGGCCACGTCCGCCGCCCGCTCGTGCGGCGCGACCGCCCTGCCCGAACACGCCAGGTCCCCCGCTCCGCAACCGGGTCCACATTCCCGTCACACCTCACCCACAACGATCACACAAGGTCGCAAGTAGCCAATGCCATGACGGAGCGTCAAGTCATCGTTACATAAAAGACATTGACGAACTGATGTCCGGACGGACGTGTGATCATCGCGACGTTTACAGGTGATCACACGAGGCAAGGTCACTCTCTCGCATCACTGGAAGGGAACAGCAAGCCCAACTACAAACGCGGGTCGACCGGTTCCGACTCCAGGGCCAGGACGGCGAAGACCGGCTCGTGGACGCGCCACAGGGGTTCGCCCTCGGCGAGGCGGTCCAGGGCCTCCAGGCCGAGCGCGTACTCACGGATCGCGAGGGAGCGCTTGTGGTTGAGGAAGCGGCCGCGCAGGCGGGCCAGGTTCTCCGAGCGGGTGTACTCGGGGCCGTAGATGATGCGCAGGTACTCGCGGCCCCGGCACTTGATGCCGGGCTGCACCAGGCGGCCCGCGCTGTCGCGGACCAGGGCGTCGACCGGCTTGACGACCATGCCCTCGCCGCCGCGTCCGGTCATCTCCAGCCACCAGTCGACGCCGGCCCGCACCGACTCGGGGTCGGCGGTGTCGACGTAGAGGCGGCGGGTGGTGTGGAGCAGGCCGGTGGTGTCGTGTTCGACCATGCGGTCGATGAGGGCGAGCTGCCGGTCGTGGGGCAGGGCGGCCAGGCTGCGGCCCTGGACGGCGAGGATCTGGAACGGTGCCAGGCGCACGCCGTCCAGGCCGTCGGTGGTCCAGCAGTAGCGGCGGTAAGCGTCGGTGAACGCCGAGGCGGCCTGGGCGCGTTCGCGCTGGCGGTCCAGCAGGTCCCGCACCTCGACACCGCGGGCCGCCGCGCTCTCCAGGGCCGCCAGCGCGCCCGGGAAGACCGCGCCGGAGGCGGCGCCGACCGCGGCGTACTGCGAGCGCAGCAGGCCGGACGCCTTCAGCGACCACGGCATCAGTTCGGCGTCCAGCAGCAGCCAGTCGCCCGCGCCGGAGGCGCTGTCGGATGCGGCGAGTTCGTCCCACAGGCCGGCGTCGGTGACGGCGGTGCGCAGCCGGGCGAGGATCTCCTCGGTGACGGACGCGTCGTCGAAGAAGGGGCGGCCGGTACGGGTGTAGAGGGAGCCGGTCTCGCCCCCGGAGGTGCCGAAGCGCCGGGCGGCGACGGCCGCGTCCCGGCAGACCAGGGCGACCGCGCGCGAGCCCATGTGCTTCTCCTCGCACACCACGCGGGCGACACCGTCCCGCTCGTACTGGGCGAAGGCCTCCACCGGGTGCTCCAGGTGGCCGTCGAGGTGCGAGGTGGCGGTGGGCGCCATGGTCGGCGGGAGGTACGGCAGCAGGCGCGGGTCGATGGCGAAGCGGCTCATCACCTCCAGGGCCGCCGCCGCGTTCTCCTCGCGGACGGACACCCGGCCGGCGTGCCGGGTCTCCACGACGCGACGGCCGTGCACGTCCGCCAGGTCCAGCGGGCGCCCCTCGTGACCGCCGGGGGCCTCGGTGCGCAGCGGGCGGGCCGGCTCGTACCAGACCCGCTCGGCCGGTACGTCGACCAGTTCCCGCTCCGGCCAGCGCAGCGCGGTGAGCTTGCCGCCGAAGACGGCGCCGGTGTCCAGGCAGATGGTGTTGTTGAGCCAGGTGGCCTCGGGGACGGGGGTGTGGCCGTAGACGACGGCGGCCCGGCCGCGGTAGTCCTCGGCCCAGGGGTAGCGCACGGGCAGGCCGAACTCGTCGGTCTCGCCGGTGGTGTCGCCGTACAGGGCGTGGCTGCGGACCCGGCCGGAGGTGCGGCCGTGGTACTTCTCCGGCAGTCCGGCGTGGCAGACCACGAGCCTGCCTCCGTCGAGGACGTAGTGGCTGACGAGGCCGTCGATGAACTGCCGTACCTCGGCGCGGAACTCCTCGCTCTCCGTGTCCATCTGGGCGATGGTCTCGGCGAGTCCGTGGGTGTGCTGGACGCCCCGGCCCTTGAGGTACCGGCCGAACTTGTTCTCGTGGTTGCCGGGCACGCAGAGGGCGTTGCCCGATTTCACCATGGCCATCACGCGGCGCAGCACTGCGGGGCTGTCCGGGCCGCGGTCGACGAGGTCGCCGACGAAGACGGCGGTGCGGCCGCCGGGGTGGACGCCGTCGGCGTACCCCAGCTTGCCGAGCAGGGACTCCAGTTCGGCGGAGCAGCCGTGGATGTCGCCGATGATGTCGAAGGGCCCGGTGAGGTGGGTGAGGTCGTTGTAGCGCTTCTCGGTGACGACGGTGGCCCGTTCGATCTCCTCCGGGCCGCGCAGCACGTGCACCTTGCGGAAGCCCTCGCGCTCCAGGTGGCGCAGGGAGCGGCGCAGTTCGCGGGTGTGCCGCTGGATGACGCGGCGCGGCATGTCGGCGCGGTCGGTGCGGGCCGCGTTGCGCTCGGCGCACACCTGCTCGGGCACGTCGAGGACGATGGCGATGGGCAGCACGTCGTACTTCCTGGCCAGGTCGACGAGCTGCCGTCGGGCGTCCTGCTGGACGCTGGTGGCGTCGACGACGGTGCGGCGGCCGGCGGCGAGTCGCTTGCCCGCGATGTAGTGCAGCACGTCGAAGGCGTCGCGGGAGGCGCTCTGGTCGTTCTCGTCGTCGGCGACCAGGCCGCGGCAGAAGTCGGAGGAGATGACCTCGGTGGGCGTGAAGTGCCGCCGGGCGAAGGTGGACTTGCCGGAGCCGGAGGCGCCGATCAGCACGACGAGGGAGAGGTCGGTGACGGGCAGGACGCGGGCGCCCGCGGTGGTGTCGGTGGTGGTGCCGGTACTGGTCATGCGGCCTTCTCCTCCTTCACGGTCCCGGTGCGGAACACGGCCATCTGGGTGGGCGGCCCGACCTCGGGGTCGTCGGGTCCCACGGGTGCGAACTCCACGGTGTAGCCGTGCCGTTCGGCAACCTTCCGCGCCCAGGCGCGGAACTCGGCGCGGGTCCACTCGAAGCGGTGGTCGCCGTGCCGGACGTGGCCGGCCGGGAGGCTCTCCCAGCGCACGTTGTACTCGACGTTCGGGGTGGTCACGAGGACCGTGCCGGGGCGGGCGGAGCCGAACACCGCGTACTCCAGGGCGGGCAGCCTGGGCAGGTCGAGGTGTTCGATCACCTCACTGAGCACGGCGGCGTCGTAGCCCCCCAGCCGCTTGTCGGTGTAGGCGAGGGAACCCTGCAAGAGGGTCACGCGCGCGGACTGCCGCTCCCCCAAGCGGTCCAGTTTCAGCCGCCGGGAGGCGATGGTGAGGGCCCGCACCGACACGTCGACGCCGACGATCTCGGTGAACGACGGGTCCTTGAGGAGCTGCTGCACGAGCTGCCCCTGGCCGCAGCCGAGGTCGAGCACCCGGGCGGCGCCACAGGCGTGGAGCGCGGCGAGGATCGCCTCGCGGCGCTGCACGGCGAGCGGGGTCGGCCGCTCCTGCTCCTCGGTCTCGGCCTCGACGGCGTTGTCGATGGTCTCGACGTCGCTGTCGTCCGCCTCGGCCAGCCGGACCAGCTCCAGGCGCTCCCTGGCCTGCCGGGTCAGGGACCAGCGGCGGGAGAGGTAGCGGCTGGTGATCAGCTGCTGCTCCGGGTGTCCGGGCAGCCAGCCCTCGCCGGCCCGCAGCAGTTTGTCGACCTCGTCGGGGGCGACCCAGTAGTGCTTGGCGTCGTCGAGGACGGGGAGCAGGACGTAGAGGTGGCGCAGGGCCTCGGCGAGCGTGAGCGTGTCCGCTTCCAGCACCAGGCGCACGTAACGCGAGTCGCCCCACTCGGGGAACGCGACGTCCAGCGGCACGGGGTCGGCGGTGACCGTCCAGCCGAGGGGTTCGAAGAGCCGGCCGACGAGTCCGGGGCCGCCGCGCGCGGGCAGCGCGGGTATCTCGACACGCAGCGGGCGCGGCCGGCCCGGGAGGTGCGGGCGGGCGTTGCACACACCGCGCATGGCGCTGGAGAAGACGCCGCTCAGCGCGACGGCGAGCAGCGAGGAGGCCGCGTAGGGCCGGTCGTTGACGTACTGCGCGAGCGCGGCGTCGGGTGCGCCGCCGCGGCCCTTGCCCTTGCCGCGCCGGACCAGTGCCACCGCGTCGACCTCCAGCAGCAGCGCGGCGGTGCAGCGCTCGGCGTCGGCCTCGGGGTAGAGGACGTGTGCCGTGCCGTAGGAGGTGGGGAACGCCTGCGCCTTCTCGGGATGCTTGTGCAGCAGGAAACCGAGGTCGGTCGCGGGGCTCTCGGCGGAGCCGGTGGTACTGATCGTCAGGAACACGGTGGTTACCCCTCGGACACCTTCTGAACTGCGGGTGCGCGCCGGGATTCCGGCGGGTGCGCTCAACGTACAGGGAAGGTGTCGCGAGGTCGCACGGAATTTCGAGGGCCGGTGGGCGGGTCCGCCGCCGGGTGTGGGCGGACCCGTTCGCCGGGCGGGGCGCTACGACAGCTGGGGGCGGACCTGGGTGGAGATCAGTTCCAGGTGGTCGAGGTCGGACAGGTCGAGGAGCTGGAGGTAGATGCGCCGGGAGCCGGTCTCGGCGTAACGGCCGATCTTGTCGACGACCTCGGCCGGGGAGCCGGCCAGGCCGTTGGCCTTGAGCTCGTCGACCTCGCGGCCGATCGCGGCGGCGCGGCGGGCGACCTCCTGGTCGTCCTTGCCGACGCAGACGACGAGGGCGTTGGAGTAGACGAGGTCGCCCGGGTCACGGCCGGCCTCCCGGGCGGCGTCGCGGACCCGGCCGAACTGGCGGGCGGTGTCCTCGACGGAGGCGAAGGGCATGTTGAACTCGTCGGCGTAGCGCGCGGCGAGGCGGGGGGTGCGGGTCGCTCCGTGGCCGCCGATGAGCACCGGCACCTTGGCCTGGGCGGGCTTGGGCAGCGCGGGGGACTTGGTGAGGTCGTAGTAGGTGCCGTGGTGGTCGAAGGTCTTGCCGGGCTCGGTGGCCCACAGTCCGGTGACGATCTGCAGTTGTTCCTCGAGGCGGGCGAACTTCTCCTTCGGGAAGGGAATGCCGTACGCCTTGTGCTCCTCTTCGAACCAGCCGGCGCCCAGGCCGAGTTCGACGCGCCCGCCGGACATCTGGTCCACCTGGGCGACCTGGATGGCGAGGACGCCGGGGAGGCGGAAGGTGCCGGCGGTCATCAGCGTGCCGAGCCGGATGCGCTTGGTCTCGCGGGCGAGCCCGGCGAGGGTGATCCAGGCGTCGGTCGGGCCGGGCAGGCCGTCGCCGGAGCCCATGCTGAGGTAGTGGTCCGAGCGGAAGAACGCGTCGAAGCCCAGGTCCTCGGTGGCCTTGGCGACGGTGAGCAAGGTGTCGTAGGTGGCCCCCTGCTGGGGCTCGGTGAAGATGCGAAGATCCATGGCTCCATCCTGCACGTTCCCGGCCGGGGACGGCTCCGCCCGGCCCCCGGCGCGCCCGCGCCACGGCGTGCCCGGGCCGCGGGCGGGTGACATCGGGCGGCGTCCGGTGGTGCGGTACCGCCGGGCCGGTGAGCGGTCACGACGGGGATAGTCGGCTCGCGCGGAGCCGGAGCACCTTGCACCCGTGCCGGCCGGGGTGCGTGCGCCGGGCGTGGTCGTACCGGCCCTGGGGGCATGGGCCGGGGAGGCGGCGGCGAGGTCGGAGGAGGGCGTGCGGCGGCGGGGCGGGTGGCCGCGGGGCCGGCGCAGCGGACGGCGTTGCTGACGCGGGGCTGTCGGCCCGGGACACGGGGCTGTCGGCGACGGGGCCGGAGCGTGAGCGTGACGGCGGCGACGGGGCGGCTCAGAAGCACGCGGATCACTGACACGGGTGGTACCCGGGAGTGAGCGCTGGAGGTGTGGGTGCCCCGGTGCCGGGGGGCGTGCGCGCATCGGTCGGTGGGTGCGTCACGTCGCTGCGCGGGTGCATCGACCGGTGGATGCGGCACGTGGGTGCGCGGATGCACCGGCCGGGGGATGCGGCACGTCGGCGCGCGGGTGCGTCGGTGTTCGGGCGGGAGGCGGGTGTGCTCAGCCGGCCTCCCGCACCGGTAAGGCCGCGTCCCGGTCCGCCAGCCTGCGGAGCATCTCCAGGACGCGGTCCCGGGACTCGTCCGCGGCGTCGATGGCCTCCATGCACTGCCAGTACATCGCCTCGTCGTCCACGGAGCAGGCGATGGCGACCAGGGCGATGCCGACCTCGCCGAGCAGTCCGCCGAGGCACATCAAGGCCTGGCGCGCGTCGCCCAGTTCGGTCAGCTGGGCCGCGCGCAGTTCTCCCGGGGCGAACTCCGGGGAGTCCAGCACGCCGCAGCCGCGCCCCGCGAGCTCGGTCAGCCCCAGTGCTTCTCCGCGCAGTTCGGGTGGGCCGAGGACCGCGAGCCGGCTGCCCATCGCCTGGGCCAGGGCCTGCGCCTGCCATACCTCGGCCAGCTTCTCCGGCACGCCGCCGCTCGCGGCCAGCGCCCTTCTGCTCGTCGCGATGAGCCGCACAGCGTCCATGCGCTGCCCCCGTCTGTCCGACGCGCTGCCCACGCGTCCGCATCCGTTGCACTCGCCTGTTCACTACCCAGAGTGAGGGGACGTGAGACAAAAAGCCAGAGGAAGACCGAAATCTGCGGACAACAATTCGATCGCGACCCACTTTTCGAACACGGAGAGTGAGAACGGAGTCGGTGGCTCCCTACGCGTGGGGCGGCTTCCCGGCCGGGAACCTGAGCTCGTTCCGTTCGATCTTCGCGGCCAGGGCGGCCAGCGGGTCGACGCCGAGGACCTCGCAGAACTGGAGGAGGTAGGCGAGGACGTCGGCCACCTCGTCGGTGACGCGGTGCGCGGTGTCCGGGTCGTCCATGACACGGGCGGACTCCTCGGGCGTCAACCACTGGAAGATCTCGAGGAGTTCGGCGGCCTCCACGCTGAGCGCCGCGACGAGGTTCTTCGGGGTGTGGTACGGCTGCCAGTCGCGGGCGGCCGCGAACTCGGCGAGCCGACGCCGGAGTTCCGTCAGGCCGGGCGGGCGCGGGGTGTCGTCGTCGTGCGGATCGGTCACGGTCCAGGTGTACCACTGTCACGCCGGGGCCTCCGGCGGCCGAGGAGCCGTCGTTCACCGCGCCGGTCGGGCGGACGTGCCCGCGGCCGCACCCCCGCCCCGCCGGGCTGGGGGGGCAGACCACGGCACCCGGTCGCGCGCCTCCGCCCCCGGGCGCCGAGCACCCACCCGGGGCCCGCGGACGGTCAGCCGCCGGGAAGGCCCATTCCCTCCATCAGGCCCGTGACCTCCGTGCCGGACGGGGTCAGCAGGAAGACGTTGCGGTCGACGCGGTGCATTCCGCTGGCCAGGCCGAAGACGACTCCCGTGCTGAAGTCCAGGACGCGTTTGGCGACCTCGGGCTCCGCGCTGGTCAGGTCGAGCAGGACGGGTATGCCGGACATCAGGGTCTCGGCGACGTCGCGGGCGTCCGCGAACACGTTCACGCGCAGGACGACGAAGCGGCGCCGCGCCTCCGTCTCGGCTTCGGGCAGCGCGCGGTGGCCCACCGCGGACGGCCACGCGTCGCGGCCCCGCAGCGGAACGACCTGGGCGAGCCCTTCCCACTGCTCGTCGGTGACGTCGTGGCTGCTCACCGGCATGCTCCATCCCCTGTCGCGCTGGCTGTCTGCATCGGGCAATTCTTACTCATGGTCACCCGATCGGCCGAATACGACACGCTCCGCCATCGCACCGCGCCCGCTCCCGCCCTCCTGGGAGGAGACCCGACTGCCGTACGGTGCGCCCGCGTTGACCCGGTCGTCCCGGGCCTGTTGCATGAGCGCATGGCTGGTGAGGTGAAGGGTGTGACGGGGCCGGTGCGTGCCTTCGCGACGCAGGAGGACTGGGAGGCGTGGCTCGAGGAGCACTACGAGGACGCCGGCGGGGTGTGGGTGAAGATCCCGCGGAAGGGTTCGGGGATCGCCGGTGTCGACTACGCGACGGCGCTGGAGTCCGCGCTGTGCTACGGCTGGATCGACGGGCACAAGAAGGGGCTGGACGACACCCACTGGATCCAGCGCTTCACTCCGCGCCGCCCGCGCAGCAGGTGGTCGGCGGTCAACCGGCAGAAGGCCCTGGACCTGATCGCCCGGGGGCGGATGCGGCCGCCCGGCCTGCGGGAGGTGGAGAGGGCGCAGGCGGACGGCCGCTGGGAGGCCGCGTACGCGAGCCAGAGCAGGGCGACGGTGCCGGACGATCTGCGGGCCGCGCTGGACGCGGTGCCCGGCGCCGCCGACTTCTTCGGCACCCTCGACAGCCGCAACCGGTACGCGATCCTGCACCGGATCGAGGAGGCGAAGCGGCCGGGGACCCGCGCGGCCCGGATCGAGAAGTTCGTCGCGATGCTCGCCGAGGGCAGGAAGATCCATCCCTGACGTCGTGCGGATCAGCCCGCGACGACCGCCTCGGCCGCCGCGACACCGCAGACGCGTGCGGCGCCGTGGGTGGCGATGTGCGGGGCGCCGCGCGGGGCGGACTGCGGCACGCCCATCTCGACCACCACGGTCCGCGGGTCGGCGGCGAGCAGGGTGTCGACGGCCGTGCGCATCCAGGGGTGCCGGTGCTCGTCGCGGACCACGGCGACGACGCGCCGCCCGGCCGCCTCCTTCAGCGCCGCGTCGCCGGCTGCGGGGCCGGTGAAGTGGCCGGTGGTGGTGCCGGGCAGCAGTCGCTCCAGTTCCGCGCCGACGCCCCACGGGGTCTCGTCGCCCACGGCGATGTTCGGGGCCGGGCTGAAGGTGGCCACGTACACCGGCCCGGTGACCGGGGCGGCACCCGCGGCACGGGTGACGGTCACCGCGCGGCGGGCCGCCGCCAGGCCGATCTCCGGCCGGGGGTCGGCGGTCGCCGCCGGGGAGCGCCGTACGCCGGCGGTCCACGCGGCCAGCGCGCGCACCCGGGCGGCCGCGTCGGCGAGCCGCTCCTCCGGGAGTTCACCGGAGCGTACGGCGCTCACCAGTGCGTTCTGCAGGTTCCGCACGGTGTCCTCGTCGCACAGTCCGCCGCCCACGCAGATCGCGTCGGCTCCGGCGGCGATGGCGAGGACGACACCGTGTTCGAGGCCGTAGGTGGCGGAGACGGCGCGCATCTCCATGCCGTCGGTGACGATCAGGCCCTCGTAGCCGAGTTCGCCGCGCAGCAGGTCGGTGAGGATGCGCCGGGAGAGCGTGGCCGGGTGGTCCGGGTCGAGGACCGGCACCCGGATGTGGGCGCTCATGACGGCCCGGGTGCCGGCCGCGATCGCGGCCCGGAACGGCTGGAGTTCGCGCTCGTGCAGCGTGGTGGCGTCGAGGTCGATCTGCGGGAGCGCGTGGTGGGAGTCGACGCTGGTGTCGCCGTGGCCGGGGAAGTGCTTGGTGCAGGCGGCGACGCCGGTGGACTGCAGTCCCTCCACGTACGCGGCGGTGTGCCGGGTGACCAGGGCGGTGTCCCGGCCGAAGGAGCGCACGCCGATCACCGGGTTGTCGGGGTCGGCGTTGACGTCGGCGGAGGGGGCCCAGTTGAGGTTGACCCCGCACGCGGCGAGCCTGCGGCCCAGTTCGCGGGCGACGTCCCGGGTCAGGCCGGTGTCGTCGACCGCGCCGAGGGCGTGGTTGCCGGGGAAGGAGGAACCGGTGCGCACCTCCAGCCGGGTGACGTCGCCGCTCTCCTCGTCGATGGCGACCAGCAGGTCGTCGCGTTCGGTCCGCAGCTGCGCGGTGAGGGCGGTGACCTGCTCGGCGGTGGTGACGTTGCGGCCGAAGAGGGCGACGGAGGCGAGGCCCTCGCCCAGTCGGCGGCGTACCCAGTCGGGCGCGGTGGTGCCGGCGAAGCCCGGCTGGAGCACGGCGAGCGCGTCCCGGGTGAGGGTGTCGGTGCCGGTGGTGAATGTCGTCATCGGGTGGCGTTATCCCTTCACGGCGCCCGCGGTGAGACCGCTGACGGCCCTGCGCTGCAGGAAGACGAAGAGGATCAGGATCGGGACGGCGAAGAGCGACGAGGCGGCCATCGTGGCACCCCAGTCGTTGCCGAACTGGGTCTGGAAGCTGGACAGCCACAGGGGCAGGGTCTGCGCCCCGGCGTCCTTGTTGAGGACCAGCACGAGCGGGAACTCGTTCCAGGCGGTGATGAAGCCGAACATGGAGGTGGACATCAGTCCGGGGGCGAGCAGCGGCAGGATGACCCGGCGGAACGCCTGGGCGCGGGTGCAGCCGTCGACCATCGCCGACTCCTCCAGTTCCTTCGGCACGGCGGCGACGAAGCCGCGCAGCGTGAGGATGGTGAAGGGCAGGATCATCATCATGTAGAAGGCGGTGAGCGGCACCAGGCTGTTCAGCATCGATCCGTCCCGCACGATCATGTAGATCGCGATGACCATGACTTCCCAGGGCGCCATCTGGGCCAGCATGAAGCCGATGACGAAGCCGCGCCGTCCCCTGAACCGCATCCGGGCCAGGGCGAAGGATCCGGCCAGCGCGATGACCAGGGAGAAGAGGACGGCCAGGCAGGTGACGGTCAGCGAGTTGCGGACGTAGGTCCAGAAGTGATCGGCGTCGGTGGCGGTCCGGAAGTGCTCGAACGTGATGTTCGTGGGGAACCAGACCGGGCTCTCGGAGATGATGTCGCCGGTCGGCTTCAGCGCGGTGGCGAACATCCAGTACACGGGGAAGACGCAGACGACGAACACGACGACGGCCGTGGCGTTGAGCCACACGCGGCCGAAGAGCGGGCGCTTCACAGCGCGTCCTCCTCTTGCTTGAGCACGATCCTGAGGTAGTAGGCGGTCAGGCCGAGCATGATCAGGATGGTCAGTACGGCGATCGCCGCGCCCATGCCGTAGTGCTGGTTGCCGACGCCCTCGACGTAGGCGTAGACGGGCAGGATCTCGGTGAGCCGGTCGGGGCCGCCGCCGTTGAAGGTGAAGACCTGGACGAACGCCTTGAAGATCCAGATGATCTCCAGGAACGTCGTGGCGTAGAGGAACGGCCGCAGGAACGGCAGGGTGACCGTGGTGAAGCTGCGCCAGGCGCCGGCGCCGTCGAGGGCGGCGGCCTCGTACAGTTCGCCGGGGATGGTGGTGGTCGCGGCGTAGAGGTTGATCGCGACGAACGGGACGGACATCCAGACGATCAGCAGGGTGACGACGAAGAACGTGGACATCTGGCTGCTGGTCCAGCTGTAGTCGGCCATCGAGTGCCAGCCGAGCTTGTCCAGGACCCAGTTGACGACGCCGAAGCGCTGCGCGAACAGCCACTGGTAGACGGTGGTGGCGGCGACCACGGGCATCGCCCAGGCCAGCACCAGGCCGATCATGAGGGTGAACCTCATCCGTTTGCCGAGGCGGGCGAGCAGGAGACCGGTCAGGGCGCCCAGGACCATGGTCAGGGCGACGTTGACCGCCGTGAACAGGATGGAGCGGAGGGTGACCCGCCAGAAGTCCTCGCCGGTGAGGACCTCCTTGTAGTTGTCGATGCCGTTCCACTCGGTGACGTGCTGGATCAGCTGCGCCATGTTGAGGTTCTGGAACGACAGCAGTACGTCCTTGAGCAGCGGCCAGCCCAGCAGCAGCACGGTGGCCGCGCAGGCGGGCAGCAGCAGGAGGTACGGGGCGAGTGCGCCGGCGCGCGACGCGGCTCTCGGTTTCGGCCTGCCGGGTCCGGTGTCGTCCGCCTTGCGGACGTCAGCCGGGCCGGAGGGCGGCCGTTCGGTCTGCACGGTCATGCTCGCGATCTCTCTTCTCGGCGTGCTCAACGCGGGGCGGGGGCCGTCGCGTCGGTCGGCCCCCGCCCCGGTCGGAGCGCGTGCGCTACTACTGCTGCTGCGCCAGGCGCTTGTTGAACTCGCCCTCGACCTGCTTGGCGGCGTCGGCCGGGGACTTGCCGTTCAGCACGGCGGTCAGGTACGTCTTGATCGGGTTGGGCGCGTTCTCGACCGCGGCCCACTCCGGGATCAGCGGCGTGGTGCCACCGACGGCGGCGGCCGGTGCGGCGGCCTCGGCGGGGGCGTTGCCCTTCAGGTTGCTCTGCAGCGACTCCTTGTTGGGGATGACGCCGTTGAGCTTGGCCAGCTGGCCCTCGAACCGGTCGGAGAGGGCGATCTTCAGGAACTCCTTGGCGAGTTCCTGCTTCTTGCTGCCCGCGGCGACGGCGAGGTTGGAGCCGCCGAGGAAGACGCCCTCGGGCTTGTCGGCCGCGGCACCGGGGATGGTGAAGTAGCCGATGTCCTGCTCGATCTTCGGGTTGGCCTTGATCGCGATGCCGGCTTCCCAGCCCATGCCGATGAACGCGCCGACGTCGCCCTTGGCGAAGACCTCGCCCTGCTGCGGGGTGGCCTCGTCCTTGTCCTTGGGGGCCTTGGAGAGGGCCTGGAACTTCTTGTACGTCTCCGTGGCGGCGGCGACCTTCGGGTCGTCGAGGTTGGAGACGTGCTTGTCGCCGTCCTTCTTGACGAGTTCACCGCCCTCGCCGATCACCAGGCCGACGAAGTGGTACCAGTTCTGCCCGGGCAGGTAGATCGGCTCGGCGTCGGTCTTGTCACCGATGGTCTTGAGTGCGGTGTAGAACTCGTCGCGGGTCTTGGGGGTGTCCTTGAGGCCGGCGTCCGCCCAGACCTTCTTGTTGTAGAGGACGACGCGGTTGGCGAAGTACCAGGGTGCGGCGTACTGCTTGCCCTCGAAGACGGACGACTCGTTGAGCGACTCGGTCCACTCGCCGCCGATCTCGGACTTGAGGTCGGCGAGGTCGGCGAGGCCGCCGGTCTTGGCGTAGGCCGGGGTCTGGGTGTTGCCGATCTCGAAGACGTCCGGCGGGTTCTCCTCGGACAGCGCGGTGGTCAGCTTCTGCTGGATGCCGTTCCACTGCTGGACCTCGAACGTGACCTTCGCCTTGGTCTTCTTCTCGAACTCGGCGGTGAGGTCCTTCTGCCACTGGTCCGGCGACGAGCCGTCCATCACCCACACGGTGAGCGTCTCGCCGGCGTACCCGTCCGCTCCGGCCTTCTTGTCGCCGTCGCCGCTGTCGCCGCCGCACGCTGCGACGGAGAACATCATGCCCGCGACCCCGATCGCGGCTATCAGCTTGCGCTTCACGCGCCACCCCTCCTCAGGAATGCCTTCCACACCCACGCCCTCGGCGGTGACCCTGACAACGGCGCAACGGCTCGGGGGGCTGGGACCCGGCTTCCTCTAAATGGTTTAGACCAGCAAGGGGAGCTTGGCCTAGACCTATGGCTCTGTCAAGGGTCGTGGATTCACGCCTGGATAACGGCTCGGCAACCCCTGGCGGGCCGTAGAACTCCACCCAAACGGGTACGGGTTGAGGTTTGGACTAGACCAAAGCGAGAGCTCACCGTTATAACGGGACCGCCGAGCGTGCGGCGCCGAACCCGGCCGTCCGCCGACGTGCACCGCGGTCGGCTCCCCGCCGTCCGCGGGCCGGACACCGCAGCCGGAAGGCAGGTCATGAGCACCGACGTCATCAGCGCCCGGGCCGGAACGGGGGCACAGGACCCTATCGGCCGCGTTCCGAAGTACTACCGCATCAAGCAGCGGTTACTGCAGATGACCGACGAGCGCGCGCCGGGCGCCCCGATGCCGGCCGAACGCCTGCTCGCCGTGGAGTTCCGCACCTCCCGCACCACGGTCCGCAGGGCGCTGCAGGAACTGGTGAGCGAGGGCCGGCTGGACCGCATCCAGGGCCGGGGCACCTTCGTCGCCCGCCCGAAGGTCTACCGGACGCTCCAGCTCACCTCGTACACCGAGGACATGCGGGCGCAGGGACTCAACCCGGCCTCGCGGGTGCTGGACATCGGTTACGTCCCCGCCGACGCGGAACTGGCGGCCCTGCTGGAGGTGGCGCCCCAGGACAGGGTGCTGCGCATCGAGCGGCTGCGGCTGGCCGGCGGGGAGCCGATGGCGATCGAGGCGACCCACCTGTCCGCCCGCCGCTTCCCCCGTCTGCGCCGCAACCTCTCCCGCTGCACCTCGCTGTACACCACCCTCGCCGAGGTGTACGGGGTGCGGCCGGCGGAGGCCGAGGAGACGATCGAGACCTCGCCGGCGACCCCACGGGAGGCCGGACTGCTCGGCACGGACGTGGGACTGCCGATGCTGCTGCTGTCCCGCCACGCGCGGGACGAGACGGGGACCCCGGTGGAGTGGGTCCGCTCCGTGTACCGCGGCTCCCGCTACAAGTTCACGGCGACCCTGACCCGCCCGACCCCCTGACCGGGGTCTCTTCCCGCGACTCCCGCAGCCAGGAGGTGGTCGGCGTCTGGTGCTGGTGCCGGTGGCGGTGGGCACCGGCACGCACTGCCGGCGTGAGCTGTCCTCCCAGCCGTGCCGTTCAGGCCCGCCGGGGCCGCAGGACGGGGACGAGCAGGATGACGAGGAGCCCGGCGAGGGGCACCACGAGCAGGCCCGCGCGCAGACTCGTGGCATCGGCGACGAGACCGACGACCGGCGGGGAGCACAGGAAGCCCAGGCGCATCAGCCAGGAGACGATGGTGAGCCCCGATCCCGGCTTGAGGCCGGGCAGTTCGTCGGCTTCGTGCATCGCCGCCGGTACGAGGGTGGCCACGCCGAACCCGGCGGCGGCGAAGCCGAGGATCGTGCCCGGGACCGTCGGCACGGCCAGCGCCAGGCCCATGCCGGCCAGCACGATGAACCCGCCGGCGCGCGCCACCCGCCGCTGCCCGAACCGGTCGACGAGCCGGTCGCCCATCAGGCGGCCGACGAACTGCGCCCCGACCAGGGCGATGAACCCGCAGGCCGCCAGCGTCACCGAGGCGTCCAGCGACTCGGAAAGGTACAGCGTGGCCCAGGAGTTGCCCGCGTCCTCGACGAGGGTGCCCGCGGTGGCGATGAGGACGAGGGCGGCCAGCACGTACGCGGTGCGCCGGGACCCCGTCCCCGTCTCCCCGCGCCGTCCCGGGCCGACCTCCTCGCCGCCCTCCTGCTCCGCGGCCGGCTCGCTCTCGGGGCCGGGCAGGCAGGAGCGCAGCGCCACGCAGGCGGCGACGCCGAACAGCACGCCGGAGATGAGCAGGTGCTGTCCCCGGGGGAGGTCGAGGGCGATGGCCCCCGCGGCCATGGCGCCGCCGGTGACGGCACCGATGGACCAGACGGCGTGGAGGGAGTTGATGATGCTGCGCCCGTAGCGGCGCTGCACCCGCAGGGCGTGGGCGTTCTGCGCGACGTCCGTGATCGCGTCCATGGCGCCGGCCAGGAAGAGCGCCGCCGCGAACAGGGCCACCGAGCCGGCGAGACCCGCCGCCAGTACCGCGGCGCCCGTCAGCAGGGTGCCGAGGACGGCCACGCGCGCCGACCCCAGTCTGCGCACCAGGACCCCCGCGGCGAGGCCGGCGACGATGGCGCCGGTCGGGAACGCCGCGACGGCGAGGCCGTAGGCGGCGTTGCCGATGCCGAGGTCGTCCTTGATCTGCGGGTAGCGCGGCAGCAGGTTGGCGAACAGGGCGCCGTTGGTGAGGAACAGCACCGCCACGGCCGCGCGGGCCTGCCGGTCGGCCCGGGTCGGCCGCCGCACTACGTCGATCGTCATGCCGGGAGCCTACCCCTGGAGCGTACGTTCGTACATTCCGGAGCGGGCCCGGGGACCGACGGCCCCGCGCGGCGATCCGCCCGGGCGCACGCACCGCGGGCGATCCCAAAACCGCGGCGCCGGGGCGGGGCGCCTACGGCCGGCCGGTCCTCGCGGCCGGCCCGGAGCACCCCAGGGCCGAGGTCCTCACCCTGGTCACCGGCTTCGGCACGGACGGCAAGGTCCCTCGTGGGCCTTGGCCCGCACCCCGTCGGTGATGCGCTTGCCGATGTTCTCGTCGATGGTGGACCAGTAGGTGAAGGCCCGCTCGAGGACGGGTTCGGTGACACCGTTGAGCAGGTGCCCCACGACGTTCCCGGCCAGGCGGTCGCGGGCCGCGTCGTCCACCACCTCGCGCACCAGGGCGCCGGGCTGCCCCCGGTCGTCGCCCTCCGGGTGGGACACATGGGCGGCGCGGGTGATCTCCCCGTCGGCCTCCCAACTGGGCGGGCTGCCGCCGGCGGTGCCCTCGGATGCGGCCTCCGAGTGGCAGACCCGCGCCCCCCGGCCAGTGCGGAGGACGGGGGGCGGAGGGCTTCGTGCCGGTCAGGTGGTGCGGGCCGCGGCGAGATCGAGGGCGATGTCGGTGATCATGTCCTCCTGGCCGCCGACCATTTTGCGGCGGCCGACCTCGACGAGGATCGCGCGGGTGTCCAGGCCGTGGCGGGTCGCCGCGGCTTCGGCGTGGCGCAGGAAGCTGGAGTAGACGCCGGCGTAGCCGAGGGTGAGGGTTTCGCGGTCGACGCGGACCTCGCGGTCCTGGAGGGGGCGGACCAGGCCGTCGGCGGCGTCCATGAGGGGGAACAGGTCGCAGCCGTGGTCCCAGTCCATGAGGTCGGCGACCGCGATGAAGGCTTCCAGGGGGCAGTTGCCCGCTCCGGCGCCCTGGCCGGCGAGGGAGGCGTCGACGCGGGTGACGCCGTGTTCGACGGCGACGACCGAGTTGGCGACGCCGAGGGCGAGGTTGTGGTGGGCGTGGATGCCGAGTTCCGTGGCCGGATCGAGGACGTCGCGGTAGGCGCGGACGCGGTCGCGGACGCCGTCCATGGTGAGGCGGCCGCCGGAGTCGGTGACGTAGACGCACCCGGCGCCGTAGGACTCCATCAGCTTGGCCTGGCGGGCGAGTTCGGCGGGTTCGGCCATGTGGGACATCATCAGGAACCCGGCCACGTCCATGCCCAGGTCGCGGGCGGCGGCGATGTGCTGGGCGGAGATGTCGGCCTCGGTGCAGTGGGTGGCCACCCGGACGGAGCGGATGCCGAGGGCGTGGGCCTGCCGCAGATCGTGCAGGGTGCCGATGCCGGGAAGCAGGAGCGTGGTGGGGACGGCGTGGGTGACGGCGTCGACGACGGCTTCGATCCATTCCCAGTCGGTGTGGGCGCCGACACCGTAGGTGATGCTGGAACCGGACAGGCCGTCACCGTGGGCGATCTCGATCGCGGCGACCCCGGCGGCGTCGAGGGCGGCGGCGATGGTGCGGGCCTGCTCCACGGTGTAGCGGTGGCGGACGGCGTGCATGCCGTCCCGCAGGGTCACGTCCTGGACGTAGAGAGAGGTCATCGGGATGCCACCTCCGTGGCGCGGTGTGCGGCCATGCGTTCGGCGGTGCGCAGGGCGGCCGAGGTCATGATGTCGAGGTTGCCGGCGTAGGCCGGCAGGTAGTGGGCGGCGCCCTCCACCTCCAGGAAGACGGACACCTTCGCCGCCTCACCGGTCCGCGATGCCGCGGGCAGCAGGGTGCGCAGCGGGTCGTCGGTGGTGACGCGGTCGAACTGCACCTTCTGCTTGAGGCGGTAGCCGGGCACGTAGGCCTGGACGCGGGCGGCCATCTCCTCGACGGAGGCGGTGACCGCGGCATCGTCGCAGTCGCCGACCAGGCAGTGCACCGTGTCCCGCATGATCAGCGGGGGCTCGGCCGGGTTGAGGACGATGATGGCCTTGCCCCGGGCCGCACCGCCGACCTGTTCGATGGCCGAGGAGGTCGTACCGGCGCCTACTGGTCGAACATCGCCACGTCGGTCGAGACCGCCCTGCTGGGCCTGGCCCTGGCCGTCCTGGTCGGCCTGCCCGTAGGCCTGCTGATCGGCGCCAACGAGCACGTCCGGCGCAGCACCCAGCTGGTCCTCGACTTCGGCCGGACGGTGCCCGCGATCGCGCTGCTGCCCCTGTTCCTGCTGCTGTTCGGCGCGACCCGCGATCTCGGCCTGGTCCTGATCCTGGTGTCGGCCGTCTGGCCGGTCATCATCCAGACCTCCTACGCGGTCGGCGAGATCTCGCCCCAGCTGCGCCGGGTGGGACGGGCGTACCACCTCTCCCGGTGGCACCGGCTGCGCTACCTGATCGCGCCGTCGATGCTCCCCTTCGTCTTCGTCGGCCTGCGGATCGCCGCGACGATCTCGCTGCTGATGGCGATCAGTTCGGAGTTCCTCGGCGGCTCCGACGGTCTCGGCTACGTACTGCTGCAGGCGATGCAGATCAACGACACCCACCGGGCGTTCGTCTACGCGTTCACCGCGGCGATCCTCGGCCTGGTGCTGAACCTGGTCTTCGTGCTGCTCCAGCGCCGCGTGCTGTGGTGGCACCCCTCGGTCCGCAAGGGAGGTGCCGCGTGAAGGGGACACTGAGGTTCGCCACGGCCGTCGCACGGGAACTGTGGCTCCCGGTGCTGCTGGTCGCCGCCTGGTGGTGGCTCAGTGCCGGCAGCACCTCGATCTACTGGCCGGCGCTGTCGGAGATCACCGACCGCTTCGCCGACCTGTGGTTCTTCGACCACCTCGGCGAGGACGCGCTGCCGAGCCTGATCCGGCTGGTCTCCGGGTTCGGGATCGGGTTCGTCGCCGCCGTGGCGCTCGGCCTGCTGCTCGGGTCGCTGCCCGCGCTGGAGGACGCGACCCGGCCGCTGGTGGAGTTCATGCGGGCACTGCCCAGCGTGGCGCTGCTGCCGATCATGATGCTGCTGCTCGGCACCGACGACGACATGAAGGTGATCACCATCGCCTTCGTCTCCACCTGGCCGATCCTGCTCAACACCGTCGAGGGCGTCCGCTCCGTCGACCCGGTCCTGCGCCAGGTCGCGGCCGGCTACCGGCTGAGCACCTGGCACCGGATCCGCTACCTCGTCGTCCCGGCCGCCCTGCCCCAGGTCTTCGCCGGTGCCCGGGTGGCGCTGTCGATGTCGGTCGTGGCGATGGTGCTCACCGAGATGGTCGGCAACCCCGGCGGACTGGGCTACTTCGTCCTGAACGCGCAGCGCACGTTCGACATCGTCGCGATGTGGACCGGCCTGATCGTCCTGGGCCTGATCGGTTACGCGGCGAACAAGGCGTTCGGCCTCGTCGAGGCCCGGGTGCTGGCCTGGCACCGCGGCTACACCAAGCAGAAGGAGGACCAGCGTTGAAGACGCAGACCACCCTGGACAAGGGACGGCCGGACGGCGGTGCCTCCGACCCGATCATGCGGATCACAGGCCTGGGCCACAGCTACGGCGAACGCCAGGTTCTGAAGGGCCTCGACTTCGAGGTCGGCCGCGGCGAGCTGATGTGCATCGTGGGCCCCTCGGGCGTCGGCAAGACCACGCTCCTGGAGTGCCTGACCGGGCTGCGCCGCCCCAGCGAGGGCGAGGTGCTGTTCGACGGCGAGCGGATCGAGGCGCCGCCGCGCGGGCTGGCCATCGTCTTCCAGGACTACAGCCGCTCGCTGATGCCGTGGCTGAGCGTCCTGGACAACGTGGTGCTGCCGCTGCGTTCGGCGGGCGTGGGCAAGGCGGAGCGGGAGACGACCGCCCGGGAGGCGCTGGCGGAGGTGGGTCTGTCGGACTTCACCGGCCACTACCCCTGGCAGCTCTCCGGCGGCATGCAGCAGCGGGTCGCGATCGCGCGGGCGCTGGCCTACCGGCCGGCCGTGGTGGTCATGGACGAGCCGTTCGCCTCGGTGGACGCCCAGACGCGGGCGGACCTGGAGGACCTGCTGCTGCGGGTGCGCGAGCACCTCGGCATCACGGTGCTGCTGGTCACCCACGACATCGACGAGGCCGTCTACCTCTCCGACCGGGTGCTGGCCCTCGGCGGCAAGCCCGCCGGTATCCGCAGTCTGCTCACGGTCGACCTGCCCGCCCCGCGCGAGCAGGTCGCCACCAAGGCGCTGCCGCGGTTCGCCGAACTGCGCAGCCAGGTCTACAGGTTGATTCGCGATGTCTGAGACGACCACGGGCGCGGCCTTGACCGCGATCGACCCGCACACGTTCCGCGAGGCGCTGGGGCACCACCCGACCGGGGTGGCCCTGGTGACCGCGACCCTCGACAGCGGCGAGCACATCGGGATGGTGGTCGGCACCTTCAACTCCGTGTCGCTCGACCCGCCGCTCGTCTCGTTCATGCCGGACCGCACCTCCGGCACCTTCGCCCGGCTGCGGGAGGCGGACACCTTCTGCGTCAACGTCCTCGCCGCCGACCAGGCGGACCTCGTCACGGGCTGGCGCGGCCCGGAGTCCTTCGCCGGCGTGGAGTGGCGGCCGTCGCCGTCCGGTGCGCCGATCCTGCGGGACTCGGTCGCCTGGGTCGACTGCGCCTACCACCAGCTGGTCGACGCCGGTGACCACTACATCGCGCTCGGCGAGGTCCGCGCGCTCGAGGTGCAGCGGCCGACCTCTCCGCTGCTGTTCTTCCAGGGCGGCTTCGGCGGCTTCGCGCCGTCGTCGTTCCTGGTGCCCGGCGAGCACGACCTGATCAGGGCCGCCCGGCTCAGCGAGGTGGCGATGGAGCCGCTGGCCGCGCTGGCCGCCGAGGAGTCGGCCGATGTGTCGCTGCTGGCGTCGATCGGCGACCACGACGTGGTGATCGGCACCGAGCGGGGCTCGGCGACGCCCACCTACTTCGAGATCGGTCTGCGGCTGCCGCACCTGCCGCCCATCGGCGCGGTGCACCTCGACCCCGACGACGGGGCGGGCCTGGCCCGCTGGCTCGACCGGCTGCCCCGCAAGGACGAGGACGCGCGCAGGCGCTGCCTGGAGATCGCGGAGCGGGTCGCCGCCCAGGGCCACTCGCTCTGCCTGGTCGGCCACACCCCGGACCCCGACACCTGGCAGGACGTCACCCGCTACATCCACGGGGATCCGACCCCGCGGCGCCGGCGTCAGGTGCTCACCATGCACCTGGACCACCTCGACTGCTACGAGCCGGACCTGCGCCCGGACGGCACCTACGACGTCCGTTCGATCACCGTGGCGGTGCCGATGACCGGCACGCCGCGGATGGCGGTCCGGATGTCGTTCCCGCCGGCCGGGGCCGACGGCGCGACCGTCGAACGGTGGACCGCGCAGGTGCGCGACCGGGCGGCCGAGGTCGCCGACCTGATCCAGATCCGCTTCGGCCAGGACCGCGTGCTCGGCTGAGCCGGGCCGCACCGCACGACGTTACGAAGGAGAGACATGACCGCCCGCGTCACCGCCCTGGGATACCTGCAGTTCACGGCCACCGACCTCGACCAGTGGGAGGAGTTCGGGCAGCGCGTGCTGGGGCTGATGGCCGACCGTCGCGGTGACGACCGCCTGCTGTTCCGCATCGACGAGAAGGCCTACCGGCTCGAGGTGCGCCCCGGTGGGCGGGGCGGGGTCAGCGCGGTCGGCTGGGAGACCAGGGGCCCCGCCGAGCTGGCCGAACTCGAGGAACGGCTGGTCGCCGCCGGGTACGAGGTCACCCGTCCGGGCGAGGCCGTCGCCCGGGAGCGGATGGTCTCGGACCTGATCCGCTTCCGCGACCCGGACGACTGCTACGACCACGAGATCTTCTGGGGTCTGAGCACCTCCGCGCAGCGGTTCGCCTCCCCGATCGGTGCGGAGTTCGTCGCCGGCGCCGAGGGTGTGGGGCACGTGCTCCAGGTCGTCTCCGACCGGGCCCGCTACGAGTCGCTCTTCCTCGACGTGCTGGGCTTCCGGCTGTCCGACCACATCGACCTCGCCCCGGGCCTCACGGCGACGTTCACCCACTGCAACCCCCGCCACCACTCCTTCGCCTTCACCCCGAAGGTGGAGGGCCGTCCGCTGGGCGTGGGCCACTTCATGCTCGAGGTCACCGACCTGGACGTGATCGGCCGGGCCATCGAGCACGTCGAGGACGAGCCGCACCGGCTGCTGAAGACGTTCGGCCGGCACAGCAACGACCGGATGACCAGCTTCTACCTGCTGACCCCGTCCGAGGTGGGGCTGGAGTTCGGCACCGGCGGCATCAAGATCGACGACGCGACCTGGACCCCCACGCGCTACGACACCGCGCACCTGTGGGGCCACCACTCCGTCGACCACCACTGACCGGCCGGGCACCCCCGACCCCACCGCCCCACCAGAGAGGAAGGCGCCATGAACCCCGTGCTGGACCGCGTGCTGGAGCACGCCGAGCTGCTGGAGAGCGACGGGCCCGTGTCCGAGGAACTCGGCCGGGTCAGCGACGAAGTCGCCGCCGCACTGCGCGAGTCGGGGGTGATCCGGATGCTCCAGCCCCGCGACTTCGGCGGCCTGGAGTCCCACCCGAGCGACTTCCTGCGTACCGTCCACGAGATCGGCCGGCGCAACGGCGCGGCCGGCTGGATCGCCGGTGTGGTGGGCGTCCACCCGCACGAACTCGCCCAGGGCGACCTGCGGATGCAGCGCGAGATCTGGGCCGAGGACCCCGACACGTGGGTCGCCTCGCCGTACGCCCCGATGGGCCGGGCGCGTCCGGTGGAGGGCGGATACGTCTTCAACGGGCGCTGGCCGTTCTCCTCGGGCACCGACCACTGCCGGTGGGTGATGATCGGCGGTCTGATCACCGACCAGGAGGGCAACGTCACCGACCGGGAGACGATCCACTTCGTCCTCCCGCGGGCCGACTACGAGATCCTGCACGACTCCTGGGACGTCGTCGGGCTGCGCGGCACCGGCAGCAAGGACATCGTCGTCAAGGACGCCTTCGTCCCCGCGCACCGGCTGATCAGGACCGACCCGGTCACCGACGGCAGCGCCGGGCCGATCGCGGGCCGGGACGCGGCGCTGTACTCGATGCCGCGCAACGTGATCTTCTCCGGCGCGATCACCACGGCCACGATCGCGCTGGCCCAGGGCACCCTGGACGCGTACGTGTCCTGGACCCGGGAGCGCAGCAGCCGCTTCGGCTCCGCCAGCCGCGACCCGTTCCAGCTGTCCGCGCTGGCCCCGGCCGCCGCCGACATCGAGGCCAGTTTCGGTCACGTCCTGCACGACATGGACCGGGCGTTCGACATCGTCTCCTCCGGCCGCCCGCTCACCCTCTCCGAGCGGGCGGAGATCCGCCGCAACCAGGTCTCCGCCTCGCACCGCGCGGCCACGGCAGCCGACGAGGTCTTCAAGGTCAGCGGCGGCTCCCAGCTGCACGCGAGGAACCCGATGCAGCGCATGTGGCGGGACTGCCAGAGCGCCCTGCACCACGTGCAGAACTACGCGGGCCCGCTCTACCAGGCCTACGGCATGGACTATTTCGGCGGCGAGATGCCGGCGGCGGTGAAGGTCTGATGTCCGCCCCGCAGCAGCCCACCCGGGAGTCCACCTCCCGGTTCGTCACCGTCGGCGGCACTCGTCTGCACTACCACGAGGCCGGCACCGGACCGGAGGTCCTGCTGTGTGTCCACGGGGGAGCACCCGGGGCCTCCGGCTGGGGCAACTTCGGCACCAACATGGCCGAACTGTCCAAGCACGCACGGGTGTTGGTCGTCGACCTGCCCGGGTACGGCCGGTCCGACACGATCGACCTGGCCGGTGGCAAGTACCGCCCGTACGCGGATGTGTTCGCGGCGATGCTCACCGAACTGGGGGTCGAGCGGGCGACCGTGGTGGGCCTGGCCACCGGCGGCGCGGTCGCCCTCGCGATGGCCCTGCACCACGCGGAGCGGGTGGACCGGCTGGTGCTGGTCTCCAGCGCGGGCGGGGTCCCGCTGTTCAGCACGACGCCGTCCGAGGGCCAGAAGGCCATCCGCTCCTACTACGCGGGCGAGGGCCCCTCGCGCGAGAAGATGCGCGCCTACCTGCGGATGATGATGTTCGACCCGGCGCTGGTCACCGACGACCTCGTCGAGGAGCGGTACCTGGAGTCGGTCGCCGGCGGTGACGGGCGCCGGGCGGGTGCCGAGTCGGCGGGCGCACCGGCCGAACCGCTGCGGCAGGAGCTGGGCCGGATCACCGCGCCGGCCCTGATCGTCTGGGGGACCGAGAACCGGGTGCAGGGCTTCGACAACGCCCTCTTCCTGCTCCGGCAGATCCCGGACGCCCGACTGCACCTGTTCAAGCGGACCGGCCTGTGGGTGCCGCACGAGCGCGCCGGGGAGTTCACCCGGCTGGTGCTCGGGTTCCTCGCCGACCGCCCCGCCGTGCCGTCCCCCTGAGCCGCCCCCGCCTGGGGCCGCCCGGCCCGAATCGCAAGGAGATGCAATGTCGTACACGAGCGTGTGGTCCGACCTGGCGCAGGTCGAGTTCCGGCAGGGGTACCTGGAGACCGGGCCGTACCGGACCCGGTTCCTGCAGTCGGGCAGCCCGGACAAGCCGCTGCTGCTGATGCTGCACGGCATCACCGGGCACGCCGAGGCGTACGTGCGGAACCTGGCCGCGCACGCGGAACACTTCGACTGCTACGCGATCGACTTCATCGGGCACGGCTACTCCAGCAAGCCCGAACACCCGCTGGAGATACCGCACTACCTCGACCAGGTGCAGCGGGTGCTGGACGCGCTGGGACACGAGCGCGCGTACTTCAGCGGGGAGTCGCTGGGCGGCTGGGTGACCGCGCGGTTCGCCCAGTTGCACCCGGAGCGCACCGAGCGGATCGTGCTCAACACCATGGGCGGCACGATGGCCAACCCCCAGGTGATGGAACGGTTGTTGACGCTGTCCACACAGGCCGCCGAGGACCCCTCCTGGGAGCGGGTCAAGGCGCGTCTGGAGTGGCTGATGGCCGATCCGTCGATGGTCACCGACGACCTGATCAGGACCCGGCAGGCGATCTTCGAGCAGCCGGACTGGAAGACGGCCTGCCGGATGAACATGGCGTTGCAGGACCCGGAGATCCGGCGGCGCAACATGCTCACCGACGACGACCTGCGCGCCATCGAGGCGGAGGCGCTGGTCGTGTGGACGACCAAGGACCCGTCCGGACCGGTGGACGAGGGACGCCGGATCGCGGACCTGATCCCGCGCGGCCGGCTCGCGGTGATCGAGAACGCGGGTCACTGGCCGCAGTACGAGCAGACCGAGACCTTCGACCGGATCCAGCTGGACTTCCTGCTGGACCGCTGACCGCCGCTCCCCGCCCCCCCGCCTCCGCCCCCGCCGGGCCGTCACCGCGACGGCCCGGCGGGGGCGTTTTCGGGCCCCTCCGTCCGGCGGTCCGCCCCGCTGCGGGAGGTGGTCCGGGTCACCCCGTTCCGGGAGGCGGGCGGGCTGCAGGCCGCCGCCCCGGCGCGTCACCGGAAATCAAACCTAGACAGGTGTCAAGTTCTTGGTTACGTTGACCGGACTTCACCGCCGAGCGGGCCGGACGTGCCCGGGAGCGGCGGGTCACACCTCAACGACGAGGGGATCAACCATGGAACTCGACGGCAGGACCGCGGTCGTCACCGGAGCGGCTTCGGGCATGGGCCTGGCCGCCGTGAAAGCCCTGACGGAAGCCGGCGCCACGGTGTACGGCATGGATCTGCGGCAGGAGGACCTCGACCGCGAGTTCGCCGGCCTGGAACGGGTCCGGGGCCATGCGGCCGACGTCTCCGACTCCGCGGCCGTGAACCGTGTCTTCGAGCGGGTCCGGGAGGAACAGGGCCGCCTGCACGTCCTCGTGAACGCCGCCGGTGTCGCGACGCCGAGCAAAGCGAAACAGGCGTGGGTGGACGGCATCAACCAGCGGATGACCGAGTCGTTCAAGAGCGGCGAGACCTACCACCCGGAGTTCCTGGACGGCGTCTCCGACGAGGACTTCAACCGTGTCGTAGCGATCAACCTCAACGGCACCTTCTACACGATCCGTGCCGCCGCGCCGCTGATGAAGGCCGCCGGCAGCGGTTCGATCATCAACTTCGCCTCCGTCGCCGGTCTCATCGGTCTGCCGATGCCCGCCTACTACCCGGCGTCGAAGGCCGCCGTCGTGGGCCTCACCAAGGCGGTGGCGGCGGAGCTCGCCCCCTTCGGCATCCGGGTCAACGCCCTGGCCCCGGCCGGCATCAGGACGGCCATGCTCACGGCGTCCGGCGACGACCACGTGCAGGCCCTGCTGGCCCTGCAGCCGCTGAAGCGCCTCGCCGAGCCCGACGAGATCGGCCGGACGGTCCTCTTCCTCGCCTCGGACGCGGCGGGTCACTACACCGGTCAGACGCTGGCGCCCTCCGGCGGCGCCCTCATGCTCTGACGCCTTCAGCACACCCGGACGGAGAAGAACCAGTGCAGCACACCGAGGCCCCGGAGCCCACCGTCGCCCTGACCGAGACGCCCGGCGTCGAACGCCGCTTCCTCGACATCCTGGACGACACCATCCGCGCGGACATCGCGAGCGGCGCGTACCACGGGGCGAACGTCGTCGTGGCCCGCCACGGCGAGATCGCCCTGCGCGGCAGCTACGGACTGGCCGACGTCGCCACCGGCCGCCCGACCCGGCGCGACGACGTCTACCGCATCCTGTCCATGTCCAAGGGCTTCACCAACGCCCTCGTCTTCCGGGCCCTCAGTGAGGGCAGGCTGATGCTGTCGACCCGCGTCGTCGACCTGATCCCCGAGTTCTTCGGCACCGAGCCGTTCCGCGCGGCCCGCAAGGACCGGATCAACCTCGCCCACCTGCTGACCCACCGCGCCGGCATGCCCGCCACGCCCAACCCGGGCCTGGGCCCGGAGGGTTTCGCGGTGCTCGCCGACGTCATCGAGGCCCTGGGCGGCGTCGACGTCGTGCACGAGCCGGGCACGAACCTCAACTACTCGGCGGCCATCAACCACGCCCTGATGGGCGAGATGGCCCGCCGTGCCTACGGGGCCGACTCCTTCCGAGAGCTCATGCGGGAGAAGGTCTTCGGCCCGGCCGGCATGACGCACACCAGGTTCGGGATGCCCGCCGCATGGCGTGAGCGGGGCGTGCCGCTGAAGGTCATCGTCGCCAACGACTCCTGGCTCAAGCCCGAGGACATCGAGTGCCTCAACGACGTCATCGACCGCGAGGACGCCGAGATGCCCTGGGTCGGCGCCGTCTCGACCATCGACGACGTCTTCGCGTTCACGGAGATGCTGCGGAACAAGGGCCGCACCGGCTCCGGGGAGCAGCTCATCGGCGAGTCGGTGCTGGACTTCGCCACGACCAACCAGACCGGCGACCAGATCAACGACCTCTACGGCATGGTCGCCGCCGCCCGCAAGTGGGACCTCCCGCCGGGCAACATGGGCCTGGGCATGGCCCTCGCCGGCACGGGGACGCACGCCCGCTTCTTCGGCCCGTTCGTCTCGCCGCGCACCTTCGGCTCCTACGGCGCCGGCTCGTCCCTGCTGTGGGTGGACCCCGTCTCGGGCATGTCCTTCTGCTTCCTGTCCTCCGGAGTGATGGACGAGGGCGACAACGTCGCCCGCTTCCAGAAGCTCTCCTCCATCGTCGCCTCCGCGGCGACGAGCGTCTGACCCGCGAAAGGACCAGGCCATGACGTCACCGCAGGATGAGGCCCGTCCCGTGGGCCGCTGTCCCGTCGCCCACGGATTCGACGCGATGGGGGACGACTACTACCGGGACCCGGCCACCCATCTGGCCACCGTCCGGGACACCTCGCCGGTGTTCTGGTACCCGCACCTGAACGCGTGGATCGTCACCCGGCGCGAGGACTGCCTCACCGTCCTGTCGGACTGGCAGACCTACTCCTCGGCCGCCAACTCGGCGGCGGACGTGCCGCGCAAGCACCGGGAGGTCTACCCGCCGGACCTCGTCTCCAAGATGATCGTGGGGCAGGATCCGCCCGGGCACACCGAGACGCGGTCCGTGGCGCAGCGGGGCTTCGTCAAGGAGCGCATGGACCGGCTGCAGCCCGAGATCGAGGCCCGGGCGCACCGCATCATCGACCGGTTCGAGAACAACGGTTCGGCGAACCTGCTCGAGGAGTACTCGCTGGAGCTGACCACCCAAACCATCATGGCGCTGCTGGGTCTCGGCTACGAACACGAGCCGATGATGAGGCAGTTGCGCGACGACCTGTTCGCCGTGCTGTCGTCCGCGCACGAGCCGCTGCCCGAGCCGGCACGGTCGCAGGTGTGGGACCGTTTCGTCGAGGCCAACCTGAAGCTGCGCGCCATCGTCGAGGAGCGGCGCGACTCCGACGCCGACGACATCATCTCCGTGATGGCGTCGGCCCGGGCCAAGGACGGCTCGTACGCGCTGCCCACGCCCCAGATCGCCCTGCACGTCTCCGAGTTCGCCGCGGCCGGCACGGACACCACGGCCCAGGCGATGACCAACGCCGTCCTCTTCCTGTCCCAGAACCCCGAGGCGCTCAAGGACGCGCTCGCCGAACCGGAGCTGTGGCCGCGGGTGTTCGAGGAGACGGTGCGGCGGCGCCCGTCCTCCACGTTCACCTCCCGCCGGGTGACGCGGGACGTGGAACTGTCCGGTGTGCGCATCTCGGCCGGTGACATGGTGTGGGTCGCGCTGGCCTCGGCCAACACCGATCCCGAACACGTCGAGAGGCCCTTCGCGTTCGACATCCACCGGCCCGACCCCACCGATCACCTGGCCTTCACGGCCGGCCGGCACACCTGCCTGGGCAACCCCCTGGCCCGGGTCCAGGGCGCCACGGGACTGCGGGTGCTCTTCGAGCGGCTGCCGTCGCTGCGCCCGGACGACACCGACCAGCTCGACTTCCTGCGCATGGCGCTGCTCCCGGTGCGCCGCTCGCTGCAGGTCCACTGGGACGTCGCGGACGTCGAACGCTCCCGGACGCGGACGGTGCGCACGCTCAGCCTGGAGGTGACGGAGCGCACCGAGGCGTCGGACGGCGTCGTCGCCCTGACCCTGAGCCACCCGGACGGCGGGGAACTCCCGCCGTGGAAGGCCGGGGCCCACATCGACGTCCACGTGCCGGGCGGGGACGGGGAGCCGTGGGTGCGCCAGTACTCCCTCTCCTGCGACCCGGAGAACCGCGCCTCCTACCGCATCGGCGTGCTGCGGGAGCAGGCCGGCCGGGGCGGCTCGGCCGCGGTGCACGACACGCTCACGGTGGGGTCCCGGGTCACCGTGTCCTGGCCGCGCAACAACTTCCGGCTCCTGCCCTCGCCCCGCTACCTGTTCATCGCGGGCGGCATCGGCGTCACCCCGATCCTGCCCATGATCCGGGAGGCCGAGCGGGCCGGAGCCGAGTGGGACCTCGTCTACGGCGGGCGCACGCAGGCGTCGATGGCCTTCCGCGACGAACTGGCCGCGTACGGAACGCGTGTCACCCTGGTCCCCCAGGACGAGCACGGGCTGATCGACCTGCCCGGTCTGCTCGGCGAGGTGCGCGAGGACACGCTCGTCTACGCGTGCGGTCCCGAGCCGCTGCTGCGGGCGGTGGAGGAGAACACGGCCCACTGGCCGAAGAACTCCCTGCGCCTGGAGCGGTTCGCCCCGAAGCCGGTGGTGCGGACCGTGCCCGACACACCGTTCCAGGTGGAGTTCGCGGAGTCCGGGACGGTCGTCGACGTCGGCGCGGACGAGACGATCCTGGAGGCCGCGGAGAAGGCCGGACTCGCGGTGGTCTCCTCGTGCAAGACCGGTACGTGCGGCACCTGCGAGACGCCCATCGTCGCCGGCCGGGCCGATCACCGGGACTCGATCCTCAGCCCGGCGGAGCAGGAGGCCGACAGGACCATGCTGATCTGCGTGTCCCGGGCGGCGGCCGGGTGCCCGCGACTGGTGCTGGGCGGCTGACACCGGACCGTTCACCCGCTCCCCTGCTCCGCAGGGAGGCCCGTGCACCGGGCCTCCCTGCGGAGTCGCGCGTACGGCACCCGCGCGAACCGGGTCATTCGCCGAACAGCCGGGCCCACTGCCGGGCCAGCGCGGTGAGGACCAGATCCTCCCGCTCCTTGTGGCCCCGGAGGTACAGGAAGTAGAAGGTGCGCTCCAGGCCCATCATCAGCGTGGCCATGTGCACCTCGCGTTCCCTCCGCTCGTCGTCCGTCGCGCCGGCCAGGTGGTGCGCCGCGTGGGCCGAGGAGACACGCCGGATCAGGCCCAGCCATTCCTCCAGCACGTCCGGGTCGATGGCCATCGCCTGGTTGACGGCCTCGAACTCGGTCGCGTAGCGCAGCCACATCTCGCGGGCCGTGCCCAGCCACTGACGCAGGGTCTCGGGCGTGTGCCCCGGCAGGGCGTCCAGGAGCGCGTAGAGCTCGGCCACCTCGGCCTCGATCTCGGCCATGCGCACCCTGATGATCTGCGACTTGCTGCTGAAGTACAGGTACAGATTGGCCCGGCTGCTGCCGGCCGCGGCAGCGATCTGGGCCATCGACGTGCTCTCGTACCCCTGCTCGTGGAAGAGGCGCAGCGCCTCCGCCACGAAGCGCCGGCGGGTGGCGACGCTCTTGGCCGTGCGGTTCGTTGCCATGCGGAGTACCTGACTCACGAGGAGGGGCGGCGGGTCACGGGACACTCCTGGACGGTCGGCGCCGCAGTTCGGCCCTGCCGGTGCAGTCTAGCCATCCGGGGCTGCCGCGCCCGAGGCGGCTTTCCCTCCGTGCCCGGCCCGGGGCGGGGACATGTGGGTGAAACGTGTGCGATGTGCGCCGAGACCGCGCGGGACCCATGGACAGGGTGATCCACCTCATGCCGTTTGCCGGAGCGGCACTGCAAACATGCGCCCCCCACATCGGCACATATCCCCCGTAACGCCGCATCGGCGAGGACTCACCCGGCACTTCCACCCTTCACGCCGGCCTCGGGAGCTGCGGATCTCTCCTCCCGGCGGCTTTAGGATCAAAGGGCGGGCCGTCCTCTCGTCCCGATGCCCCACTCCCTGTGCTCTTGGCAGCCGCGAACGCGACGTGCCGGTCGAGCCATGCGGAGACCTGCGTGAAGAAAGGTGAACACCATGGTCCTCGGACTGCTGCGGCGCATGCGTCCGCACGGCGACTCCGACGCCGCGTCCGGCCTCTCGTTCCCCCTGCCGCCCGGCGCGGGGGCGTTCGCCTGCGAGGCCGTCGACGCCCTGGGGCAGCCGCTGGGCGGAGCCGAGGTCACGGTGACCGCGCTGGACAGCCACCGCGTCGCGGCACGCGGCACCACCGACCCGTACGGCTACTTCATGGCGGTCCTGCCCCCGGACACGTACAGCGTGATGGTGGCGGCGGAGGGCCTGTCACCCGTCCGCGAGACCGTCGGCATCGCCGCCGGGACGGCGCCCGCACCCGCACGCGTCGTACTGGAACCCGGACGCCGGCTGGAGCTGCCCCCCTCCGGCACCTGGGTGTTCGACCCTCCGCACACCGCGATCCGGTTCATCGCCAAGCACGTCGGCATGGCACACGTCCACGGCCGCTTCACCCGCTTCGACGGCGGCATCCGGGTCGCGCCGGACATGGGCGACTCACAGGTCTCGGTGCGCATCGACGCCTCCAGCATCAACACGGGCAACCAGACCCGGGACAACCACCTGCGGTCCGCCGACTTCCTGGACGTCGAGAACTACCCGTACATCGACTTCGTCAGCACCCGGTTCGCCTACCGCGGCGGCTCCAAGTGGACCGTGCACGGCACCCTCACCATGCACGGCACCACGCGTTCGGTGGGCCTGGACACCGAGTACCTCGGCACCGTCAACGGCGGCTACGAACAGGAGTTGCGCTGCGCCGCCCTCGCCAAGGCCGAACTGCACCGCGAGGACTTCACCCTCAACTGGCGTTCCATGCTGGCCCGCGGCATCGCCGTCGTCGGCCCGACGGTCCAGCTCGCCCTCGACGTACAGGCCATGTACCGGACCCACGACACACCGGTCCCGCCCCGCTAGACCGGCGTCAGGGGTACATCGACTCGACGGTGGCGGCGTGCAGTCGGTCGATGGCCTTGCGCCGCAGGCTCAGTTTCGGGGTCAGTTCGCCCGACTCCGGGGTCCAGGGACCGGCCAGGACGCGGTACTGCTTCACCTGCTCGGGGCGGGAAAGCGCCGCGTTGGTCTCCTCGACGGCGGTGTCGAGGGCCGCGAGCACCTCGGGGCTGCGGGCCAGTTCCTCCAATCCGCCGTCGCCGAGTCCGTGGGCTTTCGCCCAGAGCGGGGCCGCCTCCTCGTCGAGCACCAGCAGCGCGGTGACGTACGGGCGCCGGTCGCCGATCGCGACGGCGTGGGCGATCAGCGGATGTGCCCGCAGCAGCGACTCGATCCTGGTCGGGGCGATGTTCTTGCCCCCGTCGGTGATGATGATCTCCTTCTTGCGGTCGGTGACGGAGACGATGCCCCGCGCGTCGACCGTGCCGATGTCGCCGGTGGGCAGCCACCCGTCGGCGTCGGCAGCGGGCTCGATGCCGCCGTCGGCCCGCAGGTATCCGGGGACGACCACCGGGCCGCGCACGAACAGTTCCCCGTCCTCGGCGGCCCTGACCTCGATGCCCGGGCCGGGGCGGCCGACCGCGCCGAGGGCGAACGCCGCGGGGGTGCCGACCGTGGCCGCCCCGGTGGTCTCGCTCAGACCCCACACCTCGTGGACGGGAAGTCCCACGCTCGCCAAGGTCTCCAGGACCGCGGTGGGGATCGGCGCGGCTCCGCTGAAGGCACGGTGGCACTGGTCGAGCCCGACGGCGGCCCGGATCGGCCGCAGCACCTGCTCGTCGAGCCGCTCCAGCCGTGCGGCGAGGTCTTCCGGGACGTCCTTACCGGCGGAGCGCAGGCGGAACGCCTCCCGTGCGAGCCCGCGCGCCCGCGCGACCGTGTCGGCCGGCTCCCCGGTCAGCGTGTCGAGCTGCCCCCGCAGACCGGCCGCGAGTTTCTCCCACACCCTGGGCACGCCGAAGAAGCCGTGCGGGCGCACCTGGAGCAGCGTGGGCAGCAGGTGGGCGGGGTCGGGGCAGAGGGTGACGTGGCCGGCGTCGCAGATCGGCATGTGGATGCCGAGCACCTGCTCGGCGATGTGTGCCATCGGCAGGTAGGCCACCGTCCGCGGATGCTCGGGGACGGCGACGAGCTGGTCCCGCATCAGCGACTGGTGGATGACGTTGCGGTGGGTGAGCACCACGCCCTTGGGGTCGCCTGTGGTGCCCGAGGTGTACACGACGGCCAGCGGCTGGTCGGTGGTGGCCTCGTCGGTGAGGGCGTCGAAGGCGGCGTCGTCGGGCGGTCCCGCGGCGCGCACGGCCGGGTAGCTGACGAACCGGGCGTCGCCCTCGGGCGCGGCGTCCCAGTCGAGGAGGACCACGGCACGCAGGTGTGGCAGGTCGTCCAGGACCGGCTGCCAGCGCCGCAGTTGTTCCGCGCCCTCCAGGACGAGGACGGTGGCCGCGCTGTGCCGGGCGACGAAGCGGATCTGCTCGGTGCTGAGCGTGTCGTAGGTGCTGCAGGGCAGGGCGCCGAGGTGGATCGCGGCCAGGGTGGCGACCCAGTGCTCCGCCCGCTTGGACATCGCGATGAGCATGCGCTCGCCCTGGTCCAGGCCGACGGTGGCGAGACCGCGGGTGAGGGCGGCGACCTCGGCGCGCAGCTGGAACCAGGTCAGGGTCCCGTCGCCGGGGCCGATGCCGGTGGTGAGCGCGGGCCGGTCCGCGCACTGCCGGGCGTTGCGGCGCAGCAGCCGGGGAATGGTCGATCCCTCGATGGAACGGTGCAGTTGCTCTGGCGACTCCACGGGCGGGGCTCCCTCCATCGCGAACCACGAGCGGATGCCTCGGGGTCCTCGGACTCCTCGGGCGGCACACAGTGGACCCGTTGTTGACTGAGTGTCAATAGGTGCGCGGCGGCCCCGCGCCGTCCCGGTCACGGGAGGGCGGGTGTCCCGAGGGCCCGGGACGGGGCGGTTCGAGCATCGGCACGAGGAACTGCCGGGCCACCGCGCGCATCTGCTCGTCGTCGTCGAGGTCGACGACATGGCTGGGGATGACCAGGAACGACGCGGAGACGCGCACCATCATCTCGGCCACGAGGTCCACGTCGACGTCCGCCGAGACGGTGCCCGCGTGCTGTTCCCGGCGCAGCCTGCCCGCGAGGAACCGCCGCACGGTGGCCAGGGTGCGGCCGCCGTCACTGGTCATGGACGGGACGACGACGTCCGGTTCGGCCGTCATCAGGCCCCCGATGAGGGGGTTGCGGCGGATGGCGCGCAGGGAGCTTACGAAGCCGAGGACGACCCGGTCGGCGACGGTCCCGGCGTCCTGGATGTCGAGGATGAACCGGTCGAAGTACCGCCGGAACTCACGCCGTACGACCTGCTCGACCAGCACGTCCTTGGTGGCGAACCGGCGGTAGACGGTGATGCGGGAGACGCCCGCCAGCCGTGCCACGTCCGCCATGGTGGAACGCTTGATGCCCATGCGGCAGAACTGCTCGTGGGCGGCGTCGAGCAGGCGCGCGGCGATCGCGTCGTCCGGATCCGCGCCCTCGACCGCCTCGGTGAACGCGATCTCCAGCAGCGACGGAGCGGCGGAGGGCTCCCCGGGGGCCGCCCGCACCGCCTCCTCGTTCACCCTCCCCATGTCCACGGGCCTCTCCCTTGTTCCGTCACGCCTCTGGCGTTCATGCCCCGTCTGTGCTCCCCTGGGGACTCAGCGGAGAAACAGCGATACTCAATCTGTTTCACCGTACCAAACGTCGTGGACGCGACAGCGGAACTCGAGGAGGAGTTCGGGGTCATGGAGGTCGGCAGGCGCAGGACGGTGGCCGCGGGCGGCGCACTGGGCGCGTTCGGCGCGGTGGGCGCTGCATCGCCGGCCGCCCGGGCGCGTTCCGTGTGCGACCGCCCCCTGTGCAACGCCCTCGGGCCATCGCGACCGCCCGGCCGACACTCGTGGCGTTCCGCGCGAAGCCGATCCCGCTTCCGCCGGTACCGCCGCTCGCTCGGACGATCGACGATGACAAGCGAGAAGGAGTGCACACCATGGCAGACATCAACCGGCGCAGATTACTGGTCGCCGGCGGCGCACTGGGCACGTTCGGGGCCCTGGGCCTCGCCTCTCCGGCGCGCGCCCGCTCCCTGTGGACGTGGTCGCCGGCCGGCTCGGTGGCGGGCAAGGGCGCGGGACTCGACCCGGAGTGGGTGTGGGACGACGACATCGACGCGATCATCGCCCAGGTGATCGAGCGGGGACAGGTGCCGCGGGTCAACGACCTGCTGCGCGGCTGGGTCCGCAACGACCAGCCGCTGCCGGACGGACTCCCCGGGGACCTGCGTGCCTGGATGGAGGAGGCCCGCCGACTGCCCTCCTGGGCGGACGCGAGGAAGCTCCAGGCCGCCGTCGACTTCACCAGGAAGAAGGGCCTGTACACCGGCGTCCTCTACGGCCTGGGCAGCGGCCTGCTGAGCACCGCCATCCCCCGGGAAGCGCGCGCCGTGTACTACTCCAAGGGCGGCGCGGACATGAAGGACCGCGTCGCCAAGACCGCCCAGCTCGGCTACGACGTCGGCGACCGGTACGCCTACCAGCCGCAGGGCGGGATGATCGCGACCTCGGTGCGGACCCGGCTGGTGCACGCGGCCGTACGGCACCTGTTGCCGCAGTCCCCCGGCTGGTCCCGCACCAGCGGCGGCCAGACCATCCCGATCAGCCAGGCCGACATGATGGTCACCTGGCACAGCCTGCCCACCTACGTCATGGGCAAGCTGCGGGACTGGCGGGTACCGATCACCGCCACCGAGTCGGAGGGCTTCCTGCACGTGTGGCAGGTGAGCGCGCACATGCTCGGCATCCGCGACGAGTACATCCCCGCCACCTGGGACGAGGCGAACGCCCAGTCCCGGCAGGTCCTCGACCCGATCGTCGACCACACCCCCGAGGGCGCCGCACTGACCGACGCGCTCCTCGGCATCATCGCCGAGGTCGACGCGGGCCTCACCGAGCCGCTGATCAACGCCTTCTCCCGGTACATCGTCGGCGACCGGGTCGGCGACCTGATCGGACTGGACCGGGAGCCGGTCCTGAAGCCGATCATCAGCAGTGCCTGGCCCCTGGTGGTGGCCTTCCGCGAGGGCCTGATCCCGCTGCCGGGGGTCCCGTCGATCGCGTGGGTCCTGGAGGAGGCGCTGCGCAAGTTCGTGCTGCTCTTCATGTCCGAGGGCAGGCCCATCCACCTGGAGATCCCCGACGCGAACCGCCCGTTCTGAGCGCACCCGGCGCCTCAGGGGCGCGTGGCCCCGCCTCCCCACGATGCGGGGCCCGCGTCCCGTCACCGCCGCGGGCCGGGGCGGACCGCCCCGTTGCCGTCCGAGCGGACGCGCGGAAGGGTGTGCGCCCCGAACCGATACGCCGAGAGGGACACGTGACGAGCATGCGCAGTGAAGGAACGGCACCCCGGCAGGAACCCGGACCGGCCGACGGCCCCGGAAGACGCCGTTTCCTCGGATACGTGCTGGCCGCCCCGACCCTGGTGGCGGCCGCCGAACTCGCTCCCGCGTCCCGGGCGGCGGCCGCCGGCATCCCCTCCCAGGAGATCACGGCACTGCTGGACCTCAACGACGTGATGACCGCCGCCGCCCTGCCGACCTCCGGCCTGATCAGGGTCGAGGTGCACGAGGACGGCACCGTGTCCTTCGCGCTCCCCCGCGCCGAGGTCGGGCAGGGCATCACCACCTCGACCGCCATGCTGATCGCCGAGGAGCTCGACGTCCCGGTGGAGCGGGTACGGGTCACCCTGGCCGACGCCCGGCCGGAGCTGCTGTTCAACCAGCTCACCGGCGCGTCCAACACCACCATCTCCACCTACACTCCCGTCCGGGTCGCCGCCGCCGTCGCCCGGCAGCGGCTGCTGCGTGCCGCGTCCCTCGAACTCGGCGCCGCCGAGGGCGAGCTGACCCTGGAGGCGGGTGTCGTCACCGCCCCCACCGGACGCACCGCAGGCATCGGGGCACTGGCACGGAAGGCCGCGGCGGCGCGGACCGAGCAGGCGTCCGTGGACCTCAAACCGCGCGAACGGTTCACCGTCATCGGCCGCCCGCACAGCCGCGTCGACGCGCTCGCCGCGGTCACCGGACGCAAGAAGTTCACCCTGGACCTCGACGTCCCGGACGCCCGGCCGGCCATGGTGTGCCGCCCGCCGACCATCAACGGCACGCCCGGAGAGGTGGCCAACCTCGACGAGGTGCGCACCATGCCGGGGGTCACCGACGTGGTGGTGATCTCCACCGGGGTGGCGGTGCGGGCCGGGACCTTCGGACAGTGCATCGACGCCGTCCGCGCCCTGCGCGTGGCCTGGCGACCCGGAACCGCGGAGGGCACGTCCGACGCCTCCGTCCAGAAACAGTTGCGCGCCGCGGAACTCCCCATGGGTCTGCCGCCGCTGACCCCGAGCGTGGAGGGCGAGTTCACCTTCGCGTTCCGCAGCAACAGCGCGCTGGAACCCAACTGCGCCATCGCCGACGTACGCAGGGACCGGGCCGAGATCTGGTCGTCCCTGAAGTCACCGATCGTCGCCCGGCAGACGATCGCCGCCAGGCTGCGGCTGCCGGTCGGCGCGGTCACCGTCCATGTCACCGAGGGCGGCGGCTCGTTCGGCCGCAAGCTGTTCTTCGACGCCGCGCTGGAGGCGGCGGAGATCTCCCAGAAGGCGGGCAAGCCCGTCAAGCTGATGTGGCACCGCGCCGACGACTCCCGCCAGGGCCGCACCCACCCCATGGCCCGCTCCCGCGTACGCATCGCCTACGCCGGCGACACCGTCCTCGGCTACAAGCAGCGGCACACCAGCGTCGCCACCGACCTCGGCCACGGACTCGGCGAGCTGTTCACCGCCATGGCCGCCCGACTACCGGTCGCAGACGCCACCTTCTCCCAGACGTTCTTCCAGCTCTCCCAGTCGATGCCCTACGACTTCGGCGCCCACAGCCGCCTGCTGAACGAGACCGACAAGGGCTTCAACACCGGCAGCATGCGCAACGTCTACTCCCCCGACGTCACCTGCGCCCGGGAGTTGATGGTGGACCGCCTCGCCGCGAAGACCGGCCGTGACCCGTACGAGCTGCGCCGCCGCTCCCTCCGTGACGACCGCGCCCGGGCGGCCCTGGAAAAGGTCGCCGATGCCGGGAACTGGGGCCGGTCCATGCCGGCCGGCACGGCCCAGGGCATCGCGCTGCACACGGAGTACCACGCGGTCAACGCGGTGCTGGTGGAGATCGACTGCCGCCCCGGGACCGTGAACCGGCCCGTCCGCGACGGGGTGACCGGCCCGCGCGTCACCAGGGCGGTCGTCGCCGTGGACGTCGGCCTCACCGTCAACCCGCGCGGTCTGGAGGCCCAGATGATGGGCTGCCTCATGGACGGCATCGCCCTGACCCTGACCTCCGGCCTCCACCTGCGCGACGGCCACTTCCTCGAGGCGAGCTGGGACAACTACTTCTACACCCGGCAGTGGAACACCCCACGCGAGCTGGAGATCATCGTCATGCCGGACACCATCGGGACACCGGGCGGGGCCGGGGAACTGGGCGTCGCCGCGTCCATGGCCGCGGTCGCCTGCGCCTACGGCCGCGCCACCGGCACCCTGCCCACCAGCTTCCCGATCAACCACGGCACGCTCTCCTTCACCCCCAAACCGACCGTCCCGCCCATCCCCGCCTCCCCCACCGACGGCCTGGACCACGTCCGCTGAACTCCCGGGAGAACCCGTGCCGAAGCACACTTTCCGCCTCAACGGCGAACAGGTCACCGTCGACGTCGCGGACCAGGAACGGCTGTTGTGGGTGCTCCGGGACGTCCTGGGCGTCACCGGACCCAAGTACGGATGCGGCATCAACGTCTGCAAGGCCTGCACCAGCCACCTCAACGGCAAGGCCGTCAACCCCTGCTCGGTCCCGGTGAGCGCCCTGAAGCCCACCGACGAGATCACCACCATCGAGGGCCTCGCCGACACCGTCGACGCCGACCTGCACCCCATGCAACAGGCCTGGCTCGACCTGGACGTGGCCCAGTGCGGCTACTGCCAGCCCGGCCAGATCATGGCCGCAGTCGCCCTGGTCCGCCGCGTCACCGAGGAGGGCCGCGACATCACCGAGGCCGACCTCGACGGCATCCGCAACATCTGCCGCTGCGGCACGTACCCGCGCATCCGGGCGGCGATCAGGGCGGGGGCCGAGAAGATGTGACGACGGGTCGCGGTGAACCGGGCCCACGACTGTGACCCTC
Organism: Streptomyces sp. NPDC041124; assembly: GCF_055592385.1. Lineage (NCBI taxonomy): Bacteria > Bacillati > Actinomycetota > Actinomycetes > Kitasatosporales > Streptomycetaceae > Streptomyces > Streptomyces sp. NPDC041124. The sequence goes on from NZ_JBVIYR010000004.1 coordinate 484,442, forward strand.
CGTCAGCCATGTACGCGATGGGTAACGAAGCCGTGGCGCCGGCTTTCCGGGGACGGTTTCCGGAGCAGAATCATCCTGCATCCGATGGGACACCGGACGCACACGGCCGATCACAGGGGGACATCATGAACGCCGCTTCCTACAGACACCGCCGCACCGCCCGTGCCCGCCGGGCCGGCGCCCTGGGCGCCGTGGCGGTCGCCGCGCTGCTGGCGACCACCGCGTGCCAGCCCACCGACGACGCCGCGGACGCAGCCGAGTCCACGCAGCAGCCCAGCGCGTCGGCGCCGGCGACACCGCCCGGCGGCGGCGAGGGCGCCGAGGACGACGCCGGCGTCCCCCTGTGCACCCTGGGGGACGTGTCGATCTCCGCCACGAAGTACGGCGCGAAGGACGAGCCGACCCGTCACCTCCTCCTCGTCGCCACCAACACCAGCGACAAGACGTGCGACGTCCAGAACGCTCCCGAGGTCACGCTCGGCGACGCCCAGGGCCCGGCCCCGGTCCTGGACGGCACCTCCCCCGGCGAACCGGTCACCCTCGCCCCGGGCGAGAAGGCGTACGCCGGTCTGCGCGCCACCGGCGGGAACATGGACACCTACGACGTGGCGTCGATGACCGTCACCCTCGGCAGTCCCGGCGGCGAGGCCGAGGCCGAACCGCCCGTCGACCTGACCATGCCGGTCGAGTCGTTCCCGGCCGACGACGGCCAGCGCGTCACCCACTGGGCCGGCACCGAGGGCCTCGCCATGCGCCCGATCACCATGTCCTGACCGGCCCGCCGTGGCAGCGGGGACGAGGGCCGCACCCGTGCGGCCCTCCTGCCCCCGGCCTCGGGGCAGGAGACGAACCGCTTCTTGGGCGTGTCCAGCGCGCGCTATTCGGAGTCGGGGTGCATCTGCACCCATCGGCCGTCGATGAACTTCATCTCGACGCCGTAGTACGGCTGGGGTGGGCGGGACGACCGCGTACCACGGTGCGGCGTCACCGGCGGCTCGGGGCGGCGGGCGGGCGGAACCTTCGCCGCGCCCTGCTTCTTCGGGGCGCCCGGTTTCGTCACGGCACGGGGCTTCGGTTTCGCTTTCGCGTCGCCCTTCCGCAACGCCGCGATCCTCCGCAACATCTCGTCGCGGCTGATGTCCTTCGGCGCCCTGGTGATACCGGGCGGTGTCGTCGAGCGCCCCGGCGTGCGGTCCGCGGCCGGTCGACAGGCACGGTGAACCGGCTGTCCGCTCGCGGTGAGGACGAGCTTCTTCCTGGCCACCGAATTGCGGCAGACGGCGCAACGCTTGAGCGCGGGCTTGGACTTGGACGCGTCGGACACGATCCCCCCGGATGGTGATTCCTCAATGGGACAGCACCTTAGGCGCGCCGATGACAGACCGGGAGACTTCGGACCACACGTTGCCCCTTCGTGAATACGCCCTCCGGCGGCCCGCCCGCCGGGCCGGCTACACGTCAGGCCCCAGCCCCAGCCCCTCCGCCAGTACCGGCCAGGACGCCTCGAACTCCCCCCGCCACGCCGACCACGCATGCGTGCCGCCCCGGTAGAGGTGGGCGCGGACCGGTACGCCGAGGTCGGTGAGGCGGGCGACGAAGCCGCGGGCCTGCCACCACAGGGTGCCCTCCAGGAGGGCGCCGTCGAGGTTGCCGAAGTCGTCGTTGGGGATGCCGCTGCCCTGGGAGATGTACAGACGGGTGCCCTTGAGCTTCGCCGCGAGCCCGTGGGGGTTGTGGGCCGCCCAGTTCCGCCACTGGAGCACGGAGTTGCCCCACAGGGTGCCCGGTGCCTGTCCCTCGCGGGCGACGATCGCGGCCACTACGGTGCGCATGCCGGTGGCCGTGGTGTCGAGAACGCCACTGTAGGAGGCGGCGGCCGTGAAGGCGCCGGGGCGGCGGGCGGCGAAGGCGAGGGCTCCGTAGCCGCCGGTGGACACCCCGGCCACCGCCCGGACCGTGCCCGCGTGGAACTCGTCCCGCAGGAGTGCCATGACCTCGTCGATCTGGAAGCTCTCGTAGTCGGGTGTGCGGCGGCCGTTGTTCCACCAGTCGGTGGGGATGCCGGTGGGGCCGGCCGACGGCATGACGGTGATGACGTCCTGGCCGGCCAGGAACTCCTCGACGTCCGTCTCCCGGGTCCAGGACGTGTAGTCGTCGTGGGCGCCGTGGAGGAGGTAGAGGACGGGCCGTTCGCGGTCGGGTGCGTCGGCGTAGGAGTCCGGGAGCAGGACCCGTACGGGGACGTCGGCGCCCACGGCCGGGGAGCGGACGGTCAGGTCGACGGTCCGGTCGTCGACCCACCGGCGTTCGACGATGTGCGCGCTGTCGGCGGGTGCGGTCGACGGGGCCGTCTGGGTGCCCTGGGCCGTGGACGCGGCGAGCGCGCCGCCGGTGGCGAGGAGCGCGGCGGTGGCGGCGAGGGCGGCGAGGCGGTGGCGTGGTCTGCGGTGGTGGCGTCGCATCAGGGCTCCAGGGGGGCGAGGGTGCGGGTCAGCTCCTCGGCGAGGGTGTCCACCGCCGGTGGGTCGAGCAGCGCCAGGTGGTGGCCGGGCAGGTCGGTCACGGTGAGGTCGGGGCAGTGGGCGTCCCAGCCGAGCGTGGCGTCGGTGCGTTCGTAGCGGGCGTCGCGGACGGTGTGGGGTGCCGGCCGTGTCGCCCGGTAGAGGAGGGTACGGCCCGGGTACGGACCGGGTGTGTGGCGTTCGGCGCTGCGCAGGTCCAGGTACGAGGCGCGCTGGTGCGCCAGGACGGCGGCGGGCAGGTCGACGGCCTTCTCCAGCAGGCCGAGGACGAGGTCCACCTGTGCGATGTCGTCCATGAGGGCCAACTCGGAGTAGGGAAGGTCCAGTTCGGCTCCGTACACGGTGCGGACGTACGCGGCGAAGCCGGCGTAGCGGCGCCGGGCCTCGTCGGCCGGTGTCGCCACGGGCGGAGCCGGGAGGGGCAGGATCGAGTCGATGAGGACGAGGGCGGTGACCTCGCCGTCCCGGCTCATCAGGCGGGCCGTCTCCTGGGCGACGACCCCGCCGTAGGACCAGCCGCCCAGGGTCCAGGGGCCCTCGGGCCGCAGCGCGCGGATCCGGCGGGCGAACTCGGCGGCGCGGCCCGCCACGTCGCCCGGGTGTTCCAGGCGGTCGAAGCCGTACACCGGCCGCCGTCCGTCCAGGCGTGCGGCCAGGCGTCCGTACACGTCGGAGGACCCGCCGGCGGCGTGCGCCAGGAACAGCGGGGGGTGCGGACCGTCGCCGGGGAAGGAGCGGAGGACGCCGGGTGTGCCGAGGGTGGGTTCCTCGGGATGGGCGAGAGGGGGCGGGGTCGAGTCGGGTACGTCGTCGAGCAGTGCCGCCACGGCGCGCAGCGTGCCCTGGCGCAGGAGCACGGCGGTGTCGGGCGCCGAGCCGAACTCCCCTTCGACGGTGGTGCGGATGCGGACGGTGGTGAGGGAGTCGAGGCCGAGGTCGGTGAGGGGGACGTCCGGGTCGAGCCGGTCGGGCGCGAAGCCCATGACGCGTGCGACGAGTGTGCGCAGCCGGTCGAGGCGGGTGGCCGTGACCGGCCGTGCCTCGGGTTCGGGCGTGAGTGGGGTCTGCGGTGTCTCGCCGGCCCAGTACCGGCGGTGCTGCCAGCGGGGTGAGGGCACGTCGGTGATCCGGGCGCCCGGGTGCAGCGTCTCCCGCGTCGAGGGGAGACGCGCGCCGTGCACCAGGAGCGTGGCGAGAGAGGTGCGGAAGGAGACGGCGTCGTCGGTGCCGCGGCGCAGCGTCGGCACGATCAGCGCCTGGTGTGCTCCGGCCTCCTCCAGGGTCCGGGTGAGCGGGTGCGCCTGGACGGGGTGCGGCGCGACCTCCACGAACACGCGGTGGCCGTCCCGGGCCGCGGCGCGCACCGCCTGCTCGAAGCGCACGGGGCGGCGCAGGTTGGCCAGCCAGTAGGCGGTGTCGTAGGGGGCGTCGGCCCTGGGGTCCTCCAGGACGGTGGAGTAGCGGCGGCAGCCGGGTGCCCGGTGCGGGACCGGGCCGAGTTCGCGTGCGAACGGACCCAGCAGCGGGTCGACGTCGGGCGAGTGGCCGGCGACCGGGACCGGCACGGTCTTCGCGAAGGCGCCCTCGGCGCCGGCCCGGGCGACGAGCGCCTCGACGTCCCGCGCGGAACCGGTGACCACGCACTGCTCCGGCGAGGCGTACACCGCGACGTGCAGGGTCGGAAGGTCTGCCATCATCCGGTCGATGTCCGGCGGGGGCAGGTCGACGACGGCCATGGTGCCGCCGCGCACGGTGGTCAGGAGGCGGGAGCGGGAGGCGACGATCCGCGCGCCGGTCTCCGCGTCGAGGGCTCCGGCCGTGACCGCGGCGGCGATCTCGCCGAGCGAGTGGCCGATCACCGCCGAGGGCTGCGTGCCGTAGGAGCGCCACAGGTCGGCGAGGGCGAGCTGGAGGCCGTAGAGGGCCGGCATGACGACGGTGAGTGAGGACAGGTCGGCGTCGGGTTCCGTCGCGCCGAGCAGGGAGATGCCGGTGTGTTCCCGCAGCACGGGTTCGAGCCGTTCGACGGCCGCGGCGAACGCCGGTTCCGCGGCGAGCAGTTCACGCCCCATGCCGGGCCACTGGGACCCGTAGCCGGAGAAGACCCACACGGGACCCGGGTCGTCGGCGGTGAGCGGCGCGCGGTCGGGCGTGACGAGGTGGGCGTCCGGTTCGCCCGCTGCGAGGCGGTGCAGGGCGGTCGTGACGGCGGCCCGGTCGCGGGCGACGACGGCCGCGCGCCGCGCGCCGCGCCCGGTGCGTCCCGCCAGGGTGCGGGCGAGGTCGGCCGGGCGCGCGCCGCGGCCGGCGGGCGAGTCGAGCCACCGTGCCAGCTCGCCCGCCTGGGTGCGGAGGCGGTCGTCGGTGGGTGCGTCGAGCAGGACGACGGCGGGCAGGGCCGGCACGAAGGCGGGTCCGCCGGATCGACGCGCCCGGTGCTCCCGAAGCACGACGTGGGCGTTCGTGCCGCTGAAGCCGAAGGAGGACACGCCCGCGGTCGCCGTGCCGGAGTAGCGCGGCCACGGTTCGGGCGAGGTGAGCACGCGCAGGCGCAGCGCGTCCAGGTCGATGTGCGGGTTGGGGCGGGCGAAGTGCAGTTGTCCGGGCAGTTCGTCGTGGTGGAGGGCGAGGACGGTCTTGATGAGTCCGGCGATGCCGGCGGCCGCCTCCAGGTGGCCGATGTTGGTCTTCACCGAGCCGATCAGCAGGGGCTGTTCGGCGGGGCGGCCCCGGCCGAGGACGGCTCCGAGGGCGCCGGCCTCGACCGGGTCGCCGAGCGGGGTGCCGGTGCCGTGGGCCTCCACGTAGTCGACCAGCGGTCCGTCCGGGCCGTGCGCACGGTCCAGCAGGGCGCGCTGCGCGGATGCGTTCGGGGCGGTCAGGCCGTTGGAGCGGCCGTCGGAGTTGACGCCGGTGGCGGTGATCACGGCGAGGATCCGGTCGCCGTCGCGTTCCGCGTCGGCGAGGCGTTTGAGGACGACGACGCCGCACCCCTCACCCCGGACCATGCCGTCGGCCGCCGCGTCGAAGGCCTTGCACCGCCCGTCGGCGGAGAGCGCGCCCGCCCGCTGGAGTCCGAGCGTCACGGCCGGGGACAGCAGCACGTTGACGCCGGCCGCGAGCGCCGTGTCGCAGGTGCCGGCGGCCAGGCTGCGCACCGCGTGGTCCACGGCCACCAGCGACGACGAGCAGGCCGTGTCGACCGCCAGGCTCGGGCCGCGCAGGTCCAGCGCGTAGGAGACGCGGCCCGCGGCCACGCTCAGGGCGGCGCCCGTCGCCGTCCACGGCGTCACCGACTCGGGTCGCGCCGCGGTGAGATGGGCGTACTCGGTGCCACTGATCCCGACGAACACCCCGGTGCGGGTCCCGGCGAGCGAGGGCGCCGGGATCGCGGCGTGGTCGAGGGCCTCACGGGTCACTTCGAGCAGCATCCGCTGCTGCGGGTCGAGGGCCACGGCCTCGTCGGCGGCGATGCCGAAGAACTCGGCGTCGAAATCCGCGAGCCGGTCGAGGAACCCGCCGTGCGGCACGAGGTCCCCGGGCGGCACGGACCCGGCCGGCACAAACCCTTCCCAGCGTCCCCCGGGCACCGTTCCCACGGCGTCCCGGCCGTCGGTCAGCACCTGCCAGTACGCCGTCGGCGAGTCCGCTCCGCCCGGGAAGCGGCAGCCGACCCCGACCACAGCGACCGGCGCCCCGTCGGCCGGGAGGGGGACGGCAGGGGTGACGTCGGCCGTGATGTCACCGGCCGGGGACTCATGCTCCTCCGCCGTGAGCGCGGCGACGAGGGCCGCCGGGGTCGGCGTCTCCCACAGCAGTGTCGCGGGCAGCCGCCGGCCGACGGCCTGGCCGAGGAGCGCGGTGAGGGCGACGCTGTCCCGTGAGGTGAGCCCGTACTCGGCGAACGGCCGGTCGTCGGTGACGTCCTCGGGCGGAACGCCGTACCACTCGTGAAGGCGCGTCTCCAGCACGTCCCGGACGAGCCGTGCCGTGCCGTTCACGACTCCGCCCCGAGCGCGCCGGAGAGGTACCGGTCCCGGCAGGCTGCCCGGGCGACCTTTCCGCTCGAGGTGCGCGGCACCGCGCCCGCCTCGACCAGAACCAGGTCCGCCAGCCGCAGTCCGTGCCGCTCCGCGACCGCGGCCCGTGCGCGGGCCAGTCGCTCACGGTTCCGCGCGCCGTCGCGTCCGGTGTCCCGTCGTAGCTCGGCCACCACCACGAGGTCCTCCCCGGGATCGTCCCCGGAGCCGTGGCCGGGGTCGTTCCCGCGCGGGACGGTGAAGGCGGCCAGCCGGTCCCGGCGCACCGCGTCCACCGCCGACTGCACGGTCTCCTCGACGTCCTGCGGGTAGTGGTTGCGGCCGTCGACGACGATCAGGTCCTTCAGTCGTCCGGTCACCAGCAGCCTCCCGTCGTGCAGCGCGCCCAGGTCGCCCGTGTGCAGCCAGCCGTCGCGGAAGGTCTCGGCGGTGCGCTCGGACTGCTTCCAGTAGCCGGCGCCCACGTTGGGCCCGCGCACGTGGATCTCGCCGACCCGCCCCTCGCCGAGCACGCTCCCCGACTCCGGGTCGGCCACGCGCACCTCCTGTCCGACCGGCCTGCCGCACGTGGTGAGCCGTGCCGTCCCGCCGGGCCGCTCCTCGATCCGGCCCGCCGCGAGGGCCCCGGCGTCGCACTCCACGGTCAGGGGTGGTCCGTCGGGCCGGTCCGCCGTGACGAACACGGTGGCCTCGGCGAGCCCGTACGCGGGGCACAGCGCCTCGGCGGCGAGTCCGGCCGGGGCGAACGCGGTGAGGAACCGGTCCAGGGTGGCGGGCCGCACCGGCTCACTGCCGTTGAGCAGCGCCGCCACCCGGTCGAGCCGCAGACCGGCGGCCTCGTCGGCGTCGACGCGGGACGCGCAGTAGTCGTAGGCGAAGTTGGGGGCGGCGCTGACCGTCCCGGGGTAGCTGCCGAGCAGGCGCAGCCAGCGCACCGGGTTCTCCAGGAACGCCACGGGGTCGAGCAGTACGGACCCGAAGCCGGCGTGGACGGGGGCGGCCACGCTCAGCACCAGGCCCATGTCGTGGAAGAGCGGCAGCCATCCCACGGTGGTGCTGCGTCCGGGCGCGGCGTCGAAGGCGGCGACGGCCTGCCGGGCGTTGGCGACGACGTTGGCGTGGGTCACCATCACCCCGGCCGGGGTGCGGGTGGAGCCGGAGGTGTACTGGAGGTAGGCGACGTCGTCCGGTGCGGGCCGGGGCAGCAGCGCCGCGAGGGGGCCCTCCGGCAGCGTGCCGTCCACCTCGGTGACGGGGAGGCGGCCCCCGGTCGCCCGCTCCACCGCCTCCCGGGACGGCCCGTCCGTGAGCAGGTGGGCGGGTTCGCAGTCGTCGAGCACGGAGGCCAGGCGCCCTCCGTGGCCGGGGAGGTCGGGCGTGAACAGGGGGACGGCGATCACGCCCGCGTACAGGCAGCCGAGGAAGGCCGCCGCGTAGTCGAGGCCCTGCGGGAGTAACAGCGCCACCCGGTCGCCGGCCGGCACCGTCCGGCGGAGCTGCCCGGCGACCGCGCGGGCCCGTTCGTCGAGGCCCTGCCAGCTGAGTGTCCGGTGCACCCCGGGGGATTCCGGGCCGGGGAACGCGACGTGCGTGACGGCGGGACGGTGGGGACTGACTGCCACCCAGTGCCGCAGCCGGTCGGTCAGCAGCGGCGGCGCGGGTTCGGACGTCTCGGTCATCTCGGCTCCACTGGGAAGGACGGTCGGCTGAGGCCCCCCAGGTTCCGCTTCCGTGCGGCGGTGGTAGAAGACGGGGTACTGACAGTTCGTCAACGGGCAACTGTCAGCGCACTGACAACGTCCGTCCCGGCAATCAACAGCCCGCCTAGCAGAGGCCGCCCCGCCCCCGCCCGCACAATCCGGGGGGACGCATCCGGTGGAGAGGGCGGGGTCATGCATCGCGGAAGACTGTCGGCGTTACTGGTCCTGCTGTCCCTGACCGGCTTCCTGACCACGCTGGACAACACCGTCATCAACGTGGCCCTGCCCACCGTCCAGGAGGAGCTGGGGCTGGACGTGGCGGACCTGGAGTGGGTCGCGGCCAGTTACGTCCTGTCGTTCGGGGCGCTGCTGCTCGCCGGCGGACGGGTCGCCGACCTCGCCGGACGGCGCTCCGTCATGGCCGTCGGGGTGGTCGTGTTCACCGTCTCCTCCGGCACCGCCGCGCTGTCCGGCAGCGGGGCGGCGCTCATGGCGGCCCGGGCCGTGCAGGGTGCCGGGGCGGCGCTCATCATCCCCGCGTCCCTCGCGATCGTCACCATGGACCTGCCGGCGCGGCGCCGCGCCACCGCCATCGGGCTGTGGACGGCGTCCCTCGCCCTGGCCCTGGCGCTCGGGCCGGTCATCGGCGGGTTCGTCACCGAGCACTGGGGCTGGACCTGGATCTTCCTGCTCAACGTGCCCTTCGGGGTGCTCGCCCTGCTGCTGGTGCCCGCGGTGCCGGCGGCCGCCCGGCGCGGCCGGCTGCGGGCCTCGCTGCTGGACGTACCGGGTGTCGTCCTCTCCGCCGTGGCGCTGTTCCTGCTCACCTACGGGCTCGTGAAGGGCGGCGAGCACGCCTTCAGCACGCCGCCGGTACCGCTGTGCCTGTGGCTGTCGGCCGCGGTCGGCGCCGCGTTCCTGCTGGTGGAGGCGCGCGCCTTCCTGCCGCTCGTCGATCTGCGCCTGCTGCGCGACCGGATCCTCGTCGGGGGTGTCGCGGCGCAGGTGCTCTGGGGCGTCGGGGTGAACGGCGTGTTCTTCTTCACCGCCCTCTACCTCCAGCAGATCCTCGCCTTCTCCCCGGTGGAGGCCGGTCTGGTGTTCCTGCCGCTGGCGGGTGCCCTGCTGGTGTGCACGCCGTTCGCCGAGCGGGCCGCCCGGCTCGTCGGCGCCCACCGCTCCATCGCCGCCGGGCTCGCCCTGGTCGCCGCGGGGCTGCTGCTGGTCTCCGGCACGGGCGCGGACGCCTCCTACGCCGACCTGCAGCCGGGACTGCTGCTCATCGGGGTCGGTTCGGCCCTGACCACGCCGTTGACGGTGCGGTCCATCGCCGGCGTCCCCGACACCCGGACCGGCATGGCGTCGGGCCTGGTGAGCGCGGCACGGGAGATCAGCGGCGTGTTCGGTGTGGTGCTGGTCGGCATCGTGCTCACCCGCACCGAGCGCGAGGCGCTGCGGGACGGGGCGGCCCCGCACACCGCGTTCATCGACGGCTACGACACGGGGCTGCGCCTGGCTGCCGGCTGTGTCCTGCTGGGGGCCGTCGTCAGTGTCGTGGCGCTGCGCCGCCCCGGCCGTCACCGTCGGGCCGTCAGCGTGGTGGCGCTGCGCCGTCCCGGCCGTGCCCGCCGTCGCCGTCGCCGAGCAGCGTGACGAAACCGTCGGGGCCGCGCACCGCGAGCCGGCCGGTGCGCAGCCAGCCACCGGCCGGACGTCCGTGCTGGTCGCCGATCTGCGGTCCGCGCAGCAGGAGTTCACCGGCATGGCCCGGCAGCACGTCGACCTCGGGGAACCCCTCGACGGCGATCCGCGCCCGGGCGCGCGGCACCGCCAGCCCCGCCGTGCCCGGACGGGCGTCGGCGGTCAGCGGGTTGGCCAGCGCGACGCCCGCCGCCGCAGCGGGACCGTACGTCTCGACGACGTGGGCGCCGAGCGCCGTCCGGATCAGCTCGCCGGTGGAGACGTCCAGCGGGGTCGTGACGACCGTCCGCACCGTGGCCAGGGCCTCCCGTTCGTGAGCGGGACGCTCCAGGAGGCGGCGCAGGTCCGCGGGTGAGGCGAACAGGACGGTCGGCGCGTGGCGGCGGGCCGCCCGCAGCGCGCTGAACGGGTCGCCGTCGGGCACCAGCACGGTGCGCGCCCCGGCCAGGAGCCCCGCCGTGACCAGCGCGATCCCCCGGGCGCCCGACAGCGGGACCAGCGACAGCAGCCGTGGCCGGCGCGGCACCGGGCCGGTGTGCCAGGCGACGATCTGGTGCGCCGCCGCCACGATGTGCCGGTGCCGCAGGGAGACGTCGGTGCCGTCCCGCCGGTGCAGGACGACGGCGACGTCCTCGGGATCCGTCCCGCCCGACCAGTCCCAGTCCCTCAGGTCGTCCGGCCGCCCGGCCGGCCGCCGTTCCAGATCCCGGTAGGCCACGATGTCCACGGGGAGGCGCCGCGGCCGGGCGTCCCCGGCATCCGTCAGGTACGACGAGCCCGGGCCGGACCGCTGCCCGGGTACGGTCCGCGAGCCGGGATCCGGCCGGCGCGCCGCGACGGTCCTGGCCGGGCCGGGCGCCCCCTCCGGTCGCGCCGGGTCCGGGGCCTGCCCGCCGGTACCGCCGCGGTGGGAGCCGCCGCGCCGGTCCGGCGCCGCCCGCACGGTCACCACCGCCCGCAGCGACGCGCGGTCCCCGCTCGCCGCGATCTCCGGCAGCCGGTCCTCGGGCACGGCGGCGATCACGGCGTTCGCCAGCGCCGGCCGGCGGCGGGTGAGGTCGCCCGGCACGACCACCGCGCCGAGCCGCCACGCGGCGTGGCACAGCACCACCGCCTCCGGGCAGTCGGGCAGCAGCACCGCGAGGTGGTCGCCGCGCCGCAGCCCCAGCCGGGAGAGCGCCGGGGCGATCCGCGCGGCCGTCCGCGACAGGGCACGGAAGCCGGTCCGGGTTCCGTCGGTGGCGAGGGCCGTGCGGCTCCCGTACCGGCGGGCGGCGGTGTCGAGCAGGTCGGGGAGGGTGCCCCGGGGCACGGACAGGTGCCAGGGCACGCCGGTGGGGTAGAAGCGCAGCCCGGGTTCGTCGGCGGGGCGACGCTCGAACAGATCCGTCATGTGCCGGATGGTGACGCATCGCGTCCTGTGACCACTTGTGTCCGTACGCACAGGGCACGTCACCCCGTTGTCACTTCACTGACAAGCGCCGTCGCGCGATCCGTAGTCCGCTGACGGGCCGTCACACCGACTGGGCGGTACGGTCTGCGGGCCCCTGATGTCCCCATGCCGAGGAAGCCCCATGGCCGACAGCGCCCGCACCAGGCCCGGGCCTCCCCGGGACGACGCCCCACTCAAGGACCTGCCGGCCGAAGTCCTGGACCGCCTGCGGCCGTTCCTCGCGGAGGTCACCGAGGAGGTCGTACGGGCCATCCGCACCGAGATCGCCGAGTACGCCCGCCCGATGGACGAGACGTACATGCACGTGGTGAACCGGGGGGTCGAGCAGGCGCTCGAGGGCTTCCTCGCCCGGCTGTCCGGCTCGGGTGTCGACTGGGAGGACGTCAGGGCCACGTATCAGCGCATCGGCAGGGGCGAGGCCGAAGAGGGCCGCAGCCTCGACTCGTTCCAGGCGGCGCTGCGGCTCGGCGCCCGCGTGACCTGGCGGAAGGTGAGCGAGCTCGCCGAGGTCCACCGGCTGCCCCCGCACCTGCTGATGGCGTTCGGCGAGACCATGTTCCTGCACCTCGACGAGATGGCGGCGGCCACCACCAGCGGCTACACCGAGGCCCGGCTGCACGCGGCGGGCGAACTGCAGCAGCGCCGCAGCCGGCTGATCGACCTGCTCACCGCCGACCCCCCGGTCTCGCCCGAGGCGATCGCCGACCTCGCGCGGACCGCGCGGTGGCCACTGCCGCGTGACCTCGCCGTCGCCGTCACCGATCACACCGGGGAGGCGGACTCCGTGCGCCCCATCGTGCCGCCGGAGTTCCTCGCCCGGTTCGACGGACAGCCGGGCATCGTCGTGGTGCCCGACCCGGAGGGCCCCGGCCGGGAGCGGGCCGTCGCGGGGGCGTTGCGCGGCCTGCGTGCGGCGCTCGGACCCACCGTCCCGCTCGACGCGGGCGCCCGCTCGCTGCGCTGGGCCCTCGACGCCCTGGGCCTCGCACGGCGCGGGGTCCTGCCCGGTACCGGGCTGGTCCGGTGCACCGACCACCTGGCCACCCTGCTGCTCTTCCGGGACGAGGAGCTCGTCGACGCGCTCGCCCGGCAGCGCCTCGCTCCGCTCGACGCCGTGCGCCCGCCCCAGCGCGAGCGGCTCGCCGAGACCCTGCTGTGCTGGCTGAGCTGCGCCCGCAACGCCAGCGAGGTCGCCCAGCGCCTCGCCGTGCACCCGCAGACCGTCCGCTATCGGCTGCGCCAGCTGGAGGAGGTCTTCGGTGAGCAACTGCGTGATCCCACGGCACAGTTCGAGATGCAGATCGCGTTACGCAGACTGCGTCTGCGGCCCTCCGGGGAGTGAGTTCCTGTCAGGTGGTCGTTCCCCGCGCGGGACGCCGGTCGACCTGGACACCGACCGTGTTCAGGGTGAGGGCGATCATGACGTAGTGACCGATGAGCATGCACAGTTCGAGCGCCTCGTCGTGGGTGCAGTGGTCGCACAGGGCGGACCAGGAGGCGTCGGTCAGGGTTCCGGTGGCGAGGATCTCGTCGGTGGCCCGGACCAGGGCGTCCAGGCGGGGGTCGTCGAACCGCGGTGACTCGGTCGCCGCGGCCTGCTTGTGGTGCTCGGGCACTCCGGCGGCCGTGGCCATGGGGCTGTGCAGGGACCATTCGTAGACGCAGCCCCGCCGCCAGGCCACTCGGAGGATGACGAGTTCCTTCTCGGCCACCGGGAGGCGGCCCTTGAGGAGGATCTGGGAGAGGAACACGGCGTGCGCGGGGAAGATGCCGCCCAGCCGGGCCAGGGTGCGGAAGACGTTGTAGTCGTGCGGGGCCCGGGCGCGCCACCGGATGACGCGCAGCACCAGGCGGGCCGTGAGGCCCAGCGAGCGGGGTGCGGCCGGGGCGACCCGGGCGTGGGGCGCGAGGTGCCAGTCACCGGCCGGCAGGTCTTCGGGTACGGAAGGTGCGGTCACGGCGAGCGTCCCTTCGGCGGACGGAGGTCACGGCGGACGGGGAGCCGGGCTCCCCGTCCGCCGCCCTTCTGACGTGTGCCGTACGGCGGGCGTGTGCCGTACGGCCGCTCAGCCGAACCGCAGGATGCGCGGGGCGAACGTGCCCTCGGGGCCGTCGGCCTGGCCGACCGACCACACCGTGCCCGTGCCGGGTACGGGTGCCAGCGCCAGGGTGCGGGACTCGCCCTCCCCGGCCACGGACGGTTCGGCGTACTCGGTGAAGGACCCTCCGTCCCAGGCGAGGAAGTCCGGGCCGGGGACCAGCGGCGGATAGCTGCCCGGCGGTCCCCATCTCATCGAGGAGCCCACCGCGACCCAGCCCAGCTCCCCGGAGGGTGCGGGTGCCAGCGCGCTGACGGAGCCGAAGTCGGTGGGCACGCTCACCCTGGTCCACTGTTCACCGTCCCAGCGTGCCAGCAGGGGCGGGATCGGTTTGCCCACCGGGCCGCCGACGAACCCGGCCGTGCCGCCCGCCCAGACCTCCGTCGGCGAGACGGCGAGCACGCTGCCGACGGCCGAGCGCGGGAACCCGTCCACGACGGTGAGTGTCCACTCCTGCCCGTCCCAGTGCGACACGGCCGCGCCCGAGGCGCCGGCGCCCGCCGCCCAGACGTCGTCGGGTCCCAGGACGTGCAGCCCGTACACGGACTGTTCCGGTACCGGGACGTCCCTCCAGCCGTTCCCCGTCCGGCGCAGCAGCGCCTGTGCGCCGTCGCGGGAACCGGTCAGCCAGGTCTCCCCGCCGCCGGTGACGACCTTGGTCAGCGCGACGCCGCCCGGCGGCCGGCTCTCCCGCCAGGCCGTTCCGTCGAAGCGGAGCAGCCGGGCGGCGCCCGCCGTGTCCCGGCCCACCGCCCACACCTCGTCCGGTGAGGCCGCGGCGACGGAGAGCAGCTCTCCCTGCCAGACCTTCCCGGGCAGGCTCTGCCGCTGCCACGAGGTTCCGTCCCAGCGCAGGAGCAGCGGGAAGCCCGGCGCCGTGCGGCCGACCGCGTCGGCGCCGACCGCCCAGGCCCGGTACGGCCCGAGGGCCGCCGCGCCGGTGAGCCTGGCCTGCGGGCGCACCTGGTCCGGGACGGGGACGTGCTGCCAGGACGCGGTGCCGGCGGTGGCCGGTGTCATGAGGGCCGTGACGGCCAGGAGGGCGGCGAGGAGCGCGACGAGAAGTCTGCGGGTCACGACCGGCCTCCCAGGCGCTCGCTCATCAGGTTCGGTTTCGAGCCGTAGATCTCGGCGGTCCCGAAGGACAGCAGTGCGGACCCGGCGGCCGCCAGGGCCTGCGGCCTGACCTCGATCGCGTTCGGGCGCTCGGGACCGTAGGAGAAGGTGGTGCGGGCGCCGTTCACCGTCGCGTACTTCGACTGGAAGGCCCGGTCGCTGACGACCGGCAGCCACAGCGCGCCGTCGGGGCCGCGCGTCAGGGCCTCGGTGGAGGTGTCGCCCAGGGGTGGGTACGTGGTGCGCCAGGTGGAGCCGTTGCCGGTCGTCAGGTACGTACGGGCCACGCCGTCGGTGTACCGGCTGCCGCCGATCGTGACCCGGCCGGACGGTTCGGGCAGGATCGTGTGCACGTTGCTGTCCGGCGGCAGCGGCACCCCGGCGTCGCGCCACGCCGTGCCGTCCCAGCGCAGGACGCCGGCCCCGGTGGTGGTGTCCGCCCAGGCCCAGACGTCGGTGGCCGTGCGCGCGGTGATCCCCATCAGGTAGTACACGCCGTCCGGGACGGACTGTTCGGTCCAGCCGGAGCCGTCGTGGTGCAGCACCTTCAGCCCGGTGTCGTCCTCGCCGACCACCCAGGCCGCGCCCGGTACCGCGGCGAAGTCCTGGTACGTCCACAGGGTCCGGGGCAGCGGGACGGTGCTCCACCCGTCCGCCGACCGGCGCAGGATCTCTCCCGCCCCGTCCCGGCCGTGGAGGATCCACACCTCGTCACCGACGAACTGCGCCTTGCCGAGCCAGCCGGACTCACCGGAGCCGGGGAAGGACGTGTCCCTGCTCCACGCGGTGCCGTCCCACCGGTACAGCACGGGGCGCATGAGACCGTCGACGTCCTCGTTCCCGGTGGCCCATGCCTCCGCGGGCCCCCGGGCCGCGAGGTCGGCCACCCGCACCGACGGCCCCGCCGCCGGCACCTCCAGCACCGACCAGTTCGTCTTCGTCGTAGCAGCGGCAGTCGGTGGCACGGCCGCCGCGGCGCAGGCGATCACCAGACACACGATGAGTGCGCGAAGTCCGTTCACTGGCCCCCCAGAGCGCGAAGGCCGCACACATTATTGGCATGCACCCGCCCAACAATAGGCGGCATCCGGCCATTCGCGGCCCTCCGCCGTCCCGGCGCGGTGGGCGAGCCCCGTGCCCCGGGCGCGGTCGTCTCGGTCATGGTGATCACCTCGTACGTCCGGCACGCCGCTCACGAGCGGGCGCACGACATGAGTTTCCGTACCCATGTGCCGCGCCCGGTGCGGTGATTAGGCTGCCGCCGCACGGGATGGACACGGGAGGCGGGGGAAGGCATGCGGCCGGTCGGCGTTGAGGGTGGCCCGGAGCCGCTCAGGGGAGGCGATCCCCGGGAGATCAGCGGCTATCCGTTGTACGCCCGTCTCGGTGAGGGCGGCATGGGCACGGTGTACCTGTCACGCACCCGCGGGAACCGCCCGGTCGCGCTCAAGGTCATCCGCCGGGAGCACGCCGAGGATCCGCAGTACCGCCGGCGTTTCGCACGGGAGGCGCAGGCCGCACGGAAGGTCGCCGGATACCACCTGGTTCCGGTGCTCGACTTCGACACCGAGGCCGAGCAGCCCTGGATCGCCACCGCGTACCAGCCGGGCCTGCCCCTGGGCTCCGTCCTCGACTCGCACGGCCCGCTCCCCCTCACGACCGCCCTGCAGATCACCGGGTGCGTGGCACGGGCGCTGCACGCCGTGCACACCGCCGGATACGTGCACCGGGACGTCAAGCCGGGCAACGTGCTGATCGGGGCGGACGGACCCTGGCTGATCGACTTCGGCATCGCCCGTTCGGCCGGCTCCACCGACCTGACGGCCACCGGCGGGCTGGTGGGCACGCTGCGCTTCATGTCACCGGAGCACGCGCGCGGCAGGGAGCCGGGGCCGCCCAGCGACGTGTTCTCCCTCGGGTTGCTGGCCGCGGTCACCGCGACCGGGCGCCACCCCTACGGGGACGGCGACGGCATGGGCATCGCCGCCTCGATCGCCGCCACGGACACCAGCCCGCCCGTCCTCGACGACTACCCGGAAGCCGTGCTCCACGTCCTGCGCTCCGCTCTCGCCGCCGACCCCGGCCGGCGGCCTGACGCGGCCGGGCTGGCGGCCCTGTGCGAGGAGGCGGCCGGACGGCCGCTGACCGACTTCGACGACTGGCTGCCGGGACCCGTCGCCCCGGCCGTGGCGTCAGCGGAGTCGGAGGTGTCCGCGCTGCTGCGGGCGCGCACGCCGGGCCCTCCCCCACCCCCGGCGCCGCCTCCCGCGCCCGCCGGTTTCGGGCCGCCCCCGCCCATGCCCATGCCTACGGTGCCCGGCCGCGGGGAGCCGGTGCGCCGCCGCGGGCGGGCGCTGACCGCCGCCCTCACCGTTCTCGCCGTGGTGGCCGCGACCGCCGCCGCCGCCGTGTGGTGGCCGGAGGGAACGAAGGGGAGGGAGGGCGCCACGGACAGCGGCGGCGGCACCCCGTCGACCGCCCGGCCGCACGACTCCCAGCAGCAGCCGTCGGCGGGCGGCGAGCAGGGCGCGCGCCCCGTTCCCAAGGCCCCTCCGGGCTACCGGCTGCTCTTCGCCGACAAACCGTTCACCTTCACCCCGCCCCCGGGGGACGACCAGGCCAACCACCTGGACCTCGACGTCCCCCGGTCCACCTACCTGGACCGGGGAGCCCTCCCGGGACCGGCGGAACTCGTCTACACCTCCGACGGCTGGCTGGGCAGCATCCTCGTGGTGGTCGGGGAACGGAAGACCGTCTGCACGGAGGAACAGCAGACAGCCGTCCTGCCCCACCCGCTGCCCGCCGCCGAACTGCGCCTGGGCCGGCAGGTGCGGACCGGCACCGTCCTGTGCGCCGTGACCAGCAACGACAACGTCGCGGAGGCGGAGATCACCGAGATCGTCCCGGGCGAGGGCGCCGACGGCCTCCCGACGTACAAGGGATACGTCACCGCCTGGAAGCCCCCCGCACCGGTCCCGCGGGACTGAGGCCGTCCCACCGGGCCGGACACCGCTCGGCGCATCAACTCCCCACGCGTGAACACAATTTGCACACAACCCCTCTTCATATCGGCCCCGCATGGTCTAGATTGACCGTGCTTCAGATGTTCGGGCACGAGGCGACCAAATGATCTATGGGTCCGGCGTTGCGGAAAGCACGAGGTCACATTCCGACGCCGGACGTGGGGGTGATCAATTCCTGTAGCCCGCAAGCGGCTTCGGGTGCGGGGAGCAGCCGGGGTCCCGAAGGGTTTTCACGCACACCTCGAGAGTTCGGCAGGGCGGCTCGCGTCGCTGCCGCCGGGGTGGGTCGTTCACGCAGTTCTGCGACAGCCGGCACGTCATGCGCGGAGGCGGGGGCCTCACGCGGGGAGGAACAGCGCGGCACGGGGGGCGGGGGCCTCCCGGGGGTGGGAGGAACAGTGTTGGGCGAACACGTCGAACCACTGGGGACCTGGGGGGTTCTGTGCGGCAAGGGGGATTACTCAGCCCGTTTCCGTCGACGCGCGGGCGTCCGGCGGACGGGACGATCAGCGGGCCCGCGATCGACTGGGAGCAGCGGTACCGCCGTACGGTGATCACCGGCGACACCGTGGCCACGGCCTTCGTAGTGGCGGGAATCGGCAATTTCTTCGGGGCGCGGGACGCGGCCGACTGGCACGAGAAATGGGGGATTCTCGCATTCGGCACCTGGCTGCTGGTGCTGGGGGCGCTGGCGGTGAGCCGGTCATGGGCTCCGGCCGTTCTCGGCCAGGGAGCGGAGGAATTCCGCCGGCTCGGACGCTCGCTGTTCATGGCGACCGTCGTCCTGGCGCTCGGCGGAATCGCGCTCACCTCGCGCAACATCAAGTTATGGATCTTCGTGGCGATTCCCGCGATCGCGATCGTCACCATGACCGAGCGGTATCTGCTGCGCCTCTGGCTGCACAAGGAGCGCAAGGAAGGCCGGTGTCTGAGACCGGTGCTGGCGGCCGGCAGCCCGGCCACCGTGCGCGACCTGATCACCCGGACCCGCAAGTTCCCGCACCTCGGCTGGCGGGTGGACGCCGTGTGCACCACGCAGGGCGCGGGGGCCGACGGTGACCGGCTCGACGGAGTGCCGGTCGTCGGCCGGCTGACGGACGTCGCGGGTCACGTCCACCGCGACGGCTACCGCGTCGTCGCGGTCACACCGGACCCGCACTGGTCACCCGAGCGGCTCCAGCGGCTGGCCTGGAGCCTGGAGGGCAGCGACACCGAGATGGTCGTGGCCCCCGTGCTGATGGAGGTGGCCGGTCCCCGGCTGCACATCGACGCGGTGCTCGGGATCCCGCTGCTGCGGGTCAGCATGCCGACCTTCAGCGGCGGCCGCCGCGCGGTCAAGGGGGTCGTCGACCGGCTGGGCGCGGCGCTGCTGCTGATCCTGTTCGCGCCGCTGATGGTGTGCGTGGGGCTGCTCGTGGCGACGGACAGCCGGGGCGGGGTGTTCTACCGCCAGCGCCGCGTGGGCAAGGACGGCCGCGAGTTCACCATGCTCAAGTTCCGCACCATGGTCCCCGGGGCCGACCGGGCCCGCGCCGAGCTGATCCACCGCAACGAGGGCGCGGGGCTGCTGTTCAAGCTCCGCAGGGATCCGCGGGTGACCCGGGTCGGGACGGTGCTGCGCCGGTACTCGCTCGACGAACTGCCGCAGCTGTTCAACGTGCTCACCGGTTCGATGTCCCTCGTCGGCCCGCGGCCCCCGTTACCGGAGGAGTCCGCGGCCTACGGCCCGGACATCCGGCGGCGGCTGCTGGTCAAGCCCGGACTCACCGGCCTGTGGCAGATCAGCGGACGCAGCGACCTGTCGTGGGAGGAGACGGTCCGCCTGGACCTGCGGTACGTGGAGGACTGGTCGCTCGCCCTGGACACGGTGATCCTGTGGAAGACGCTGCGCGCGGTGATCCACGGGCAGGGGGCCTACTGATGCGGGACGGCCGAGGACCGGCCGGCGCGCGGACCGCAGGCCGTGAGGGCCTGCCTGGGGGGAGGAACGGGTCATGAGAATCAGCGTGTTCGGGCTCGGCTACGTGGGCTGTGTGTCGGCCGCGTGCCTGGCCGACATGGGGCACCGGGTCGTCGGGGTGGACGTCAACCAGGTGAAGGTCGACCTGGTCAACGACGGCAAGGCCCCGGTGGTCGAGGAGCGGATCGGCGAGCTGACCGAAGGGGTCGTGCGGAGCGGGGCGTTACGCGCCACGGGCGACGTCCGCGAGGCGATCATGGACAGCGAGGTGTCGCTGGTCTGCGTGGGCACCCCCTCGGAACCCAACGGCAGCCTGTGCACCACCTATCTGGAACGGGTCACCGAGCAGATCGGCGCGGCGCTCGCCGAGCGGGGCGGGCGGCACACCGTGGTGTTCCGCAGCACCATGCTCCCCGGCACCTGCCTCGACCTGCTGGTGCCGATCCTGGAGAAGTACGTCGGCGGCACGGCCGGCGTGGACATCGGGGTCGCGGTCAACCCGGAGTTCCTGCGCGAGGGCACCAGTGTGCGGGACTTCTTCGACCCGCCCAAGACCGTCATCGGGGAACTCGACCCGGCCAGCGGCGACGTCGTGGCGGCACTGTACGAGGGTCTGCCCGGCGATGTGTTCCGGGTGCCGATCCCGACGGCCGAGGCGATCAAGTACGCGGACAACGCCTTCCACGGCCTCAAGATCGGCTTCGCGAACGAGCTGGGCGCGGTGTGCCAGGCCCTCGGGGTGGACTCGCACCAGGTCATGGACGTGTTCCTGGCCGACCGCAAGCTGAACATCAGCCCCGCCTACCTGCGCCCCGGCTTCGCCTTCGGCGGCTCCTGCCTGCCCAAGGACCTGCGCAGCCTGGTCCACGCGGCGCGCCGCGCCGACGTCTCGGTGCCCATCCTCGCCCATGTGCTGCCCTCCAACTCCGACCACCTGCAACGGGCGGTGGAGCTGGTGGAGCGCACCGGCAGGCGCCGGGTGGGGATGTTCGGGCTGTCCTTCAAACCCGGCACCGACGACCTCCGCGAGAGCCCGCTCGTGGAACTGGCGGAACGGCTCTTCGGCAAGGGGTACGACCTCAGGATCCACGACGCCAACGTGAGCCTGTCCCGGCTGCTCGGCGCGAACCGCGAGTACATCGAGACCCGGCTGCCGCACCTCGCGCAGCTCCTCGCGGACTCCGTCGAGGAGGTGCTCGAACACGCCGAGGTGTGCCTGGTCGGGACCAGGGACCCGGCCGTGGTGGCGGCGCTGCCCCGTGGCGGCGGCCCGCTGATCGTCGATCTCGTCCGCCTTCCCGACGCCGAGGCGCGCCGGACCGAACCGGGGTACGTGGGCCTTGCCTGGTGACACATCGTTCGACGACGCGGCCGGCGACGGCCGCACGGACCGGCGCGCGCTGATCCTCGTGGAGAACCTGTCGGTGCCGTTCGACCGGCGGGTGTGGCAGGAGTGCACCACGCTGCGCGACGCGGGCTGGGAGGTCCACGTCATCTGCCCCCGGGGAGCCAAGCGGGACACGGAGCCGGAGGCCGTGATCGACGGGGTGCGGATCCACCGCTACCCGCTGCGCGCGGCCACCGGGGGCCCGGCCGGCTACCTGCGGGAGTACGGATCGGCGCTGTGGCACACCGTGCGGCTGGCCCGGAAGGTCGGCCCGGTCGACGTCGTCCACGCCTGCAACCCGCCGGACCTGCTGTTCCTTCCGGCGCTGTGGATGAAGCGGCACGGCGCGCGGTTCGTCTTCGACCAGCACGACTTGGTGCCCGAGCTGTACCTGTCCCGGTTCGGCCGCGGCAAGGACCTGCTGTACCGCGGCGTGTGCGCGCTGGAGCGGATGACCTACCGGGCGGCGGACGTCGTGCTCGCCACCAACGAGAGCTACCGGGACGTCGCGGTGCGCCGCGGCGGGCGGCGGCCCGAGGACGTGTTCGTGGTGCGCAGCGCCCCGGACACCGAACGGTTCCACCCGGTGGCTCCCGAGCCGGAGTTGAAGCGCGGCAAGCCCCATCTGCTCTGCTACCTCGGCGTGATGGGGCCGCAGGACGGCGTCGACTACGCCCTGCGAGCGCTGGCGAAGCTGCGCGACGAGGTCGGACGGAGCGACTGGCACGCGGTGTTCGTCGGCGGCGGCGACACCTTCGACGCGATGGTGGAGCTGTCCGGACGGCTCGGGCTCTCGGACCAGGTGCAGTTCACCGGGCGCGTCCCGGACGCCGACCTGGTGCGCTACCTGTCCACCGCGGACGTGTGCCTCTCCCCCGACCCGCACAACCCGCTCAACGACGTGTCGACCATGAACAAGGTCCTGGAGTACATGGTGATGGGCCGGCCGGTCGTCTCCTTCGACCTCCGTGAGGCGCGCGTCTCCGCCGGTGACGCCGCCCTCTACGCGCCCGCGAACGACGAGGGGGCGTTCGCCCGGCTCGTCGCGCGGCTGCTGGACGAGCCGGAGACACGGTCCCGGATGGGCAAGATCGGCCAGGAGCGGATCAACGGGCCGCTGGCCTGGCGCAACTCGCAGGCGTCGCTGCTCGCCGCGTACGCCGCCGCCTGCCGTGACCGGTCCCCGGCACGCGGCCCGCGCCGGGCAGGGAAGAGGCCGCGCCGTTGAGCGAGGACACGATACGCCTGGTCACGATCGGGCGGCTGATCCGCCGGCGACGGCGACTGCTCGCCGTACTCACCGTGCTGGGCGCGCTCGTCGGCTACGGCGCCTCCCTGGTGTTCCCGCCGCGGTACACGGCGTCGGCTTCGGTCCTGCTGCCGGGTGCGTGGGAGGAGCGTGAACTGCTGACCCAGGTGGAGATCGCGACCAGTTCGGTGGTGGTGGACCGCGCCGCCGCAGAACTCGACCGGGACGGGGTCGGGGGCGGCGACCTGCGGGACCGGGTGGCCGCCAGGGCCGCCGAGGGGAACATCATCGAGATCTCGGGCACCGCCGACACCCCCGGACGCGCGCAGCGGCTCGCGGACGGGATGGTCGAGAGTTACGTCGCCTTCGCCGCGCGGGTCGTCGGCGACGCCGGCGCCCCCGAGACGGCGGCGCGGCCGGAGGAGCTCCGGCAGCTGGTGCTGCGGACCAGCCGCCGCATCACCGAACTGGCCGACGCGGCCGACCCGGGGCGGACCGTGGAGAGCGTGCAGACCCGCACCGAGCTGGCGAAGCTGCGCACCGCGCTCCAGGAGGCCGTCACCAAGCTGGACCAGTCCGACCCCGCGAGGGCCCGGGCCGGCATGGTCGTCATGGGGCCGGCCGCCCGCCCGGACGGCGAGGCACCGCCCACCAGGCTGCACCTCGTCGCCGCCGGGGCGCTGTCGTTCCTCCTCCTCGCGGTCGTCGGGCACCTCACCGCCGCCCGGATGAACCGCCGGCCGCGCACCGCACCGGAGATCGCCGCGGCGCTCCGCTCGACGCCGCTGGGGACCGTCGACGTACCCGGTGGACGGCCCGCGCACCGGCCCGGGGAGCCGGGCCCGCGGGCCCGGATCGGCCGGCTGCTCGGCACCGGCACCCGGTGGGACGCGCCGACCCCGCGGGCATCCGGCGACGAGGCCGGCCGCCGGCTCCGCTACCGGCGGGTGTGCGCCCGTCTCCGGGACCGGCTGCCCGCCCCCCGACGGCTGCTGGTCCTGGTCCCCGACGGCGACGGGATCGCCCTGCGGGCCGCCGAGCGGCTCGCCGCCGAGGCCGGTGACGATCCGGGCCTGCGGGTGGTGGAGGTACCGGTGTCCCGGCCTGTGGTGCCGGACCGCGACGACGCGTCCGGCGCCGTCGTCGTGCTCGGCGCGGGCGAGTGGACCGCGGAGGAGCTCACCGGCCTCGCCGAGGCGTGCGCGGAGGCGGGGCACGAGGTCGTCGGCGTCGTCCTCGCCGACCCGGTGCCCGCCGCTCGGGCAGGGACCGCCGGCCGTGCCCGGGACACCGCGGTGCCGGCACTCGCGGTGGGCGAGGCGACGACAGGGGGTTCGGCATGACGACGCCCGCGACACCGGACGCGCCGGCCTCCGCCCCGCTGCTGGACCTGCACTCCCTGGTCGTCGCGGTGCGCGGACGGCGCCGCCTGTGGTCCGCCCTGGCCCTGCTGGGGCTGTTCGCCGGCGCGGCGGTGGCGGTCCTCCTGCCGCCGCCACCGACCGCGGTGACCAAGGTGCTGGTCGCCCACCAGCAGGACCAGCCGAACGACCCCGGGACGCTCATCCGCACCGACGCCGCCCTGCTGCACACCACGCGGATCGCCGGTGAGGCCCTGAAGGCCATGAAGTCCGCGGAGGAACCAGAGGACTTCATGGAGGACTACGAGGGCCTCGGCCTGACCAACAACCTGCTGCAGATCACGGTCACCGGTGACAGCGACGCGGAAGCGGTGACCCGCGCCGGGGCGCTGGCCGACGCGTTCGTCGGGGACCACGTGCGGCGGATCCGGGAGGCCGCGAACGCCGAGGCCGAGACCCTGCTCGAACAGCAGGGCCGCATGCGGGAGGAGCTCGACCGGGTCAACGAGGCGATCGGGGACGGACCGCCGCAGGGCAGGCCGCAGGATGCGGCGGACATGGAGTCGCTGTTCGCCCGCCGGGCCGAACTCACCTCCCGCATCACCGACTTCGGGCAGCGCGCCGCGGAGGCGCGCGTCGGCACGCCCCGGCTGGTGGCCGGCACCCGGATCGTGGACGCGCCGCGCGTGGTGCGGCACTCGCTGCCGAGGACGGCCGCCACCAATGCCGCGATCGGGCTCGTCCTCGGGCTCGCCCTCGGCCTGGCGGTGGCGGCGGTCACCTCGGTGGTGGCGGACCGCCCCGTACTGCGCCGGGACATCGCGGCGCACCTCGGCGCCTCGGTGATCGCCGAACTGCCCCGCCGGACGGCCGCGCCGTGGCGGCGCCGCCGGACCCGGGCGGCACGCGCCCGGCTCACCACGTCCCTGACCCGCAGCGTGCGCGGCTCCGCGGAGCCGGTGTCGCTGCTGGAGCTGGGCTGCGCGCGCGCCGCGAGCGACCTCGCCCTGGACCTCGCCCGCGCGCTGGCGGCGGAGCAGCCCGTGGTCGTCGTCGACGGTCTGCCGGGCCCCCAGCTCTCGGACCGCCGCCCGAAGCCCGGTGACCCGGCCGTGGTCGACGGCGGGCGGGCGGCGGACGTGCCGGCCGGGGGGCGCGGGCTGGGCGTCGGCTCGGTGGCGCCGGGCACGGCGTGGACCGACCTGCGCCACCTCGGCACCCGGACCGTGCTGGTCGTGCGGGCCGGACACGCCGGCACGGCGTGGCTGCACACCGTGGCACGGCAGCTCGCGGAGCAGCGCGTCGCGGTCATCGGTGTGGTGCTGATCGACCCCGATCCCCGGGACCGGACCGACGGCACGCTGTGGGACGGCCCGCCCACCGGCCGGGCTACCGGTCAGCACACCGGCCGGCGCACCGGCCCTCAGGCCGGCCCGCCCGGCCACGGCGAGCGGCCGGCCCGGTGGAACGGCGGGGGTACCTCCCACGCCGTCCAGGCAGTGGGGGACGGCCCGCGGCGGACCGAGCGGCAGCCGACGGCGGCGGCACGGGCCTTGGACAGTGACCAGGAGGCGCGGTAGTACATGTGTGGCATCGCAGGCACGTACCGGTGGCCGGACGGCAAGGCCGTCACCGACCGGCTCACCGACACCCTCGCCCACCGCGGCCCGGACGGGGCCGGACGGTACAGCCACTCGGTGGGTGACGGCGAGGTGCACCTCGGGCACCGCCGGCTGGCCGTGGTCGACCTGTCCGGGACCGGCGCCCAGCCGATGGTCTCCGGCGGCCTCGCCCTGACGTACAACGGCGAGCTGTACAACGCGCCCGAGCTGCGCGCCGAACTGGAGTCCGCCGGGGTGCGCTTCCGCGGGACCTCCGACACCGAGGTGCTGCTGGAGGCGTGGCGGCGCTGGGGCACGGACTGCCTCCCCCGGCTGCGCGGCATGTTCGCCTTCGGCGTCTTCGACGAGCGGACCGGGGAGCTGGTGCTCGCCCGCGACCAGCTCGGCATCAAGCCGCTGTTCCTGCTGCGCCGCGGCGAGTCACTGGTCTTCGCCTCCGAACTCAAGGCGCTCGCCGCCGTGACCGGCGGGTCGCTGGAGGTGGACCACGCGGCGCTGGTGGCCTCGCTGCTGTACTACTGGGTGCCGGACTCGCGGTGCGCGTTCCGCGAGGCGGAGAAGCTGCCGCCGGGGAGCTGGCTGAGGTGCCGGCCCGACGGCCGGGTGGAGCGCGGCCGCTACTGGAACCTCAGGGACGTCGCCGCCGAGGCCGCGGAGCGGGCCCTGGCCGGCGAGGTGCCGGACGTCGCCGCCGTCGTGGAGGAGTCGACCCGGCGTCACCTGCTCTCCGACGTCCCCGTCGCGACCTTCCTCTCCGGCGGCCTGGACTCCAGCTACCTGACGGCGCTGGCGGCCCGGGACCGGCCCGGGATCTCGGCGTACACGATCGGGTTCCGCGCCGAGGACGCCCGCTTCGAAGCGATGCCGGACGACCTGCGCTACGCCCGGCAGGTGGCCGGGCGGTTCGGGGTCGACCTGCGCGAGATCGAGATCGCGCCGGACGTGCTCGACCTGCTGCCGCGGATGACGTACCACCTGGACGAGCCGATCGGCGACCCCGCCGCGATCAACACGTTCCTGATCTGCTCGGCCGCCCGGGAGGCCGGGGTGAAGGTGATGCTCTCGGGGATGGGCGCCGACGAGCTGTTCGCCGGGTACCGCAAGCACCTGGCCAACCTGCTCGCCCTGCGCTACCAGCGCGTCCCGGGACCCCTGCGGCGCGGCGTGTCCGGCGCCGTGGACCGGCTGCCGGTGGCCACGGCCCGCCGGGGGTACCGGTCGGTGCGCTTCGCGAAGCGGTTCCTGTCCTTCGCCGACCTGCCGGAGGAGACCGCGTTCCGGCGCAGCTACACCCTGTACGACCGGCAGGAGCTGCTCGCCCTCGTCGATCCGGACCTCGCCGGGACGGTCGACGACGTGCTGACCGAGCACGCGGACGTCTACGCGGACAACGGCCTCGACGACTTCGTCAACCGCATGTGCCTGGCCGACGCCCGCATGTTCCTGCCGGGCCTGAACCTCGCCTACACGGACCGCTCCAGCATGGCCGCCTCGACCGAGGTGCGGGTTCCCTACGTGGACGTGGAGGTGGTGAAGGCGGCGTTCGCCGTGCCCGGCCGCCGCAAGATCGCCGGGCGGCAGGGGAAGGCCGTGCTCAAGGAAGCGGCCCTCTCCGTCCTGCCCCGGGAGATCGTCCACCGGCCCAAGGGCCTGTTCAGCGCCCCGCTGCGGGCGTGGATGAGCCGGGACCTGGCGCCACTGGTGCGCGAGGTGGTCAACGACGGCGAGCTCGTCCGCTCCGGCTTCCTGCGCCGTGACGCGCTCCGACGGCTCGTCGCCGAGGACGCCGCCGGGCAGCAGGACTTCTCCAAGCATCTGTGGCACGTGCTGACCCTCGAGTACTGGTACCGCGGCGCGACCTCCGGGTCCGGCCAGAACTCCCCGACGGCGTAGAGAACAAGAGGACTTCGGTGAAACAGGTCGTACAGAACTACAAGACCGGCGAACTGGCCCTGCTCGACGTGCCGGTGCCGGGGTGCAAGCCGGGCGGGGTGCTGGTCCGCACCTCCTACTCGCTGATCTCCACCGGCACCGAGCTGATGAAGGTGTCCGAGGCCGGCATGTCGATGCTGGGCAAGGCGCGCTCCCGGCCCGACCAGGTGGCCAAGGTGATGCAGAGCGTGGCCGTCAACGGCGTGCCCGCCACCTACCGCAAGGTGATGGGCAAGCTGGACTCCTGGACGCCGCTCGGCTACTCGCTGTGCGGGGTGGTGGAGCAGGTCGGCGCCGGGATCGACGACGTGAAGGCCGGCGACCTGGTGGCCTGCGCCGGGAACGAGCACGCGCTGCACGCCGAGCTGAACTGGGTGCCGAAGAACCTCTACTCCCCGGTGCCGGACGGTCTCGCGCCGCGGCACGCGGCGTTCGGCACCGTCGGGTCGATCGCGCTGCAGGGGGTGCGCCGGGGCGAGCCGCAGCTCGGTGACGTGGCCCTGGTCATCGGCCTGGGGCTGATCGGCCAGCTGGTGGTGCAGCTGCTCGCCGCCTCGGGGGTGCGGGTCGTCGGGGCCGACCCCGACCCGGTGCGCTGCGAGCTCGCCGAACGGCTGGGCGCGGCGGCCTGCGGCGACCCCGGCTCGCCGGCCGTGGAACAGGCCGTCGCCGAACTCACCGGCGGGCTGGGCGTGGACCAGGTGTACCTGGCCGCCGGCGGGGACAGCAACCAGCCCGTCGAGCTGGCGGCACGGCTCTCCCGCGACCGGGGCCGGGTGATCGACATCGGCAAGTGCCGTCTCGACCTGCCGTGGAACGCGTACTACGAGAAGGAACTCGACGTCCGCTTCTCCCGCAGCTACGGTCCCGGGCGCTATGACCCCGAGTACGAGCTCCAGGGCCGGGACTACCCGGTCGGCTACGTGCGCTGGACCGAGCGCCGCAACCTGGCGTGCTTCCTCGACCTCGCCGCCCGGGGCCGCGTGGACGTGGAGCCGCTGGTCTCCCACACGGCCGGCTTCGACGACGCCGTTCAGACGTACCGGAGTCTTCAGGACGGCGGCCTCAAGGCCGTGGCCGTGCTGTTCCGCTACCCCGGGCAGCCGGAGCCGGGGAAGGCGCCGGCTCCGCAGGTGGTGGTGCCCGCGGTGCGGCGCGGCGGCCGGGTGCCCGCCCCGGCCCGGGCCTCCGGGACGCCGGTGCGGCTGGCGTTCGTCGGCGCGGGCACCTACGCGTCGTCGATGCTGCTGCCGCACCTGGTGGGGCGCGAGGGTGTCGAGCTGTCCACGGTCGTCACCACGACGGCGCTGTCCGCGGCCAACGCGCAGCACAGGTTCGGCTTCGCCGGGGCGACCACCGACCTCGACGCCGTGCTCGGCGACACGTCCGTCGACGCGGTGTTCGTGGTCACCCGGCACAGTTCGCACGCCGAACTGACCCGGAAGGCGCTGCTGGCCGGCAAGGCGGTGTTCGTGGAGAAGCCGCTGGCGCTCACCGGGGACGAACTGGCGGGCGTGCTGGCGGCGGTGGAGGAGTCCGGCAACGACCGGCTCCAGGTGGGCTTCAACCGCGGGTTCGCGCCGCTGCTGCGGGAGGCCCGGGAGAGGTTCGGCGCCCGCACCGGGCCGGGACACGTCCGTTACCTGGTCAACGCCGGCCGTCTCGACCACGGCAGCTGGTACCTCCAGCAGGGCACGGAGGGCTCGCGGTTCGTCGGCGAGGGCGGACACTTCGTCGACACGGCGAGCCGGCTGCTCGGGGCCGACCCGGTCTCGGTGTACGCGCTCGCCACCCCCGGCGGTGACGACCTCCAGGTCGTGCTGCGCTACCCGGACGGGTCCACCGCCACCATCAGCTACGTCACCACCGGCCCGTCCGGTTTCCCCAAGGAGACCCTGGACCTGGTCGCGGACGGGCGCGCGCTGCGCCTGGACGACTTCGTCCGCGCCTCGGTCTACGACGGCCGCAAGCGCTGGGTCAGTTCGCGGCTGCCCAAGGCCCGGGACAAGGGCCAGTCCGCCCAGCTGGCGGCCTTCGTCAGGGCGGTGCGGACCGGCGGTCCGATGCCGGTGCCGCTGGAGTCGCTGGCCGCCACCACGGCGGCGACCCTCGCCGTCCCGGCCGGCCTGGCCGCAGGCGTGCCGGTGACGCTGGCGGGGGCGCGATGACCGTGAGCGCGGGGAGTCCGGGCTGGTACCTGCGCCGGCTGTCCCGGATGGGGCCGCGGGAGGTCGGCGGCCGGGTGGGCGACGCCGTGCGCAGACGGCGGTGGCGGTCGGCGCCGCCGCCGGCCTGCCCGGGCGTGACCGGCGCCCGGTTCACCGCCGTCCTGCCCGCCGGGACGATCGTCTCGGTGCCGCCGGACGCGGCGAAACACCTCGTCGCCGAGGCGGACCGGCTGATGGCCGGGCACGCCGCGTTCTTCGGGGTGGAGCGCGAGGACCTGACCGACCCGGACTGGTGGTTCGACCCGAAGACCGGTCGGCGCGCACCGGGGGGCTACGCCTTCGACGTGCCGTACCGGGACGAGGACGCGGTCGGTGACGTCAAGCAGATCTGGGAGCCGTCCCGGCACCAGTACCTCACCGTGCTCGCGGCCGCGTACGCGGTCACCGGGGACGAACGGTACGCCGAGCGTGTCGCCGGACACCTGCGGTCGTGGTGGACGGTCAACCCGCCGCTGCGCGGGGTGCACTGGACCAGCGGCATCGAGCTGGGCATCCGGCTGCTGTCCTGGGTGTGGATCCGCCGGCTGCTCGACGGCTGGCCGGGCGCGGCCGGGCTGTTCGAGGACGACCCGGTGGCACGGAACCAGATCTGGCACCACCAGCGCTGGCTGGCCGCGTTCCCCAGCCGGGGGTCCTCGGCCAACAACCACGCGGTCGCCGAGGCGGCCGGGCAGCTCGCCGCGGCCTGCGCGTTCGGCTGGTTCCCCGAGTCGGCGCGGCTGCGGGCCGACGCGCTGCGGTCGCTGGAGCGGCACCTGCGCGGCAACACCTTCCGCTCCGGCCTCAACCGCGAGCTGGCCACCGAGTACCACGGGCTGGTGCTGGAACTCGGCCTGGCCGCCGTCGCCGAGGCCGACGCCGCGGGCGTGCCGGTGCCCGCGACCGTGCGGCTGGTGCTGCTGCGGATGACGGACGCGCTCGCGGCCGTCGTGGACGACCGGCTGCGGCCTCCCCGCCAGGGGGACGCCGACGACGGGCACGGCCTGGTCGTGGACGGTGCGGGCACCGACCGCTGGGGCTCGCTGCTGGCCACCGGGGACGCCGTGTTCGGCCGGCTCCCGTGGTGGCCGGAGGTGACCGGCACGGACGTACGCACCCCGCTGCTGGCCGCGCTGATCCGCCCCGGCGTCCCGCCGCTCCCCGGCCGCGCTCCCGCGCCCGGCGCCCGCGCCGGTGCGGTCGGCCGCGCCTCGGCGGGCGCCGGCCGTACGACGCCGCCGGAGCGGTGGCTGCGCCCGGCCGTCCGGACCCGCCGGGCGGCTCCGCCGGACGGGGGGCCGCTTCCCGGGGCCGGCGGCACCGCCCGGCGCGGGCAGGCACCGGACCTCACAGCGCCCGCCGCCGGCGGGAACCGTCCGGCGGGCGCCGCCGCGTCCGTGCCCCGCCCGGCGAGCCGGCCGGACCACTTCGCCGACGCGGGGCTCACCGTCCTGCGCGGGCCGGGAGGGATCTGGTGCCGCTGCGACGGCGGCCCGCACGGGTTCCTGTCCATCGCCGCGCACGCCCACGCGGACGCGCTGTCCGTGGAGGTCCGGCACGACGGCGTCGACGTGCTCGCCGACCCGGGGACCTACTGCTACCACGGTCAGCCCGAGTGGCGGCGGTACTTCCGGTCGACGCTCGGCCACAACACCCTGGAACTGGACGGCGCCGACCAGTCGCTCTCCGGTGGCCCGTTCCTGTGGACCCGGCACGCCCACAGCCGCGTCCTGTCCGCGGACACCGCCGGCGAGGTGGCCCGCTGGTGCGCCGAGCACGACGGGTACGGGACGTCCGTGCACCGGCGGACGGTGGAACTGACGCACGCCACGCGCGAGGTGAGGATCCTCGACGAGGTGCGCGGCCCGCGCCGGTCCGTACGCCTGGCGTTCCACCTCGGCCCCAAGGTCACCGCGGACCTGGCGGGCGGCCGGGCGGTGCTCGCCTGGTCCCGGGACGGCGAGGACCGCACCGCGGTGCTGGACCTGCCCGCGGGGCTTCACTGGCGGGCGCACCGCGGCGAGAGCGACCCGCCGCTCGGCTGGTACTCCCCCGGTTTCGGCCGCAGGGAACCCGCCACCACCCTGGTCGGCACCGGCTTCACCGGCGGCACGGCGGGCTTCACCACCGTGCTCGGGTTCACGGGCTGAAGGGGGGAGGAGGGCAGGTGCGGAGCACATGGCGGCGCCGGACGCCGGCGGCGGTACCGCTGGTACTGGTCCTGCTGGCGGGGACCGGCTGTGACAGCGCGCCGGACGCGCGGCCGGAGCCGACCGCCGCGCCGTCCGCCCCCGTGGCCCGGGTGTGCGACCGGCCCGAGCCCGGACCGGCGAAGGCGCCGGCGGGCGCGGTGAGCGTCGACCCCGCGGTCACCGGCGACCTCGCCGCAAAGACCAGGAACAGTCCCCCGCGCACCACCTTCTGGCTCCGGCCGGGCACGCACCGGCTCGGACCGGACCGCTACGCCCAGGTCGTCCCCAAGGAGGGCAACACCTACCTCGGGGCGCCGGGCGCGGTGCTCGACGGCCGCAGCACCAACCAGTACGCCTTCGGCGGCGCCGCCCGGGACGTCACCGTCCGTCACCTGACCGTGCGGGGCTTCGTCGCGCCGCACGACGAGGGCGTGGTCAATCACGACTCGGCCGACGGGTGGGTGATCGAGCACTCGACGATCCGGGACAACACCGGTGCCGGGCTGATGGCCGGGGCCCGCCAGCGGGTCCGCGCCAACTGCCTGCGCGACAACGGCCAGTACGGCATGAACGCCTACAAGGCCGGTGGCCGCATCACCGGCCTGGTGGTGGAGGGCAACGAGATCACCGGCAACAACACCGGCGACTGGGAGCGGAAGCGGCCGGGCTGCGGCTGCACCGGCGGCATCAAGTTCTGGGCCGTCGACGGCGCCGACGTACGCGGCAACTGGGTGCACGACAACCGCGGCAGCGGCCTGTGGGCGGACACCAACAACAACGACTTCCGCATCGAGGACAACGTTCTGGAGGCCAACGACGGTGCCGCGCTGATCTACGAGACCAGCTACAACGCGGTGGTCCGGGGGAACACGATCCGGCGGAACAACTGGGTCGAGGGCCGCCGGTACGCCGACCGCGGCGACACCTTCCCGTTCGCGACCGTCTACGTCTCCGAGTCCGGCGGCGAACCGCGGGTGCGGGCCCGCACGGACCGGATCGAGATCCACCGGAACGTGCTGGAGGACAACTGGTCCGGCATCACCCTGTGGGAGAACGCCGACCGGTTCTGCAACAGCCCCGCCAACACCTCCTCCGGCGACTGCACGCTGCTGGTGGAGGACACCGCCCGCTGCGCGCGGCCGGCGATCGCCACCGCGCCCCTGCGCTCCGACTGCCGGTGGAAGACCCAGCGGGTGGACATCCACCACAACCGCTTCCTGCTGGACACGTCCGTCGTCGACTGCGCGGACACGTGCGCCCGCATGGCGGTGCTGGCCAACTACGGCACCTACCCGGACTGGTCGCCGTACCAGGGCGAGGGGGTCGCCGAGGCGATCACCCACGAGCAGGACAACCGCTGGCACGACAACGTCTACGTCGGAGCGTGGACGTTCGTCGCCCACGACCCGAGCCGGGTGCTGGACCGCGGGCAGTGGCAGGGCGCGCCCTACCGGCAGGACGCGAACAGCACCTTCCGTACCCGGGACGGTGGTTGACATGGGTGCCGGGCGCACGCCGCGGGCCGTCGGGACCGCCTGGGGGCTGCTGGTCCTCAACACGCTCGGCTCCGCCGGGGCGAAGACCATCGTGCCGCTGCCCCGCTCCCTCATCCAGATGGTCACCATGGGCGCCCTGGTCGCCGCGTTCACGCTGGCGCTCGCGGTCGACCTCCGGCTGCGCGTGCGGCCGAGCGCCTTCCTGTTCCTGCTCACCCTGCTGCTGGTGCCCAGCGTGATCGCCAGCGCGAGCCTGGAGTCGGGCTTCGGCGCGCTGTTCCGCTGCGCCCGGCTGACCCTCTTCGTCGCCACCCTGTGGCTGCTCAGCCGCTGGTGGGACGGCGGCACCGGCTTCGTGCGGCACCACATCCGGATGTACTTCCTGGTGCTGTGCTCGGTGGCCGCCGGGCTGGCCGTCTCCCCGGGCGCCGCCCTGCCCGACCTCTACGGCGGGCGGCTGGTCGGCGCGCTGTGGCCGCTCACCCCGCCGCAGATCGGCCAGTACGCCGCGGTGATCACCGGGCTCAGCGTGCTGCTCCTGCTGGGCCGCCGCACCGACCGGGGCAGCGCGGCCCTGGTCGTCGTGCCGGCCCTGGCCCTGCTCGCCCTGACCCACACCCGTACGGCCACGCTCGGCCTGATCGCCGGGCTGACGGTGGCGATCGGCTCGCTCGTGCTGACCAGCGCCGCCGCCCGCCGGTTCTTCACCTGGGCCGTGCTGGTGGCCGCCGTGGCCGCGGTGGGATTCGGCTCCGCGCTGCAGGCGTGGTTCCTGCGCGGGCAGAGCCAGGAGAACTTCACCAGCCTCACCGGCCGGGCCAAGGTGTGGGACGCGCTGCTGGCGGCGCCCCGGACGACCACGGAGTACGTGTTCGGCGCGGGCCTGGGTGACAAGTCGTTCGGCGGGCTGCCCATCGACAACAGCTGGCTGGC
Source organism: Streptomyces sp. NPDC041124 (assembly GCF_055592385.1). NCBI lineage: Bacteria > Bacillati > Actinomycetota > Actinomycetes > Kitasatosporales > Streptomycetaceae > Streptomyces > Streptomyces sp. NPDC041124. The sequence continues at coordinate 518,435 of NZ_JBVIYR010000004.1, forward strand.
CGTCTACCACGAGCAGGGGGTGACCGGGGTGACCCTGGTCGCGGCGATGATCGCCGTGCTGGGCGCTGTCGCGCTGCTGCGGCCGCCGTCGCTGTCGAGGGCCTGCGCCCTGTTCCTGATCAGCTACTGCGCGATCGCCTCGTACACCGAGGCCGGGCTGGGCGACGCCTCGCCGTACCTGCTGCATCTGACGGTGGCCGCCTCCCTGTTGGCGGCGCCCGCCGCGGCCCCGTCCCTCCCGCCGCCCGAGGTCCCCCGGCGGCGCGTTCCGCGGTGGGCCCGGCAATCGGAGGTGACCTGACCATGCACGTCCTCGTGGTGCACAACCGCTACGCCTCGGCGCAGCCGAGCGGGGAGAACAAGGTCGTCGACCAGGAGGTGGCGCTGCTGCGCGGGGCCGGCCACCGGGTCGGGCTGTTCGAGCGGCGCAGCGACGACATCGCCGGCCGGTCCCTGCCCGGCAAGGCCGCGCTGCCGCTGCTGGTGCCGTGGAACCCGGCGGTCCGCAGGGAGCTCGCCGCGCGGCTGCGCGCCGAACGGCCGGACGTGGTGCACGTCCACAACGTCTTCCCGCTGCTGTCGCCGGCGGTGCTGGCCGCCTGCGCCGACGCGGGGGTGCCCGCCGTCGCCACGCTGCACAACTACACCCAGGTCTGTCCGCCCGGCACGCTCCAGCGGGACGGCCGGCCGTGCACCGAGTGCGTCGGGGGATCACCGCTGCCCGCCGTGCGGCACGGCTGCTACCGGGGCTCCCGGCTGGCCACGGTGCCGCTGGCGGTCAGTCTGTCGGTGAACCGGCGGCGCTGGTGGTCCGGCGTGGAGCGGTTCTTCTGCATCTCCGCCGCGCAGCGCGACGTGCTGGTCGGGGCCGGGCTGCCGGCGGAGCGGCTGGCGGTGAAGCACAACTTCGTGCCCGATCCGGAGGTCCGCCGGGCGGGCGACGGTGAGCACCTGCTCTTCCTCGGCCGCCTCGCGGAGACCAAGGGCGTGCGGCTGCTGATGGCCGCGTGGGACGAGATCGCCGCCGGCGGCGGTGCGGGCGTACCGCTGGTGATCGCCGGGGCGGGGCCGCTGGAGCGGGAGGTGGCCGCCTGGGCGGCGGGCCGGGACGACGTGCGGTACGCCGGCCTGTACGACACCGATCGGTGCCGTCAGGCCGTCGCGCGGTCGGTCGCCGTGGTGGCTCCCTCGACGTGGCTGGAGACGTTCGGCCTGGTGGTCGTCGAGGCGATGGCGGCGGGGGTCCCGGCCGTCGCCGCCGGGCACGGCGCCTTCACCGAGCTCGTCGAGGACGGCAGGACGGGGCTGCTGCACCGGCCGGGCGACGCCGCCTCCCTCGCGGCCTGTCTGCGCCGGATCACCGCCGAGGGGGCCCGCAACCGGGAGATGGGGCGGGCGGCCCGGCGCCGGTACGAACGGGACTTCAGCCCGGCCGTCGGGCTGGAGCGCCTGCTGGAGGGGTACCGCACCGCGGTCGCGGGGCGGTCCGGCGGCGGGGTGGGCCCGCCGCCGGGGGACGCAAGCAGTGGCTCGCGGCGGGGTCACCCGCGCGGGCGGGATGGGGGCAGTAGATGACACGATGCCGACTCTGCGGTGCGGAGGCGCTCGCGAGCGTCGTCGACCTGGGGGCGACTCCGCCGTGCGAGAGCTTCCTCGCCGCGGACCAACTGGACCGGCCGGAACCGGCGTACCCGCTGCACCTGCGGGTGTGCACGGAGTGCTGGCTCGCGCAGATCCCTCCGCTGATCACTCCGGAGGAGACGTTCACCCAGTACGCGTACTTCTCCTCCTACTCGACCTCCTGGGTGGAGCACGCGCGCACCTTCGTCGCCGGCGCGGCGTCCCGGCTGGGCCTCGGCGCGGACTCCTTCGTGGTCGAGGTGGCGAGCAACGACGGGTACCTGCTGAGGCACGTGGTGGACCGCGGGATCCGCTGCCTGGGCATCGAGCCGTCGGTGAACGTGGGCGCCGCGGCACGTGACGCGGGAGTGCCCACGCTGACGGCGTTCCTCGACCCGGCCACCGGCGCGGACGTGCGGGCCGAGCACGGCCCGGCGGACCTGGTCGTGGCGAACAACGTGTACGCGCACATCCCCGACGTGGTCGGCTTCACCCGGGGGCTGCGCGCCCTGGTCGCCGACGACGGCTGGGTCTCCCTCGAGGTGCAGCACCTGCTGACCCTGATCGAGGAGAACCAGTACGACACGATCTACCACGAGCACTTCCAGTACTACACGGTCGCGGCGGCGGCCCGGGCGCTGGCCAGCGGCGGACTGACCCTGGTGGACGTGGAGCTGCTGCCGACGCACGGCGGCTCGATCCGGCTGTGGGCCCGGCCCGAGGGGGTGGCCGGCGAGCCGTCCCGGCGGGTGGCGGACGTGCTGGACCGGGAGAAGGCCGCCGGACTGCGGGAGCTGTCCGGGTACGCCGAGTTCGCCGCCCGGGTGGCCAAGGTGCGCCGGGACCTGCTGCGGTTCCTCATCGAGGCGGCGGAGCGCGGTGAGACGGTCGTCGGCTACGGCGCGCCGGGCAAGGGCAACACCCTGCTCAACCACTGCGGCATCCGGCCCGACCTGCTGCCGTACACGGTCGACCGCAACCCCTACAAGCACGGCAGGTTCACCCCCGGCACCCGCATCCCGGTCCTGCCGCCGGAGCGGATCGCCGCCGACCGGCCGGACTACGTCCTGGTGCTCCCGTGGAACCTGCGGGCCGAGCTGACCGAGCAGCTGTCCTTCGTGCACGAGTGGGGCGGACGGCTGGTCTTCCCCATACCGGAACTGAGCATTGTCGAGGTCGAGCGATGAAGGTCGTACTGTTCTGCGGCGGTTACGGGCTGCGGATGCGCAGCGGAACCTCCGACGACGTGCCCAAGCCGATGGCGATGGTCGGGCCGCGCCCGCTGATCTGGCACGTCATGCGCTACTACGCGTACTACGGGCACACCGAGTTCATCCTGTGCCTGGGCTACGGGGCGCACCACATCAAGGACTTCTTCCTCAACTACGAGGAGACGACGTCCAACGACTTCGTACTGCGGGGCGGGCGCACCGAGTTGCTGTCCACCGACATCGCGGACTGGACGATCACGTTCGCGCAGACCGGCATCGAGTCCCCGATCGGGGAGCGGCTGCGCCGGGTGCGGCACCACCTGGACGGCGACGAGATGTTCCTCGCCAACTACGCCGACGTGCTCACCGACGCGCCGCTGCCGGAGATGATCGACCGGTTCGCGCGGCGCGACGCCGGCGCGTCGATGATGGTGGTGCCGCCGCAGTCCTCGTTCCACTGCGTGGACCTGGGCGAGGACGGCCTGGTGGGGGGCATCACCCCGGTGAGTGAGCTGCCGCTGTGGGAGAACGGCGGCTACTTCGTGCTCCGCCGCGAGGTCCTCGACCACATCCCCGAGGGCGGTGACCTGGTCGCGGACGGCTGTGCCGGGCTCGCCAAGCAGGGGCGACTGGTGGCGTACCGGCACCGCGGCTTCTGGAAGCCGACCGACACCGTGAAGGAGCGGGCCGCGCTCGACGAGGCGTACGCGCGGGGCGACCGCCCGTGGGCGGTGTGGGAACGGGACGGTGCGGGCGCCGGGACGCGGGCGTGATCCGCCTCGGGACCGGCCGCCTGGACCGGGTCGTCGCGGTGGGCGCGCACTGCGACGACATCGCCATCGGCGCCGGCGGCACTCTGCTGGCCCTGTGCCTCGCCCGGCCCGGCATCCGCGTCGACGCGCTGGTGCTGTCCGGCGGCGGCGGTGAGCGGGAGCAGGAGGAGCGGGCCGCGCTCGCCGCCTTCTGCCCCGGTGCCGACCTGCGGCCGACCGTGCTCAAACTGCCGGACGGCCGGATACCGGCGCACTGGGAGGAGGCCAAGGCCGCGGTCGAGGAGCTGCGCGCCCGCACCGAGCCGGATCTCGTGCTGGCCCCGCGCACCGAGGACGCTCACCAGGACCACCGCGGCCTGGCGCGGCTGATGACCACCGCGTTCCGGGACCACCTGGTGCTCGGCTACGAGATCGTCAAGTGGGACGGCGACCTCGGCCGGATGACGGCGTACCAGCCGCTGTCGCCGGAGACCGCCGAGCGCAAGGTGCGGCTGCTGCAGGAGCACTACCCCTCGCAGCGGCACCGGCCCTGGTACGACCGGGAGGCCTTCCTCGGTCTGGCCCGGATCCGCGGCATCGAATGCCACGCGCGCTACGCCGAGGCGTTCACCGTCACCAAACTCACTCTCGACCTGGGGGAATGAACGTGCGCGTACTGCTGACCGGACACCAGGGCTACCTGGGCACCGTGATGGCCCCGGTCCTCACGGCCGCGGGCCACGAGGTCGTCGGTCTGGACTCCGGCCTGTTCGCCGACTGCGTCCTCGGCCCGGCACCCGCCGATCCGCCGGGGCACCGTGTGGACCTGCGGGACGTCACCGCCGAGCACGTGGCCGGGGTGGACGCCGTGATCCACCTGGCCGCGCTGTCCAACGACCCGCTGGGCTCGCTGGCTCCGGAACTCACCTACGACATCAACCACCACGCCTCGGTGCGGCTGGCCCGCTTGGCCCGCGACGCGGGGGTCCAGCGTTTCCTGTACGCGTCGACCTGCTCGGTCTACGGTGCCGCCGGCGGCGACGACTTGGTGGGCGAGGACGCCCCGCTGCGCCCGGTGACACCGTACGCGGAGTCCAAGGTGCGGGTGGAGGACGACCTGCACGCACTGGCCGACGGCGACTTCAGCCCCGTGTACATGCGCAACGCCACCGCGTTCGGGTTCTCCCCCCGGCTGCGCGCCGACATCGTGCTGAACAACCTGGTGGGCCACGCGCTGCTCTCCGGTGAGGTGCTGGTGCTCTCCGACGGCACCCCCTGGCGTCCGCTGGTGCACGCCGCCGACATCGCACGCGCCTTCACCGCCGCGCTGACCGCGCCGCGGGTGGCGGTGCACGACCGGGCGTTCAACATCGGCACCGAGACCAACAACGTCACGGTCGCGGAGATCGCCGGACAGGTCGCCGAGGCGGTGTCCGGCTCCAAGGTGGTGATCACCGGGGAGACCGGCGCCGACCCGCGGTCCTACCGGGTGGACTTCTCCCGCTTCCGTGCCGCCGTGCCCGGCTTCGACTGCGCGTGGACGGTGAAGCGGGGCGCGCTCGACCTCGCCGACGCCTACCGCACGCACGGGCTGACCCGGGAGGACTTCGAGGAGCGCTTCACCCGCCTCGCGGTGCTGCGGGCGGCCTCCGGCGCGGGCGCCGTCGACGACACCCTGCGGTGGCGCCGGTGACCGAGGTCGGCGAGGAGATGCACGCCCTGGTGCGGCGGTTGTACCCGCTGTGCCGGAGCATCACCGGCGACGGGGTGCGCGCCACCCTGGACATCGTCGGCGCGTACGTCCCGCTGGAGGTTCACGAGGTGCCAACCGGGACGCGGGTCCTGGACTGGACGGTGCCGCAGGAGTGGAACATCCGCGAGGCGTACATCGCCGACGCCTCCGGCCGCCGCGTCGTCGACTTCGCCGCGTCCAGCCTGCACGTCCTCGGCTACAGCGTGCCGGTGTCGGCGACCATGCCGCTCGCCGAACTCCGCCCTCACCTGCACACCCTGCCGGACCACCCGTCCTGGGTGCCGTACCGCACCAGCTACTACAAGCCGGAGTGGGGGTTCTGCCTGGCGCAGGAGACGCTGGACGCGATGCCGGACGGCGACTACGAGGTGCGGATCGACTCCACCCTCGCCGACGGCCACCTCACCTACGCCGAGCACGTGATTCCCGGCCAGGTCCCCGACGAGGTGATCGTCTCCTGCCACGTCTGCCACCCGTCGCTGGCCAACGACAACCTGGCCGGCGTCGCGGTGGCGGTCTTCCTGGCCCGGGCCCTGGCGGAGCGACGTCCCTACTACACCTACCGGTTCATCTTCGCTCCCGGCACCATCGGGGCGATCACCTGGCTGGCCCGCAACGCCGAGCGGGTGGCACGGGTCAGGCACGGCCTGGTGCTGGCCTGCGCCGGCGACCCGGGCGACCTGACGTACAAGCGGAGCCGGCGCGGCGACGCGGAGATCGACCGGGTGCTGCGGCACGTGCTGGCCGCCTCCGGGCGCCCGCACCGCGTCACCGGGTTCACCCCGTACGGCTACGACGAACGGCAGTACTGCTCACCTGGGTTCGACCTCGGGGTGGGGTCGCTCAGCCGGACCCCGTACGCCGGGTACCCCGAGTACCACACCTCGGCGGACAACCCGGACTTCGTCTCCCCGGCGGCGATGGCGGACACCCTCGCGGTCTGCCGGGAGGCGTTCGGCGTCCTCGACCGCAACCGGCGCTACGTCAACCTCAGCCCCTACGGCGAGCCGCAGTTGGGCCGGCGCGGGCTGTACGACTCCCTCGGGGGCCGCAGTGACGCCCAGCAGGCCCAGATGGCGATGCTGTGGGTGCTGAGCCTCTCCGACGGGGAGCACGGTCTGCTGGACGTCGCCGAGCGGTCCGGGCTGCCGTTCGACACCGTCGCGGCGGCGGCCGACGCCCTGCACGCCGCCGGACTGCTCAAGGCCTGACTCCGATGACCACCGAGGAGGAGAGGACGAGGCCGGCGTCGGCGTCCGCGAGGCGGGGCGTCCTCGGGCGGCTGTCCTGGGGACTGGCCGACCAGGCGGCCTCCAGCGTGAGCAACTTCGTGGTGGGCGTCTACGTGGCCCGCTCGCTCGGGGTGACCGCGTTCGGCGTGTTCAGCCTCGCCTGGGTGACCTACGGCGTGGTGCTCAACGTCTCCCGGGGGGTGGCCACCGACCCGCTCATGGTGCGCTTCAGCGGCGTGCCGGAGGCTTCCTGGCGCGGGGCGGTGGCCCGGTCGTCGGGTGCCGCGCTCGGTGTCGGCGCCGCCCTCGGCGCGGTGTCCGTGGCGGCCGGTCTCGCCGTCGGCGGCCCGGTGGGCACCGCGTTCGCCTGCCTCGGCGTCGTCCTGCCGGGGCTGCTGCTGCAGGACGCGTGGCGGTTCGCGTTCTTCGCCGCCGGTGCCGGGCGCAAGGCGTTCGTCAACGACGTCGTGTGGGGCGTCGCGCTCGTCCCGGCCCTGCTGGTGGCGGCCCGGGTGGGCAGCGTGTCCGCCTTCGTGGTCGCCTGGGGCGGGTCCGCCGCGGTGGCCGCGGTGTACGGCTGCGTCCAGTCCGGTATCCGGCCCCGCCCGTCCGGCGCCCGGGCGTGGGTGCGCGAGCACCGCGACCTCGGCTACCGCTATCTGGTCGAGAACGTCAGCAACAGCGGCGCGAGCCAGCTGCGGGCGTACGGGCTCGGCGCGATCGTCGGGGTGGGCGCGGTGGGCGTGATCCGGGGGGCGGAGCTGCTGCTCGGCCCGTTCCTCGCGCTGCTGATGGGGCTGTCGCTGGTCACTGTGGCGGAGGCGGCGCGGGTGCTGCGGCGGGCCCCGCACCGCCTGGGCACGTTCTGCCTCGTCCTCGGCGGCGGTCAGGCCGTCGCCGCGCTGCTGTGGGGCGGGGCCCTGCTGCTGGTGCCCGACCGGCTCGGCGCACTCGTGCTCGGCGGCGTCTGGAGTTCCGCCGCGGCGCTCGTCGTGCCGGTCACGCTCGGTGTCGCGGGTGCCGGCCTGGGCACCGGCGCGGCGGCCGGGCTGCGCGCGCTGGGCGCCGCCCGGCGCAGCCTGCGCAGCCAGCTGTTCGCCTCCGCCTGTTACGTCACCGGCGGGCTCGGCGGGGCGGTCGTGGCCGGCACGGCCGGCTCCGCCTGGGGCGTCGCCGCCGCCACCGCGTGCGCTTCGGCCGTGTGGTGGCTGCACCTGCGGTCCGCCCTGCGCGAGCACCACCAGAACACCATCCGTGAAGTGAGGACCCCATGACCGCGCACCCCAGGCTGAGCATCGGCCTGCCCGTCTACAACGGCGAGGAGTACCTCGCCGAGGCGTTCGAGGCGCTGCTCGGACAGACCTACGAGGACTTCGAGCTGGTCGTCTCCGACAACGCCTCGACCGACGGCACCCAGGACATCTGCCGGACGTACGCGGCGAAGGACTCCCGCATCCGCTACATCCGGCTGCCCCGGAACATCGGCGCCGCCCCGAACCACAACCACGTGTTCACCGAGTGCCGGGGCGAGCTGTTCAAGTGGGCCTCGCACGACGACCTGTACGCCCGGGACCTGCTGCGGGCCTGCGTCGAGGCGCTGGACGAGCGGCCGGAGGTGATCCTCGCGCACAGCGGCCAGGCCGTCATCGACGGCGACGGCAAGGTGAAGGTCCCCTACGCGTACGGGCTCGCCACCGACTCCCCGCACGCGCCGGAACGCTTCCGCAGCCTGCTGTTCGAACCCGGCGGCGACGACTTCTACGGCGTGATGCGGGCCGACGTGCTGCGCCGGGTGAAACCGCACGACAGCTACCACCACGCGGACCGCACCTTCGTCGCCGAGATCACCCTGCACGGCCCGTTCCACCAGGTGCCGGAACTGCTGTACTTCCGCCGCGACCACCCCACCCGCGCCGAGCGGGCGAACCCCTCCAAGCGCTCCCGGTGCGTCAACCTGGACCCGCGCCGGGCCGGGCCGCTGCACCCGACGCCCCGGCTGCTCGCCGAGTACGTGTGGGGCTTCGTCTCCGCGATCCGGCGGGCACCGCTCTCCGCTGCCGACCGGCGCGCCTGCTACCGCCACCTGGCCGCGTGGATGACGTCCCGGGTCCGGCCGGGCGCCGGCGAACGGGTGGAGGACCGCGCCCCCGTCGACCCGGATCGGCTCACCGTCTCCGTCGACGCCCTCGTCGCCGGCCGGGAAGGACGGCAGCCGTGAAGCAGGTGCGCGTCGGGCTGTTCGGCCTGCTCGGCTCCGGCAACCTCGGCAACGACGGCTCGCTGGAGGCCGTACTCGGGTACCTGCGGCGCACGCGCCCGGAGGCCGTCGTGGACGCGCTCTGCGGCGGACCCGAGGCCGTCACTGCCCGGTACGGCATCCCCGCGACGCGGCTGCACTGGTACGGCGGGGAGTACCGGACCGCGTCGCGGGCGGGCGCGATCGCGGGCAAAGGGCTGGGCAAGCTCGTCGACGCCGTCCGCACCGCCGCCTGGGTGCGCCGCCACGACGTGGTGATCGTGCCGGGCATGGGCGTCCTGGAGGCGACACTGCCGCTGCGGCCGTGGGGCTTCCCGTACGCGCTGTTCCTGCTCTGCGCGAGCGGCAGGCTGCTGGGCACGAAGGTGGCGCTGGTCGGTGTCGGCGCCGCCCCCATCGGCAGCCGGCCCACCCGGGCCCTGGTGCGCTGGTCGGCGCGGCTCGCCGCCCACCGTTCGTACCGGGACACCCTCTCCCGGGACGCGATGCGGGCGATGGGCGTGGACACCACCCGCGACGCGGTCCACCCGGACCTCGCCTTCGCCCTGCCCGCACCGCCGCCCGGCGAGGACCGGCGGCCGGGCCTGGTCTGCGTCGGCGTCATGGACTTCCACGGCGGCGACGACGACCGCGACCGGGCCGTGGAGATCCACCGGCGCTATCTCGAGGGAACGACCCGGTTCGTGCGCGCGCTGGTCGAGGAGGGCAGGCCGGTGCGGCTGCTCACCGGCGACGCGTGCGACGCACGGGTGGTCGAGGCGATCCGCGACGCGGTGGACTCACCGCTGGTCACGGCCGCCCGAGCCACCTCGCTGGCGGACCTGATGCGGGAGACGGCGGCCGCCGACTCCGTGGTGGCGATCCGCTACCACAACCTGGTCTGCGCCCTGAAGGCCGGTACCCCGACGCTGGCGCTCAGTTACGCGGCCAAGAGCGACGCGCTCATGGCCCGCATGGGCCTGGACGCCTACTGCCACCCGGCCCGCGAGGTCGACGCCGACCGGCTCCTCGCACAGTTCCGGTCGCTGGAGGAGCGGTCCGCGGAGCTGCGGCGGATCCTGACCGGGCGGAACCGGGACGTCACCGAACAACTCGACCTTCATTTCGCCGCGTTGACGGCGGCCCTCTTCCCCGCGACCGCACCCTCCCACGCCCCGCAGGAGACCGCATGAAAGCGACCGACGTCCCGGCGATCGCCGGCGCGTACCTGTTCGAACCGACACCGTACGCCGACGAACGCGGCTTCTTCTGCCGCACCTTCGACGCCGACGTGGTCCGCTCCGTGGGCCTCGACCCGGACGCCTTCGTCCAGGACAGCCTGTCCCGCTCGGTCCGGGGCGTCCTGCGCGGGCTGCACCTGCGCTCCGGCGACGGCGAGGCGAAGCTGGTGCGGTGCTCGTACGGGAGGATCTTCGACGTCGTCGTGGACCTGCGGCCCGACTCCCCCACCTACCTCGGCCGGGCCACCTTCGAACTGTCCGGCGAGACACAGGCGACGCTGTACATCCCGGCGGGCTGCGCGCACGGCTTCCAGGCACTGACGGACACCGCCGACACCTCGTACCGCATCGACCGCCCGCACGACCCGGCCGAGGACGTGACGATCGCCTTCGACGACCCGGACCTCGCCATCGACTGGCCCCTGCCGGTCACGTCGGTGTCCGCCCGGGACCGTCGGGCGCCGAGCCTCGCCGAGGTGCTGAAGCAGAGGGAGAACTGAGGCGTGACCACCGAGGAATTCCGCCTGCCCCGCTCACGGGAGGCGAACGAACGCCTGCACGCCCTGATCCCCGGGGGCGCGCACACCTACGCCAAGGGCGACGACCAGTACCCCGACCACCTGGCCCCGGTCATCAGCCACGGCCACGGCGCCCACGTGTGGGATGTCGACGGCAACCGCTACGTCGAGTACGGCTCCGGCCTGCGGTCGGTCAGCCTCGGCCACGCCCACCCGCGCGTGCTGGAGGCGGTGCGGCGCGAACTGGACCGGGGCAGCAACTTCGTCCGCCCGTCGCTGGTGGAGGCCGAGGCGGCGGAGCGCTTCCTTGCCACCGTGCCGACCGCCGAGATGGTGAAGTTCGCCAAGAACGGCTCCGACGCCACCACCGCCGCGGTGCGCCTGGCCCGCGCCGCCACCGGACGCCCCCGGGTGGCCCTCTGCGCCGACCATCCGTTCTTCTCCGTCGACGACTGGTTCATCGGCACCACCCCGATGTCCGCCGGCATCCCGGCGGCGACCACCGACCTCACCGTGGGCTTCCCCTACGGCGACCTGGCCGCCACGGAGGCGCTGCTCACCCGGTACGAGGGCGAGATCGCCTGCCTGATCCTCGAACCCGCCACCCACACCGAGCCTCCGCCCGGCTACCTCGCCGGCCTGCGCGCCCTGGCCGACCGGCACGGCTGCGTCCTGGTCTTCGACGAGATGATCACCGGATTCCGCTGGTCCGAGGCCGGCGCCCAGGGCCTGTACGGCGTCGTCCCCGACCTCTCCACGTTCGGCAAGGCGCTGGGCAACGGGTTCGCCGTCTCCGCGCTGGCCGGGCGCCGCGAATTGATGGAACGGGGCGGGCTGCGCCACTCCGGCGAGCGGGTGTTCCTGCTGTCCACCACGCACGGGGCCGAGACGCACTCCCTGGCCGCCGCGATGGCCGTGCAGGCCACCTACGTCGAGGAGGGCGTCACCGCGCGGCTGCACGCCCTCGGCGAGCGGCTGGCCACCGGGGTCCGCGACGCGGCGGCCGCCATGGGCGTCGGCGACCACGTCGTCGTCCGGGGCCGGGCCAGCAACCTGGTCTTCGCCACCCTCGACGAGAAGCGGCAGCCGTCCCAGGAGTACCGCACACTGTTCCTGCGCCACCTCCTCACGGGCGGGGTACTGGCGCCCTCGTTCGTGGTGAGCGCCGCACTCACCGACGCCGACATCGACCACACCGTCGACGTGGTGGCCCAGGCCTGCGCGGTGTACCGGAAGGCCCTGGACGCGGGCGACCCGACACCCTGGCTGGGGGGACGGCCGGTGAAACCGGTGTTCCGGGCGCGCGCCTGACCAGCCGTCAGATACGTGATCGGCCGGTGCCGTTCAGGACCGGACGGCCGCCCTGTCCGGCGGCCGTCCGGTCGACCAGCCGGGCGATCGCCGGCACCACCGCCAGCGCGGTGCACCACCCGCCGAGGACGTCGCTCGGGTAGTGGGCGCCGAGGGCCACCTGCGCCCAGCCCATGGCTCCCCCGGCGACCAGCGCCGCACCGAGCACGAGTGCCGTGCCGGCCGTCCTGCCGAGGCCGAGCCGGCCGGCCACGAGCAACGCCACCACGAGGGCGAACGCGGTGAGGAAGGCGGTGTGCCCACTGGGGTAGGACAGGTTCGCGTCGCCGTGGATGGTGCGCCCCACCAGCGGCTTGAGCAGCTTCGTCACCCCCACGGCCACCCCGGTGCCGACCACGACGAGCACCGCCGCCCGAGGAGACCGCAGCAGCAGGCACCCCGTCACGGCGGCCACGACCAGCACCGCCGCCCCCACCGGCTCGCCCAGGAAGTCGGTGGCCAGGGCGGCCTTCCGCCACGACGGCCCCACACCCTCCACCGCCGCCGACACCCGCGCGTCCACCGCGCCGGGTTCGCCGTCACCCGCGTACAGGGTGCCGAGCACGACGACCACGAGCGCGGCGAGCACCGCGCACCACCCCGGCCATCCTCGCAGCGACGGGAGCAACGCCTCCCGCCCCGACCGGCCGGTCACCCCGCCACCACACGCCCTTCGGCCGTCGGACGCCCCCGGTGCATGGCCTGCACGGCGGCCGCCGGCCGAGGCGGACACCCCGTCCCGCACCGCCGGTCCCCTGCCGTGGCCCTCATGACTCCCCCGTATGCGGCTCCATTCGACCGGCCCGGCACGCGGGCCGGCTCCGGCCGGGCGATCGTACGTCACCGACGCCGCCCGTCGTTATGCACATGACGCCCGCCGGTGCCCGGTCCTAGGGTGCTGACGAAGGATCATGACAGTGAAGGGCGTTCCACCCGGCCCGGCCGCGACGAGCCGGCCGGGCCCTCCCGGTCATGGTCACCGAGCGGATTCCACCTCACCAGGAGCCGGACGTTGACACCTGATCCCCTGACCCTCCACCCGCTGCCGGCCCACGACAGGGTGGTGTTCCTCAAACCGCTGGTCCGCTCCCCGAAGATCGTCGTCGGCGAGTACACGTACTACGACGACCCGGAAGCCGCCACCGACTTCGAGCACCGCAACGTGCTCTACGCCTACGGACCGGAGCGGCTCGTCATCGGCAGGTACTGCGCCATCGCCACGGGCACCCGGTTCCTGATGGCCGGTGCCGAACACCCGACGATGGGCGTGTCCACCTTCCCGTTCACCATGTTCGGCGGGGAGTGGGCCGAGCGGACCCTCGACATCGTCACCGGTATGCCGAGCCGGGGCGACACCGTGGTCGGCAACGACGTCTGGCTCGGCCACGGGGCCACCGTCCTGCCAGGCGTGCGCATCGGCGACGGCGCCGTCGTCGCCGCCGGGGCTGTCGTCACCGCGGACGTCCCGCCGTACACGATCGTCGGCGGCAACCCGGCCCGCCGGATCCGGCAGCGGTTCGACGACGCCGACGTCGACCGGCTGCTGAGGGCCGCCTGGTGGAACTGGCCGGCCGAGCTGGTCACCGCACACACCCGCACCATCATGGCGGGCACCCCGTCCGACATCGCCCGCATCGCCGCCGACCACGGACTGGAGACGGGATGACGAACGTGTCGATCGAGGAACACCCGGTGGACGTCGGCGGCGGACCGTACGCGATCACCACCGGACCCGACGGGGCGCTGTGGTACACGCTGGTCCACGGTGGCCGGATCGGCCGGCTCGTACCCGGCGGCGAACCGGAGAGCCACCCGCTCGACCAGGACTGCGGGCCGACGGTCATCACCCCCGGTCCGGACGGCGCCCTGTGGTTCACCGAGTACCGCGCCCACCGCATCGGCCGCATCACCACCGGGGGCGACGTCACCGAACATCCCCTGCCCACCGCCGAGTGCGGGCCGTTCGGCATCGCGGCGGGCCCCGACGGGGCGCTGTGGTTCACCGAGACCACCGCCGACCGCATCGGCCGCATCACCACCGACGGTGAGGTCACCGAGTTCCCGCTCCCGGTCACCGGCGCGTTCCCCTCCGCGATCACCGCGGGTCCGGACGGCGGAATGTGGTTCACCATGAACCAGGCCGACGCCGTCGGGCGGATCGGCACCGACGGCACGATCACCGTCCACCCGCTGCCCACCACGGGCTCGGCACCGGTCGGCATCACCCTCGGACCGGACGGTGCCCTCTGGTACGTCGCGATCGCCGCCGGTCACATCGGCCGCATCACCACCGAGGGCGAGGTCACCGAGTTCCCGCTGCCCGACCGCGCCGGCCGGCCGCACGCCATCACCGCGGGCGCCGACGGAGCCCTGTGGTTCACGGAGTGGGGCGGCAACCGGGTCGGCTCCGTCACCACCGAAGGCGTGATCGGGACACACGACCTGCCCACGCCCGGCTCGGAGCCGCACGGCATCACCCTCGGCCCCGACGACGCCGTGTGGACGGCACTGGAAACCGGTTCCCTCGCCCGTATCGCCCCGGCACCGGCCGCTTGACGACGAGGCCGATGAGGGACACGGCGGCCACGGCCCCGATGTCACCGGCCCGCCGAGCACCCCGTGGAAGTGATCTTTGAGCCCGGCCCGCACACCCCAGCGCGAAAGGACCCCATGACACACACCACCACCGACCCCGGCACCGAATTCGACCGGCAGGTCCGCACCCTCGTCGAACGGGACTGGCCTGCGACGGCCCACCTGTCTCCGGAACGCTTCACCACCCTGGTCGCGCCCCTGCGCGGCCTCGTCACCGACATCACCGACGGCGCGTGGGCACCGGAGACGGGGCGCGTCCCCTTCCTGCTCGTGGTCACGCGGGACGTCGTCCCGATCGAGCAGACGATGGCGCGCACCACCCTCCGCGGAAGGAACGTGCCGGGATTCGTGGACCGGTCCTTCGAGCCCGGCGCCCTCGAGCGGTTCGTCGCCGTCGAGGGGACCCGCCTTCCCGACCCGCGCGCCTACCTGCTGTTCGACGTCGAGCGTGGGGAGGAGTTCTGCGGTGCCGTGCCCAAGGACGCCATGGACACCATCGCCGCCCGGGGACGCTCCCCACTCACCATCGAGGAAGGGGTCGCGCTGATCACCCTCTTCCCCGAGCTGCTGGTCAAGAACAAGTGCTTCTCGCTGGGCGGTTCACGCTCCGGCGACCGGCGGGTCCCGGCGATCTGGATCAGCCGGCACGCTCCGAAACTTGGCTGGTGCTGGGAAGGAAACCCGCATACCTGGCTGGGCATGGCCTCGGCCCACTCCCGCCATGCCGCAACCAGGTAGGAGCACGGGCACGCACCTCACCCTCCGGAACTTCGAGCCACGAACGCCATGTGCTGGATGTTCCCGGCTCTGTTCCAGGTGGAGTGGTTGCCCGGGGTCCCCACGCCCCGGGCCCGGTCGCACAGCCACGCCTCCCCCGCGCTCGCCGCCGCTCCCCGGAAGTCGGCGAGACCGGTGAGGATCCTGGCGGCCGCTCGGTTCGCGTCGTCGTACTGCCTGCCGTAGGGCACCTTGACGAGGTGGTAGGAGCGGGCGGTCGTGTAGCGGAGGACGCCCCACGGCGGGCCGCCGCCGCCTGACACCGACGGCCGGGTGACGTACGTCGCGGGGTGGACGCCGTAGTCGCCGTAGCCGAGCCGGGAGACATAGGGACGGTCGGCGTGCCGGATCTCGTGCCAGGTGTCCCAGTCCGTGCGCGGCGCCTCGTACCGCGCGCCCTCCCGGAACTCGTCCGGCGGATCGGGGAAACCCCCGGCCACCACGGTCACCGTGCCCCAGGAAGTGAGAGGGAGCAACGCGTCCAGTGTGCGCACGGCCTCCTTCCCGGCGTCGGGGCGGTCCGACAGGACCGTGCCGAGGTCGAGGAGGAGGTCGACGGGGTGACCGGCGGGCAGACGGCCGAGCAGCGCGGTGACCTCGTCCGCCCACGACACCGTGCTGTCGTTCCAGCCGCCGAGCAGCCGAACCCTGAGGCCCAGGGGGATGGCCTGCCGTCGGGCCACGGTGAGGGCGAGCGACTGCTGCGCGTCGGGACGCCCGGGGCCGGTGACCGGCCGGAGGAAGCGGTCCTCCCACCACTGCGGGCCCAAGGTGTCGGCCAGCACGGCGGCCTCGGAGTCGTCCACGAAGGGGGCATCCAGCCAGGCCGGTGTGCGGGGCTGCGCACGAGTGGCCTCCCCGGCCTCCTTCGCGATCCGCCCCGCCAGTGGTCCGGGCAGCATGCCGGGGTGAGGGGACAGCGTCCAGAGCGGGACGACCCCGCGTCGTAGGGCTCCGGGCAGGCCGCGGTAGGCAGCGGCCGCGTGCGGTCTGGCCGGAAGGACGGGGACGTACGGCGGTACGGACATGGCGTTCCCCCTCGGCGCTGCCCGTGCGCGGTGCTTCCCCCCAGGGTGAAACCCCCGGCAAGGGCCGGAAAGGGCGCCAATCGGCCATCACTCCTCGCGCAAGGTGATCAGGCTTCACCGGCTGCAGGTCGGCGGCCTTCGCGACTCTCTGGTGCGCCGCCCGGTCGCCAGGTCGCGGTCACCGATGATCGTCGGCAGCAGAACACAACACGGCTCCGGCTGAAGGATGCTCAGGTCTGACGTCGTCCGTACGGCATGGAATCACCGCACGTCGTTCGCGAGTTCATGTGGGAGTCGCGCACACCGCCCACACCGTCTTACCGGGACCGTCGGAGCGTAGGTGCCAACCCCAGCGGGTGGCGAGCCCCGCGACGAGGAGCAGCCCTCGACCGCCGGTGTCCTCCGCACCGGGGGCGTGCAGCTCCGCGGGGTCGGGTGGCGTGCGTTCGGTACGGGTGTCGGTGACCTCGATCCTGGCCGTACGCGTGAGTGCGCACACGTGCAGGAGCAGGTGGAAGTCCCGGCCGGGGACCTGACCGTGCCGTACGGCGTTGGCGGTCAGCTCGCCGAGGACCAGCACGATCTCCTCGTGCGGACCGGTGCCGTACGGAAGGCCCCAGGTGGCCAGCCGGTACGCGGCCAGCCGGCGGGCGAGGCGGGCGCCACGTGGGGTGGAGGTGAAACGCATCTCGAAGGTGCGGCCCGAGTCACCGGCGGGAGCCGTGGGTGGGGAGGTGCTGACGGGGCTGGGGAGTTGGTTCGTCATGCCGCCAACGGTGCTCTCGGTCGCGCAGCGTGACCAGTGGTGACTCAGCGACGCGGTCCGTTGTACGCGCGGCGGCGGTACCGGTACGAGGCGCGCTGCGTGACGAGGCCGCCGGGGCGGCGTTGAGCCAGGGAGGCGATGGCGATGACCGAAGATGTGGGCGAGAGGGCCGGAGCCGTGATGGCGGGCGACGCGGAAGGGGCGACGGCGGACACGTCCGGCCAGGCCGTCGTCGTCGCGTTCGGGCAGACGATGAAGACGCTGCGGGTGCGGGCGGGTCTGGAGCGCGAGGAATTCGGGCGGCGGATCGGATACTCGGCGTCCACGATCGCGTCGTACGAGCAGGGGCGGCGGATCCCGTCACCCAGGACCATCGAGCGGGCGGACGAGGTCCTGGACGCGGGCGGATTGCTGACCGTGTGGAAGGAGCAGGTGGAGCGGGCTCAGTATCCGGTCCGTTTCCAGGGGATGGCAAAGCTGGAGAAGGAGTGCATCGAGCTGCTCATGTACGACGCGCTGATCGTCAACGGCCTGCTCCAGACCGAGGAGTACATGCGTGCCCTGCTTGGTATGAGGCGTCCGCCCCTGCCCCAAGAAACGATCGATCAGCGGGTGACCGCGCGGCTGGCCCGACGGGACATCTTCGACCGGCAGCCCGCACCACTACTGGGGTTCGTCATGACCGAGGCGGTGCTGCGGCAATGCTACGGCGGCAGGGGCGTACTACGCGGCCAGCTGGAGTACCTCCTTCTGATCGGACAGAAGCGGAACGTCGAGATCCAGATCATGCCGCTGAACTGCGAGGACAACGCGGGCGTGAACGGGCCGTTCACCGTCGTCACTCGGAAGGACGGCAACAAGTTCGTCTACTCCGAGGCACACGCGGTCAGCTCACTCGAAGCCGACCCGGAACAGACGGCTCTCGCCTCCGCACGCTATGGGATCATCCGATCACAGGCTCTCAGTCCGCGGGAGTCCTCGCAGTTCATCGAGATGTTGCTGGGAGAGCTATGAACACCGCCGAGTCCGAACTCACCTGGTTCAAGAGCAGCTACAGCGACACCGAGGGCGGCCAGTGCATCGAGGTCGCGGCCGGTGAGAAAGTTGTACACATCCGGGACTCCAAGGCCGTGGCCGGCCCCGTCCTCCGCGTGTCACGTGAAGCGTGGGCGGGGTTCGTCAGGGAGGCCTGACGGCCACGCGTGAAGCGAGAGACCCGCCCCCGGGCGGCAGGTCTCCCGCACACCTCACCTGGGCAGATACGGGCTCGGCTTCGAACCGATCGCGGTGGCCCTCATCGGAGCAGAGCGTGAAGTACTCCCCCAACTGCTCGACGACGAGGAGACCCCGGGCCCTTCCGCGACGGCTCGCGCCAGCGACCCCTCGGCGAGCCCGCGGAAGGGCCGCTCACCCGGGGCGGACACCAGTCGTACGGGCCCGAGGCCCGCTTCCTCGGCTTCCTCCGTGACCGTGACAGCCGCCAAGAGCAAGGACAGCTACGGCAAGTGCCTGCTCAAGGCCGTCGGTGCCGACCGCCTCTGCGGCCTCGGCGGGGTCGCCTCGGCCATCATGAACAAGCTGTCCGAGAAGAAGTGGTCGGACGCGGCACGTCTGATCACCAAGGAGGCCGCCAAGCGCGGCGTCAAGACAGCCGTGAAGGGCGGGGTCGTCGGCCTGGCCGCCACGCTTGCGGCCAGCGGCATCTGGTGCGCCACGCCCTGGGCGTGAGCCCTTCGGGCCGACCGCGCTGAACCGTCACCGGCAGGGCCTGCTCCGAGACGGTGAACGGGTGGACCGAAGCGGACTTCGGTCCACCCGTCCGTGCGCGCTGCCGGTTCCCCGCCCCACGCAAGCGGGATTACTGGCCGAGGTCCGACTGCACGACCTTGCGCAGTTCTTCGAGGTACTCCTGGAACCGCTCGCGCCCCGAGGACGAGAGCCGGACCCTTGTGACGGCGTGCCGGCGCTCCCGGAACTTGGCGATCTCCACGAGCCCCTCCTTCTCCAGAATCCCCAGCTGGCGGGAGAGCTCCGAGGTCGTCAGCTCCAACGCCTCCTGCAATGCGGAGAAGTTGACCTGCTGCACATGGCGGAGCGCGCCGAGGATGGCGAGCCTGTTCGGTGAATGCATCACCGTCGACAGGCGGGTACGCGGTTGCGGCGTCACGCTAGTGCCGCATCAGACAACGTTTGCCCTGTTCGAGGCCATGGTGAAAGTCGCGTGCAGGACGTCAAATCTATGGCCATGATGTTGATCATGACTCGATACACCGATGTTCCTGCCCGGCTGGGTGAGAGTGCTCTGTCTGATGGGCGGGTGCTTGGCTGGGCAGAGTGGGGGCCCTTGGACGGGGCGCCTGTTCTGTTGTGTCCTGGTGCGGCTACGAGCCGGTGGCTCGGATTCGGCGCAGGCGTTGTTGAGGCGCTCGGAGTGCGTCTTGTCTCCGTGGATCGTCCGGGTCTTGGTGTCTCGACGCCCGCCCCTGGGCGGACCTTCTCTGACTTCGCTGGAGATATGCGCCAACTCTGTCTGCGGCGGGGGCTGGGGCAACCTGTTGTGGTCGGGAATTCGCAAGGTGCACCATTCGCTCTTGCCTGCGCTGCGGAGGGGGTCGCCTCGGCACTGGCTGTCGTCTCCGGTGCGGACGAGGTCGCCAGGCCGGAGTTCGCTGCAGTTCTGAACGCGGACCTGCGTGGTCTCGTCGAGCGGACTGAGTGCGATCCGGCTGGCGCCGAGGAGTTTTTCGCTGGCTTCACTGCGGATGCGATGTGGGACATGGTCATGACCGGGAGCCCAGGGTGTGACCTTGCCGTGTACCAGGATCCTGATTTCGCGGCTGGTTACCGCAGGGCCTTGGACGAGGGATTTGCTCAAGGTGCCGCTGGCTACGCCCGTGACACGGTCCTGGCGATGGGGCGGTGGCCGTTCGCCCTCGATGAGATCGCTGTCCCCGTCGATATCTGGTACGGCGAGCAGGACAGCAGCCACTCGCCCGATAACGGAGCACTGCTTGCTGCCCGTGTGCCCGGTGCTCGTCATCACGTCGTGCCGGGGATCGGCGGTGCCCTGCTGTGGACTCATGCCGAGTCGATCCTCACATGCCTCCTTGAAAAGACCATCACCGGCCAGTAGACGATCAGTTCGTCGCCGTGCCGGGGGCGCGAGGCGTGCACGTGCCGGACAGCGATCTGCGTCAAGCTGTGCGGGTGGCTGAACGCGTGCAGGTCCGGGAGATTGATGACGACGAGGGCAGGCGGTTGCTGCGGATCATCCGCAGAGGCACGGGGTCAGTGGTGACCTGGCGGCGGGCCCAGATGGTGCTGCTGTCCGCGAGGGCATGCCCGTGGCGAAGATCGCCGAGGTGACGTTCACGAGCGCGGACCGGGTCCGGGATGTGATTCACAACTTCAACGCGGACGGCTTCGACTCGCTATACCCGAAATACAAGGGTGGCCGGCCCAGAACCTTCACCCTCCCGGAACGCCGGGAGATCAAGAAGATCGCCAAGTCCAAGCCAGCCGAGCACGGCCTGCCGTTTTCGACCTGGAGCCTTGCCAAGCTGGCCGACTTCCTGGTCGCCGAGGGGGTGGTCGACGACATCAGCCACGAGGGCCTTCGGGTCCTGCTCCGCGAGGAGGGCATCTCGTTTCAACGTGTAAAGACCTGGAAGACCTCCCGAGATCCGGACTACGCGGCCAGAAAGGCGCGGGTCGAGCATCTCTATGCGATCGCCGACGGGGAGGTGATACCCGAGGACGACGAGCCGGAAGTTGTTTTGTGCCTGGACGAGTTCGGGCCGCTGAATCTCCAGCCCCACCCGGGGCGGCAATGGGCCGAGCGCGGCGGGAAGCACAAGGACCCAGCCCGCGAGCCCAGGCCCCGCCGCCGCTCGACCTACACCCGGCCTCATGGGGTCCGGCACCTGTTCGCCGCCTACGACCTTGCCCGGGACAAGCTCTACGGCCACATCAAGCCGAGGAAGAACCGCACGAGGTTCCTGGAGTTCTGCCGTTACCTGCGCAGCCTCTACCCGCCCAAGCTCCGCATCGCGATCGTGCTCGACAA
This sequence comes from Streptomyces sp. NPDC041124, assembly GCF_055592385.1. Lineage (NCBI taxonomy): Bacteria > Bacillati > Actinomycetota > Actinomycetes > Kitasatosporales > Streptomycetaceae > Streptomyces > Streptomyces sp. NPDC041124. Next base: position 539,580 of record NZ_JBVIYR010000004.1, read on the forward strand.
CTTCTCCCCGCACCTCACCACGAAGAATGACACTCGGGTCGGCGACTGGGCCGCAGCCAACAACGTCGAGCTCGCCTACACACCGACCAACAGCTCCTGGCTGAACCGCATCGAGGCACAGTTCACCGCCCTGCGCTACTTCACGCTGGACGCCACCGATCATGCCAGCCACAAGGAGCAGGGCAGCATGATTCGCCGCTACATCATCTGGCGGAACAAGCACGCAACCGACGAACGCCTCCGCAAGGTCGTGAACAGGGCGAACATTGCCTGATACGGCACTAGCGCCTCCAGCGCAGGACGAGGTAGACCGCCGGCACCGCCGCCGACACGCACGCGGCGGCCGGATCCGCGGGGTTGTCCCACAGCACCTTGAGCCCGGGAATCGCCAGCGTCACCGGAGCGAACAGGAACACGGCCTCCTCGGCCTTCGTGTGCGGCCTCCGGCCGGGCGCCCGGAGATGCAACCACCGCCAGCGCAGCACGAGTGCGAGCGCCCCCACGAGGACGACGCAGCCGAGCAGTACGGGAACACTGTTCGCGCCCGCCCCGCGAGCACCGAGAAGAGTGCGACCGCCGACAGCACCCCGAGCGCCCGCTCGCCCGGCGCTGCGGCCTTCGTCAGTGCCGGAGCCTCGTCGATGACCCGCAACTGCTCTGCGGAATCCGGTTCCTGTCCCATGGTCGACCTCCATCCATTGCGTTGCGTCGCCAGAACATGCACCTAGTTTCCAAAAGTGCAACTAGATGCACTCGCGGGAACGTGCGCGGCGAAAGGCCCCGCCCACTCCGCCCGAGCGTGACGTGCCCGGCGGCTGCCGCACGGACATGAGACAGGTCCGGCTACCGGTAAACGCTTTTCGGACAACTCGGCGCGGCAGCGGAAGCGGAGCCAACCCGGAGGGTGCCCGGTTCCCTCTCACGGTCCGAACACAGCAGCCCCAGAAGTCAATTGGGGCCGCACTGCTCATCCAGACTCCATGACGCACTCCACAGCCGGAAGCACGAGGACCGATGACCAGACTCCAGCAGGGCCGCCCCAACCGCCTGGCCCGCCCCTCCCTCGCCATCGCCGCGGCCATCGCCGTGGCGGCGGGCGTCGTCGCTGCCGCACCCGACGCGAAGACCGCGGAGCCGACACCGAAACTCAGCCTGATCGCCGCATCCACCTCGGTCACGCTCGACTCGTGGACGGAGGATCCCGGCGTCTATCTCGACCTCGGCACGTACCTCACCTCCGAGAACGGCGCCTTCGAACTCAAGGTGACCCGCAAGTCCTACAAGGACCCCGTCGTCACCCAACAGGTCCTCCGAAACGGGAAGAAGACCCGGACCAAGGCGCTCCCCGCCGGGCTCGTGAACGACTTCTCCGGGCTGCCGGACTTCACGCAGATCACCCTCACCGACGCGGCCGGTTCGACGGTGCTGGAGAGGACCGAGGCGTTCTGCCCCAACAACGCCTCCGGGCGGGTCCGGCCGGACGCTCCCGCCAACTCGAAGTATCCGGAGAGCTGCCCGACGAACCCGTTCACCCTCGGTTCGGTGTGGGGGGTCGAGAACGGCTGGGCGTCCAACACCTACTCCGCGTTCTACGGCGCGCCGGTCCAGCTGGAGCCCGGCACCTACACCGCCGAGATCAACGTGACCGAGAAGTACCGCGATCTCTTCGGCATCGCCGACAAGCCGCAGACCGTCAAGGTGGTCGTACGCGAGCGCAGCTGGGAGGACTCCGCGGGGGTCGCCTCCCGCAGCGCGGCGAAGACGGCCGCCTCCGGTCACGGCGCGCACACGGAGCACGGCGCGCATGCGGGGCACGGGGCACACGCAGGGCACGGGGCCACGGCGGACACCCCGGCCCCCGGAGCCGTGACGAGCGGCGCCGGGCCCTCGTACAACGCCGGCCACGGCCCCTACCCGTCGGCTCCGCCCGCCCTGCCATGGGCGATGAAGAGGAAGTCCCTGGGGCGTCAGGCCGTCGCCGCCGCCGAGGCCGGTGACGGTCCCGGGCAGACCGACGGTTCGCGCCAGGCACCGGGCGCCCAGCCCAACGCGAAGCGGCCCACCGGCAAGGCGGCCGTGCCCGACGTCCCGAAGCCCGACCTGCGTTCGCTGCCCGCGTTCGGCATCACCGTCAGCGACGGCTACGAGGAGGTACCCGGCAAGGACTACCTCGCCTTCAGCGCCAACGTGTGGAACGCGGGCCCGGCCAAACTGGTCGTGGACGGCTTCCGTTCCCCGGGCAAGGAGGTGATGGACGCCTACCAGTACTTCTACGACGCCGACGGCAAGCAGGTCGGATACACCCCGACCGGCGGCATGGAGTGGGACCCGCGTCCCGGCCACGAGCACTGGCACTTCCTGGACTTCGCCAGTTACCGGCTGCTGACGGCCGACCAGAAGGAGACGGTACGCAGCGGCAAGGAGGCGTTCTGCCTGGCCAACACCGACGCCGTCGACTACACCGTGAAGAACGCCTCTTGGCACCCGGGCAACACGGACCTGTCCACCGCGTGCGGCTACGAGAACTCCATCTCCGTGCGCGAGGTGCTCGACGTCGGATCCGGTGACACCTACACCCAGGACCTGCCCGGCCAGTCCTTCGACATCACGGACCTGCCGAACGGCACGTACTACATCCAGGTCCTCGCCAACCCGGAGAACCGGCTCAAGGAGACCGACCACAGCAACAACAGCGCGCTGCGGAAGGTCGTCCTGGGCGGTGAGAAGGGCGCGCGTACGGTGACGGTCCCCCCGCACCACATGGTGGACGCCAACTGACCCGCCCGTGACGGACGGGGCGGCTCCGGTCCCGGACCGGAGCCGCCCCGTTGCGTGCGGGACCATCGGCGACCGCGGCCCCGCGCCCGCCGGGCGCGGGGCCGTTCCCCCCGTCGGACCGGCGCCGCTCCCCCGTGTCGGCGCCACTCCCCTGGTGTCGACGCAGCTCCGCGCGAGCGGTTGCCCCTGCCGGAGCGGGCCGCGTCAGGTCGCGACCCGTTCGCCGGACGGTTCGGCGACCACGATCTGAAGGTGCGGCGGCGCGTACGCGCGTGCCTTGCGCACCATCTTCGCCAGGTCGAACTTGCCCCGCTCGACGGCAACATGGACGGGAGCGGGCATGGCCGGGTGGTGCGGCGGGGTACTCACGCCCGCCGGCAGCCGCGCGCCGGGCCGCAGTCGGGCACCGATCAGCGCGTGCGGGCTGTCCGGCGGTGTGGCGACGACGAACTGGGTGACGTCGGACCACGGCAGCAGCACCTCACCGAACCGTGCCCCGACCGCGTCGAACTGGAAGGCCGTACGGCGGCGCTCGAACCACCCGATGATGACGGGGAGGGCCGCGACGACCACCACACCGCCCTTCATCTCGAGGGCCCAGCCGAGGAGCGCGGCGAGTGCCACCACGCCCACGATGGATCCCCACAGGCCCGCCTGGTCCTGGGCGGAGAACGGGTGGGTGACCCGGTAGCGTTCCCATCGCGCACCGATCCGGGTGTACCCCCTGCTGGGGGCTCCGTGGGTCTGCGGCATTGCACCAATCCCTCTCTCAGCGGTGAGTCGGCTCGCCCCGAGGACCGCCCTCCGGCTGTCGAGGACCTCGGTGCCACCGCCCGACTCTCTCCCGACCCGCTGCAATGCCCATGAAATTCTGATGACATGGCGTCCGAGGGGTCGAGAAGCCGCTGCACGCACGGGAAACACCGGGAGGTGACGGTGGGCGCAGTTCCAGGGGATGAGGGTGTGCGCCGGGATGACACGGGCGGGACACTGCGCGTGGACCTGCTCGGGCCGGTCCGGGCCCGTCGCGGCGACGCGCCCCTCACGCTCGGCCCGGTACGGCGCCAGGCGGTACTCGCCGCCCTGGTCCTGCGCGCACCGGCCTTCGTGACCCGTCGGCAGCTCCTCGACGATGTGTGGGGCGCCGATCCCCCGGCGACGGGCGGGCAGGTGCTGCCGAGTTACGTGTACGCCCTGCGCAAGACGCTCGACCCGGCGGACGCGGGACCGGACCGGTCGGTGATCCGCGGCGGACAGGGGAGCTACGGTCTCGTGTCCGACGGAACGACGACCGACCTTGTCGAGCTCGCCGCGGAGACCGCCCGCGCACAGCGGGCGAGGGCCGACGGCGATCCGGACGCCTCGCTCCACCACGTCGGTCGCGCACTGGAGTTGTTCCGCGGCGAACCCCTGCCGGGCCTGCCCGGACCGCTCGCCGACACCGAACGGCGCCGCCTCCTCGGGCAGCGGCGCGCGCTGCACCAGCAGCGGGTGGAGTGTCTGGTGCTGCTCGGACGCTGGTCCGACGCCCTGGACGGGCTCATGGCGGTGCCCCTGGCCGATCCGCACGACGAGTCGATTGCCGCGCTGCGGATGCGGGCCCTGTACGGCAGCGGCCGACAGGCCGATGCGCTGGCCGTCTACCAGGGGACACGGCGTCTCCTGCGCGACGACCTGGGTGTGGAGCCCGGCGAGGAACTGCGCCGCGTGCACCAGGCGGTCCTGCGCCGGGACGACCGGCTGCTGCCCGGCCCGGCGAGGGACCGGTACGGGGCCGGCGCCACCGCATCCGGCACCGCCGGTAGCGGAGTTGCCGCCCCCGACGCCGATCGGCCCGCGCCTCGCTCCCAGGCTGCCCCGCCCCGAAACCCCTCGCCCGAGCACCGTACGCCCGGCGGATCCGGCCGTCCCCTCCCCCGCCCCGGCCGCAACGACCTCCCCGGCGACACCGCCTGCCTGGTCGGCCGTGAGCGTGAACTCGCCCTGCTCACGGCGCCCATGTCCACGAAGGCCGTGTCCGTCGTCACCGTCGACGGGACGGCCGGTGTCGGCAAGACCACTCTGGTCGTGCGGGCCGCCTGGGCTCTGCGCGCCTCCCACCCCGAGGGTTGTCTGTTCGTCGACCTGCACACGCACGGCGCCATCCACGAGAGCGTCACCCCGCAGCGGGCCCTTCGCCGGCTGCTGCGCGCGGTCCGCGGCAACGACGACTTCCCGGACGGCCTGGACGGCACGCGCTACTCCGACCACAGGCACGATCCGGACAGCACGGACAGCACGGGCAGCACGAACGGAACAAACGGCACGGACGGCACGGACGACCTGACGGATCTGGTCGCGGCATGGCGCGCGGCCACGAGCGGCCTCAGGCTCCTCCTGGTCGTCGACGACGCCCTCGGCGCCGACCAGGTGCGTCCCCTGCTGCCCGCCGGGCCGGGCAGCAGGGTCCTGGTGACCGGCCGGCACCGTCTGTCCGGTCTGGACGCCGATCTGCGGATCACCGTGGAGCCACTGGGCACGGGCGACGCCGTCACCCTGCTCCGTGAGCTCCTCGGGGAGTCCCGCGCTGACGATGAACCCGGGGCGGCGCTCGAACTCGCCCGCCGCTGCGGCGGTCTGCCGCTGGCGCTGCGCATCGCGAGCGCCCGGCTGCAGCACCGTCCCTCCTGGAGCCTGTCCTTCCTGACCGGCCGGATGTCCGACGACGTGCGCGGCCTCGGTGAACTGCGGGCCGGGGACCGCAGTGTGGAGGCCGCCTTCCGGATGTCGTACGAGCAGCTCGCCCCCGGGCTGCGCCGCGCCTTCCGCGCCTCGGGCCAGTCCCCGACCGCCCGCTTCGACGGGCTCACCCTGGCCGCCATGCTGGGTGGACACCGGGAGAACGCCGAGGACTTGCTGGAAGAACTGGTCGACGCGAGTCTGCTGGAGCAGCCGCATCCCGGGCGCTACCGGATGCACGATCTGGTGCGGGCGCACGCACGCCTCCGGGCGTCCGACGCTCCGGAGGAGGCGGCCGCGGACCGCGCCGCCGTGCTCCACCTCTACACGGCCGCCGGCCGCGTCGCGAGCGACTGGGGTCCCGAGGCGTTCCCCACCGGCCCCGATGTCAGCGGTTCCCCGTTCCCCGACTGGCGGGAAGCCTCGGCCTGGCTGAGGGCGGCGGGCGGAGAACTGGTCGACGTGGTGGCCTACGCGGCCGCCGCCGGCCAGTTCGACCACGCCTGCTGGATCGCCGAAGCCCTGGTCGACCCCCTGCTCCACCAGGGGCACTACGACGAATGCCGGACCGCTCTCGAACTCGCGCTGCCCTGCGCCGACGTGGCCTCCGACGGGCGGATGGCATCCGCGCTGCGCAACTTCCTGGGCATGATCGACATCTGCCAGGGACGGTTCCAGGGGGCACACGCCTGGTACACCGAGGCGCTGCGCCACGCCCGCGATCACGGCGACGCGCAGAACCGGGCCCGCGCGACCGCAGGACTGGGGACGGCGGCGGGATGGCTGGGCGACACCGAGACGGCGGTCGCCCACCTCGGTGAGGCGGTGGAGCAGGCGGCCCGGCTCGGCGACGACTGGCTGACCGGAACGGCGGCCTACAACCTGGGCGCCGTCCGCTCCCGGCAGGGGCGGCCCGAGCAGGCGCTCGACCACTACGCCACCGCCGTCACCATGGCCGAGAAGAGCGGCCGGCCCCGGACGATCAGCACCGCGCTGCGCTTCGCCGCCGACGCCCACCTGTCCCTCGGCCGTTACGACAAGGCCGTCGACCTGCTGCGCCGGGCCGCCGAACTGGCCCGCGAGGCGGGAGACCTGCACCTGCGTACGGTGGCCCTGTCGCGTCTGGGCGAGGCGGAGCACGCACGGGGCCACCTGCATGCCGCCGTCGACGCCCAGCACGAGGCCCTGGACACACTCACCCGGTACACCAGTACGTGGCTGGAGATGCACGTGCGCATCGCTCTCGGCGCCACCTACACCGCGCTGGGCCGTCGCACCGAGGCCCGGCGGGAGTTCGAGACCGTGCTCTCCCTGCCCGGAGCGGGCGAGCACGCACAGCAACTGGACCTGGCCGGCGCCGGTCTCCGACACGCCGACCGCCCCCACCCTGGCGGCCCCGCCCTTCGCCCATGACCCGCTCGGAGTGCCCTTAGCCGTACCCGTGCCCGGGGCCGGCCGCTTCTGCGCCACATGGTCCGGCCGCTCGCTCCGCTTCACGCTCCCCGATACCTGACGGGGGTGGTTGCCACCCCACCGCGCCCCATGGAGGCGGGGACAGCGCACCGCTCGCAGTCAGTTCCCTCGGACACCGGCGGCTACACGGGATCCAGCACCGGCTCTGCGGGGAGCCCGCCGTTCTTCTCGCAGCGCAGCTCCTTGGCCATGGCCAGCGAGACGGAGTGGGCCACGGTCGCGTACGCGTCCTTCAACGCCTCCACGTCACCTTCGGGTTCCCTTGGCATGGCCCAATGTTCCACGCCGATTCGAATGTGGCCCACCCTTGACGAGTTGAGCAACCTCTCGCTCCGGCACGCGAACTGGACGTACGCCATGTCCGCCGCGGCGAGGGTCTCCTCTCCCATCTTCAGCACGGTGAACTTCGGGGCCGCCGGCTTATCCGGCGGAGCGCCGTCTAGCAGCCTCCAGGTAATTCTGAGGTCGAAATCCGGCGTACCAATAGGCGTATAGATACGGCAGAGGTCCTCTCTACCAACGGTGGGAACCGGGAACGCCTCAACGAGGTCCACCCCAGCCTGCACGACGGTGTACCTATCTGCCGACGCCTCGAACCGCGATGTCCCCGTAATCGCCTTCAGTGCCTCGGAAGCGTCGGCGGACACCGCCCTGCCACCGCACAGTTGCGTCCCCGCGACGACCTTGTAGTCCTTCGGAGTCTTCGGGGTTCCATCCACCTCTCCGTCCCCGCGACAGCCCGTGGCTCCGAGAAGCAACGAGCCGGCCAGGGCCGCGGCGAGGAGTCCTATTCCTATCAACTTACGCCTGATCACTGTCCGCATCCTCAGGTGTCCTCGGCCGCCGACCGGTGTCAGCCGGTCTGCGGAGCGTTGCCCTGCTGCCTCTGCCTGTCGTTGCCGACCCCGTAACCGATCAGCATCGATTCGCGCAGGACCTGCCCGAACACGTCTCTGTCAGAGTCCAGACCTTGATGCTCCAGGAAATCCTCCATGGGAGCCTCGACAAGGCCTTCACCGGCGGTGAAGATCATCTGTCTCTCCTCATCGCTCAGATCCTCCATCTTCTCCTTGTGCTCATCCACCGAGTTGCCGGAGATGTCTCCGATCATCTGGCCCACGACCTGTTCGGCGGCGCCGCTGACGGTGTCGGTCGCCAGGGGGACGAGCACCGCGGCCGTGCCCACGGCCGCGGTGGCGGGCAGGAAGGCGACACCCGCCGCGATGCCCGCCGTGGCCCCGAACTCGACCCAGCCCGCCCGCGCCGCGACCGCGGCCTCGTACTCCGCGTGGGTCTTGAGGTTCGTCGCTTCCACCTGGTCGGCCCGGGACTGGTCGAGCATCCCCTGCACCTCGGCGCCCACCCGCACGGTCGCCCTGGCAGCGCCCTCGCTGATCTTCCCGTCCGGGCCCACTGTCCCTTCCAGAACGCTGCGGGTGTAGACCTGCTCCGCGGCCGACACCGTCGCGTAGGCCTCCGAGTGCTGGCCCAGGGTACTGAGGAAGCCCCGGACGACACTGCGGCCGTTCCCGTCCGCGGTGTGTGCGAAGTCGACGTGCCCGTCCGGGTTGTCGCCCGGGGCGAACACGCTTCCCGGTTCGTTCTTCGCCAAGGCCCAGTTGATGTCGTCGATGTAGCCGGCGCCCATGACGCCCAGACTGTCGGCCATCACCTCGTGCTTCTTGAGCAGTTCCGGGTCCGCGCCGTACTTCTCCATGACCTTCTGCATGACCGCGGCGTTGTCGGCGTCCCGCACGACGGCGGCGTCCGGATGCCCGGCCGGGTAACCGAGGGTCGCCGCCTCCAGGGCGTGACCGAGGGCGTCGGGCATGTAGCCGTGGGACGCCTCGATCTCCTTCTGGTCGAGCGAGTTGATGTCGGAGAAGGACTCCCACTTCTCGTTGCCGAAGAAGTCGAGGTAGTTGTCGATCGTCTCGCCGTACTTGTTCTTGCCGAGGTCGGCCGTGGCGCCGTGGTCGACGGTGCCGTCCTCGTGGTACGCGGTCGGGGGGTCGGCGAAGAACTTCTTCGCCGCTTCCGGGCTGTTGCCGAGCGCTTCCAGCATGGCGGTGGCCGGGTCGTAGCCGGCCCCGTTCACGCCGGAGGGGTTGAACGGGTTTTTCCCCACCCTGTTGCCGGCGAACATGTCCGGGTCCTTCTGGTGCAGTTGCGCCACGTGTTCGGCGATCGGGTTGAGGAACTCCGCGTCGTAGTTCCCGTACCGCATGATCCCGCCGAGCAGTTGGTATCCGAAGGGCCCGCCGTGTTCGTGCCGGGCCAGCGGAATGTGCTCCGTACCCAGCTTGCGGAGCTCCGGACCCCAGGTGTCCGTGAACTTCTCGTCGTGGGAGGCGCGGGCCAGGGTGAGGCCCAGGTTCCTCTGGAGTTCCTGGACGTCCTTGAGCCGCTCCGGGTCGACCTTGCCGAACTCGTGCGTGTCCGTGGAGAGCTGGCCGAAGAACGCCAGTGCTTTCTCGGGGCCGAGCTTCTCGTAGAAGCCCTTGGAGAACTCCACCGACGCGCTGTTGTCCTTCAGCAGGTCGTTGAGCTGCTGAAGCTCGGCGTGCGTGAGGTCCCGACCCTTGGCCGCGAGGGCGGCGGCGCGGGCGGCCTCCTCCTGGTCCAGCCCGGTGTACGTCGGGGCGCTGAAGTCCTTGCGGTCGGTGACGTTGACCTCGAGGACGTTCTTGAGGGCGAGATCGGTGTCGTTGCAGTTGTCGACGATGATGTCGATCCTCTTCTGCCACGACTCGATGGTCCGCTTCTCCTTGCGCAGCATCTCGTTGTAGTCGGGGTCGAGCAACGCCGCCTCGTTCTCGGACAACGGGTCCCGCGCGGTGACCTTGCCGTTGCCGTCGACGCGGATGCCGGCCGCGGGCCCCTCGTGGTCCCGGATGTCGACCAGGTCGTCCCTGGCCTTCTTGATGGCCGCGTAGCCCTCTTCCAGGATCCGTTCCACGCCCTTGGCCTCGGCCGCGGCGTCCGTGAACTCCTTGGCCGTCTTGCCGATGAACGCCTTGGTGACCCCCGCGTTGACGCCTTCCCAGTCCGCGCGGTCCGCCTTGGTCTTCATCCCGTCGGCGGCCTCGGTGGCGAGTCTGTCCAGCTTCCCCGCCATCTCCGACCAGTCGTCGACGGCGGTCTTCAGCTTCGCCACCGGGGCGTCGATCACGTCTTGGTACGTCAGCATGCCGAGCGCTCCCCCGAGCCCTAGTCCATGTATTCCGTGAGCCGGGAAATGCGCGTCAGCTCTCCCTCGATCTTCGCCTCGTTCTTGTCGTGTTGGGCCTTGCTGTAGTCGAGGTGGTTCGAGATCTGCGCGCAGGCGTCCAGCAGCGTCCTCAGGTGGGTCTGCCAGAAGTCGTGCACCTTCAGCACGGCCGCACCGCTGACGAAGTTGCCGTTGGTCAGCGCCGTCGCCGCGTCGAACGTGGCGGGGCGGGCGATGTCGCCCTCCTTCGCCAGCCGGCCCAGCAGGTCGAACGCGTCATTGCCGATGGCGCCGAGGTCGTCCCGGCTGACCACCAGGTCTTTCCCGCCACCGCCACCGCCACCTCTGCCGTCATCTACCGGAATGCCGTTGATCTGCAGGGCAGCCCGCTCGGCCGCCACCGCGCGCACTTCGCCCCATTCCAGCTCGAACGACATCGACATCCCCCAAACACATCCGAAAAGGCCACTCCACCCTACTCGCGCGGCTACCGGAGTGATCACCCATCGCGCGCATCATCACCCGCACGTGGGGCTCGGGGGTCTCGCCCTCGACCCCGCCGACGGCGGGCGCCGTGCGGGGGTGCGCTGTCCGCTTCCGCGGATCGCGCAGTGCGGTCGGGCAGTGGCGCGTGCCGGGCGGCGAGCGCGGGCAGCGCGTCGATCGGCGGACGGGGGTGTCCCACGGCTGCGGGACCCGCCACGAGGACGGAACCCGCAGCCGGTTGTGCGCCGGACGGAGGTCAGCCGCTGACCGTGATGTTCGAGCTTCCGCTGCTCTGGTAACCCTCGGTGGCCATGATCATGTAGTACCTGAACTGGCCCATGTTCATGCCCGCGCGCGACCAGGCGTCGAAGTGGTTGCCGGTGGTGATGGTGCCGGAGCCGCTGGTCACCTTCGACTGCCGGACGCTCCAGTACTGGTCGAAGGTGCGGGTGCCCTCGACGGAGGGGGCGTTGTACCGCGTCGTCTTGTAGATGTCGTACGTGCCGCCGTCGCTGTGGACGGTGCCCCTGTACTCGCCGGTGGGCCGGTAGCTGCCCCAGTTGTCGACGATGTAGTACTCCACCAGCGGGTTCGATGTCCAGCCGTAGAGGCAGCCGTAGCCGTTGCCCGACGGGTTGAAGTAGCCGGTGTAGCGGACCGTCCTGCGCCCGCCGGTGTTCCAGCCCTTGCCGGCGACGAAGTTGCCGCAGTTGGTCCACCGGGTGCTGTAGCTGCCGCCGCCGTTGAGCGTCATGGATACGGAGCCGCCGCCGTCGGTCCAGAACGAGTAGTACATGCCGTCGTAGCCGGTCTGGTTGGTGGTGATGGTGGTGGCGGCGTGGGCGGTGCCGGGCAGCAGCAGTCCGGACGCGGTGGCGAGCGCGACGGTGCCGGCGCCGCCGAGGAAGCCTCGTCGGCTCAAGCCGCTGAAGGCAGGGGGGTTCTGCTGGATCCGGTTCTGGCGCATGCGTCCTCCCGATGAAGGCTGGTGGGGGGCGGGCGGCCTCGGCTGCCCGCGGCCTTGCGTGGACCACGGCGGGGTTGCCCGCCGTCGTGCCGCGAAGACCGACCGCCCTCCCGCTCACATGACGCGGGGGAACGACGGTCTCCTGTCGTTCGGTGGCCACAGTTTTCGTACGGCGCCATGACCCTGTCAACACTTTCGACAGCCTTTCGGAAACACCCCTTCCACCAGAGGAGGTCTTGGCGAGTGAATCTTGGCTGCTCAAACCACCCCTCCCGCGAACCGTTGCGAGGGGTGGAAGGAGACAAGAAAGGGAGGCTGCGAAAAGATGTGCGGACAGTGCGAAACTTTCGAACGACCGAGGACCTTCGCCACACCGCCGCCGGTTTCAGCGGTGTGGCTTCTGCGGAGCCTGGTCGTCCAAGGGCCGGAGTCCGGCGAGGTCGACAAGCCTGCGCGGTGGGGCACCCAGGGTGCCCCAGAACTGGGCCGGCGTGGCCGACGTGCAGGACGCGGCCGGTGTGCGGCAGTGCGCGCGGTGGTGCGTACGGTGCGACCCGGCAGGCCGGTGGCCTCGGACGCCTGCCGGGCTGTGACTCAGGCGTCGATGATGACGGGGATGATGAGGGGCTTGCGGCGGTAGGTGCGGAACGCCCAGTTCGCCACGGCGCGGGCGATGAGCTGTTCCAGCTGGCGCGCGTCCCCGACGCCTTCCTCGGCCGCGGTGGCCAGGGTCTTCTCGATGACGGGGACGACCGGCTCGAAGGTGGCTTCGTCGTGGACGAACCCGCGGGCCAGGAAGTCGGGAGCCTCGGCGAGAGCGCCGGTGTCCGCGTCGACGATCGCCACGACCGTGACCACGCCCTCCTCTGCGAGGGTGAGGCGGTCCTTGAGGGACGCTTCGGTGGCGCCGCCGACTTCCATGCCGTCCACGTAGACGTTGCCGGCGGGAACCTTGCCGGTGATGGACGCGCGCCCGTCGACGAGGTCGACGACGACGCCGTCCTCGGCGATGACGACCCGCTCGGGGTCGACGCCGGTACGGATGGCGAGGTCGCCGTTGGCCCGCAGGTGGCGCCACTCGCCGTGCACCGGCATGACGTTGCGGGGTTTGACGATGTTGTAGCAGTAGACGAGTTCGCCGGCGCTGGCGTGCCCGGAGACGTGCACCTTGGCGTTGCCCTTGTGGACCACGTGCGCGCCCCACCGGGTGAGTCCGTTGATCACCCGGTAGATGGCGTTCTCATTGCCGGGGATGAGGGAGCTGGCGAGCAGGACGGTGTCGCCCTTGCCGATGCGGATCTGGTGGTCGCGGTTGGCCATCCGTGACAGCGCGGCCATCGGTTCGCCCTGGGAGCCGGTGCACACCAGAGTGATCTTGTGGTCGGGGAGCTTCTCCAGCTCCTTCGTGCTCACGACCAGACCGGACGGGACCTTCAGATAGCCCAGGTCACGGGCGATGCCCATGTTGCGGACCATGGACCGGCCGACGAAGGCGACCTTGCGGCCGTGCTGGTGGGCGGCGTCCAGGACCTGCTGGATGCGGTGCACATGGCTGGCGAAGCTGGAGACAATGACCCGCCGCGGCGCGGTGCGCATCACCTGCTCGATCGCCGGGTTCAGCTCACGCTCGGAGGTGGTGAAGCCGGGCACCTCGGCGTTGGTGGAGTCGGTGAGGAACAGGTCCACGCCCTCCTCGCCGAGGCGGGCGAAAGCGCGCAGGTCGGTGATGCGGTCGTCGAGGGGGAACTGGTCCATCTTGAAGTCGCCGGTGTGCAGCACCATCCCGGCGCCGGTGCGGATCGCGACCGCGAGGCTGTCCGGGATGGAGTGGTTGACCGCCACGAACTCGCAGTCGAACGGGCCGAAGCCGCGCCGGTCGCCCTCCCGCACCCGCACCGTGCGCGGACGGATGCCGTGTTCCTTGAGCTTGGCCTCCAGGAACGCCAACGTCAGCTTCGAGCCGACGACCGGGATGTCCCTCCGCTCGCGCAGCAGATAGGGCACACCGCCGATGTGGTCCTCGTGCCCGTGGGTCAGTACCACGGCCACGATGTCGTCCAGCCGGTCCCGGATCGAGGTGAAGTCCGGCAGGATCACGTCCACGCCGGGCTGGGTCTCCTCGGGGAACAGCACGCCGCAGTCGACGATGAGCAGCTTGCCGGCGTGCTCGAAGACGGTCATGTTGCGGCCGATCTCACCCAGGCCGCCCAGGGCGACGACCCGCAGCCCTCCCTCGGGGAGAGGCGGTGCGGCTTTCAGATCGGGGTGCGGATGGCTCATGCCTTCACGGTACCCGGAGAGTGGGACGGCATGATCCATCGCCTGTGCGATCTCTTCTTCCCGGTGGTCCGGGCATGTCCGGATTCGTCCGCACCTTCCGGGTGACCGCCCCGAGCCGTCGACCCGATCGACCCACTCCGATGGCTGCGCGGCCATCGAGTGGGCCGCCGCGAGGACGGCGGTGCCCGCGACACGCTTCACGTCCGGACGGCCGGTTTCGCGCTGCGCGGGCACCCCCGGTCGGCGGGGCAGCCGTCGCCGTCGAGACGGCTCAGCGACTCGTCCGGGGTCACCTCACTCTCTGCGGAACGCGTGGAGGGGCCTTGGTGCCGTACGGCACCAAGGCCCCGGAGGAACTGCAACACCATCTGCCGGCCCTGGTACCGCGCCGGCCCACTGTTTCCGCCCAGTCACCCGATCTGCTGGTGACCTCGTACGCAGCCACCCTCCGGCAGTCGGCCCCGTCGCCCGTCCTGCGTCTGCTCCGGCTCGGAACCCCGCCGCCGGGCTCCCCGGCGCGCGCGTCCGCAGTCCGACGCCTTCACCGGGGCACCACTCGATACAACACTGCTGGTACCGCAACCGCGTCAACCGCGGTCCTGCTCGCGGCGGCCCCTCATCACTTCGGGCCACCCGGTCCGGTCGTCAGTCCCGTCACCGTCGTACGACAACCTGGCTTCGGAGCTCCACCACCGCACCGTCTTACGGGGGCTGTCCCGGCAGTTCGTGCCTGCCGGGGTCCTGCTGGATCTCGACTACGAGAGAAACCATAACCACGAGGAAGCCGAATGTCTATCGCCGCAACTACAGATTTGCTGCAACCGGACAGTGAGGTCTCCTGGTGAGCCGATCCGTGCGGCTGGGGCAGCGAACGGCAGCCGCCCACAAAGCCCTGGGCGAGCCGTGTGCGCCTGTCTCGGCCGGTGGTGCCACCGCCCGACCCGCCCGGACGGGCCGACGCATAGACTTGGCTCTCATGCCGAAGTCTGACGATCTGATCGTTGCCATCGCTGCCCTCGTGGAGTCCGGGCGGAGCAACCAGATGTCCCTGACCGTGGTCACCGGTGGCGCTGTCATCACCGGCCGCCTGGCGCCCGAAGCCGTGTGGCGGCAGAGGGTGTCGGAGGTGCTGACGGACTCCGCGCACCTGGGCGGTTTCTCCGCCGTCTTCGACAGCCCGGCGAAGAGGGACGGGCCGCCCACGCATCTGCACTTCCACGTCGCGCGGATCCTGCAGGGCACGGTGGGGATCCCGGAGACGGGCGGGATGTACCGCATAGCGATCGAGGACGTCAGCGCCTGGACCGTGGGCGACTTCAGCTACTCCGACCACTGACGCACCACCGCTCCGCGAGCGGCGCGTCACGCAGTGAGGGCCCTGCCGGCGTGTGCCGGCAGGGCCCTCACTGCGGTGTTCGGTTCCTGTTCGTCCCGTCGGTCAGCCGGGCAAGGGGGTGCCGAGCAGTGCGGAAGCCCGCTGCACCGGACTGTCCACACGCGCGGGCGCGGCTGCCCCGGGAAGGGCGGCGCGGCAGGTGAAGCCGAGCCGGACCATGGCCCGCATGACCTCGCCGGCGCTGAAATCGCGGCGGTCCTGGCGGGTGACGACCTCGCCGACCTGCTTGGCGGGGTAGTGGCGTCGTCCGATGATCACGGACTCGCCGGTGACCGGTTCGGGCGTGATGCCCTTCATCGATTCCAGTACGCCGCCCTTGGTCAGTTCGAACGGGAAGCGGGCGATGACACAGCGCATGATGCCTCACGGGGAGAAGGAGAGACGGGGCCGACCGCCGTGAAGCGGTTCAGCGGGAGAGGGCGAGGACGCCCAGAGCGTTGCCCCGTTCGTCGACCACGGGCAGGGCCAGGAGCCGGCGGTGCCGCATCGCACGCTCGGCTTCGGCCCTCGTGGTCAGTGGTGAGACGAAGGGAGCGACGACGTCGGCGATGTCACGCAGACAGATCCGGTCCGTGTACCCGGAGTCGTCACGGACGGCCATGAGCCGGGCCCGGGTGACCAGACCCGTACACAGGCCGTCGTCGTCGCAGACGATCAGATGACCCGTGCGGGCGGCGGCCATCACGGACAGTGCCACCTCCACGGTCATGTCCCCCCAGACCTGCGGTCCGGCCGCTTCCATGGTGTCGGCCACCGTGCCGTGCACGCGGTGGGCACTCTGCGGGCGGAACTGCGTCTGGACCAGCGTCAAAGGGTGCCTCCTGCGGAGATGGGCCGGGCTTGCTGTCAAGGAGGTTCTATGCCGCCGCACCGACGGTCGACTGCCGTACGGGCGCGCGGCGGGCCGCCGAAGCGGGGCGGCGTCGGCCGCGTGAGGTCGCGCCGCGCTTCTTGGGGCGTTCGGCCACCGGCGCGGTGATGACGACCGGGACGCCGGAGGGTGCCTGGGCGCCGGTGATGCGGTGCAGGGCTCCCCCGCCGACGCGGACCTGGGTGGTCTGCGGGACGATGCCGGCCGCTGCCATGAGGCGGGTCATGGCGCGGCGCTGGCTCGGAGTGACGAGGGTGACGACGCTGCCGGACTCGCCGGCGCGGGCCGTGCGGCCGCCACGGTGGAGGTAGTCCTTGTGGTCGGTGGGCGGATCGACGTTGACGACGAGGTCGAGGCTGTCGACGTGGATGCCGCGCGCCGCGACGTTGGTCGCCACCAGTACGTTGACGTGCCCGGTCTTGAAGTGCGTCAGCGTGCGGGTGCGCTGCGGCTGCGACTTCCCGCCGTGCAGGGCGGCGGCCCTCACCCCGCTGTTCAGGAGGTGCTCGGTGAGGCGGTCGACGGCGTGCTTGGTGTCGAGGAACATGATCACGCGGCCGTCGCGCGCGGCGATCTCGGTGGTGGCCGTGTGCTTGTCGGCGCCGTGGACGTGCAGCACGTGGTGCTCCATCGTCGTGACGGCGCCGGCCGAGGGGTCGACGGAGTGCACGACCGGGTCGCTGAGGTAGCGGCGCACGAGCAGGTCGACGTTGCGGTCGAGGGTGGCGGAGAACAGCATGCGCTGGCCCTCGGGGCGGACCTGGTCGAGAAGGGCGGTGACCTGCGGCATGAAGCCCATGTCGGCCATCTGGTCGGCCTCGTCGAGGACGGTGGCGCACACCTGGTCCAGCCGGCAGTCGCCGCGTTCGATGAGGTCCTTGAGGCGTCCCGGTGTGGCGACGACGATCTCGGCGCCACCGCGCAGCGCGCTCGCCTGCCTGCCGATCGGCATGCCGCCCACCACGGTGGCCAGCCGCAGCTTCACGGAGCGGGCGTACGGGGTGAGCGCGTCGGTGACCTGTTGCGCCAGCTCACGCGTGGGGACGAGGATCAGTCCCAGCGGCTGCCCGGCCTCGGCGCGCTGCCCGGCCGTACGAGCCAGCAGCGCCAGCCCGAAGGCGAGGGTCTTGCCGGAGCCGGTGCGGCCACGGCCGAGGACGTCCCGGCCGGCGAGGGAGTTCGGCAGGGTCGCGGCCTGGATCGGGAACGGCACGGTCACGCCTTGCGAACCCAGCGCGGCCAACAACTCCCTGGGCATGTCGAGATCGGCGAAGCCCTCCACGGCGGGAAGCGCGGGAGTGACCGTCTCGGGGAGGGCGAACTCTCCCTGGACCGCGGCGGGCCGACGGCCGTAACCGCCGGAACGCTTCGGGCCGCCCGACCGGTTCGGGGCCGACGAGCCGAAACGGCTGCCGCCCCTTCCGGAGCCGGCACTGCCCTTACGGGTACGGGCGGAGCGGTCGTTCGTACGTGTGCGGTTCATGCGGAACCTTCCTCGATGCGGCACATATCAAGGAATTCCCGCAGCGATGAGCAGCACGGAGAATTGCAAGAACGGGCCGGTGGAATACGACAGCGCGTCTGGCCGACGGAAATCCGTACGCGCACAGGCGCTGAAATGAGTGACGCGAAGTGGACGAGACGTTCGAAATGTTCGGACGTCCACCGCGGTGAAGCCGTGACGGGGTGCGCGCATCCCTGAGGATGCTTCGTATGCGGTGAGCACACGAGTTCCCTGGTTGCCGTCCACAGGAAAAACGGCTGCGGAAAACGCAAGCAGCTGGGACCCGCACCCCAAAGGATGCGGGTCCCAGCTACGAAATGCGCGTCAGTGTCAGGCGAGAACGATGTTCTCGGCCGTCGGGCCCTTCTGACCCTGCGCGATGTCGAAGGTCACCTTCTGGCCCTCGAGCAGCTCACGGAAGCCCTGGGCGGCGATGTTCGAGTAGTGGGCGAACACGTCAGCGCCGCCACCGTCCTGCTCGATGAAGCCGAAACCCTTTTCCGCGTTGAACCACTTCACGGTACCAGCAGCCATGTCATTTCTCCCTTGGGGCAGTGCCTCGGGGCCCACACTGCGCGGACCCCGTGTCGCCGCGATGATCACCCCGCCCGGAAGAAGACCGGATACAAAAAAGCGCTTCCAGCGGCACAGGAGCCGGGCCGGAGGCACTTGAAGTTTTCGGGAACCACAACTGCAACTGGGATCGACAGTAGCACGCCGCGGCGTCCTGCGTGCGGTGAAGAATTCGAGTTCGCTTATTGCGGCAGAGAATCTGTCCGCAAGTTCCGTTGAAATCTCAGCCCGCGGGCACAGATATTGATCCAGCGGGAGCACAACGTTCCGGGGCCGTCGTCGACGGGAGCACCGCGCATCGGACGTACCCAGGTTCCAGGGTGTCGGGCCTCCCGGCTGCGTGCGCGCGTCCCCAGCACCGCATCAGCGTCGCGGGCCCGCCCTACCCGGCCCTCGCCCGCGAACCGGGCGCGAACCCGATCCTCCGCCTGGCCATGACCGCCCTCATGAAGGCCGGCGGCGACCAACTGCGCGCGCTCACCCCCCTCATCGACACCGGGGAGATCCGCCCCGTGGTCGACCGCGTCCTCCCGTTCGAAGAAACCCTCCAGGCCATGGAACACGTCGAACCAGGAACCGCTCCGTGTCCGTGCCTGGAGTGACCTTCCTCTACAGGCGACTCGGCCCGGACGACGGCGTACTGGGATCCCCGCGTCATCGACGGACTCGACGCCCAGCGCCCTGTCGCGCCTTTCATCTGGCTCGGCAGACAGGATCCTGTCGGGGTCAACCGATCCCTTGGAGGCCGGTCGGGTCGGCCAGGAGGATGTCGCCGCGGCCGGCCGCGGATGGCGCACCCACCCACAAGGCATCGATGGTCAACACCACCGTCTGCGGCGGACGTCGGTTGCTTCACCGCTCTAACGGTCGTCTAAGGCTCCCTCGTTAGGAAGTAGGCATCAGACAAGCGATACGACCCGTATGCAGGAGGCTAGTGATGGCAGTCGACGCAGCACCGTCCGGGAGAGCGCCGGCCGGCCGGTTGGCAGGCCGGTGGGTGCCGTGGCTGGTGATCGGCTTGTGGCTGGTGCTGGCGGCGGGCATGGTGCCGCTGAGCGGGAAGTTGAGCTCGGTCACCACCGACAGCGCCGTGGACACCCTGCCGGCCAGTGCCGAGTCCACCAAGGTCGCGGTACTGGAGGACAGTCTCCCCGACGGTGACGACAACACGTTCGTCTTCGTGTACCACCGCGCCGGCGGCATGACCGACACCGACCGCGCGACGGTCGAGCGCCACTACGACACCCTTGCCCAGCGGTACCCGCCGAAGGCGACGGCGGCCGGCGAGGACGACGAGGGCTCACCGACGAGCCTCTCCACCGACCGCGAGGCGATGGTGTTCACCCTCGAGGTGAGCACGGCCCACGGCCCACCGGAGGAAATCGTCGGCCCGTTGCGTGACGCCGCGAAGGACCGCCCCTCCGGCCTGGAACTCCACGTGACCGGCCCGGGCGCGATCGACGGCGACATGGATGCCGTCTTCGACGGCATCGACGAGCAGGTCCTCCTCACCACCATCGCCGTCGTCACGCTCCTGCTCATCCTCACCTACCGCAGCCCGGTGTTGTGGATCA
Organism: Streptomyces sp. NPDC041124; assembly: GCF_055592385.1. Taxonomy (NCBI): domain Bacteria; kingdom Bacillati; phylum Actinomycetota; class Actinomycetes; order Kitasatosporales; family Streptomycetaceae; genus Streptomyces; species Streptomyces sp. NPDC041124. The sequence continues at coordinate 559,411 of NZ_JBVIYR010000004.1, forward strand.
TCCCGCTGGTGGCCGTCGGCGCGGCCGCACTGACCTCGATGGGGACCGTCTACCTGCTCGTCAAGGGCTTCGGCATCGTGGTCAACGACCAGAACTCGGCGCTGCTGACGATTCTGGTGTTCGGCGTCGGCACGGACTACGCGCTGTTGCTCATCGCTCGGTACCGGGAGGCGCTGCACCACCATGAGGACGTCCGGGTCGCGATGGTCCACGCGCTACGGGGCGCGGCGCCGGCCATCGTCGCGTCCGCGGCCACCGTGGTCGCCGGCCTGCTCTGCCTGCTCGTCGCGGACCTGAACAGCACCAGCGGGTTGGGCCCGATCGGTGCGGCCGGCATCCTGTGCGCGCTGGTGGCCATGCTGACGCTGTTCCCGGCGGTGCTCGTGGTGCTCGGCAGGCGGATCTTCTGGCCGGCCATCCCGCGGTTCAGCATGGCCGTGGAGGAGAAGCCAGGGTTGTGGGGACGGCTCGGCACCGCCATCAGCCGCCGCCGGTGGGTGGCGACGCTCGGCTCGCTGGGAGTCCTCGGCGTGCTCGCCCTCGGGCTGGCGGGCAACACCGGCGCCCTGCGGGAGCAGGACCAGTTCCTGTCCGCGCCGGAGTCGGTCACCGGCTTCACCGTTCTCCGCCAGCACTTCCCGGAACTCGGCGGCCAGCCGATGACAGTCTTCACGCGGCCGGCGCACCAGGAGCGGGTGCTCGACGTCGTCAAGGACACTCCCGGTGTGGCCCTTGCCGTCCCGGAGCAGACCAGCGGTGACTGGGCCGACATCTCCGTGTTCCCGAAGGACGCGCCGGACACCGTCGCGGAGTACGACACGATCAAGCGGGTGCGCACCGCCGTGCACGCGGTGAGCGGGGCGGAGGCGATCGTCGGCGGGCCGAGTGCGGAGAACCTCGACACCGAGGTGACCACCGGCCGCGACGAGAAGCTGGTGATCCCGCTGATGCTCGTCGTCGTCCTGATCGTCCTCGGGCTGCTGCTCCGAGCGATCGTGGCCCCGCTGGTGCTGATGGCCACCGTGATCGTCTCGTTCGCCGCGGCCTTCGGCGGCAGCGTGTTCGTCTTCGACACGATCCTCGGCTTCAAGGGCATCGACCATTCGGTGCCGCTGCTGGCCTTCCTGTTCCTGGTGGCGCTCGGCATCGACTACAACATCTTCCTGTCCAGCCGGGCCCGGGAGGAGACCGTGCGTCTCGGTACCGGAGGGGGCATGCTCAGAGCCCTCTCGGCCACCGGTGGCGTCATCACCTCGGCCGGCCTGGTCCTGGCGGCCACGTTCGCGGTCCTCGTCACACTTCCGCTGGTGATGCTGATCGAGGTCGGGTTCCTGGTCGCCTTCGGCGTGCTGCTCGACGCCCTGCTGGTGCGGTCGGTCCTGGTGCCCGCCCTCACCCTGCTGATCGACCGGCGGTTCTGGTGGCCGAGCCGGCTGTCCCGTCCGGCGGCGGAGCTGCCGGACGGTCCACAGCCGCTCGCCGACGGTGAGGAGCCCGCGCTGCGACCGTGAACGCGACGGAACGGACGAGATCCGGGACGGGGAACCGAACCCGTCCCGGATCTTTTCATGGGCCCGACACGCGCCGCCCCTCGGTCCTGCGCCGCGCGCCGGGGCCGGGGTCGGCGCACCGCGGTGTCCTGCCCGACGGTGAGCCGCGCGGGGCCGTGCCCGAGGGCCGCCGTCCCTTGTCGTGCGCGGCGCCGGCGGGTCAGCGCACCGCGGTGTCCTCCCCGTCGGTGAGCCGCGATACCGGGGCGGGCGGGGCCGCGGCCGGAAGGTCGACCCGGAGCAGCGCGCCACCGCGTGCGGAGCGGGCGACGGCGACCCGGCCGCCGTGGGCGTCGACGACCCGCTGGACGATCGACAGCCCCAGACCGGATCCCGGCAACGCCCGGGCGCTGTCGGCGCGGTAGAACCGGTCGAACACCCGCGGTACGTCCGCGGCGTCGATGCCCGGCCCGGCATCGTCGACCTCCAGCACCGCCGACGCGCCCTCGGCACGGAGCCGGACCTGGACCGGCTGGTCCGCGGGGGACCACTTGCCGGCGTTGTCGACGAGGTTGAGCACCGCCCGCTGGAGCGCAGCGGGACGCCCGCTCACCCACACGGAGGTCACGTCGAGCGCGACCTCGACGTCGGGCACGCGGGAACGGGCCCGGGTCGCGGCGGCCCCCACCACGTCGGCGAGGTCGAGCAGCTCGGTGTTCTCGTCGCTGACGTCACCGCGCGCCAGGTCGGTCAGCTCGGCGGCAAGGGTGCTCAACTCGGCCACCTGGGCGCCGAGATCGTTGAGCAGCCGGGTCCGGCTCTCCGCCGGCAGTGCGCTGTCCAGGGTGCCGCGCCGATCGAGCCGGATCAGCAGCTCGACGTTGAGGCGCAGGCTGGTGAGCGGTGTCTTGAGCTCGTGGGCGGCGTCCTCGGCGAGCAGCCGCTGGGCCAGCCGCGAGTCCCGGAGCGCGGCGAGCATGTCGTTGATCGACTGGATCAGCCGCCGGATCTCCCCACCGCCCTCGTCCGGGATGTCGGCGTCGAGCTCCCGGGTGTGCGCGACACGTACCGCGGCGGCGGTCAGCCGGTCGATCGGTGCCAGCCCGGTCCGCGCCACGGTCCGCCCGACAAGGGCGCCGCCGACCACGCAGAGCAGCCCGATCAGCAGCATGCCGAACCCGAATTGGTTGATCGGGCTGTCGTCGGCGACGCGTGCCACCTGGACCGCGCCGTCGCCCGCCCGCAGCGTGTAGATGAGATAGCCGTCGTCGTCGCTGTCGCCCGACTCCATCAGGTCGGCCGACGCGCCCTGCGCCACGCGCCCGGCGTGCTCGCTGACCGGGGGCAGCGCGGGTTGGCCGGCCGGCGTCCGGGTCGAGCCGTCGGGCAGGATGACCCGCACCAGCCGACCGGATCCGGGATACGGCGGTAGCCGGACCTGCGCCAGACCGGCGCGCTGCGCGGTTGTCGCCAGGACGCGGGAGTCGGCGCGCAGCTGCTCCTCGGCGGTGTCCCGCAGCTCCCAGTCCAGGAGCTCGCTGGCCACCTGGAAGGCCATGAACACGCTCACCGCGATGGCCGTCGCCGCGATCACCGTCAGCCTGGTCCGCAGGGACCGCCGGCGCCACCATCGGGTCAGCCGGCGTGGTCGCCGGCCGGCGGGCCTGCTCACGGAGGGGTCTCCCGCAGCGTGTATCCCAGGCCGCGCAGTGTGTAGATCAATCGCGGCTCGCCCTCGGCCTCCATCTTGCGGCGCAGGTAGCTCACGTACACCTGGAGGTTGTTGGCGGTGGCGCTCATGTCGAAGCCCCAGATCGCCTCGAACAGCGCCTCGCGGGTCAAGACCCGGGTCGCGTTGCGCATGAGGACCTGCAGGAGGGAGAACTCCGTCCGGGTCAGGCGCAGCGGCCGCTCGCCCCGCCGTGCCTCGAACCTGTCGGGATCGAGCCGGACGTCGGCGAACGACAGGATCTGCGACTCCCCGTCGGCCGGTGTGCGCCGGCGCAGCAGGGCCCGCACCCGGGCCAGCAACTCCTCGGTGGCGAACGGCTTGGGCAGGTAGTCGTCGGCGCCCGCGTCCAGCCCCGTGACCCGGTCGGAGACCTGGTCACGGGCGGTCAGCATCAGCACCGGCAGATCCCGGCCCGCGGCCCGCAACCGCCGGCAGGTCTCCAACCCGCCGAGGCGGGGCATCATCACGTCGAGGATCAGCAGATCCAGCGTGTCACCGCCGGCCCCAGCGACGCCGTCGAGCACGGCGAGACCGTTGGCGACGGTGCTGGTGTCGTAACCCTCGACCTGGAGCACGCGCTCCAGAGACTCACGGATGGCCGCTTCGTCATCCGCGATCATGATCCGCACCCGGCCGCCCCCTTCCAGTCGATGCTCTTGCCGCTCATTGTCCCCGATCAACCTGAGGCCAGGATGAGCGCGTCGCCGGGGACCGTGCTCTCGGCTCATGACATCGGCCTGGAAGTAATGGGCCCTCAGAACCTCACCGATTCCGCAGATCACCAACCGGGTGCGGTACCTACTGCTTCGACATGAAGCTGACCGACAGCACCACCTTCCCGCAGCTTGCCGTGGCCAAGCCGGGACCGACAACGCTGCGAGCGGCCGACGATGCGGCCGGCCTCAAACAGGGCGTCCCCAGCGGACAGTCGTCTTCAGCTGGAACCGCTCCGAACGTGACGCACGGGACCTACAACGGGGTTGACCAGGCGGCCCTCGCCGCCTGCTATGTACACGGCACATCGTATTTCGTAGGCAACCACCGAGCCCAGCGAGTCCCCCACAACCACCCGGGTGTCCGACGTGATCAGCTCCGCAGTCCGAGCCCGTACGGCGTCACGCAGCTCGGGCTCTGTGAAGTAGCGACGTACCTGCTTGAGGTTCGAGATGAGTAGCCGGTCGGAGACAGCACCAAAGAATCGAGTGCGGGTGAGGGCGTGCAGGGCGCGGCGAACCCGGTCCACAGAAAGGGGGCGACTGGCAAGATGGCCGAGGGCACCACGGGCAGCGGGGCCAGCGCCCGTACCGTCCGGCCCCCCAGTGTCCGGGCCGGGGATACCGGGATCCAGCCGAGCGGCCTCCCGCCACCAGGTCTCCAGCAACTCGGCCTCGAACCCGGGCTCCACATCCTGCGCCCGGTAGTAGGGCTCGCCGCGCGTGCCGGTCTGCCTGTAGGGGTCCCCATATCCGGCGCAAGCAATGTCGTCGTCCGACAGCCGCCCGAGCGTGGGGTCGCGGCGTAAGGCGAGTCCGACTCCGCTGCGCAACGCCGGCGCGACTTCCGCCGACATGGTCTCAGCGGTATCAAGTTGACGCCCCACCCCGTGCACCACGACAACCCGGCTCATGGTCCCCCTCATGCGCGGTCCCGTGCTCCCGTCACGGGTTCGGTCGGAGACAGTGTCAGGGTCTGATCTCTTCCTCTCTACGCCGTTCATCGACTTGACGGGCAAAATCCCCGCTGAGGTCAACCGCCCCCGTAGAGGCCCGGCAGGTCGACCAGGAGGAGATCATCACGTCTGGCCGCCGATTCGACCAGGTCCGGGTTGAAACCGTGCAGGGAGAACAGGGCCAGCGTGGCGCCTGTGGTGTCGTAGCCCTGGCCGGTGAGCAAGCCCCGGATGTGCTCGAGGCGTTGCAGGTCGCCGGTACCGCGGCGGGCGGCGGTGGCCTTGGCCTCACCGATCAGGGCGATCCGGGCGCGCGGCGCCTGCGGACGCTCACCCAGGGCGAGGGCGAGCACGTCGACCTCGTGCTTCGTGCGGGCCGCCGGGTCGGCGACCTCGGTGGTGCCGACGGGGCCCGGCAGGCCGCCGGGAAGGAGGGTATGGGCGTAGCGACGGGTGAAGCTACGGGCGAGATCCTCGAAGTGCGGTCCCAGGATCTTGGAGTTGAAGGTCGTCGTAGCGGCCTGCCACGCCTGTTCCGCGAAGCCCTGCTCGACGGCGGCGGCCTGCGGCAGCGTGATCAGTTGGTTGAAGCGGATGACGGGGTCGGCGAGCGTGATGACCGGGTGGCGCGGGCGCAGAATGTCGTGCTCGCGCTGGATGTAACCGGTGGACTCCAGAACGTCCAACGGGTGCGTGACGGCTTGGCGTTGACGCTCCAGGGCTGCCCCGATCTTCGTCGGGGTCGAGGCACCCTGGGCGATCGCGGTGAGGATGTCGTAGTACAGGGTGTGCTGGGTGATGCGTGGGTCCTCCCGCAGCAGGTACTCGGTCTCTGTGCGCGAGTAGACGGCCCGGCCGGGGTCCAGGAGCGTGCGGGTCAACCAGGCGGCGAAGCCGTCCTTCGGGTGGGGGCGGGCGGCCACCGGCCGGTAGCCGGGGGCTCCGCCCAGGACGGCGTGGACCTGCAGGGCGGTCAGCGGATCGTCGATCCGCCAGAAGTCGCGTGCGGCCCGGTAGTCGAAGGCACCCAGCCGGAGGTCGATCACGGCACGGCCCCGCCACCAGGGCCGCCTACGCAATCAGCGTTCGAGGTGAGGAGAGGCCGCACGTCACCGTCCACGTCAGCGACAAACGCTGCGGGCCTGTATTCTTTGCTGCGAGATCCGGCGCGTACAAGCACTTCGAAACAGCGCCCGTCTCCCGAGCTGACTCGGGAGACGGGCGCTGTTTTTTATTGCCGGTCCCCGTAACGAGCAACGAGGAACCACACAGTGAGCAACAACCCCTTTCACACCCACCTGCCGCGCAACCCGAAGGAAGCCGTCATCTTCATGCTGGTCATCGCCGTCATCTCGGTGAACACCATCCCGGTGGTGATCGGCGGCCTGACCTCCGGCTTCACCCTGGCCATGTGGACCGGCCTGCTGCGGGTGATGCCGGCCCTCCTGGTCGCGGTCGTGGCCGTCGTCCTGCTGACGATGAAGCCCGCCCAACTGCTCACCTCACGACTCGTGCGCCCGGGCGACAGCTTCCGCGCCCACATGGTCCTGAACGCCCTGTGCAGCGTCCTGCTGATCTCCCTCGTGATGACGGTGGTCGGCACCTGGATCGGCACACGGCAGGTCTCCACCGAGCCCCTCGAGCAGTTCGCACACCTGTGGCCGCGGAACTGCACCATCGCCTTCCTCGTCGAGGCGCTGCTCGCCCAGCCGGTCGCCCGGCAGGTCATGCGTCGCTGTCACCAGCGCGTCGACGCCCGCGCCGCGCTCGCAGCGGCCTGACAAACACTCCCGGCGCCCCTGGACGCCCCCACAACACAAACAGGAGGACCAACCCTGTCACCAAGGTGGAGCGCGCGGATGGGAGGTGAGCCGACCAGGCGCAACAAGCACTCGCGTCTGCGGCCACAGACCGCGGGATGAGGGCGCGAGAGCCTTGTCACGGTCTGGAGAGAACCACCGACGCCGCCCCTGCGGGAATGGAGGAGAGCGGTGAACAGCCGGCCGGTCCGGCTGCCGCTCTCCTTCGATCGGTCGCCTCTCCCAGGTCCTTACGCGGTCCGATCCGCGTTCGGATGCCGGTCAGGGCACGAGCGTGTCGAGATCGATGTCCAGCAGGAAGGGGACCGATACCTTCAACCGACCACGGTGAATGCCAGTCGGAACGTACGTGCGAGTCATACCGTCCAGTTCATACGTATGGACGGCGGGAGCCCCGGCTTCGTCCTCGACACGCCAGAAGTGCGCGATCCCGGCCTGCGCGTACTTGAAGGGCTTGAGCGACCGGTCGCGGTCCGCGGACTCCTCCGAGACGACCTCGACAACCAGCGTGACGTCTTCAGGCGCGTACCAGGTGCGGTCGGGGTCATAGACGGCGGTGGAGACCAGGATGTCGGGTTCGGGTCGGCTCTTGCGGTCGAGACGGACGGTCATCTCCCGCTCCGTCTCCAACCCGGCAGGTGCTCCATGCCTCAGCGCGAACGTCAGGTTCTCCACGAGCCTGGCGTGCCAGGAGCGCTGCGGCGACATCATGAAGATCAATGCCCCGTCGATGAGTTCGGTGTGACGGGGAGCCTGGGGAAGGTGGTCGAGGTCGTCGGCCTCCCAGCCGCTCGGCCTGGGCGGAATCATCCAGTCGGGCAGTTCGGCGGTCACAGCTCCTCCAGACGCCTTCGGAAGACAGTCATAGGCCCTTGTCCCGGCAGACGGACAGCGGCCACACAACCCTGCACCAGACTAATCGACCCGCTGACCAGCCACCCGATTCACCCATGTCCTCGACCATGCGTCACGCCACCCGTCCGGCCCCGATATGCCGCGTCGCTCTCCGCAGCCGGTACGCGTGCGCGACAGCCGCAGCGCACCGGCCTGAGACAGCATGACCACCATCGCGGCGGCCATCGCAGCAGGCAACCATGATCCGCCGGTCATCCGAGCGTCATCCGCACCGTCGACGCCCTCCCGGTACACCGTCGTCGGCCGGCTCGCGGCGCTGCCGGAGTGACCGCCGCTGGGACCACCGTCACCCTGCGGCGCCTGGAGAAGTGCTGGACGAAGCCGTGGCCCGCGCCCTCGTACCGGCTGACCGTCGTCGGCACACCGGCGTCGCGCAGCCGCTCGCCGTAGAGTTCGCCCTCGTCGCGCATCAGGTCGTGCTCGGCGGTGACGACCAGGGCCGGCGGCAGGCCGGTGAGGTCGGCCCGCTTGACCGGCGACACGAGCGGGTCGGCGGGATCGGCACCGCTGTCGAGGCAGAACGCGTTGAACGGCTCCAGGCCCGCGGTCTCCAGGCCGTAGCCCACGGCGTTCTCCCGGAGGGAGGCGTAGCGCTCGACGTCGAAGTCCAGGTCGAGCGAGGGGTAGGAGAGGATCTGGTGGGTGATCCGGTCGAAGCCGTCGTCGTGGGCCCGGGCGGTGACGGCCGCGGCGAAGGTGCCGCCGGAGCAATCGCCGGCGACGGCCAGGATCGTGCCGTCCCAGTCCAGCCCGTTGCCGTCCTGGGCGGCCCAGCGCACGATCACTCAGCAGTCGTCGAGGCCGGCCGGGAAGGCCGCCTCGGGTGCCGGGCGACAGCCGACGGAGACGACCTTGAGGCCGCTCTCCTTGGCCGGCGAGCGGGCGACGCGCTCTACCGGACGGCCCGGGACCGCCACGGGGAGGGGAAAGCGCTCTTCCTGCTCTCGTCAGCCCTGTGGACGACGGCGTCGAGGGCGGCGGACTGCCAGGGGCTACCTGAGCCTTCCGCCGGTGTAGCGGTGCCCTCGGGCGCCGCCACCGGGGAAAGCGAGCGTAGCGCCCTGCAAGAGGTACTGCCCGCGCTTGTTGCTGTCCGGACGTCGCTCACGGCGAAAAGGCATCGCCGCGCGGTCCGCGCGAGAACCAGGCCCGGGGCGCGGCGCCCCGGCGCGTGGGCCGCTGCCTGTTCGATATCAAGGCCGGCGGACCCGGTCGGGGCCCGCCGCTGCCTGTTCGACATCAAGGCCGGTCGGACCCGGTCGGGGCCTGCGCTCCTACCGGGACCCCGGAGGTTGTCGAGGACGACGAGGATCGACGGCGGCGCACCCTGCCCGCCGGGCCACTCGTTGCAGCGCCCCCTCAGGGACGTGCCTGCGTGGGCAGGGTGAGGATTTCGGCTCCGTCGTCGGTGATGGCGATGGTGTGCTCGCTGTGTGCGGTCCGGCAGCCTGTCGCACTGCGCAGCGTCCAACCGTCGGCATCGGTGACGAGTGCGGCGGTGTCGGCCATGACCCAGGGCTCCAGGGCGAGCAGCAGTCCGGGGCGCAGCTTGTATCCGCGGCCCGGCCGTCCGGTGTTCGCGATGTGGGGGTCCTGGTGCATGGTCGAGCCGATGCCGTGGCCTCCGAACTCGGTGTTGACCGGGTAGCCCGCCTCACTGAGGACCGTGCCGATGGCGTGTGAGAGATCACCGATGCGCGCCCCGGGCTTGGCGGCGGCGATGCCGGCGGCGAGTGCGCGTTCGGTCGTCTCGATCATCGCGACGCTCTCCGCCGGCCTGGCTGCGCCCACCAGAAAGCTGATCGCGGCGTCCGCGGCCACCCCGCCCCTGGCCACAGCGAGGTCGAGAGTCAGCAGATCCCCGTCTGCCAGCGTGTAGTGGTGGGGCAACCCGTGGAGCACTGCGTCGTTGACGGCCGTGCAGATGTAGTGCCCGAACGGGCCGCGCCCGAAGGAAGGTGCGTAATCGACGTAGCAGGACTGCGCTCCCGCCTCGGTGATCATCTCTTTGGCCCACTGGTCGATGTCCAGCAGGTTCGTCCCGACCGTGGTGCGCGTCTTCAGTGTGTGCAGGATGCCTCCGACGAGAGCGCCGGTGTCTCTCGCCCGCTCAAGCCGCGCGGAGTTCAGGATCTCGATCATGGGGGCCTCCCCTTTGCGTCCAATAATTATCCCGACCTAACTGTACCGGTATTAGAATGGGTTCATGGTCAGGTTGCCACTCACTCCCGCCGAGGTAGAACGCGGACAGCGCCTCGGCGCCCTGCTCCGCCGAGCCCGGGGCTGCCGCTCGATGCTGGACGTGGCGCTCGCTTCGCGCATCTCGCCGGAAACCTTGCGGAAGATCGAATCCGGCCGTGTGGCCACCCCCGCCTTCCCGACCATCGCGGCGATCGCCGACACCCTCGGCCTGTCTCTCGACGCCGTCTGGGCCGAGATCAACCGGGCGGAGCGGACCGTCGAAGACCAGCCGGTCTCGCCTGTCGCGCAGCGTCCATCGCTGGTTTCGTAACACCCGCTCCCCATCAAGTACGAGTGAACAGACGAAAAACGGGTCGAACGAGCCGGCGAGCTTGTCCGTGGACTCGTCAAGATCACCGGTGCCGAGCTACCGGCGAACGGTGATGTGCGGGAGACCGGCCCGTGCGATCGTCACCCTGGCCCCGACGCCCAGGCCTTCGCAGCGACTCGCCCGGTCAAGGCGCTCATCCTCGAGGAAGGTGTTCCGAGGGGCCGACCGGCACTCTCGGCGTCTCTGGAGCCTCGGCCGCGATCGGCGAAATCCTGCACCGATTGGTCTTCGGCTCATCAGAGCAGCCCGCTACCCGCTCGGTCCCGACGGGGATCTTCGTCGACGTCTTGGAGTGGATGGCCCTGGATCTCCTCGGCGGTCGGACCGGAGCAGCCGCGAGGCACCTCCTCGGCCTCCAGGACCACCGCGTCCATGGCCCGTATGGGCAGGTCGCGATGAGTGAGAGCCCGGCACCGGCACACCGGCTCATTACCCGGCGCGGTTGCTTCCGCTCTCCGTGGTGTCGCCCTCGAAGAGGATCGCGTGGACGCGTCGTAGCACGTCGAGGTGGGCGTGGTTGAAGAACTCGACCAGCGCGTGCACGACGACCGACTCGGCGACCGCCGTTTCCCGGTGCGAGGAGAACCCCAGGTCTGCCAGGCCGGGGTGCTGCGCGAGAAGTTCGGCGACCGGGCGCGGCTGGTCACTGTCGACGACAGCGGGCACGGGGTGTACGTCCTGGGCGACAACTCCTGCGCGTTGAACACCGCCACGCGTTACCTCGTCGAGGGCGAGATGCCCGCGGAGGACACGTTCTGCCGCGCGGACTGACCTTCTGCGGAGGCCGTCACCGTGGGTCGCCCGTATCTGCGCATGAGGGTGCCGACCTCGGCGCGGGCTTGTTGCAGGCGTCCGATGGCGGCGGCCAACTCATCGTCGAGAGCCCGCGGATCACGCGGGTCCGGGCCGGAGTCCGGGCCGTCACGCATGTATCCGTTGGAGCGGCGCTCCGGCTCGTCAAGCAGGCCGATGTCGTGGCAGTGCCGTACGGCCCCGAGGCCGGCCCCGGCCGGCTCCGCCATCTCCCGGGCTCCGCGCCGTGATCGAGTCTCCCTCAGCGTCCGGTGCCGCCGGCACGGTCGCGCCGTGGCCCCATGGAAAACCGTGACGCAACGGCGGGCGGCGGGCCGGCGCTCGCACCTCTACCCGTCGGGGGAACCGGCGCGGAGGGGTGGTTGGTCCGGTTCACGGCCGAGTCGGCCCGGCGGGTGGTGCGGGGCCGGTGGAGAGGACGTGGTCGACGGCGGCGTTGAGGGTCTCGGTCTCGGCGATGAGGACGGATTCGCGGGTGGGCAGGGCGCGTTCGACCGAGAGTCCGTTGAGGACGGTGAGAAGGAACCTGACGTTGCGGGTGTGGTCTCCCGGGGGCAGTGCGCCTTCCTCGGCGAGCACGGTCAGCCAGTGTTCGACCCGGCGCTCCGCCTCCCGCTCATGGCCGAGGTATGCGGCGCGTACCGGTTCGGTCGGCTCGGGTTCGATGAAGGCCCGATACATCGTGCCCCATGCGGTTCGCGCGTCCTCGCTGGTGCCGAGCGGTGCGAGAACCTGCCGCAGACAGTTCAGCAGCCGTTCGCGGGGCGGCAGTGTCCGGTCCCGGATCGGGTCGCCGGGCAGGAGGTGTTCGTAGATCCGCGCGAGCAGGCTGTCCTGCAGGGCGCGCTGGGTGGGGAAGTGGAACCTCAGCGAGCCGGTGCTCACTCCCGCACGCGCGGCGACCGCTCGCACGCTCAGCTTCGCCGCCATGTCCTCGGCGATCATCTCCGCAGCGGCCTGGAGGATCTTCTCGCGTGTTTCCATGCTCCGCTCTCCTTCGCTTCTCCCCAGCCCCCTCACTGTACTAGCACGCCGTACTAGTACAGTGTGCTAGCGTTTCTCTAACACGCCGTACTAGTGACGGTGCGGCTGATATGCCCAGGAGGGGCGGAGCATGGCCTGGAAGCAGTGGGCGGCATCGAAGCGCCTCAAGCCGGGAGACGGCAGGGAACTGCAGCGGTTCCGCTGGTGGCAGCTCCCCCTGCGCTCCCTGTTCTGGCTGCGGCTTCCCGGTGCCGGCGGACACGCCCGCCTGCACGCCGTCGACGTACGGCACTGGGCGCGGTTGGACAACAGCAAGATCCGGGCGCATCTGTTCCTGGATGGCAGGCACGTGGCCGAGTCGAAGCTGCCGGCGGTCTTCCCCGTCGACGGGGGCGTCATCGAGGTGGCAATGAGCAACTACGGCATCAAACGCTGCCACTACCGCCCCCGGGACGGACAGCCGCGTCAGCTCACACCCGACCCGGCCTCGGCGGAGGGACGGCGGGCGCGCTTCGGTGCCCGCCGTCCGGGACTGAGCCGGGCGATCGCCATCGGATCGGTGTTGCTGCTCGTCATCGGTGTGGGCTTGAACCTGTTGCAGCTCGCTGAACCCGTCTCTCACATCCCTCCCGTCACGCAACGGGTCGGCACGTTCGAATCGCCGGTACACCTGCCGATCTGGCTGAACCTCGCACTGGGGGGCGGGGCCGTTCTGGCGAGCATGGAGCGCGCGCTCCGCCTGCGGTACTCCTCTCTGCTCGACGCGGCGGGTCACTAACCCCTCGAAGTGAGGAAGGCACGACCACGTCAGCCCTCTTCGGCCGGCTTGCCGCACGACCGGCACGGCCCGGCCGCACGGAGCGACACGAGTACGGCGAAAGGAAGATCATCATGATCCAGTCGAGGCCCAGGCCCGCCGCCCGGTACGGGGCGGCGCTCGCCGCAGCCCTCATGGCCCTGACCGGGTGTTCGTCCGGCGCCTCGGGGCCGCGCAGCACGTCCGCGGGGGCCACGTCGGCCTCCGTCCCGTCCCCGGGCCCGCTCACCTGGAGCACGTGCGGGAAGGGCCTCGAATGCGCCACGATCAAGGTGCCGCAGGAATACACCGAGCCCAATGGCGCGCAGATCCCGCTCGCGGTCATGCGGCACCGGGCCACCGATCCCGACCGCCGCATCGGCAGCCTGATCTTCAACCCGGGCGGGCCGGGGGTTTCCGCCACCGAAACACTGCGCAACCTGCCCAAGGCGGCCGGCACTCCTGGCGCCTTCTCGGACGCGGTGCTCGCCCGATTCGACATCATCGCGATGGACCCGCGCGGCGTCGGCGGATCGCAGGCCGTTCGCTGTCTGACCGACGAGCAGCGAGCCGACGCCGCCGGCACCGCCTTCGACCCGGCCGTCCCCGGGGGCAAGCCCCTGCCGCGGCTGCTGTCCGATGCCGCCGCGTTCACCGACGGCTGCGTCGAGCACCACAGCAAGAAGTTCCTGGCCAGCCTGTCCACCGACAACGTGGCCCGCGATGTCGACCAGGTCCGCTCCGCGCTCGGCGAGGACAGGATCACGTATTACGGCTTGTCCTACGGCACCGTGGTCGGCCCGATGTACGCCACCTTGTTCCCACACCGCGTCCGCCAGATGGTGCTCGACGCGCCCGTCGACACCAACCTGTGGTTCGGCAACTCCCTCCCCTTCCTCAACGACGTCGCCGTGGCCAGCGAACGGACGCTCAACTCCTGGTTCGAGACCTGCCGCACCGAAGGGACCGCGGTGTGCCCGTTCGGCGCGGGAGACCCGCAGGCGGCGTTCGACACACTGATCGACACGCTGGAAGCGAAGCCGCTGAAGATCGCACCCGTCAAGGACACCACCCCGGGCGGCGCACTCGACGGCGCCATGGCCCTCGAGGCCACCCGAGCCCTGGCCGGCGACCAGAACACCTGGCCATTGCTGACCTCGGCGCTGCTGGCCGCGCAGGACGGCAACGGCGTACCCCTGTACACCCTGTGGAGCAGCGTCACGGTGTCCCCCTTCCCTGTCCCCACCGCGATGTTCGAAGCCCACACCGCGGTGCGCTGCGCCGACTGGCAGACCCCGGCCGGCATCGCCGCGCACAAGGCCGCGGCCACCAAGGCCGTCACTGAGGCCAGGCGGATCGGGCCCCGGGCCGCCTACTCCGCCCTGAACTGCGCTCGGTGGCCCGCGCCGAACAAGGACCGCGTCATCAAGCCGCTCACAGGCGCCGGTACGCCGCCGGCACTGGTGGTCGCGGGCCGACTGGACCCCGTCACCCCCCACCACTGGGCCGAGAACATGACCCGAACCCTGGACTCCGCGGTCCTGCTCACGCGTGAAGGAGTCGGACACGGCTCCTACGGCATCAACTCGTGTGTCAATAACGCAGTTGACGCCGCCCTCGTCCATGGCACCCACCCCGCCGACGGCACCGTATGCAAGACGGACAAGCCCGCCACCACCCGTCCCCTTGTCTTCGCGAACCGTTGACTCACAGCCGATCTTCACCCGCGTACGCGTACGCACGGCCTGACCGCTGAGCGAGCAGACCAGGACGGCACCGGCTCTCCCGGCAACGGCGCGGACGTCGGTTCCGCCAAAGGGACGAGCTGACGGCAGACGTGGGGTTCCTTCCCGGCCCGGACGGGAAGCCGACGGTGTACGTCGCGCGGGCCGCACGGCAGGACCGCCCGGACGGCGGTGTCCGGTATGCAGGCACGCCGAACCCCTACATCATGTCGCGTTCATGATCGCGTCGCCGCTGCTTCGCGAACCTTTCGTAGCGTTCACGGCAGCCGCAAACACGGCGTAAAGCGCGCTACGGCCCTCCCCTCCTGACGCAACGCCCGTCGAACACGGCGGGCGCCGCAGCCGGTGTCCGTCGGAGTGACGGCGAACGGCAGCGGCGACCGCCAGAAAGATCGATGTGGTTGACGAGCACTGCTGCTGGCCCTCCCGGACCGCAGCCGCCTGGCCACCTACCTGCACCGGCCTCCGCAAACTCGCCCTGACGTATGCCGTCCTGACACTCCTGGACGCCGCCCCGGCCGATGACGAGATCCCCGCCGCCCCCGAGGCGTTCAGTCTGCACGGTCTGCACACCTGGGCACGCGTCAGCGATCCTCACCCACGCCCACGGGCACCGCATGGTCGGCGAACAGGACCCGGAACGCTGCGCTCCACGCAGCAGCCAGGAACCGTCTGGAAGGCCAACCCCGCGGACGGGGCGTCCTGGTGGTCGGCGCCGGTAACAGCGTATCGAGGTCGCCGGCGTCCCGGCCGGAGCCGCACAAGAAGGCCGGCTTTCCCGACGCGGGAAGGGGGGCGGAAGCTCCTCGGTGACGTGGGTGGCGGTCTCACCACGCCCTCGGCGCGCCGACCTCTGGGCGGGCAGGCATCACCCTGGCTCCACCACTGCGGCAGGCCGTGGCCAGCGCCGGTCGGCGCCCGGGACCACCTGACGCACCGTCGGAACCAGCGTCAAATGAGCGTCAGGACGCTTGCCCAAATGCCGCCACGGACCGAGAAGAATGCGTCCGCCATCTCGCGAGATGCCCGTGAAGCCGCAGGTCAAGCGCATCCCCCGGTGCCAGGACACGTCCCACGTCGTGCATGTGAGGGAACACGTCGAGCGTACCCGGGCGTGCCTGAGAAACCTGGGAAATCTGCAGGTCAGAGCCCCTTTGCAGCAGGCTCCAAAATCGCCACGCACTCCACGTGGTGCGTCATCGGGAACAGGTCGAACACCCGCAGTGTCCGCACCCGGTACCCCCCGTCCCGGAAGTACGCCAGATCCCGGGCGAGCGCGGCCGGGTCGCAGGCGACGTAGGCGATGCGGCGGGCGCCGAGGGACGACAGGTGCTGCACCGTCTTGCGGCCGGCGCCCGCCCGGGGCGGGTCGAGGACGACGAGGTCGACCTCGGTGATGCCGGTGCGGGGCAGGACGGAGTCGACCTTGCCCTGTTCGATGCGGACGCGGGGGAAGTCCGCGAGGTTGTGGCGGGCGTCCTCGACGGCGCGCTTGCCGGACTCGATGCCGAGGACCGCGCCCGCCTCGCCCACCCGGTCGGCCAGGGCGCCCGCGAACAGGCCGACGCCGCAGTAGAGGTCGAGGGCCATGTCGCCCTTGCGGGGCAGCAGGCCCTGCATGACGGCGGTGACGAGGGTGTCCGCGGCCTTCGGGTGGACCTGCCAGAAGCCGCCGCCGGCGACGCGGTGGGTGCGCCCGTCGGCGCGTTCGCGGACGAAGGGGCGGCCGTGGACGCGGTGCAGCTGCCCGGAGCGTTCGTCGACGCGCATGACCGAGACGGGGCGGTCGAGCTCGACCAGGGGGAGGCGGGCGCCGGGCTTGGGGGTCAGGACGACCTGGCGGTCCTGGGAGCCGGTCGCGGCGATCGCCTCGACGGAGTCCATGCCCGTCCAGTCCCGCTTCTCGATGCCCAGCTCGCTGACGCCCTCCGCGGCGATCATGCAGTGGTCGATCGGCTCGACCTCGTGCGAGCGGTGCCGGCGCAGTCCCGCCCGGCCGTCGGCGGTGACGGCGTACTGGACGCGCGTGCGCCACGCCGGGACCTGACCGGCGGGGACCTTGTCGCCCTCGGCCGGCATCACGGTGCCGTCCCAGCCGGCCTCCTCCGGGGTGAGCCCGGCGAGGCGCTGCAGCTGTTCGGCGACGACCTCGCCCTTGAGGCGCCGTTGGGCGCCGGGCTTGGCGTGCTGCCAGTCGCAGCCGCCGCAGCGGCCGGGGCCGGCGAAGGGGCAGGGGGCGTCGATGCGGTCCTTGGAGGCCTCCAGCACCCGTACCGCGTCCGCGCGCAGGAAGCGGGCGCCCTGCTCGCCCTCGGTGACCTGGGCGACGACCCGTTCGCCGGGCAGGGCGTGCCGGACGAAGAGGACCTGGCCCTCGGAGGTACGGGCGATGCAGTGGCCGCCGTGGGCGACGGGGCCGACCTCGACCTCGTACTCCTCCCCCACCAGTGATTTCCTCGGTTCTGCCTGCATGGCGGGGTGACTCCACAACATCGGGAACGGGCGGGCCCCCAGGACTCGACGGCCCGGGGCAACAACAGCCCACCAGTCTACGTGTGCGGGGAGGAGTCCTTCGCCCGCTCCTTCGGGCCGCGGCGCACCGAGCCGGGCGCGGCCCAGTCCTGCCGCTTGCGGGCCCGTTTCCTGGCGGCCTCGGAGGATTCCAGCTGGTACGGCACGGAGGTCACCATCACGCCCGGGGTGAACAGCAGCCGGCCCTTGAGGCGCAGCGCGCTCTGGTTGTGCAACAGGTGCTCGTACCAGTGGCCGACCACGTACTCGGGGATGATGACGGACACCACGTCGCGCGGTGCCTCCTTGCGCAGGCTCTTGACGTACTCGATCACCGGGCGGGTGACCTCGCGGTACGGGGAGTCGAGCACCTTGAGGGGTACGTCGATGGCGCGCCGTTCCCACTCCCCGCGCAGGGCCCTGGTCTCGTCCGGGTCCACGTTGACGCTGAGCGCCTCCAGGGTGTCGGAGCGCATCAGCCTGGCGTAGGCGAGCGCGCGCAGTGCCGGGCGGTGGATCTTGGAGATGAGGACGACGGAGTGGACCCGGGACGGCCGCACGCTGTCGTCGGTCGGGGTGTCCGGGGCGGCGATCTCCTCGGCGACCCGGTCGTAGTGGCCGCGGATGGCCGTCATGGTCGCGTAGAAAATGCACATCCCGAGCAGCGCGACCCAGGCGCCGTGGGTGAACTTGGTGACGAGGACGACGATCAGGACCAGGCCGGTGAAGAAGGCACCGAAGGTGTTGATGGCCCGGGAGCGGATCATGTGGCGGCGCTTGGCCTGGTCCCGTTCGGTGACCAGCTGGCGGTTCCAGTGCCGGACCATGCCGGTCTGGCTGAGGGTGAAGGACACGAAGACGCCGACGATGTAGAGCTGGATCAGCCGTGTGGAGTCGGCTCCGTAGATCCACACCAGCAGTCCGGCGGCTCCGGCGAGCACCACGATGCCGTTGGAGAAGGCGAGGCGGTCGCCGCGCGTGTGGAGCTGACGGGGGAGGTAGCGGTCCTGGGCGAGGATCGAGCCGAGCAGCGGGAAGCCGTTGTAGGCGGTGTTCGCGGCGAGGAACAGCACCAGCGCGGTGGCGGCGGCGAGGATCATGAAGAGCAGGCTGCCGTGGCCGAAGACGGCCTCCGCGACCTGGGAGATGACCGGGTCCTGGACGTAGTCGGGGCCGAGCGGGACCCCGTCGCGGATCAGGTCCTCGGCGGGGTTCTCGGCCATACGCACGTTGGTGGCGGCGGCCAGCGCGATGATGCCGCAGAACATGGTGACGGCGAGCGTGCCCATCATGGCCAGCGTGGTCGCCGCGTTGCGCGACTTGGGCTTGCGGAAGGCGGGGACGCCGTTGGAGATGGCCTCGACGCCGGTGAGCGCGGCGCAGCCGGAGGAGAAGGCGCGCAGGAGCAGGAAGACGAGGGCGAAGCCGGCGAGGCCGGGGTGCTCGGGTTTGATCTCGAAGTCCGCGGTCGGTGCCCGCATCTCGTCGCCGAGCACGACCGCGCGGAAGGACCCCCACGCGATCATGAGGAAGACACCCGTGACGAAGACGTATGTGGGGATCGCGAAGAGTGTGCCCGACTCCTTGACCCCTCGCAGGTTCATCAGGGTCAGCAGCACGATCACGCCGACGGCGCAGGCCACCTTGTTCTCGACGACGAAGGGGACCGCCGAGCCGAGGTTCTCGATGCCGGCGGAGATCGACACGGCGACGGTGAGGACGTAGTCGACGAGGAGGGCGCTGGCGACGGTCAGGCCGGCCTTCGGGCCGAGGTTGGTGGTGGCCACCTCGTAGTCGCCGCCGCCGCTCGGGTACTCCCGGACGTTCTGCCGGTAGGAGGCGACCACGGTGAACATCAGCACGACGACCGCGACGGCGATCCAGGGGCTGAAGTGGTACGCCGACAGGCCCGCGATGGACAGGACCAGCAGCACCTCGCCGGGGGCGTACGCCACGGAGGACAGCGGGTCGGAGGCGAAGACGGGGAGTGCGACGCGCTTCGGCAGAAGCGTTTCCCCGAGCCGGTCGCTGCGGAGTGCGCGCCCGATGAGGATACGTTTGGGCACGTCGGTCAGTTTGGACACAAGAGTGGATCGTAGGCCGTCGGGCAACCGGTGGCTCACCCGCCACCCAGATCCATACGGGGTCCATACGGCCTCTGCTCTCCGGGTGAATTCACCGGGGCGCGGGGGTCGGATTCCGCAGGTGGCGGAAGTTCCATGCCTATATGACGAACCCGGCCGCAGGTGCCGCTCCCCGTGGAGGTCCCATGCACACGACCGCAGAACTGATCGGCGCCGCGGCCGCGCTCGTCGTCCTCGGTGTCCTCACCCTGGCGAGCGTGCGCAGCTTCACGCGCCGCTGACCCGCCCACCGGCCTCGTCGGACATGGGCTCGGCGGCTCCGGCGAGCAGGGCCTCGGGGCCGATGGCGGCCACCCGTGTCGAGGGCACCGTGCAGGCGAACGCGCCGGCCACCGCCCCGAGGCGGGCGCAGCGCCGGGGCGGCTCGCCGTGGAGCAGCCCGTACAGGAACGCGGCCGCGAAGGCGTCGCCGGCGCCGTTGGAGTCCACGAGGGGTGCCGGGGGCTTCACCGCGGGGACGTGGGTCAGCCTGCCGTCGGCGAGCAGGAACGCCCCGTCCGCCCCCGCGGTGGCGACGACGGTCCGGGCCCTGCCCCGTGCGGCGATCCGGCGCAGGGTGGCCGCCGGGTCCGTCAGGGCGGCGGCGGAGAGGAACACGTGGTCGGCGGCGTGGGCGAAGGCCTCGTGGTACGGGTTGGTGCCGTCCCAGTCGTGGAGGTCGGTGGAGATGGTCACGCCCGCCTCGCGCAGCAGGGGCAGCGCGTCCGCGCAGGGCTGGGTGATGACCACGTGGGCGTGGCGGCTGACCGCGGCGAGGTCGCGCACCGTCCGCTCGAGCAGCCGGTCGCTCTCCGCCCAGCGGGTCGCGTCGTAGAGGGAGAGCCGCCGGCCGTCGGGGTCGACCAGGTTGACGGCGCGCTTGGTGCCGCGCGGCTGGGGCAGCGCGGTGAGCGCGATCCCGTGGTCCCGGTGCAGGGCCCGGACGAGGTCGCCCTCGGGGTCGTCGCCGATCAGATCGAGGTGGTGGGTGCGCAGGCCGAGGGTGTGGGTGCCGAGGGCGACGAAGTCGCCGCTCTGTCCCGCCCGGGTGACGATTCCGGGCTGGATCATGTGGCTGTCGGCGAGCGGCACGGGCAGTTCGGGTACGTGCACGACGGTGTCCACTCCGGCGCCGCCCAGGACGAGGACGTCGATCTCGGTGGTCATGGCTGGTTCTCTCCTTGTTGCGAACCTCGGGGGTTCGCCGGTGGTGCGGATACGCCGGACCGGGCACGCGGACGCGGCGGGCCGGACCCCGGAGGGCGTCAGGACCGGGATCCCCCGGCATGATGTTGCCTGGCGGCCCGTTCTCCGGCCGCGATGCCCTGCCTGGCGAGCCGAAAGAGAGACATGAGCACGAAGGTCATGAAGGTCGAAGGGCCTGCAGGAAGCGCGGTGTGACGCGATGCATATTGTCATCATGGGCTGCGGACGGGTGGGATCCGCTCTGGCCCAGACCCTGGAGGAACAGGGCCACACGGTCGCCGTGATCGACCAGGACCCCACCGCCTTCCGCCGGCTGGGCTCCTCGTTCGGCGGGCGCCGGGTCACCGGTGTCGGCTTCGACCAGGACACCCTGCGTGAGGCGGGCATCGAGGACGCGGGGGCCTTCGCCGCCGTCTCCAGCGGCGACAACTCCAACATCATCGCCGCGCGGGTGGCCCGCGAGATGTACGGCATCGAGCACGTGGCCGCCCGCATCTACGACCCCCGCCGTGCGGAGGTCTACCAGCGTCTCGGCATCCCCACGGTGGCGACCGTGCGCTGGACGGCCGACCAGATGCTGCGCCGGCTGCTGCCCTCGGGTGCCGAGCCGCTGTGGCGCGACCCCACCGGCGGGGTCCAGCTCGCCGAGGTGCACACCTCCACGGCCTGGGTGGGCCACCGGATCAGCAGGCTCCAGGACCAGACCGGTGTGCGGGTGGCGTTCCTGACCCGGCTCGGCGAGGCCATACTGCCCAGCTCGCAGACGGTGCTTCAGGAGGGGGACCTGGTGCACGTGATGATGCGCACCGACGAGATCGACCGGGTCGAGGCGGCGTTCGCCAAGGGACCCGACGAGGAGGGCGGTCACTGATGAGGGTCGCCATTGCCGGAGCCGGCGCGGTCGGCCGCTCGATCGCGGGCGAGCTGCTGGAGAACGGCCACGAGGTCCTGCTGATCGACAAGGCGCCGACCGCCATCTCGGTCGAGCGGGTCCCGATGGCGGAGTGGCTGCTGGCCGACGCGTGCGAGATCACGTCACTGGACGAGGCGGCGCTCCAGCGCTGCAACGTCGTCATCGCCGCGACGGGCGACGACAAGGTCAACCTGGTCGTCTCCCTGCTGGCCAAGACGGAGTACGGCGTGCCGCGGGTCGTCGCCCGGGTGAACAACCCGAAGAACGAGTGGCTGTTCAACGAGTCCTGGGGCGTGGACGTCGCCGTCTCCACCCCGCGCCTGATGTCGGCCCTGGTGGAGGAGGCGGTCAGCGTCGGCGACCTGGTCCGGCTGCTGCGCTTCAGCCACGGCGACGCCAACCTGGTCGAGCTGACCCTGCCGGAGGAGTCGGCGCTGGCCGGCACCCAGGTCGGGGACGTCCAGTGGCCGCAGGACACCTCGCTGGTCACCATCATCCGCGGTACCCGCGTGCTGACGCCGACGCGGGAGGACTCCCTGGAGGCCGGCGACGAACTCCTCTTCGTGGCCGCCCAGGCCCGCGAGGAGCAGCTGGAGGACCTGCTGTCGGTCCGCAAGGAGTCGTAGGGCCGCAGCGAGGGGTGAAGGAAAGGGGGCGCCCGGATCACTCCGGGCGCCCCCTCCTCGTCGTGCGGGCCGGGAACTCGCGTCCCGTACGGGCTAGGACTCGCGGCGGTGACGGCCGGCCGTGGCCGTCCCGGTGTCGCCCTGCGCGGCGGCGGCCTTGCGCTCCTCCTCCGCGCGCTCCTCCGCCTCCATCTCGGCGAACACGTCGATCGGCGGCGGCGCCTTGGCGAGGAAGATCCAGGTCAGGTACACCGCGAGCAGGAACGGCGGGATCTTCAGCGCGACCAGCACCCAGCCCAGCTGGGTCGTGTCCGCCCACCAGTACAGCGGGAAGAGGATCGCGCTCTTGCCGAGCAGGATCAGCCCCCA
Source organism: Streptomyces sp. NPDC041124 (assembly GCF_055592385.1). NCBI lineage: Bacteria > Bacillati > Actinomycetota > Actinomycetes > Kitasatosporales > Streptomycetaceae > Streptomyces > Streptomyces sp. NPDC041124. The sequence continues at coordinate 581,695 of NZ_JBVIYR010000004.1, forward strand.
CGCCCAGCTGGCCTTGGTGTAGGCCTTCTTCCGTCCCGGATTGCGGGTCCGCCAGGACAGGTTCTCCTTGAAGACCGGGCCCAGCATCAGACCGATCAGCGGGACGCCCGCCATCGCGGTCACGATGTACGCCAGGGCCAGGCCCAGCGTGTAGAGCATGCCCGGCAGGTAGAAGTCCTTGGCGTTGCCGGTCATCATCGCGAAGACCACACCGAAGGCCACGCCGAAGACGCCGCTGAAGGCGTGCTTGACGGTGTCCTTGCGGGCCAGCCGGACCACGACCATCGCCAGCGCCACGGCGAGCGCCGCGATCGCCGACATGTGCAGGTCCTTGTTGACCGTGTAGATGCTGACGAAGAGGAGCCCGGGGAGCACCGTCTCGACCATGCCCCGCACCCCGCCGAACGCCTCGAACAGGGCGGCCTCCGTCACCGCCCGGGCGTCGTCCGCGGATGTGTCTTCGGTTGTCGGCTTGTCGAGCGACGTCACCGGCTACTCCCGTCCGAGGGGTCTCAGTTCGTATTTCGGATTGAACAGCACCCGGCGGCCCCGGCTCATCGAGATCCGGCCCGATGCGATCAGCCTGCGGCCCGGCTCGATCCCGACGATGGAGCGCCGTCCGAGCCACACCACGTCCAACGCGGCGGAGCCGTCGAACAACTCGGCCTCCAGCGCCGGTACTCCCGCGCGCGGCCGCAGCGTGACCGTGCGCAAGGTACCAGTAACCGTCACGATCTGCCGGTCCTGGCAGTCACCTATCCGCGTGCAGCCGGCGGTCTCGGCGTCCTCGCGCAGCTCCTCGGACTCCAGGTCCTCCTGGGACGAGGAGAGCCGGTCGAGCATGCGCCGGAACCGGCCTGCCGGCTTCTCGGAACGAGGAACAGCACTCATATCTGAAGCGTACCGGGGTGCACTGACGGTTACGTACCCCCTGCTGCCCCGGCCCGAACCGGCCACCTCCGGCGCCCTGCGCGGGGGCCGGTGCCGGCCCTCACTTCTCGAAGCGGTAGCCCATGCCGGGCTCGGTGATGAGGTGACGGGGGTGTGACGGATCCGCCTCCAGTTTCCGCCGCAGCTGCGCCATGTACACGCGGAGGTAGTTGGTCTCCGTGCCGTACGACGGCCCCCACACCTCCCGCAGCAGCTGCTTCTGCGCCACCAGCCGCCCGCCGGCGCGCACCAGCACTTCCAGCAGATGCCATTCGGTGGGCGTCAGCCGTACGTCCTTGCCGTCACGGTGGACCTTCTTGGCGGCCAGGTCGACGGTGAACCCGGCGGTCTCCACCACCGCGTCCCCTCCGTCGGCGGGCTCGGCGCGGCGCACGGCGGCCCGCAGCCGGGCGAGGAGTTCGTCCATGCCGAACGGCTTGGTGACGTAGTCGTCGGCGCCCGCGTCCAGGGCCTGGACCTTTTCGTCGGAGGCGTGCCGCGCGGACAGCACCAGGACCGGCACCCGGGTCCAGCCGCGCAGCTGCCGGATCACCTCGACGCCGTCCATGTCGGGCAGCCCCAGATCGAGGACGACCACGTCGGGGTGGTGCGCGGCGGCCGCGCGGAGGGCGGCGGCGCCGTCGTGGACGGCGTCGACCGCGTAGGAGCGGGCCTTGAGGTTGATCACCAGGGCGCGCACGATGGCCGGGTCGTCGTCGACCACCAGCACACGGGTCATGAGGGCTGCCTTTCCGGTTCTGCTTCGGCGGGTGGTGTGCCCGTCCCGTCCGGGACGGGTTCCCGGTGCGTTCCCGCGGCGCGCAGGGTGAGCGTCATGGTGAGGCCGCCGCCGGGGGTGTCCTCGGCGCTCAGGGTGCCGCCCATGAGCTCGGCGAAGCCCCGTGCGACGGCCAGGCCGAGGCCGACACCGGCTCCGCGCGGGGCGTCTCCGTGCCGCTGGAAGGGTTCGAAGATACGGTCCTTGGCCTCGTCGGGGACACCGGGGCCCCGGTCGACGACCCGCACCTCGACCCGCTCGGCGAGGGCGCTGGCCGCGACCAGGACGGGCAGGCCCGCGGGACTGTACGTGACGGCGTTCTCGATCACGTTGGCCATCGCCCGCTCCAGCAGCCCGGGGTCGACGGCGACCATGGGCAGGGCCTCGGGTATGTCCAGGGCGACGCCCGCCTCGGGCACCCCGCCGAGCGCCCTCGGCACCACCTCGTCGAGGTCGATCTCGCGGATCAGCGGGGTGACCGTGCCGGTGCGCAGCCGGGACATGTCGAGCAGGTTGCCCACCAGGTGGTCCAGGCGGTCGGCGCCGGCCTCGATGCCCTCCAGCAGTTCGGCGCGGTCCTCGGGCGACCACTCGACGTCCGGGGAGCGCAGCGAGGTGACGGCCGCCTTGATCCCGGCGAGCGGGGTGCGCAGGTCGTGGCTGACGGCGGCCAGGAGGGCGGTGCGGATGCGGTTGCCCTCGGCGAGGGCGAGAGCCCGGTCGGCCCGCTCGCGCAGCCGTCGGCGGTCCAGGACGACGGCGGCCTGCGCGGCGAAGGCGCCCAGGACCCTGCGGTCCTCGGCGGGCGGGACGCGGCCGGTGAGGGCCAGCGCCATGTGGTCGCCGACCGGCACCTCCACGTCCGCGTCCTCGGGGCGTTCGACGGGCCGTCCGCGGCCCGCGTGGCCGGCGCAGGTCCACGGTTCGACGTCGCCCGCGCGTTCGAGCAGGGCGGCCGACTCCATGCCGAAGGTCTCCCGGACCCGCTCCAGCAGGTCCTCCAGGCCGGTCTCGCCGCGCAGCACGTTGCCGGCGAGGAAGGAGAGTATCTCCGACTCCGCGCGCAGCCGGGCCGCCTGGTGGGTGCGCCGGGCCGCGAGATCGACCACGGACGCCACCGACGCGCCGACCCCGACGAAGATCAGGATGGCGATGATGTTCCTCGGGTCGGCGATGTTCCAGGTGTGCAGGGGCGGGGTGTGGAAGTAGTTCAGCAGCAGGGAGCCGGCCGCCGCGGAGGCGAGCGCCGGCCACAGTCCCCCGAGCAGGGCGGCCGCCACCGTCAGCGTCAGGAACAGCAGCATGTCGTTGGCGAGGCCCAGGTCCACGACGTCGAGCAACACGGCGAGCACCGCCGGGCCGCCCACGCCGACCGCCCAGCCCCAGGCCCGCCGGGAACGGCCGAGCCGCGCGCCCCGGGCGCCGGGGAGTCCGCGGCCCCGGGCGACCTCCTCGTGGGTGACGATGTGCACGTCCAGGTCGGGTCCGCAGTCCCGGGCGACGGTCGCGCCGACGCCGGGGCCGAAGACGTACTGCCAGGTCCTGCGGCGGGAGGAGCCGAGGACGAGCTGGGTGGCGTTGGCGCCGCGCGCGAAGGCGAGCAGCGCGGCCGGTATGTCGTCGCCGACGACGTGGTGGAAGCTGCCGCCGAGGTCCTCGGCGAGGGTGCGCTGCTCGGCGAGTTCCTTGGGGGAGGCGGCGGTCAGGCCGTCGCTGCGCGAGATGTACACGGCGAGCAGTTCGCCCCCGGCGCCCTTCTCCGCCAGCCGGGCGGCCCGCCGGATCAGGGTGCGGCCCTCGGGCCCGCCGGTCAGACCGACCACGATCCGCTCGCGCGAACCCCAGATCGCCGAGACCTGGTGCTCGCTGCGGTAGCGCTGGAGATGGGCGTCGACCCGGTCGGCCACCCACAGCAGGGCCAGTTCCCTGAGCGCGGTGAGGTTGCCGGGGCGGAAGAAGTTCGACAGGGCGGCGTCGACCTCGTCCGGCTGGTGGATGTTGCCGTGCGCCATGCGACGGCGCAGCGCCTCGGGGGTCATGTCGACCAGTTCGACCTGGTCCGCCCGCCGCACCACCTCGTCCGGTACGGTCTCCGGCTCCCGCACTCCGGTGATCGACTCCACGACGTCGCCGAGTGACTCCAGGTGCTGGATGTTGACGGTGGAGAGCACGTCGATGCCGGCGGCCAGCAGTTCCTCCACGTCCTGCCAGCGCTTGGCGTTGCGGGAGCCGGGGGCGTTGGTGTGGGCGAGCTCGTCGACCAGGGCGACCCGGGGGCGGCGGGCCAGGACGGCGTCGAGGTCCATCTCGGCGACGACCCTCCCGCCGTGCTCCGTCGTCACGTACGGGATCTGCTCCAGGCCCTCCAGCAGCGCCTCGGTGCGGGGCCGGCCGTGCGGCTGGGCGAAGGCGATCACGCAGTCGGTGCCGCGCTCCGCACGCCGGTGCGCCTCGGCGAGCATCGCGTAGGTCTTGCCGACGCCCGGCGCCGCACCGAGGTGGATCCGAAGCCTGCCGCGTCCCATACGGTCATTGTCCCGTCCCCGAACGACCGTCCGAACGCCGGGCCCGACGGGGCCGGACGCCGCAGGCCCCCGTCGGGGGCGGGTGCGAGGGTCAGTGTTCGGTGATCTCGCCGTCGCTGAGCTCCAGCACCCGGTCGGCGAGGCCGAGCAGCGTGGTGTCGTGCGTGGCGACGAGGGCCGTGACGTGCTCGCTGCGGACGACCGCGCGGAGCAGCTCCATGACGGCGTGCCCGGTCTCGGCGTCGAGCTGGCCGGTCGGCTCGTCGGCGATGAGGAGGGAGGGGCTGTTGGCGAGGGCCCGGGCGATGGCGACCCGCTGCTGCTGGCCGCCGGAGAGTTCACCGGGCCGCTGTGCGGCGTGGTCGGCGAGCCCGACGAGGGACAGCAGCAGTTCGACGCGCTCCTCGCGCTCGCGCGGGTCGGCCCGGCGCAGCCGCAGCGGGACGCCGACGTTCTCGGCGGCGGTGAGGATCGGGATGAGGCCGAAGGACTGGAAGACGAAACCGACGTGATCGCGGCGCAGGGCGAGCAGCCCGTTCTCGTCGAGCCCGGCGAGGTCGCTCCCGTCGACGTGGACCCGGCCGCGGTCGGGGGTATCGAGGCCGCCGACGATGTTCAGCAGGGTCGTCTTGCCCGATCCGGAGCGCCCCTTGAGAGCGACGAGTTCACCCCGCGGGACCTCGAGGGAGACGCCGCGCAGCGCGTGGACGGCGGCGGCTCCGGTGCCGTACGACTTGTGCACGTCCTCGATGCGCACCATGGTCTCGGTGACCACCTGACTCATCGGCTGCCCTCCCCCGTGGACCGAGCGCCAAGTATCCCTGTCCGGCACCCGCCCGATCAACGGTCGCGCCGGATCGGCTCCGTGGGCGGGCGCGCCGCGCGTCGTCGCGTCCGGAGCCTTCGCACGCGGAAGGGCCGCACCCCTCCCGGGACGCGGCCCCGTGCAGCGCTGACCGCGCCCCGGCGACAGCCGTCTAGCGGACCTCGGTGATCTCCGGTCCGCGCTGGAGCTGGCCCATGCCGCCCGCGAAGCGGGAGCCGCCCTCCTCCTGCTGCACGTTCTCGGGGACCATCTGGGCGTCGTTCGGCAGCTTGAGCACGATGGGGTCGCGCGGTGCCATGGGGCCCTCGCCCCGGACCACGACCGTGTCCCGGAAGATCTGCTCGAGCAGTCCGGCGGCCTGCGGCTGCACCGCGCCCTGACCCGAGATCACCCCGCGCAGGAACCAGCGGGGGCCGTCCACGCCGACGAACCGCACGACCTGGTAGCCGCCGGTGCCGTCCGGCAGCTGCACCGGCACCTGGGCGCGCAGTTCCCAGCCCAGGGGGCCCTCGACCTCGTCGATGATGCCGCCCTGCTGGGTGATGCCGGAGGCGATCTCCTCGCGCACCTCGCCCCAGATGCCCTCACGCTTGGGTGCGGCGAAGGCCTGCAGCTGGATGGCGCTGTCGCGCAGCACGACCGTGGCCGCGACGATCGCGTCGCCCGCGACCTCCACCCGCAGCTCCATGCCGTCGACGCCGGGCACGAACAGCCCGCCCAGGTCGACCCGGCCCTCTGCGGGTTCACGGATCTCGGTGCTGTCCCAGGGCCCGTCGGGCCGCGGAGCGGGCTCGAGCCTCAGCCGCTCGGCCTCCTCACCGTTTGCCTCAGCGTCGACACCGTCGACGACCTGCTCGGCCTCGCCGGCCGCACCGTCGGCGGCATCCTTCTTCTTGCGACGTCCGAACACGTCACTGTCCTTCCCGGTCGGATACGACCGAAGCGTATCGATTCCCACCCGCTGTACCGCCCACGGCGGCCTGAACGCTTGTGCCGCTCTTACCTTCTTCTTCCACCGCGGCATGGCCGCCGGTGGACCCGAAGCCCCCCTCGGCCCGGGCCGAGGGGGGAAGCTCCGCGACCGACACGAAGCGGACCCTCTCGACCTGCTGGACGACCAGTTGGGCAATCCGGTCGAAGCGCTCGAACCGCACGGACTCGCGCGGGTCGAGATTCACCACGATCACCTTGATCTCCCCACGGTACCCGGCATCAACCGTCCCCGGGGCATTCACCAGGGCGACGCCGCAGCGGGCGGCCAGACCGGATCGCGGGTGCACGAACGCCGCGTACCCCTCAGGCAGCGCCACAGACACCCCGGTCGGCAGCACCGCCCTTTCTCCCGGGGCCAGTTCGCAGGCCTGAGTGGTCCGCAGATCGGCCCCCGCGTCGCCCGGGTGCTCGTACGCCGGAAGCGGTACGCCGGGGTCGACGCGCCGGAGCAGTACCTCGAGGGCGCCGCCGCCGGGTCCGCTCACGGGTTCACCTCGAAGGCACGCGCGCGGCGGACCTGGTCGGGGTCGCTCATGGCGGCCTGGATCTCCGCCGCGCGGCCGTGGTCGATGAAGTGGTCGACCTTGACCTCGATGAACAGGGCGTCGGCGCGGACCGCGACGGGTCCCTCGGGGCCGCCGATGCGTCCGGTGGCGGTGCTGTAGATCTTCCGTCCGGCCACCGCCGTGACCTCCGCCTCCAGGTACAGCACGGTGTCGACCGGCACGGGCAGGACGAAGTCCGTCTCCAGCCTGCCGGTCACCGCGATGGTGCGCAGCAGCCAGTTGAGGGATCCGAGCGCCTCGTCGAGGGCGGTGGCGAGGACCCCGCCGTGCGCGAGGCCCGGGGCGCCCTGGTGGGCGGCCTGCACGGTGAACTCGGCGGTGATCGTCACGCCTTCGCCGGCGCGGGCCTGGAGGTGCAGCCCGTGGGGCTGTCCGTCACCACAGCCGAAGCACTGGCCGTAGTGGGCGCCGAGGAGCTCACCGGGTGCGGGGGCGTCGGGGTGGCGCACCGGTTTCGAGGCGTCGGCGGGGGGCTGAAGAGCTGCGGAAGTACCACTCACAGGCGCAGACCTTACCCGCCCGTCCCGCACCCGCCACCGCCCCGCCCGGCGGCACCCCGCCCCCCGGCCGCCCCTGATGGCGGCCGTGTCCCGGCACCGTGCCAGACTCGGATTCATGCAGCTCTCCGCCACCCCGTACGAAGAACGCCTCACCGCCCCCCGTTCCTGGTGGCTGCTCTGCGTCCTGGCGGGGGTCTCCATGGCGCTGATCCTGCTGCCGTTCGGCACGCTGCCGATGCTCGGCGGTCTGGCCGGCGGCACCGCGGCCGCGGCCGTCGTGGCCAGCTCCTACGGCTCGGTGCGCATCCGGGTCGTGGGCGGTCATCTGATCGCGGGCGAGGCCAAGATCCCGGTGTCGGCCCTGGGCGAGGCGGAGATCCTCGACGCGGAGGAGGCCCGTGCCTGGCGCACCCACAAGGCCAACCCGCGCTGCTTCATGCTGCTCCGGGCGTACATCCCGGGCGCGCTGCGCGTGGACGTCACCGACCCCGACGACCCGACGCCCTACGTCTTCCTGTCCACCCGGGAGCCCGAGCGGCTGGCGCAGGCGCTGCGGGCGGCGAAGGGCGCGGCGGACGCCGCGTAGGGCCGGTCCGGCGGAGTGTGCCGGGGTCGAGGGGCGAGTTTCCCCTTCCCACGGAAACAGGTGGGCGCCCTCGGCGGCACCGACGTCCGGTGCCGGTCGGGTCGCCGACGACGCGGACCGGGAGCCGGGTTCCGTTAGGCGGCGCATGGTGCCGGTCCCACGCCGTCCTGCCCTCGGCCCGGTGCCCGGGCCGGTCCCCCTGGCCCGCCACCGGGTGGAGGACGTGGAAGCGGCCGCGGGCCGGTTCGCACCGCGCCGCTCCCCGCCCGCCGACGTTTCCGCCGCCCTCGCACGCGAGCGGTTCTCACCGGGCGCCGTGCCCGTCGTCCTTCTTCCGCGGGTGGCCGCCGAGCTCCTTGAGGGCGTCCTCGGGGAGGGCGTCCTCGGGGCGCTCCAGGGCGGGCAGCGCCGGCAGGGCGTCCCAGGGCACCTGGATCCCGCGCAGGTCGTCGCGGATGCGCGCGGCGAGCTTTCTGGTGTCCCGGCGGTTCATGACCGCGCCCACCGCGGCTCCGACCAGGAACGGCATCAGGTTGGGCAGGTTGCGGACCGTGCGCTTCATGATCCGCTGGCGCAGTTCCCGCTTCATGCGGCTGTTGAGGGCCGCGCTCACGGTGGAGGGCTTGGTCGCCTGGACCCCGCGCTCCTCCGACCAGGAGTTGAGGTACACCGTGCTGCGCTGGGCGAGGGTGCCGGGGGGCCGTACGCCGTAGACCTCGTGGAGTTCGGCGATCAGCTTCAGTTCGATCGCGGCGACGCCGGTGATCTCGGCGGCCAGTTCCGTCGGGATGGCGGGCGGCACGGGCATCATCGCCGCCGCGCCGACTCCGGCGCCGACCGTCGCGGTGGCCTTGGCCGCTCCCGCCACCAGTTTGTCCGCGAGCTCCTCGGGACCGAGCCCGGGGAACTGCCGGCGCAGCGTCCCGAGGTCGCGTACGGGCACACGCGGGGCGATCTCGATGATCCGGTCCGCCAGGTGTGCCAGTCCCGCACGGGCGCGGGCACCGCCCCTGCGGGCGCCCTCCCGGGCCTTCTCACGGAACGCGGCAGCCCGCCGGTGCGCCACGGGCGCGGTGACCTCCAGGGACGCCGGGAGGTCACCCCGGCCGGCTGCTGCTTCGAGCGAGGCCGCCCCGGTACCGGTTGAGCCCCGCTCTTGGTCACGCGTGTCGTGCTGCGGGCCCCGCCGGGGCCCTGTGTCCGCTCCCTTCGTGAAGAAGCGGCGCTTCCGCGGAGGGGTCGAGCCAGTCACGGCCGACCCCGCCTCAGTCGCAGTCGCGGCAGATCGGCTGGCCGTTCTTCTCGCGGGCCAGCTGGCTGCGGTGGTGGACCAGGAAGCAGCTCATGCAGGTGAACTCGTCCTGCTGCTTGGGCAGCACCCGGACGGCCAGCTCCTCATTCGAGAGGTCCGCGCCGGGCAGCTCGAGGCCTTCGGCGGCCTCGAACTCGTCGACGTCCACGGCCGAGGCGGACTTGTCGTTCCGCCGGGCCTTCAGTTCTTCCAGGCTGTCCGAGTCGACGTCGTCGTCGGTCTTGCGTGGAGTGTCGTAGTCGGTTGCCATAGTCGCTCTCCCCCTCTGGGTGTATGCGGTGTCTCCAGCGCACGTAACGCGTGAGAGGCCGGACTTGTGCCCGACCTGAGGCGGAGATTTTGCCTCACATCAAGGTCTGTTACTCAATCGACACCCAACCGGACTCCCCATGAGTGATCGGCTTGGATGGCGATGGGGACCGTACACGGTCCGAACGCCACACATCAAAGGCGCCTCACCGTGTACTTCCCGTGATCAGGGCCCCTGAAAACCGGGACTTTCCCGACCTTCCGACCCGATACATGATCACGGAGAGTGGACGACCGGGAAAACACCCCTGTGATCGATCACACAGGGGCGGCCCGGCCGCGTGTCCCCGAAATTCCGCGCGAAGCGAACACCCCGTCGTGTCGGGGGCATGATCTCAGATCGGGAGGGTGACACGCATCACGAGCCCGCCCCCCTCCCGCGGGTGCGCGTAGATGTGTCCGCCGTGCGCCCGGGCGACCGACCGCACGATGGACAGCCCCAGTCCGACGCCCTTGTCGCTGCCCGTGCGCTCGGTGCGCAGCCGCCGGAACGGCTCGAAGAGGTTGTCGATCTCGTACGCCGGGACGACCGGCCCCGTGTTCGACACCACGAGGACCGCCTGGCCGTGCTGGACCTCGGTGGTGACCTCGACCCAGCCGTCCTCGGGGACGTTGTACCGCACGGCGTTCTGCACCAGGTTCAGGGCGATCCGCTCCAGCAGCACGCCGTTGCCCTGGACGACCGCGGGCCGGCGCTCGCCGCGGAAGACCACGTGCCTGCTCTCCGCCTCGGCGTGCACCTGGTCGACGGCCTGGCCTGCCACCTCGGCGAGGTCCACGGGCCCGCGCTCGACGATCTGGTTGTCGCTGCGGGCGAGCAGCAGCAGGCCCTCGACGAGCCGTTCGCTGCGCTCGTTGGTGGCCAGCAGCGTCTTGCCCAGCTGCTGGAGCTCCACCGGCGCCTCCGGGTCCGACAGGTGCACCTCCAGCAGGGTGCGGTTGATCGCCAGCGGGGTGCGCAGCTCGTGCGAGGCGTTGCCGACGAAGCGCTGCTGGGCCGTGAACGCCCGCTGGAGGCGCTCCAGCATGTCGTCGAAGGTGTCGGCCAGCTCCTTCAGCTCGTCGTCCGGGCCGTCCAGCTCGATCCGGCGGGACAGGTCCGAACCCGCCACCGCGCGGGCGGTGCGGGTGATCCGGCCCAGCGGCGACAGGACCCGGCCGGCCATGGCGTAGCCGAAGGCGAAGGCGATGACCGCGAGTCCGAGCAGGGCCAGCAGCGAACGGCTGAGCAGGTCGTCCAGGGCGTGCTGGCGCTGCTCGTTGACGCACTGGTTCAGCGCCCGGTTGAGCTCGTCCGCGGGCAGCTCGGCGCTGCGCAGGTTGCACACGTCGCTGGACACCTGGCCCACGAGGATCCGGAAGGGCAGGTCGCTGCCCACGTTGAGCGCGTTGGCCGCGAGCAGGTAGATGATCGACAGCAGCATGATCCCGGCGATCAGGAACATGCCGCCGTAGAGCAGGGTGAGCCGTATCCGGATGGTCGGGCGCAGCCAGGGGAAGGGCGGAACCGGCCTGCGGGGGTCCCAGGTGGGCTTCGGGGGTGCCTGCGGGGACGACGCGGGCGTGGGGGTGGAGGCCACCGTGATCAGATCCGGTAGCCCGAGCCGGGCACGGTCACGATGACCGGCGGCTCGCCCAGCTTGCGGCGCAGGGTCATCACCGTCACCCGCACCACGTTGGTGAACGGATCGGTGTTCTCGTCCCACGCCTTCTCCAGCAGCTGCTCGGCGGAGACCACCGCGCCCTCGCTGCGCATGAGCACCTCCAGCACGGCGAACTCCTTCGGCGCCAGCTGGACCTCCTTGCCGTCGCGGAAGACCTCGCGGCGGTTGGGGTCGAGCTTGATCCCGGCGCGCTCGAGCACGGGCGGCAGCGGCACGCTCGTGCGCCGTCCGAGGGCGCGCACGCGCGCGATGAGCTCGCTGAACGCGAAGGGCTTGGGCAGGTAGTCGTCGGCGCCGATCTCCAGGCCCTCGACCCGGTCGCTGACGTCGCCGGACGCGGTGAGCATCAGCACGCGGGTGGGCATGCCGAGCTCGACGATCCTGCGGCAGACGTCGTCGCCGTGCACGAGCGGGAGGTCGCGGTCGAGGACAACCACGTCGTAGTCGTTGACTCCGATGCGCTCCAGGGCGGCCGCACCGTCGTACACGACGTCGACGGCCATGGCCTCCCGGCGCAGCCCGGTGGCCACCGCATCGGCGAGCAGCTGCTCGTCCTCGACGACGAGTACGCGCACGTCGCTTGTCCTTCCTCATGTTCCGCGCCCGCGCAGCGCCTCGGGGCGCACGCGGGCAGGGATACGGGTGGGGTGTCGCCCCCCATCCTGCCCCTTTCCGCCGTAAGTCGGCCGTAAGGCGGCGGGAGGGCCGGTGACCGGCGGCCGTGGGGCCGGGGAACGTACGGGCGAACGGCGCGGGAATACGAGATTTTCTCGCGCGGTGAGGTTTCCACGGAAGAGAGCGTGGGGAGGACGGGTTTACATCCCGCGATCACGCTCCGCATGTACCGCACCACCATGCGGTGCCACGCAGTCCGCTTCCGCAGGGCGGGCGTGGATGTCCGGCACCGTCGCCGCCCGGCCGGGTGGCGCTGGGCATCCGCTCCGGACGTGATCGTCCCTTCCCGACCGGCACACCCCCGTGCCACCGACCCACCGACCCAGGACGAGGGGGCGCAGCATGGACGCATTCACCGCAGGACTTCTGCAGCGCATAAGGGCGACCGAGTCCGATCTGACGCGGGCACGCGACGAGGGCGACGACTTCCTCGTCGACGTGGAGCAGGGCGAACTCGACGACCTGCGTCGCCTCGCCGCCGAACACGGCGTGGAGGTCGGCGCGCACAGCGTCTGATCGGTCCGCACGCGACGGGCCCCGGCGAATCCAGCGCCGGGGCCCGTCCGCGTCGTCAGGCGTCCCGCGGGGGCGCGGGGGGTCCCTCTCCGTCGTGCCAGGCGCCGAAGTCCTCCAGGAGCCGCTGGAGCGGCTCGAAGACGCCCGGGGAGGCGGCGACGGTCAGGTCGTAGGAGGGGCGGTCACCGGGGCGGCCACCGGTCAGCGCGCCCGCCTCGCGGGCGATCAGGTCTCCGGCGGCCAGGTCCCACGGGTGCAGTCCGCGCTCGTAGTAGCCGTCGAGCCGTCCCGCGGCCACGTCGCACAGGTCGATCGCGGCGGAGCCGCCGCGACGGATGTCCCGCAGCAGCGGGATCAGCCGCCGCGCGACGTCGGCCTGGTGGGTGCGGACCTCGGTGACGTAGTTGAAGCCGGTCGACACCAGGGCCTGGTCCAGGGGCGGTGAGGGCCGGCAGCTCAGCCGGCGCTCGCCCGCCCAGGCGCCGGTGGCGTACGCGCCGCCGCCGCGCACCGCGTGGTACGCCTCGCCGCGCATGGGGGCCACCACGGCCCCGGCGACCGTCTCGCCGTTCTGCTCGGCGGCGACGGACACGGACCAGCCGGGCAGCCCGTAGAGGTAGTTCACCGTGCCGTCGAGGGGGTCGATCACCCAGCGGATACCGCTGCTGCCCTCCGTGGAGGCGCCCTCCTCACCGAGGAAGCCGTCGTCCGGGCGGCGCTCGGCGATGGTCGTGGTGATCAGCTTCTCGGCGGCGATGTCCATCTCGGTGACGACGTCGACCGGGCTGGACTTGGTCGCGGCGACCGCGAGGTCGGCGGGGCGGCCGTCCCGCAGCAGCTCGCCCGCGCGGCGGGCCGCCTCCCGGGCCAGGTGCAGCAGTTCCGCGTGCAGCAGGTCGGTCACGGGACTCCTCACGCGTAGGGGCTGTCGGCACCCGCGGCGGCGGGGCGCGGGGCGCGGGCCGGGCAGCAGCCGACGGGGCAGAGGTCGTGGCTCGCGCCCAGGGCGCCCAGGGCGCACGGTGTGACGTCCTGCCCGCGCTCGGTCCCGGACCGCTCCACGATCAGCTCGCGGATCGCGGCGGCGAACCGCGGATCGGCGCCGACGGTCGCGGAGCGGCGCACCGGCAGTCCCAGCTCCTCCGCCTTGGCCGTGGCCTCGGTGTCGAGGTCGTAGAGGACCTCCATGTGGTCGGAGACGAAGCCGATGGGGGCCATCACCACGGCCGGGGCCCCGGCCGCGTGCCGCTCCTCGAGGTGGTCGCAGATGTCGGGCTCCAGCCAGGGGATGTGCGGGGCGCCCGAGCGGGACTGGTAGACGAGCTGCCAGGGGTGGTCGACGCCGGTGCGCTCCCGCACGGCGTCGGCGATCAGCCGGGCCACGTCCAGGTGCTGGGCGACGTAGGCCCCGCCGTCCCCGTGGGCCTCGACGGGGCCGGAGGTGTCGGCGGCGGTGTTCGGGATGGAGTGGGTGCAGAAGGCGATGTGTGCGCCGTCCCGGACGTCCTCGGGGAGGTCGGCGAGCGAGCGGAGCACCCCGTCGACCATGGGTTCGACGAAGCCGGGGTGGTTGAAGTAGTGGCGCAGCTTGTCGATCCTCGGCAGCTCCAGGCCCTCCGCCTCCAGCGTGGCGAGGGAGTCGGCGAGGTTCTCGCGGTACTGGCGGCAGCCGGAGTACGAGGCGTAGGCGCTGGTGGCGAGGACCAGGACGCGGCGGCGGCCGTCCCGGACCATCTCGCGCAGGGTGTCGGTGAGGTAGGGCGCCCAGTTGCGGTTGCCCCAGTAGACCGGCAGGTCCAGGCCGTGCCCGGCGAAGTCCTCGCGCAGCGCGTCCAGCAGGGCGCGGTTCTGGTCGTTGATGGGGCTGACCCCGCCGAAGAGGAAGTAGTGCTGCCCGACCTCCTTGAGGCGTTCCTTGGGGATACCGCGCCCGCGGGTCACGTTCTCCAGGAACGGGACCACGTCGTCCGGGCCTTCGGGGCCGCCGAAGGAGAGCAGGAGCAGGGCGTCGTAGGGGCTGGCATCGAGCGCGTCAGGCATGCCTCGATCCTGCCACCCGGTACCGGTGGCCGGGACAGGGTGGGGGGGTGACACCGGCCGCGCCGCGGAATTCGGTGGTGCATCGGAGTGACCCCGGCAGTAATCTGTATCGACCGTGGTCGCACCTTACTGAGCCCTCGGAGCCTCCGTGCCCAGCCCCTATCGCGCCCTGTTCGCCGCCCCCGGCAGCAAGGCCTTCTCCGCCGCGGGGTTCCTCGGCCGGATGCCGCTGTCGATGATGGGCATCGGCGTGGTGACGATGATGTCCCAGCTCACCGGGCGGTACGGGCTGGCCGGCGCCCTGTCGGCCACCATCGCGCTCTCGGCGGCGGTGGCGGGCCCGCAGGTCTCACGGCTGGTGGACCAGTACGGGCAGCGGCGGGTGCTGCGCCCGGCGACCCTGATCTCGCTGGCCGCGGCGGCGCTGCTGCTGTTCGCCGCGCACTTCGCGTGGCCGGAATGGGTGCTGTTCGTCGCGTGTGTCGGCATCGGCTGCGTGCCGAGCGTCGGCGCGATGATCCGGTCCCGCTGGGCCGCCCTGTACCGGGGCACCCCGAAGCTGCACACCGCCTACTCCTTCGAGTCCGTGGTCGACGAGATCTGCTTCATCTTCGGGCCGATCGTCTCCATCGGGCTGTCCACGGCCTGGTTCCCGGAGGCCGGTCCGCTGCTCGCGGCCTGCTTCCTCGCGGCCGGCGTCTTCTGGCTGACCGCGCAGCGCGCCACCGAGCCGGAACCGCATCCGCGCGGGCACAAGGGCGGCGGCACGGCGCTGCGGTCCGGCGGGCTCCAGGTCCTCGTGCTGACCTTCGTGGCGACGGGGACGATCTTCGGCGCGGTGGACGTGGTCACCGTGGCCTTCGCCGAGGAGCAGGGGAACAAGACCGCGGCCAGCGTGGTGCTCGCCGTGTACGCGCTGGGCTCGTGCGCGGCGGGGGTCGTGTTCGGCCTGCTGCACTTCGCGGGGGCGCCGGAACGCCGGTGGCTGCTCGGCGTCTGCGCCATGGCCGTGAGTATGATCCCACTCCTACTGGTCGGAAACTTGCCGTTTCTGGCCGTGGCGCTGTTCGTTGCGGGACTGTCCATCGCTCCGACGATGATCACGACGATGTCCCTCATCGAAGAGCACGTACCACGCGCGCAGCTCACCGAGGGCATGACCTGGGTGAGCACCGGGCTCGCGGTCGGGGTCGCGGCGGGCTCCGCCGTGGCCGGCTGGGTGATCGACGCGGCCGGGGCGCGTGCCGGGTACGGGGTTCCGGCGGTGGCCGGGGCCGTCGCGGTCGCGGTCGGTTTCCTCGGTTACCGCCGGCTCAAGCGGCCGGCTCCGGGTCGGGGAGGCTCCGTTGGGCAGCACAGCGAGCGCGAGGAACGGCACATGGCGTAACTGGGGAGGCACCGTCTCCGCCCGCCCCGTGCGGGAGGCCACGCCGGCCTCGGTCGACGAGCTGGCCGCCGTCGTGCGCCGGGCCGCCGAGGACGGGCTGCCGGTGAAGGCGGTCGGCAGCGGACACTCCTTCACGTCCATAGCCGCCACGGACGGGGTGCTGATCCGCCCCGACCTGCTGACGGGCATCCGTGACATCGACCGGGAGGCCGGCACGGTCACGGTCGAGGCCGGCACCCCGCTGCGGAGACTCAACGTGGCCCTCGCGCGGGAGGGCCTGTCGCTGACCAACATGGGCGACATCATGGAGCAGACGGTGTCCGGGGCCACCAGCACCGGCACGCACGGCACGGGCCGCGACTCCGCCTCCATCGCCGCGCAGATCAGGGGCCTGGAACTGGTCACCGCCGACGGTACGGTGCTCACCTGTTCAAAGAAGGAGAACCCGGACGTCTTCGCGGCCGCGCGGATCGGGCTCGGCGCGCTCGGCGTCGTCACCGCGGTCACGTTCGCCGTGGAGCCGGTCTTCCTGCTCACGGCCCGCGAGGAGCCGATGCCCTTCGACCGGGTCTGCGCGGAGTTCGACCAGCTGCATACCGAGAACGAGCACTTCGAGTTCTATTGGTTCCCCCACACCGGTAACACCACCACCAAGCGGAACAACCGCAGCGCCGGACCGGAGCGGCCGGTGCCTCGGCTCAAGGGCTGGATCGAGGACGAGTTCCTCTCCAACGGGGTCTTCCAGGCGGTCAACTGGGTCGGCCGGGCGGTGCCCGCGAGCATTCCGGCCATCGCACAGATCTCCAGCAAGGCACTGTCCGCGCGGACCTACACCGACATTCCCTACAAGGTGTTCACCTCGCCGCGCCGGGTGCGCTTCGTGGAGATGGAATACGCCGTCCCGCGCGAGGCTTTGGTGGAGACGCTGCGCGAAGTGAAGGCCATGATCGACCGCTCGCGACTGCGGGTCAGCTTCCCGGTCGAGGTGCGCACCGCGCCGGCCGACGACATCACGCTGTCCACCGCGTCCGGCCGGGACAGCGCGTACATCGCCGTCCACATGTTCAAGGGCACCCCCTATCAGGGGTACTTCACCGCCGTCGAGCGCATCTTCACCGCCCATGAGGGGCGGCCGCACTGGGGGAAGATCCACACGCGGAACGCCGAATACTTCTCCCGGGTGTATCCGCGCTTCGCGGAATTCACGGCACTGCGGGACCGCCTCGACCCGGAACGCCGTTTCCGCAACGACTACTTGCGGAGGATCCTGGGCACATAGAGGATGCCGTGGGCGGCGCGCCAATCCACGCACGTGGCCCATATGGAGTACTGTTGCGAGCCCTGGGTCCGGTCTCCCGTCAGGGTGCTCGGAACCTTTGAGGACCGCCGGGAGGGGGCTTGTTGCACAGGGTGACGCGCATGTGGTCACTCAGCGTTGCGAATAGGTAACCGTGCCATAACGGCGATCCAGGGCCCGCGCCCGACACGCCGGGCAACTCGGCAAGGTTGTGGCAGGCTGCACCCGGGCAGGCCACACTCGACTAGCGGAAGCAGCGACGCACGTGACGTCGGCAGGCACCACCCGGGAGGTCCCCATGCCCGAACTGCGTGTCGTGGCCGTCTCGAATGACGGCACACGGCTGGTGCTCAAGGCTGCGGACAGCACGGAGTACACGCTTCCGATCGACGAGCGGCTCCGGGCCGCCGTACGCGGCGACCGTCCGCGTCTGGGCCAGATCGAGATCGAGGTGGAGAGCCATCTCCGCCCCCGTGACATCCAGGCACGTATAAGAGCCGGTGCGACCGCGGAAGAGGTCGCGCAGATGGCCGGCATCCCCGTGGACCGGGTCCGCCGCTTCGAGGGCCCCGTGCTCGCCGAGCGCGCGTTCATGGCCGAGCGTGCCCGCAAGACCCCGGTCCGCCGCCCCGGTGAGAACTCCGGTCCGCCGCTCGGTGAGGCCGTGCAGGAGCGGCTGCTGCTGCGCGGCGCGGAGAAGGACACCGTGCAGTGGGACTCCTGGCGCCGCGACGACGGCACCTGGGAGGTACTGCTGGTCTACCGGGTGGCGGGGGAACCGCACTCCGCGAGCTGGACGTACGACCCGCCCCGGCGGCTCGTCCAGGCCGTCGACGACGAGGCGCGCTCGCTGATCGGCGAGTCCGACGACCTCGCCGCCCCCGAGCCCAGCTTCCCGTTCGTCCCGCGCATCGCCCGGCTGCCGCGCGACCGTCCGCTGGACCGTTCCCTGGACCGCCCCGGCGACCGCGAGCGGCCGAGCCTGCCCGCACAGGCGTCCGAGCCCGCCGAGGAGTCCACGGCGGTCACCGCCTCCGGCGAACGGGACTCGCTGACCAGCCTGCTGGAGGCCGTGCCCAGCTTCCGGGGCGACCTGGTGGTGCCGGAACGCACGCCCGAGGCCGTACCCGAGGAGCCGGAGTCCGAGCCCGAGGCGGAGGAGCCGCCCGCTCCCGCCGCCTCCGCCGGTTCCGCCTACGCGGACGTCCTGATGCCGCGCTCCGTCACCAGCCACCGGGACCGCCTCATCGGCTCGACCGACCGTCAGGCCGAGGCGGACGGCGTCCGCCCGGGCCGCCGCGCGGCCGTGCCGAGCTGGGACGAGATCGTGTTCGGGACCCGGCGGAAGAAGCAGGAGTAATCCTTTCGTGCCGTCCGCACGGGCGGACGGTTGACGGAAGCGCCGTAGTCCGAAGGGCGCCCGCCGTGTGGCGGGCGCCCTTCGGATGTGCTGGGGGAGTCCCGTCGTCCACGCGCTCGACGGTCCGGGCGGTACGCGCCCTCCCACGCCGGCCGGTGACCCGCGCACCCCGGTGGTCGGCGAATCCGCGCGCCCGGATGGTCGGCGTCGCAGGGGCGTCCTGGGTGGTCGGCGCCACGGGAGCGTCCCCGGCGGGCGGCATCGCGGGAGAGGGCGTCCTGGCGATCAGCGCCACAGTGACCGGCAGCGCGGGAGCGTCCCCGGTGATCAGCTCCACGGGAGCACCCCCAGCCATCAGCGTCCCGGTGACCGGCAGCACGGAAGCGTCCCCGGCCACCAGCTCCACGCGAGCACCCCCGGCCACCAGCTCCACGGGAGCATCCCCAGCCACCAGTGTCCCGGTGACCGGCAGCACGGGAGCGTCCCCGGCCATCAGCATCCCGGCGATCAGCGCCACCGGAGCGTCCCCGGCCATCAGCGTCCCGGGAGCGGGAGCGTCCGGGCGGGCGGCACTTCTGTGGCGGGCGTGCGCACCCGTTCGACCACCCGCCGGAACGCCCGCACCAGGTCCCCTGGCCGGTGGGCTCCCCGTGCCCGGCGGGTGCGGTCGAGAGCGCCGCCCTCCCGGCTACTGCGGGTCCGGGCCCACCGCGACCGGCCGCTTCGGGTCCGAGGACCACTCCGACCAGGAACCGACGTAGAGGTCCGCGGGGATGCCCGCGACGGCCAGCGCCAGCACCTCGTGCGCGCCGGAGACACCCGAACCGCAGTACACGCCGACCGGCGAACGCTCCGACACGCCCAGCCGCTCGAACCGGTCCCCCAGTTCCGCGGCCGGCAGGAACCGGCCGTCCGCGCCGACGTTCTCCGTGGTGGGCGCCGAGACCGCGCCCGGAATGTGCCCGCCGACCCGGTCGATCGGCTCCACCTCTCCGCGGTACCGCTCCCCTGCCCGGGCGTCCAGCAGCACGCCCGAACGGGCCAGCGCCGCCGCGCCGTCGGCGTCCAGCAGCCCGGTCTCCCCCGGCACCGGCACGAAGTCCCCGTCGTCCGGCCGCGGCACCGACGTCTCCAGCGGCCCCTCCCAGGACGGCAACCCGCCGTCGAGGACCCGCACGTCCGGGTGACCCGTCCAGCGCAGCAGCCACCAGGCGCGGGCCGCCCCCCAGCCCATGCCGCCGTCGTACACGACCACCGGCGTCCCGGCCGACACGCCCGCCCGCCGCATCGCGGCGCCGAACACCGCGAGGTCCGGCAGCGGATGGCGCCCGCGCCCGCCCGGCGCGGACGCCAACTCCGCGTCCAGGTCGACGAAGACGGCACCGGGAAGGTGCCCGGCCAGGTACGCGGCCCGTCCGTCGAACGGCGGTTCACCGGCCGCCCGGGCCGTGCTGAGCTGCCAGCGGACATCGAGGAGCACCGGCGGATTACCGCCCGTCAGCTCGCTCGCGAGTTCGGATGCGGAGATGATGGCGTTCATGGTCACCCATCCTCGCGTACGGGGTGGCCGTGTCGTCCCGGTCCGGCTACTCTGCTCGGCCGGGCAGGACCGGTCACGAGGCGTACGGTACCGGGCACATACGGTGTCGGCATCGGCGAGAGAACGACCCGCCGAGCGGACGGGACATGCCCCGCAGGGGCGAGGAGACCACGGCCGGCGCCACGAGCGGCCGGGAAGGCAGCGACGATGACCGACGCACGGGGGAACGCCCGCCCGAACGGTGAGGCACCCGCCCGGCTCACACCCGGCACACCCTGCTGGGTGAGCCTCATGGTCCACGGATTCCAGGCGATCGACGAGTTCTACGGAGCCCTGTTCGGCTGGGAGTTCCGCCCCGGCCCTGAGCAACCGGGCCCCTACGTACGCGCCTTACTGCACGGGCACGCGGTGGCCGGCATCGGCGTGTTCCCCGCGGACCGCCGGCTGCCGGTCGCCTGGACGCCCTACTTCGCCTCGGACGATGTGAACGCGACGGCCGACGCGGTGCGCTCGTGCGGCGGCACCATCGGGGTGGGCCCGCTGGACGCCGGCGACGCCGGACGCCTGGCCATCGGCTCCGACCCGGGCGGCGCCGTCTTCGGCGTCTGGCAGCCGGCCGCGCACACCGGCCACGCGCTCACCGGCGCACCCGGAACCCCCGCCTGGAACGAACTGACCACCTACGAGACCACCCACGTGGCCAAGTTCTACGCGACGGTGTTCGACCACGGCGAGGAGCGCACGGTCTCCGCCGACCGGGACCACGTCACCCTCCACATGGACGGCCGCCCCGTGGCCGCCGTCCACGGCCTGGGCAGCGCCCTGCCCCGGGCCCGGGGCCCGCACTGGACGACGTACTTCGCGGTGGCCGACACCGACGACGCGGTGGACCGGGTCCGGCATCTGGGCGGCCGGGTCCTCGAACCGCCCCGCGACGGCGACCACGGCCGCGTCGCCCTGGTGGCGGACCCGGAGGGGGCGCGGTTCGCCGTGGTGGAGGCCGTGCGGTGATACGGGGGCTCAGTCCTGGGTGATGGGGAACATGTGGGCGTACGGGTCGGGTTCGCCGGTGAGCGGGTCCAGCCCGGCCGCGAGTCGTCGTTCCCGCTCGCGCCAACTGACGAAGACGTCCGTCCGATTCCAGAGGGACGCGTCCCCGAGCGGGCAGGCGTCGAACCGGCCCAGCATCATGCGGGTGAGGAACTGGACCATGCCGCAGTCGAACAGCGCCCAGCTCGACTCGTTCCACGCGTGCTGGCGACGCCAGGCCACGACGGGCCACCTGTCGGGGTCGGGGTCGTTCATGAGCCAGGCCATCTCGTTGGCGTTCATCCCGGAGCCCCAGGGCAGGACGGCCGCGGCACCGAGCGTCACGCCCGGCACGCCCTTGTCCGTCTCCCACAGTTCGCGCAGGCCGTCCGTGTGGCCTTTGATGTGGCACCCCTCGTAGCCCCGCAGGTCGCTGGGGAGCGGCGGCAGGATGACGAGATCCCCGATGTCGCCCATGCCGTACGTGTCCAGCAGAGCCTTGTAGTCGCTCGGCAGCCCGGTGCCCAACGCGGCCTCGGCCGCGGCCCAGTCGATCCGCTCCCCGCCCGCGAAGTCCGCCGGCACGAGATCGAGCAGCACGGCCACGTCGGGATGTACACCCATGATGGAACCCCTTTGAGATCAGTGGCGCGCCACCTTAGCCGTGCGGACTGACACTGCTTGCGCCGGGAACCGGACGGACGGCGCCGGTGAACGGGTGGCCGGACCCCGGTCCGCGCTCCGGTCCGGTGCCGGACTCCTTCGGCGCGTTCCGCCGGGGCTGCTCGTGCGGTGCGGAGGATTCAGGGGTGTCGGTGGAGCCCTGCGACACCGCGTTCGCCGGGCCGCCGGCCGCCGGTGCGGTGGCCGGGCGGCCGCTGGACGTCTTCGTCGCGGGTGCCGACGAGGGTGCGAAGGCAACCGTGTCGGCTCTCGTCTCCTTCGGCGGGCCGCGTCCCCTGTACGTCGGGCCGTTGCGGCGGGCCCGGGAGCTGGGGGGCCTCCCGTTCCTGCACAGGGCGGCGCAGGACCGGCTGGGTCCGAACTGGTCGAGCGGTGTCGCGGTCCTGCCGTGACGGGCTGACGCGGGGTCAGGGTCCGGTGGCAGTCCGCGTGATGCGGGCGTCGAGGCGGTAGCGGGACTGGACCGCGAGGGCGGCTGCCATGAGGAGGGCGGGCAGGACCGTGAAGCCGAGGAGGATGGCGGTGTGGGCGGCGCCGGTCTGGGTGACCTCCTCGCCGGCCCGCGCGGCGGCGTATCCGCCGAGGCCGAGGGCCGCCGAGTACAGGTAGGGGCCGGCGGCGGCGCCCGTCGACTCCGTCGCGGTCCACACGCCCGTGTAGGCGCCGGTGCGTGCGATCTCAGGGCTGCCCGCCGAGCGGACGGTGTCCGGAACCATCGAGAACGGGAAGAGCTGGAGTCCGGCGAAGCACACGCCGAGGATCAGGGTGCACAGCACCGGGACGGCGATTCCCGCCGAGTCGCCGGCGGCGAGGCCGAGGGCCCCGGCGGCGAGGAAGGCCTGGCAGAGCAGCAGGCAGCGCTGTTTTCCCCAGCTCCGTGAGAGACGGAACCACAGGGGTGTGGTGAGCAGGGCGGGGGCCACGAACGCGGCCATGAGGACGGTGGTGAAGCCGGGGCGGCCCAGTTCGTGCCGGGCGTAGTACGGCAGTCCGGCGAGGACCAGGTGGGTCGTGGTGGAGACGAGGAGGTAGGCGAGGACCAGGACGCGGAAGGAGGGGTTGGCGCGCAGCACGTCCCGTACCTGGGACAGGGCCGAGCCGGGCGCCGTCGGCGCCGGGGACTCCGCGGACTCCGGGTGCGGCCGGGGCCCGGTGGGCAGGAGGTCGCGGACGCCGCCGACGCCGACGATCTGGAAGGCGAGGGTGAAGGCGCCGAGGACGAGGGCCATGACCGCGTACCGGGTGACCGAGTCGCCCTCGCCCGCCAGGAGCGGGGCCAGTGCGCCACCGACCAGGATGCCGACGGTGAGGACCACCATGCGGAAGGACAGCACCCGGGTCCGGCCGTGGTAGCCGACCGTCATGTCGGTGGGGGTGGAGAGGTACGGCACCTGGTACGCGGCGAAGAGGGCGTTGGCGACGACGAACCAGCCGGCGACCCACACGGCGGCGGCCCAGGGCCGGTCGGCCACGGGCGCGGGCACCGCGAAGAGCGCGACGAACGCCGGGGCCAGGGCGCAGCCCGCCGCCAGGAGCCGCAGCCTGTCGCCCCGCCGGGCGCGTTCCCGGTCGGAGAGGGAGCCGACGAAGGGGTGCAGCACGATGTCCACGGCCTTCGGCACGAGCAGCGCCAGTCCGGCCAGCCAGGGGGCCACACCGAGGGTGTCGGTGAGGAAGTACAGCAGGAGCAGGCCGGGGACGGTCACGTAGACGCCCATGCCGGCCGAGCCGAGGGCGTAGCGCAGGAGGGCGGGGCGGGGCACGTCGGTGCCGTCCCCGTCGGTCCCGTCGGCGGCGGGGGCCGGGTGTTCGGGGAGAGGGGCTTCGGATCCTGTGGCGGCGTTCATGAATCCCTCAGGTGTTTGATTGCGAGGTCTGCGGATCCTAGCCAGACTGGTCCGGATGAGGAAGAGCGATCGGACACCCGATGAGCGGCCCGCCCGGCGCGGTCCGGGCAGGCCCAGGCGCGCGGAGCGGGAGGGGCCGTCCACGCGTGAGCTGATCCTGCGGGAGGCGACGGCGCTGTTCGCCGCGCGGGGGCCGGAGGGGACCTCGCTGCGGGACATCGCGGCGCGGGTGGGCATCGACGTGTCGAGCCTGCACCACCACTTCCCGGCGAAGGACGCGCTGTACGACGCCTGCTTCGAGCGGGTGCACGAGGCCGAGCGGGCGGCGCTGGCCCCGCTGGTGGCGGACCTCCGGCGGGCGGCGGCGGACGGCGGGCCGCCGCTGGCCGCGGCGCTGAGCGCGCTCGCGGAGGGTTTCGTGGACTTCCTGGAGGAGCATCCGCACACGACGTTCCTGTGGCTGCGCCGCTGGCTCGACCCCACGCGCGGCAGCGGCCTGGACCGGGCCTACGCGCTGCCGCTGTACGGCGAGGTCGAGCGGGCGCTGCTGGAGGCGGCGCAGGCGGGGACGGTCCGGGAGGCGACCCCGCACGTCACGGTGCGCAGCCTGGTGTGGGCGGCGCACGGCCACGTCACCGCGCTGGCGGCGGCCTCCCCCGCCGGGCGGGAGCGGGAGCGCTACGAGTTCCGCCTCTGGGTGGGCAGGTTCCTGGACGCGCTGTACGGAGCACCGCCGGGCGGCGGGGAGCCGGGGTCTGGTGCCGGTGACGGAAGTGACGCCATAATCCCTAGCACGTTGGATTAGCTCGAGGAAGGGCGCGGGGCGATGGGCGCAGGGCGGGAGACGGCGGGGCCGGGGCGGGTGGCCGTCGTCGGGGGCGGGGTCGCGGGCATCGCGGCGGTCAAGGCGCTGATCGAGGCGGGCGTCGAGGTGTTCGGCCTGGAGCGTGCCGGAGAACTGGGCGGGCTGTGGCGGCTCTCCGACGACACCGCCGCGTACGAAGGGCTGCGCCTCAACACGTCGAAGCCGCGCACCGAGTTCAGCGACCACCCGATGCCCCCGGAATGGCCCGACTACCCCTCGCGCGCCCAACTCCTGGCGTACGTGCGGGAGTACGCGGAGCGCTTCGGTGTCCCGGGGCGCTACCGGACGAACACGGAACTCGTCGCCGCGCGGCGCACCGAGGAGGGCTGGCTGCTCGAACTCCACGGCCCCGAGGGGACGTACAAGGAGTCCGTGACGCACCTGGTGGTGGCGAACGGGCACAACCACACACCGCGCCTGCCCGAACCGCCCTACCCCGGCGCGTTCGAGGGCACCTCCTCGCACGCGCACGCCTACCGCGAGCCCGCCGAGTTCGCCGGGCGCCGGGTGCTGGTCGTGGGCACCGGCAACTCGGCGATGGACATCGCCACGGAGCTGGTCGGGCAGGCGAGCGAGGTGCTGATATCGGCCCGGCGCGGTGTGTGGGTGCTGCCGAAGCGGCTGCTGGGCCGGCCCACCGACCAGTGGAACGGCGCGCTCGCCGCCGTACTGCCGTGGCGGCTGCGCCAGCTGGTGTCCCAGGCGATGCTGCGGGTGGCCGACCGGGGCGGCGAGGGGCCGGCGCTGCCGCCTTCCCCCGAGGGGGTGCTCCAGGACCACCCGACGCTGAGCGACACGGTCCCGGCGCTGGTGGCGGCCGGGCGGATCGGGGTGCGGGCGGGCATCGAGAGGTTCGAGGGGCGCCGGGTGCGCTTCACGGACGGGCGCGAGGACGAGGTGGACCACGTGCTGTGGTGCACCGGGTACCGGGCGACCGTCCCCTTCCTCGACCCGAAGGTGGTCCCCGACCCGGCGCGACTGCCGCTGTACCGGCACGTGTTCCCGCTGGACGAGCCCGCGGTCTCCTTCGTCGGCCTCATGCAGTCGACGGGCTCGGCGCTGCCGGTCGTGGAGGCACAGGGCAGGCTGCTGGCCGCGTACCTGTCCGGGCGTCTGCGCAGACCGCACCGGGACCGGATGCTGGCCGCGGTCACCTCCGAACTGCACGCCGCTCGGGAGCGGTGGGGCGCGAAGCGTCCGCATATGCGCATCGACGTGGACCGCTACCTCCGTCAGGTGGCCCGCGACCTCGCCGGCCGGCGGGGCACGGCGTCCTCCCTCGCGGGACGGCGGGTGATCGTGACGGGCGCCGCGGGGACCTTCGGCCGGGCGCTGGGGTACCGCTTCACCGAACTCGGCGCGCGGGTGGTCGGGCTGGACCTGGTGGCGGACGGGACGGCGCCGGTGCCCGTGGTGGGCTGCGACCTGACCGACCCCGAGTCCGTGGCCGAGGGCGTCGAGGAGGCGGTGCGGCTGCTCGGCGGCGGTGTGGACGTCCTGGTCAACAACGCGGGGCGGGGTGGTCCGGCCCCCGCCGAGCTGCGGCCGTCCGAGGAGGTGCACCGCCAGCTGCGGCTGAACCTGCTCGGTGCGTGGGAGGTGACGGCCGCGGCGCTGCCTCATCTCGAACGGGCGCGGGGGCGCGTGGTGTTCATCGCCTCGCGGATGGCGCTGCTGCCGCTGCCGCTGGCCGCCGCCTACGGAGTCTCCAAACGGGCGCTCGCCGCGTACGCGGACACGCTGCGGCTGGAGGTCGGCACGCACGTCGGGGTGACGACCGTGTACCCGAGCATGGTGCGCAGCCCGATCCACGACAGCACCCGCGCGGCCGGTCTCTCGCTCGACGGGGTGTCGCGGCCCGAGCCGCTCGAAGGGGTGGTGTCCGCGGTGGTCTCCGCGGTCACGGCGCGGCGGGCGCCGCGCGACGTGGCGACGACCCGGCGCGGGCGGGCCGAGATGGCGCTGGCCCGGCACGCACCTGCCCTGACCGACCGGATCGTGCGGCGGACCGTCGCGTCCAGGCTCGCGGCG
This sequence comes from Streptomyces sp. NPDC041124, assembly GCF_055592385.1. Lineage (NCBI taxonomy): Bacteria > Bacillati > Actinomycetota > Actinomycetes > Kitasatosporales > Streptomycetaceae > Streptomyces > Streptomyces sp. NPDC041124. Next base: position 607,955 of record NZ_JBVIYR010000004.1, read on the forward strand.
GGCGCGTTCGCGCGGGCACCGCTCGCCGAGGGGCTGCGGCGCCGGTACGACAGCGCCGGCTGAACCCGCCGGGCACGTGCGCCGCACCCGTGGGACCGGTGGGAATAGCCATGCGACGGGACGCTGTTGCGGGAGCATGACGACTGACGCGCCGCGGCCGGAAGTGCTGCGCTACACCGCCTTCTCCAGCACCCCCGACGGCGGGAACCCCGCCGGTGTCGTCCTGGACGCCACCGGTCTGGACGACGGCGACATGCTGGCCCTCGCCGCCGAACTGGGCTACTCGGAGTCCGCGTTCCTGACCGCGCCCCCGGAAGGGCTCGGCGGCCGGGAGGGACGGGCTTACACCATTCGTTACTTCAGTCCCAAGGCCGAGGTCCCGTTCTGCGGGCACGCCACCGTCGCGACCGCCGTCGCGCTGGCGGAGCGGATCGGGCCCGGTCGGCTGGTGTTCGCGACACGCGCCGGCACCGTGCCGGTGGAGGTGACCGAGGAGGGCGGGACGCTCCGGGCCACGCTCACCAGCGTCGTGCCGCACGTCGAGGAGATCACCGGCGCCGATCTCGCGGAGGCGCTCGCCGCGCTGCGCTGGCCGGCCGCCGACCTGGATCCGGCCTTTCCGCCCCGGATCGCGTTCGCCGGCGCCCGCCACCTCGTGCTCGCGGCGGCGACGCGCGCCCGCCTCGCTGATCTGGCGTACGACTTCGCGCGCCTCGAAGCACTGATGCACCGACTGGACCTGACCACCGTCCAGTTGGTGTGGCGGGAGTCGGCCGGCGTCTTCCACGTCCGTGACCCGTTCCCCGTCGGCGGCGTGGTCGAGGACCCTGCGACGGGTGCGGCGGCCGCCGCGTTCGGTGCGTACGTCCGTGAGCTCGGCCTGGCCCCCGAGGACGCCGTCCTCACCCTGCACCAGGGCGAGGACCTGGGCCGCCCCGGCGAGCTCACGGTGACGCTGCGCGCGGGCGACCCGCGCGTCCGGGTCGGCGGCGCGGGAGCCCGCATCGGCTGAGGCTCCGGTGACGCCGCCGGTCGCTCAGGCGGGCACGGGCTCCGGGTCGGCGCCGTCGAAGGGCGGGTACGTCTCGGAGCCCGTGCGTTCGGCCGCGTCCATGTAGCGGGTCAGGGCAGCGCGGGACCGGGCGAGCCTGTCCATCTGCTCGTCCAGCCGCCGCAGCCGTGACCGCATCGCGGCCAGTAACTCGGGACATCCGGTCAGCTCGGGAGCCTCACCCACCGCGCAGGGCAGCAGGTAGGCGATGTCCTCGGAGGACAGACCCGCGCCGAGCAGGTGGCGGATCTGCGTCACCCGCAGTACGGCGTCCTCGCCGTACTCGCGATAGCCGTTCGCCCCCCGGTCCGCCTCCAGCAGTCCCTGGGCCTCGTAGTAGCGCAGCTGATGGGCGTTGACGCCCGTCCGGCGGCTGAGTTCCCCGATTCGCATCGCACCCCCGCTTGACCTTCACACCGGTATCAACGTTGACGATGCTGCCATGAACGCGACCGAAACCCCCGTGACAGTCATCGGACTCGGCCTGATGGGCCAGGCACTCGCCGGTGCCTTCCTGAAAGCCGGTCACCCCACGACCGTGTGGAACCGTACGGCCGCCAAGGCCGACCGCCTGGTGGCGGGCGGTGCGCGGCTCGCGCCGACGGTCGGCGACGCGCTCGAGGCGGGTCCGCTGACGGTCGTCTGCCTCACCGACTACGGGGCCGTGCACGAGCTGCTCGGTCCGTACGGTGCCGAGGCCGGCGGAACCACGCTGCTCAACCTGACCTCGGGCAGCTCGGCCCAGGCCCGGGAGACCGCCCGGTGGGCCGAGCAGCGCGGAGCCCGCTACCTGGACGGCGCCATCATGGCGGTTCCTCCGGCGATCGGTACCGACGAGGCGGTGATCCTTTGCAGCGGGCCGCAGGCGGACGCGGAGACGCACCGGTCGGCGCTCGACTCGCTCGGCACCGTCACCTACCTCGGTACGGACCACGGCCTGGCGTCCCTGTACGACGTGGCCGGTCTGGCCATGATGTGGGGCGTCCTGAACGCCTGGCTCCAGGGCACCGCCCTGCTCAGGACCGCTGGTGTGGACGCCGTGACGTACGCGCCGTTCGCGCGGCAGATCGCGGCGGGGGTGGCCGAATGGCTTCCCGGGTACGCCCGGCAGGTCGACAGCGGTTCCTTCCCTGCCGAGGTGTCGGCCCTGGAGACCGACGCACGGGCCATGGCGCACCTGATCGAGGAGAGCGAGGCGGTGGGGGTCAACGCCGAACTGCCGATGCTGTTCAAGGCGATGGCCGACCGCTCGATCGCCGCCGGACACGGCGGTGAGCAGTACCCCGTGCTGATCGAGGAGTTCACGAAGCCCCGCACCCGCTGACCGGCCCGCCGCGGACTCCGCATCCTGGGAGCTTCCTGCCGGAGCGGAACGTCAGCCGGACGACACCGGCAGCACGTCCGGTGACAGCGCCGCCGCGCGGGCCGTCGCGGCCGTCATGTGGCGGCGGTGGTGGCGCCGGCACAGCACCTCGTAGCCGATCTCGTCGGGGGACTGGGCGACGTCCCCGATGACCACCTGGGCGCCCTCGACCACCATGACGCCGCCGACGGTCCGGGCGTTGTGCGTGGCGCGGGCGCCGCACCAGCACAGGGCCTCCACCTGGAGCACCTCGACACGGTCGGCGAGTTCGACCAGGCGCTGTGAGCCGGGGAAGAGCTTGGAGCGGAAGTCGGTGGTGATGCCGAAGGCGTACACGTCGATGTTGAGGTCGTCCACCACGCGGGCGAGCTGGTCTATCTGGTCCGGTGCGAGGAACTGCGCCTCGTCCGCGATCACGTAGTCGACGCGTCCGCCGTGCGAGAGGTGGTCGACGACGTGGGCGTACAGGTCGTGGCCGTCCACGACCTCCACCGCGTCCGTGACCAGGCCGAGCCGGGAGGAGAGCTTGCCCTCGCCCGCCCGGTCGTCACGGGTGAAGATCATGCCGGCCAGGCCCCGGGCCGAACGGTTGTGCTCGATCTGGAGAGCCAGCGTCGACTTCCCGCAGTCCATCGTTCCGGAGAAGAACACCAGCTCGGGCATGGAGGGTCGGAAACCTTTCGGCGGGACGGTCACGGGCGGAACCTCAGGAGCGTACTTCGAGGAGGGGGACCAGCTGCTCGGCAGGGGTCATCGAGCCGTGGTTGCCCACCATCGCCGACTCCCTGGGCTCCCGCTCGGAGGCGATCAGCAGCACGTCGTCCCGCGCGGCCGCGACCACGTCGCCGATGCGGCGGTACACCCGCTCGTCGACGTCCGGACCGAACCAGCCCGCGGCGATCGCCTCGTCGCGCGAGGCCACCCAGAACTGCTCGCCGAGCACCTCGCGCCAGCAGGTCAGCACGTCGTTCGCCGCGCCGGGGACCGCGTAGACGTGCCGGGCGCGGCCCTCGCCGCCGAGGAGGGCGACGCCCGCCTTCAGCTCCCAGTCCTCGTCGAAGTCGATGCGGTGCCGCTCGTCGAAGGGGACGTCGATCATGCCGTGGTCGGCGGTGACGTAGAGGGCGCTGCGCGGCGGGAGCTGCTCGGCGAGCCGCTGGACGAGCCGGTCGACGTGGGCGAGCTGGCCGCGCCAGGTGTCGGAGTCGACGCCGAAGCGGTGGCCGGCGCCGTCCACCTCGGCGTAGTAGGTGTAGACCAGGGCGCGGTCCGCGCCGGCCAGCTGTGCGGCGGAGAGGTCCATGCGGTCCTCGCCGGAGAGCCGTCCGTGGAAGGCGCCGCCGCTCAGCGCGACCTTGGTCAGCGGCGTGTTCGCGAAGGTCGGGGAGGACACCTGGGCGGCGTGCACACCCGCGCGGTGGGCCAGCTCGAAGACGGTGGGGTACGGCTGCCAGGCACCGGGCGCGGTCCACGGCTGCCAGCGGAGCTGGTTCATCAGCTCGCCGGTGTCCGGGTCGCGCACGGTGTAGCCGGGCAGGCCGTGGGCGCCGGGCGGCAGTCCGGTGCCGACGGAGGCGAGGGAGGTGGCGGTGGTCGCCGGGTAGCCCGCGGTGATCGGACGGCCGGTGCCGCCGCGCGAGCTGCCGAGCAGCGACGTCATGAAGGGGGCGTCCTCCGGGTGCGCGCGCAGCTGCTCCCAGCCGAGGCCGTCGATCAGGAACACGCAGTTCCGGTCGGCGGGAGTCAGCTCCCCGATGCCGGCGGTCATGCCGGGGACGCCGAGGCCCGCGGCGATGGTGGGCAGCAGGTCGGCGAGCGAGCCGGTGCCGTACTCGGGCACCGGGGCGGAGTCGAGGGGAAGAGGTTCCGGGTGGGAGTCCCAGACCGCGGAGTCGAGGGGGGCGGGCGCGGAGCGCCCCCGGTCATGGGCGGCGGGGGGAGGCGGGTGGGCCATCAGCGGGTGTCCGCGGTCGCCTCGGAGAGGGCCTGCGCGAAGGCGAGCGCCTGCCGCACCGTCTCCGGCCCGTCGCCGGCCTCGCTGACGCGCAGGCTCAGGTCGTCGGCGGTCGAGCTGCCCGTGTAGCCGTGGTCGGCCTCGCAGTTGGGGTCGCCGCAGGCGGCCGGCTCGAGGTCGATGCGGGAGACGGCGCCCCAGCCGATGGTGAGCACGATCTCGCGCGGCAGCGTGCCCGGCTTGTACGACTCCGGGTTGGCGACCACGCGGCTGACCACGATCGACGAGATCCGGCCGAGCTTGACCGACTCCGTCGAGGTGGTGGCGTACGGCGTCGGGGAGGTGCCGTCCTCGGCCTGCTCGTCGGTGTGGCTGACGATGAAGCGGTTGCCGGTGAGGACGAGCACGGTCACGTGCCGCCGCACCTCGTTCTGATCGAACGTCGTCTCCTGGTGGACCAGGTACGACCGGATGGGCTCGCCGCCCACGGCGGCCTCCACCGCCTCGGCCACGAGGGCCGGGTAGTAGCCGCTGCGCTCGATCGCCGCCCGCAGCCCCTGGGTCGTCGTACTGGTCTTGGCCATGACGCCCATCCTACGGGTGGCCACTGACTGCGAGGCACCGCTCACCCCCACTCCGCTCCCCGGGAGCCCTCAGTACGCCGGCATGGTCCGCGGGCCGAGGTCGTCGCGGGCGGGCGGCGGGGAGAGCCGTACCGAGGCGCCGAGGACGCTGACGCCGTGCGGGGCGACGACGACCGGTTCCAGGGTGACCGCGACGACCTCCGGGTGGTCGTGGACCAGCCGCGACACCCTCAGCATCAGATCCTCCAGCGCCGGGGTGTCCACCGGCGCGGACCCGCGCCAGCCGAACAGGAGCGGGGCGGTCCGGATCGATCGCACCAGTGAGGTCGCGTCCCGGTCGGTGACCGGGATCAGGCGGTGCGCCATGTCCCCGAGCAGCTGCGAGGGGGCCCCGGCGAGCCCGAAGGACAGCACGGCTCCGGCGGCGGGGTCGATCACCGTGCGGACGAGGGTGTCGACACCGCGCGGTGCCATGCGCTGCACCACCGGGCGCAGCTCCGCCGGTGCGCCGAACAGCTCCGTCAACTCGCCGTACGCCCGGCGCAGTTGTTCCTCGTCCGCGAGGTCGAGGCGGACGCCGCCGAGGTCGGCACGGTGCCTGAGGTGGGGGGCGGTGGCCTTGAGGACCACCGGGTAGCCGAGGGTGCGCGCGGCCTCGGCCGCGGCGTCGGGGGTGGGGGCGGGCACGGCGCGGTGGACGTGGATGCCGTACGCGCCGAGCAGGTCGCAGGTGTCGTCGCTGCCGAGGGTGAGGTCCTCGCCGTGCGAGAGCAGCCGGTCGATGAGCGCGGCGGCGCCCCTCTCGTCGATGTCGTCGTGCGCGGGCACCTTGCCGGGCTCGGCGGCCTCCCGCCGCCACTGGGCGTAGGCGACGGCGTGCGCGAGGGCCCGGACGGCCCGCTCGGAGGCGGGATAGGCGGGGATGAGGTGAGCGCCCTCGGAGGGCTCGACGGGGGTGGGCGGACCGGCGTGGGCGGGGTGTCCCGGGGTGCGGGGGCCGGTGGACGGCGCGGGGGACGCCGGTGACGTGCCGCCGGCGGGCCGGGTCGCCGCGCCGGGTGACGTCAGCGGGGCCGGGGGCACGGCACCGGTCTCCGTCCGCGGCGCCGGGCCCGTCGTCGCCCGGGGTGCCGTGCCGCCTGCCGCCGGGATGCCCGCCGCGGCCGCCGCGTCGCTCCCCGCCCGGGACACCGTGCCCCGTCCGTCCGGCGCGCCGGTGGCCGCCCCCGTGTCCGCGGGGGTTTCCCGCGCGGCGTGCGCGTCCGGCCGCGCCGTCCCGGGCCCGCCGGTCGGCGGGGCGGAGTCCGCTCCTGCGGCTGCGGCGGTGTGCGGGGCGGGCGCCCGGCTCCCCGGCTGCCCGGCTTCCGCCCGCGGGGCCGTCGTCGGTCGGGGTGCCGTGCCGGCCGCGGCCGACAGGGCCTCCGCGAGGCCGCCGAGTTCCACGTGGACCACGAGGACCGGCTTGGTCGGGGCAGCGGCGGCGGCCGAGCGCAGGGCGTCCGCCAGGGCCGCGTCGCGCACCGGCCCCTCCCCCACCGCGGGGATCGCGGTCACCACGACCGCGTCGCTCGTGTCGTCGGCCAGCGCGTGCGAGAGCGCCGTGTGGAACTCCGCCGCCGACGCCGCCGTGGTGAGGTCCAGCGGAGGGTGCGGGCGCAGCCCTTCGGCGAGGCAGGCCTCGTAGGTCAGCAGTCCCAGGGACTCGGAGTTGCCGAGGATCGCCACCCGGGGACCGGCCGGCAGGGGCTGGCGGGCCAGCAGCAGTCCGGCGTCGACCAGTTCGGTGATGGTGTCCACCCGGATCACCCCGGCCTGCCGCAGCAGCGCCGACACCGTCTCGTGGGGCAGCCGGGTCGCCCGTACGGCATGTCCCCGGGGTCCGGCGCCGTGGCGTGCGCCCTGGACCACGACCAGTGGCTTCGCCGCCGCGGTCCGCCGCGCGAGGCGGGTGAACTTGCGGGGGTTGCCGATGGACTCGAGGTACATCAGGGCGACGTCGGTGTCGGGATCCTCGTACCAGTACTGCAGGACGTCGTTGCCGGAGACGTCGGCCCGGTTGCCCGACGAGACGAAGCTGGAGACGCCCGTGACCCCGGTGACGCCGCCGCCGCGCCGGTGCAGGCGGGAGAGCAGGGCGACGCCGATCGCGCCGGACTGGGCGAACAGCCCGATGCGGCCCGGGCGGGGCGACTCGGGGGCCAGCGAGGCGTTCAGCCGCACGTCCGGCGAGGTGTTGATGACGCCGAAGGAGTTCGGGCCGATGATCCGCATGCCGTACGAACGCGCCTGCCGTACGAGGGCGCGCTGGCGCTCGCGGCCGTCGGGGCCGGACTCGGCGTAGCCGGCGGAGACGACGACGAGCCCCTGCACTCCGTGCTCACCGCACTCGGCGACCACCTCGGGCACGTGCTCGGCGGGCACGGCGACGACCGCGAGGTCGACGGGACCGTCGACGGCACGGACGGTGCGGTAGGCGGCCACCCCGTCGAGTTCCTTGCGGTCCTCCTCGAACGCCTTGTTCACGGCGTACAGCCGTCCGGTGAACCCGGCGTCCCTGATGTTGTCGAGGATGCTGCGGCCCACACCGCCGGGTGTGCGTCCGGCGCCGACGACGGCCACCGAGCCGGGGGCCAGCAGCCGCTGCACCGAGCGCGCCTCCGCCCGCTGTTCCCGCGCGTACTGCACGGCCATGGACCGGTCGGTGGGTTCGAGGCCGAACTCCAGGCGTACGACGCCGTCCTCGAAGCTGCGTTTCTGGGTGTACCCGGCATCGGTGAACACCTTGATCATCTTGGTGTTGGCGGGCAGCACCTCGGCGGCGAACCGGCGGATGCCGCGCTCCCGCGCGACGGCTCCGATGTGTTCGAGCAGGGCGGAGGCCACCCCGCGGCCCTGGTGGGCGTCCTGCACGAGGAAGGCGACCTCGGCCTCGTCCGCGGGTGCGGACGCGGGCGTCCCGTCGGCGCCGATCCGGTCGTAGCGTACGGTGGCGATGAACTCGCCGCCGATGGTGGCCGCGAGTCCCACCCGGTCCACGAAGTCGTGGTGCGTGAAGCGGTGGACGTCCTTCGCGGACAGACGCGGGTAGGGCGCGAAGAAGCGGTAGTACTTCGACTCGTCCGACACCTGCTCGTAGAAGCTGACCAGGCGCTCGGCGTCATCGACGGTGATGGGGCGGATGCGCGCGGTGCCGCCGTCGCGCAGCACCACGTCGGCTTCCCAGTGGGCGGGATACTCGTGCCGGTCCGACGAGATCTGCATGGGCCCCAGAGTACGGCTCGCGTGCGACAGGGGCGCGAGGCAGTCTGTGGTGGACGGCAGCCGGGCCGAGGCCGCGGGCCGGCTGCCGCCGGGAGCGGGCAGCGATGCCGCTCCCGGGGCACGCTTCACGATGTGGGAAACTGGTCTAGACAACCCTGAACACCGAAGGGCAGCAACACATGGCTGAGCGCCGCGTCAACGTCGGCTGGGCCGAGGGTCTCCATGCCCGCCCCGCCTCCATCTTCGTCCGAGCCGCCACGGCCGCAGGCGTCCCGGTGACGATCGCCAAGGCCGGGGGCGACCCCGTCAACGCGGCCTCCATGCTGGCCGTCCTGGGCCTGGGCGCCCAGGGTGGTGAGGAGATCGTCCTCGCCTCCGACGCCGAAGGGGCGGACGCCGCCCTGGACCGTCTGGCCAAGCTGGTCTCCGAGGGCCTCGAGGAGCTTCCCGAGACCGTGTGACGCGCTCATGCGTGCGGAGGCCGCCTTTTCGCGGGGTTTCCACCGCACACGGAGCAGGGTTTCCCCACAGAAAGGCCCGCCCGGACCCCCGGGCGGGCCTTTCGCAATTCCCGCATCCCCCATTCCGGGGCAGCATGAATAACCCCCGCGAATAACTCCCCTTTTGTATACGGCACCCGTGTTAAGGGCGCAGACTCGGCATGTTTACGGGATGTTGCGCGTTCCTCACACGCTCCCCGCGACCGGCGCCGGAGCCGAACCGCAGGCGGTGCCCGGCGCTCGCGCGCTCGGTGTGCAGCGCCGTCGCGGACCTCGCGCGCTCGCCGTCGCCGCGCGCCACCGCGTCCACGATCACGCCGTGCTCCGCCCAGTACTCCACCGGGTCGGCGGGCCCCTCGGTGGCGTACATCCAGGCGATCTTGTGCCGCAGCTGGGTCAGCGTCGCCGTCAGCGCGGGGCTGCCGGACGCCTGGGCGAGCGTCTCGTGGAACCAGCCGCTCAGGGACCGCAGATCGTCGCTGTTGCCCTGGCGGGCGCGTTCCTGACCCAGCCGGACCAGGCCGCGCAGCACCTTCAGATGGGCCTCCGTGCGGCGCTGGGCGGCGCGGGAGGCCCCGAGCGGTTCGAGGAGCGCGCGCATCTCCAGCAGGTCGGCGGCCTCCTGCTCGGTGGGTTCCGCCACGCACGCGCCCGCGTGCCGCCGGGTGACGACGAAACCTTCCGCCTCCAGCGTGCGCAGCGCCTCCCGGACGGGGACGCGGGAGACGCCGTACCGGCGGGCGAGGACCTCCTCGGTGAGCCGGCTGCCGCGCTCGTGGACACCCGCGACGATGTCGTCCCGGATCGCCGTGCACACCGAGTGCGCGGGAATGCGCATGACCGACCTCCGGCTTAATCCCCGTGAAACGCCGCCGCTTGACGTCCGTTCCGTGACTCTATTGCAATCAGCGGGAATTTCCGACGGCGATCCGGAATCCATGTGTATTTTTTGCCCGAGCGGTGTCCCGGAACGCCGAATGCCCCGGCTCGGAAGCCGGGGCATTCGGGAACGCGGGGGGCGCGGGGCGCCGGCGCCTCAGAGGTTCACGCCGTGCGCGCGGAGGTAGGCGACGGGGTCGAGGTCGGAGCCGTAGTCGGCGCCGGACCGGGCCTCGAAGTGCAGGTGCGCGCCCGTGACGTTGCCGGTCGCGCCGGAGACGCCGATCTGCTGGCCTGCCGCCACCTGCTGGCCCACCGAGACGGCGATGGACGACAGGTGGCCGTACTGGGTGTACGTGCCGTCGTTCATCTTGATGACGACCTGATTGCCGTACGCGCCGCCCCAGCCGGCCTCGACGACGGTGCCGATGCCGACCGACTGGACGGGGGTGCCGGTCGCGGCGTGGAAGTCGACACCGGTGTGGCTGCCGGAGGACCAGACGGCGCCGCCGCTCTTGTAGCCGGTCGACACGTACGAGCCGGGGATCGGGGAGACGAAGGTGTTCAGCCGCTTGCGCTCGGCCTCACGCGCGGCGCGCTCCTTCTCCGCGCGGGCCTGCTCCGCCTCCTCGGCGGCCCGCTCCCGCGCGGCCTCCTCGGCGGCCTTGCGCGCGGCGGTCTCGGCCGCCTCGCGGGCCGCCTCGTGCTGGGCGGCCGCCTGGGCGTCGATGCGGTCGGCGACCGCGTCGCCCAGAGTGACGACGGGGGTGAGGCCGGTCTGCGCGGCGGCCGGTTCGGCGGCGAGCGCGGGAACGGCGAGGGAGCCGACGACGCCGCTGCCGGCGAGCGCCGCGACGCCCGCCGCGCGGGCGGTGCCGCGCTGCATCCTGCTGGGACGACGGTGCTTGCCCGGGGCGCGGGTGAACGCCATGTACAGGCTGGTCCTTTCCTTCCCTCTCGCCTACCGGGTTAGCTGACGGGTTCGGAGCAGGAAGGTCTCCTACGGACCCCCTCGCGACACGCGCGGGCGTCCGATTCACCCCAGGGACTCATGTGGGTCCCCGGCTCCCCTGGCTCGCGCCGTACGGGGACTCGGCGATGACTGTCCGGTGCCGCGGGTGCGGCGCACTGCCCGACGAACAGCCCGGACGAAGCTAAGCGGCGCGTCCCGCAATCCTCAAACGGATCCCGGGTTTTGTAGCGCATCCCACAGGTCAGACAGGCAACCTCCGTCCCAATCCGGGCAAAAGAGGGCCCTGGTGACTTTCACGTCACCAGGGCCTGCGCGTGTGTGCCGCGCGCCGGCTCGCTACTCGGCGCTCACCACGGTGACTTCCCCGATCCCGAGGGCCTCCACCGGCGCCTTGATCTGCGCCGCGTCACCGACGAGGACCGTCACCAGACGGTCCACCGGGAAGGCGTTCACGACGGCCGCGGTGGCCTCCACGGTGCCGGTCGCGGCCAACTGCCGGTACAGGTCGGCCTGGTAGTGGTCCGGCAGGTGCTGCTCGACCTGGTCGGCCAGGGTGCTCGCGACGGCCGCGGCGGTCTCGTACTTCAGCGGCGCCACGCCCACGAGGTTCTGCACGGCGACGTCGCGTTCGGCGTCGGTGAGCCCCTCGGCGGCGAGCGTGCGCAGCACCTTCCACAGGTCGTCCAGGGCCGGACCGGTGTTCGGGGTGTCGACGGAGCCGCTGATGGCCAGCATCGCCGCGCCGGTGCCGTCCGGGGCGGACCTGAGGACCTGTCCGAAGGACCGCACGCCGTAGGTGTAGCCCTTCTCCTCGCGCAGGACGCGGTCCAGGCGGGAGGTGAGGGTGCCGCCGAGGCAGTAGGTGCCGAGCACCTGCGCGGGCCACACGCGGTCGTGCCGGTCCGGTCCGACGCGGCCGATCAGCAGCTGCGTCTGGACGGCCCCGGGGCGGTCCACGATCACCACACGGCCCGTGTCGTCGGCGACCACCGGCGGGACGGGCCGCGGCTCGGCGGAGGAGCCCGTCCAGGCGCCCAGGGTGTCGCCGAGCAGCTCGTCCAGGTCGACACCGGTGAGGTCACCGACGACCACGGCGGTGGCCGTGGCGGGGCGTACGTGCTTCTCGTGGAAGGCGCGCACGGCCGCGGAGTCGATGCCGGCCACGGTCTCCTCGGTGCCCTGGCGCGGGCGCGACATGCGCGAACTCGCCGGGAACAGCTCCTTGGAGAGCTCCTTGGCCGCACGGCGCGAGGGGTTGGCCAGCTCGTGCGGGATCTCGTCGAGGCGGTTGCGGACGAGCCGCTCGACCTCGCTGTCGGCGAACGCGGGCGCCCTCAGGGCGTCGGCGAGCAGCCCGAGCCCCTTGGGCAGCCGGGAGGCCGGGACCTCCAGGCTGAGGCGGACACCGGGATGGTCGGCGTGCGCGTCCAGGGTGGCGCCGCAGCGCTCCAGTTCGGCCGCGAACTCCTCGGCGGAGTGCTTGTCCGTGCCCTCGGAGAAGGCCCGCGCCATGATCGTGGCGACACCGTCGAGGCCGGCCGGCTCCGCCTCCAGGGGGGCGTCGAGCAGCACCTCGACGGCGACGACCTGCTGGCCGGGACGGTGGCAGCGCAGCACGGTCAGGCCGTTGTCGAGCGAGCCACGCTCGGGAGCCGGGAAGGCCCAGGGCTTGGCCTCGCCGGCCTGCGGCTGCGGGTGGAAGTCCATCGTGGCGAGCTCGGTCACTTCGCCGCCTCCTCGTTCTCGTCGGTGCCGGCTGCGGCGGCTTCCCCGGTCTCGTCGGCCTCGCCCGCGACGGGCTCGTAGACGAGCACCGCGCGGTTGTCGGGGCGCAGACGGCTCTTGGCGACCTCCTGCACCTCCTGCGGCGTCACCTCCAGAACGCGCTGGACGGCGGTGAGGGCGAGCTGCGGGTCGCCGAACAGGACGGCGTATCGGCACAGTTCGTCGGCGCGGCCCGCGACCGTGCCGAGCCGGTCGAGCCACTCGCGCTCCAGCTGGGCCTGCGCGCGCTCCATCTCCTCGTCCGTGGGGCCCTGCTCGGCGAACCGGGCGAGCTCCTCGTCGATGGCGGACTCGATGACCGGCACCTCGACGTCGCCGGAGGTCTTCACGTCCAGCCAGCCCAGGGACGGCGCCCCGGCCAGCCGCAGCAGGCCGAAACCGGCGGCCACGGCCGTGCGGTCACGCCGGACGAGACGGTTGTAGAGGCGCGAGGACTCACCGCCGCCGAGGATGGTGAGCGCCACGTCGACGGCGTCGCACGCGCGGGTGCCGTCCTCCGGCAGCCGGTAGGCGGCCATCAGCGCACGCGCGGGCACCTCCTCCTCCACGATCTCGCGCAGCTGCTCGCCGATGACGTCGGGCAGCGAGCCGTCGCGCGGGGCGGGCTTGCCGTCGTGGGAGGGGATGGAACCGAAGTACTTCTCGATCCACGCGAGCGTCTGCTCCGGGTCGATGTCGCCGACTACGGAGAGCACGGCGTTGTTCGGCGCGTAGTAGGTGCGGAAGAACTGGCGGGCGTCCTCCAGGGTGGCCGCGTCCAGGTCCGCCATCGATCCGATGGGCGTGTGGTGGTACGGGTGGCCCTCCGGGTAGGCGAGGGCGGTCAGCTTCTCGAAGGCGGTGCCGTAGGGGACGTTGTCGTAGCGCTGGCGGCGCTCGTTCTTGACGACGTCCCGCTGGTTCTCCATGGACTCGTCGTCCAGGGCGGTCAGCAGGGAACCCATGCGGTCGGCCTCCAGCCAGAGCGCGAGCTCCAGCTGGTGGGCGGGCATCGTCTCGAAGTAGTTGGTGCGCTCGAAGCTGGTGGTGCCGTTGAGGGAGCCGCCGGCGCCCTGGACCAGCTCGAAGTGACCGTTGCCCTTCACCTGGGCGGAGCCCTGGAACATCAGGTGCTCGAAGAGGTGAGCCAGACCGGTGCGTCCCTTGACTTCGTGGCGTGAACCCACGTCGTACCAGAGGCACACCGCGGCGACCGGGGTCAGGTGGTCCTCGGAGAGCACCACGCGCAGGCCGTTGGCCAGGCGGTGCTCGGTCGCTGTCAGGCCGCCGGAGCCTGCCTGGGCTGTGGCCGTGTGACCCATGGGCATGTACGTCCCTTCGATCGCGGAGGCGGTCGTCGAAACCGCCGTTTGTGCCGGTCCTGCCACTGTATGCAAGCGCGCGGACGAACCGGGAAGTTCCCGGAAGGGGCCGGCTACGCCGAGAGCGAGAACACGGCCGGGGTCCGCGGGCGGTCGTCTCTCCCGCGGCGCCCGAGCGCCGGGAGCGCCCGTGGAGCCGGGCCGCGCGGGCCTCCCCCGGCCTCCTCCACCCCGCCGGCCGGGAACCCCGCACCGGTCCGGACGCCCGCGCCGCGTAGCCTGCTGGCGCCGCCGCACCCCGACGAACCGACCGGCCGGACCCGGGTCCTGGTCCCGCCTGTCAGTGCGACGGTCCACAATGGTCCGCGTCAGATCCCGTCCCACGCTCAGCAAGGAGCCGGCAGCGATGGCCCGCCGCAGCACGAAGACCCCGCCGCCCGACGACTCGTACGAGGAGAAGATCCTCGACATCGACGTCGTCGACGAGATGCAGGGCTCCTTCCTCGAGTACGCCTACTCGGTCATCTACTCACGCGCCCTTCCGGACGCGCGGGACGGTCTGAAACCGGTGCACCGCCGCATCGTCTACCAGATGAACGAGATGGGCCTGCGCCCCGAGCGCGGCTACGTGAAGTGCGCCCGCGTCGTCGGCGAGGTCATGGGCAAGCTGCACCCCCATGGCGACGCGTCGATCTACGACGCCCTGGTGCGCATGGCGCAGTCGTTCTCGATGCGCGTCCCGCTGGTCGACGGCCACGGCAACTTCGGCTCCCTGGGCAACGACGACCCGCCCGCGGCGATGCGGTACACCGAGTGCCGGATGGCCGAGGCCACCAGCCTCATGACCGAGTCCATCGACGAGGACACGGTCGACTTCGCGCCCAACTACGACGGCCAGGAGCAGGAGCCGGTAGCGCTGCCCGCCGCCTTCCCGAACCTGCTGGTCAACGGCGCGTCGGGGATCGCGGTCGGCATGGCCACCAACATGCCGCCGCACAACCTGCGCGAGGTCGTCGCGGCCGCGCGGCACCTGATCCGGCACCCGGGCGCCGACCTCGACGCCCTGATGAAGCACGTCCCCGGCCCCGACCTGCCCACCGGCGGCCGGATCGTCGGCCTCTCCGGCATCCGCGACGCCTACGAGACGGGCCGCGGCACGTTCAAGATCCGCGCGACGGTCACGGTCGAGGACGTGACGGCCCGCCGCAAGGGCCTGGTCGTCACCGAGCTGCCGTTCGCGGTCGGTCCCGAGAAGGTGATCGCCAAGATCAAGGACCTGGTCGGCTCGAAGAAGCTCCAGGGCATCGCCGACGTCAAGGACCTCACCGACCGCGAGCACGGGCTGCGCCTGGTCATCGAGATCAAGAACGGCTTCGTGCCGGAGGCGGTGCTGGAGCAGCTGTACAAGCTGACGCCGATGGAGGAGTCCTTCGGCATCAACAACGTGGCCCTGGTGGACGGCCAGCCGCTCACCCTGGGCCTCAAGGAACTCCTCGAGGTCTACCTCGACCACCGGTTCAACGTGGTGCGCCGGCGTTCGGAGTTCCGCCGCGGCAAGCGGCGCGACCGCCTCCACCTGGTCGAGGGCCTGCTCACGGCGCTGGTGGACATCGACGAGGTGATCCGCCTCATCCGGTCCAGTGAGAACTCGGCGGAGGCCAAGCAGCGCCTGATCGAGCGCTTCTCCCTCAGCGACATCCAGACCCAGTACATCCTGGACACGCCGCTGCGCCGCCTCACCAAGTACGACCGGATCGAGCTGGAGGCCGAGAAGGACCGGCTGAACGCGGAGATCGAGGAACTGACCCGGATCCTGGACTCGGACGCGGAGCTGCGCAAGCTGGTCTCCGCCGAACTGGCGGCGGTGTCGAAGAAGTTCGGCAACGACCGGCGCACGCTGCTGCTGGAGTCGGCCGGTGCCCCGGCCGCCGCCGTGCCGCTCCAGGTGGCGGACGACCCGTGCCGCGTCCTGCTGTCCTCCACGGGCCTGCTCGCCCGTACGGCGAACAACGAGCCGCTCGCCGACAACCGCAAGCGGGTCAAGCACGACGTGATCGTCTCGGCGGTGCCGGCGACGGCCCGCGGTGAGATCGGCGTCGTCACCTCCATGGGCCGTCTGCTCCGGCTGAACGTCGTGGACCTGCCGCAGCTCCCGGAGACGATGCCGACACCGAACCTCTCGGGCGGGGCCCCGCTGGCCGAGTTCGTGTCCCTGGAGGACGACGAGCAGGTGGTGTGCCTGACCACGCTCGACGAGTCGTCACCGGGACTGGCGCTCGGCACCGCGCAGGGTGTCGTCAAGCGCGTGGTGCCCGACTACCCCTCCAACAAGGAGGAGCTGGAAGTCATCACGCTGAAGGAGGGCGACCGGATCGTCGGGGCGGTCGAGCTGCGCACGGGCGACGAGGACCTGGTGTTCATCAGCGACGACGCTCAACTGCTGCGCTACCAGGCGGCACAGGTCCGCCCGCAGGGCCGCCCGGCCGGCGGTGTGGCGGGCATCAAGCTCACCGAGGGCGCGAAGGTCATCAGCTTCACGGCGGTCGATCCGGCGGCGGACGCGGTGGTGTTCACCGTCGCTGGTTCACGCGGCACGCTGGACGACTCCGTCCAGACGACGGCCAAGCTCACTCCGTTCGACCAGTACCCGCGCAAGGGCCGGGCCACCGGCGGCGTCCGCTGCCAGCGGTTCCTCAAGGGCGAGGACTGCCTGTCCCTGGCCTGGGCGGGTCCGGCACCGGCCCGTGCCGCGCAGCGGAACGGCACGGCGGTGGACCTCCCGGAGCCCGACCCGCGCCGTGACGGTTCGGGCGTGTCCCTGGCGAAGACGGTGTCGGTGGTGGCGGGCCCGGCCTAGGCGGCCGGGTCCTCCGCGGCCCCCTGTACGTAGCGCAGGACGCCCCACATGCCCTCCTCGTCGGCGTGTGGGGCGCTGTCGCTCTCGCAGATCTCAAGTTCCGCACGGAGGGCGGCGGTGTCGAGGTCCGTGCCGATGAGTACGAGCTGTGTCAGCCGCTCCGCCCCGGCCGGCCAGTGCTCGGGGTAGAACCGCAGGAACCGCCCCACGGCGTGCACGGCGTACCGGTTGCCGGCGTCGTACGGCCCGAAGTCGACGTACCCCTTGATCCGGTACAGCCCCTCGGGCCGGCTGTCCAGGAAGCGGATCAGCCGCCGCGGGTCCAGCGGGCGCCCGGAGGCGAAGGAGAGGCTGTCGTACCCGGTGTGCAGGTGCCCGGTGTGCAGGTGCCCGGCGTGCTCGTCGTGGCCGTCGCGGTGCAGGTCGTCGAAGGACAGCTGCCCGACGCGCTCCTCGCTCGGCCGGCAGTCGAAGAGGAACTCGGGGTCGACGCGACCGTGCGTGGCGGCCACCACGGCCGCACGGTCGGCCAGTGACCGGACGATCCCCAGCACCCTCCCGGCGTCCGCGACCCGGTCGACCTTGTTGACGACCACCAGGTCGGCGAGTGCCAGGTGCCGGTCGATCTCGGGATGCCGGGCCCGCGTCCGATCGAACTCGGCGGCGTCCACCACCTCGACGAGCCCGCCGTAGACGATGCCCGGATGCTCGCTGGCGAGCACCATCCGCACGAGCTCCTGCGGTTCGGCGAGCCCGCTGGCCTCGATGACGATGACGTCGATGCGGGCCTCGGGCCGGGCGAGCCGCTCGAGGTAGACGTCCAGCTCACTGCTGTCGACCGCGCAGCACAGGCACCCGTTGCCCAGCGACACCGTCGAGTCCCCGAGCGCACCGGCCACGGCCATGGCGTCGATCTCGATGGCCCCGAAGTCGTTGACGACGGCGCCGATGCGGCTGCCGCCGCTGCGGTGCAGGAGGTGATTGAGCAGCGTGGTCTTCCCCGAACCGAGGAACCCGGCCAGCACCACGACCGGAATCTGCCGCCCACCGCTCCGCACCACCACGCGACCCCTCTCACCTCTCGGCGTGCCCCGGCTCGCGTCCGCGCACGCGCCCGGGAATCGACTGACGCACCAGGATACGAGCCGCGCGAACAGCGCCGAAGTGAACGATTGTTAGCAGCAGCCGCGGGGCAGACGTTGGGCAAGGCGCCGGCTTGTGCGACCCTCGCTTCCCTCCGTGCGCCTCTTCTCCGCCTTCCCGCCGATCAGAGCCGCTCGGCACCCTGGAAGGCGGCAAGCGCCGCCCACCGCTCGCCGGTTCCCTCCAGTCGACCCGCACCCCGACGACCGGCGGACGGCGGCCCGATCGGGGGTATCTGACATGGCCACACAGGATTTTGACCTGCGGGGACGCGGGGCCGCCACCGGCGTGTGCCTCGCCTTCACCGTGGGTGTACTGACGGCTGTCTTCGTGCGGCGCGCACTGCGTGAGGAGAAGTCGCACGGTGGCGTGCCGGGCGACGGGAGCCGGCCGGCCGGCTTCGCCCAGCAGCAACAGCTGCAGCTGTACCTGTTGGACAAGGCCCTGGCGGATCCGGACCTGGCCGCCGTGCTGAGCACCGTGGAGGTCGAGTCGCCCACTCAGCGCCGCCAGTTCCTCTTCGCCAACGCGCTCTACTCCAACGCGTTGCTGGCTCACCGCATCGGGCTCGTCACCTGGGAAGAGCTGCACGGATACCTGCGCATCACATGCCGCAACCCGATATTCCGCGCCTACTGGGACGCGACGCGTCCCCACCGGGCCAGTCTGGTGGAATCCTCCGACGAGGCGCGCGCGGGGAGAATGGTCGACGCGCTGATCGCGGACCTGGACGACGCCGAGACCGACGAGTGGTGGGTCGTGGGCATGCCACCCGACGAGACCCGGTAGCGGTGCGGAACCACCTGGTGCCACCCTGACGTCCCGGCTCCGCACGACCGTCCTGATCCGCTCGTTCCTGACCGTCTGCCGTCAACCGCACGGACAGCCGCGCGGCCGATCGGGGGGAAGGCCGGTGTTCCTCCACGATTCTCCAGCGAAGCCTGCCGCCTCGGCGAAATAATCCGCCCTGTTCTCTGTGATCAACGTCATCGGCGTGATCAACGCACACACGGATCGGGGCCTTCATTGAAGATCGTGCGCCGTCTCGGATCGTCACCACGCGAACGAGGCAGCCTGAACGGCGAAACCTGTCCTGACGTCTTCGAGCTCAGTGACGGGAACTTCGCCGTCATCGGGACGGAGGCCACAGCGGAACTCGACGGCGAACTGCCCGCGGACGCCGGCCGCGCCGACTACGAACGCATCGTCGTCATCTCCCGGGAGACGCTGCTGCGCGCCAAGGCCGACATCCCGGACGCCTGAGCCGAAGACCGCACACGGGCAGCGAGCCCACTCGGCTTCGCCACCTCAGCCCTCAGCGCACCATCGACGACGCGGGGCCGCCCCGACCGAGCGGGCACACCGCTCCCCGCTCCACAGCCTCGTGAGGCCCGGCACACCATCAAGCCCGGGCCTCACGCACGTGCGCAAGGTACCGCCTCCCCCGCCAGGGCTCACGCGGACAACACGTCGCTCCCGGCCAAGTCAGGTTAGGCTCACCTCTGTGAGTAGCACGTGCTCAACCGTCGCCCGCGAGCTCCGGGAGCCGGTCGCGGGAACCGCGGCGACCGCGAGGACCTGGCTGCTGCTGGAGCAGCCCGGCCCCTGGGGTGCCAAGGCGCTCACGTCGAGCCATCTCGATCCCGCGCTGGGCAGGGCCCTGGAGGACGCCGCGAACGGCACCGGGGTGCGGATCGCGCTCGTACGCCGGCCCGGGCGCCACGCGGACAGCGGAGTCTCCGCCCTGCGCCGGGTGTACGTCGCCCACACCGTGCCGGGAAACGTGTGGCTGCACACCGCCTCGGTCACCGACCCCGGCCGGCTGCTCGGCCTCGACTTCGCCGCGCTGGGCCGGGGCGAGCCGGAAACCTTCGGCGCGGTGCTCGGCGGGGCGGCTCACGACGGCGACCCGCTCGCCCTGGTGTGCACCAACGGCAAACGCGACCGCTGCTGCGCCCTGCTCGGACGGCCGCTCGCGGCCGAGCTCGCCGCCTCCGGGGTCGAGGGTGTCTGGGAGGTCACCCACCTGGGAGGTCACCGCTTCTCCCCCACGGTGCTCGTGCTGCCGTACGGCTACGCGTACGGCCGGGCCGAGGCACATGCCGTCAAGGAGGTGCTGCACGGCGCCCAGGAGGGCCGGATCGTCGTGGACGGGTGCCGGGGCCGTTCCGCGTGGGAACGGCCCGGTCAGGCGGCCGAGCTCGCCGTCCGGCGCGCGGTGGGCGAGTACGCCGCCGGGGCCCTCGGCGTCGTGGCGACGGAGGGCGCCGCGCCCCGCTGGGCGGTGACCGTCGCCCACACGGACGGACGCCGCTGGCGCGTGGAGGTCGCCCAGGGCGCGTCCCTGCCGCCGCGACCGGAGAGCTGCGGGTCCGCGCTGGGCTCGCCCGCGCGGATGGACGTCGTGGACGTCCGCGAGGTGACGGCGGCCGCGTCGGCGAGCTGACGAGGCCGGGAGATCCCCGCCAGACCCCCGGCGGCGCCCCCGGCCCGCCCCGTACCGTCGGGGGCATGCCTTCCGCTCGCTCCGCACGCCGTCCGCGCCTCGGTCTGCCACGGCGGGTGTTCTCCCAGGTCCTGCTGATGCAGCTGGCGATCGCCGCGGGTGTCGCGGTGCTCGCCACCGGGCTGTTCCTGGCACCGCTCGGCGACCAGCTGGACGACCAGGCGATGCGCCGCGCCCTCGCCATCGCGCAGACCACCGCCCAGCAGCCGCAGATCGCGGACGGCGTGCGGCGCACCGAGCCGTCGCCGGACGGGCCGGTGCAGCGGGATGCCGAACGGATCCGGAGGGC
Organism: Streptomyces sp. NPDC041124; assembly: GCF_055592385.1. NCBI lineage: Bacteria > Bacillati > Actinomycetota > Actinomycetes > Kitasatosporales > Streptomycetaceae > Streptomyces > Streptomyces sp. NPDC041124. The sequence goes on from NZ_JBVIYR010000004.1 coordinate 628,401, forward strand.
GACCGGCGCCGAGTACGTCGTGGTGCTGGACGTACGGGGCGTGCGCTGGTCGCACACCGACCCGGAGCGGATCGGCGGCCTGGTGTCGACCGACCCCGGTGAGGCACTGGCCGGACACGACGTCATGGAGATCGACGACGGCACCCTGGGGCGTTCCGCGCGGGGAAAGGTGCCGCTGCGTGACGGAGACGGCGAGATCGTCGGCGCGGTCTCCGTCGGCATCGCCTACGACAGTGTGCGGGCCCGGCTGGTGCACGCCGTCCCGGGGCTGTTCGCCTACGCGGGCGGCGCCCTGGCCGTGGCCGCGTTCGCGGCCTGGCTCATCGCCCGCCGGGTGCAGCGCCAGACCCGTGATCTGGCCTTCTCCGACATCGCGGCGCTGCTCGCGGAGCGCGAGGCCATGCTGCACGGTATCCGGGAGGGTGTCGTCGCCCTGGACGCCGACGGCCGCGTCCGCCTGCTCAACGACGAGGCGCAGCGCCTGCTGGGCGTCGGCGAGGAGGCCGTCGGCCGCTCCCCCGACGAGGCCCTCGGCACGGGACGCACCGCCGATGTGCTGGCCGGGCGGGTGACCGGCACCGATCTGCTCACCGTCCGCGGCCGGCGGGTGCTGGTCGCCAACCGGATGCCGACCGACGACGGGGGCGCCGTCGCCACGCTGCGCGACCGCACGGAGCTGGACCGGCTCGGACGGGAGCTGGACTCCACGCGTGGGCTCATCGACGCGCTGCGGGCCCAGGACCACGAGCACGCCAACCGCATGCACACCCTGCTGGGGCTGCTGGAGCTGGAGCTGTACGACGACGCGGTGGAGTTCGTCGGCGAGGTCGTCGGCGCTCACCGGGCCACCTCGGAACAGGTCACCGAGAAGATCCGGGACCCACTGCTCGCGGCGCTGCTGGTGGGCAAGGCCACGGTCGCGGCGGAACGCCAGGTGGCCCTGCGGATCTCGGAGGGGACCCGGCTGCCGGACCGGCTGATCGACCCCCGCGGCCTCGTCACCGTCGTCGGCAACCTGGTGGACAACGCCCTGGACGCCGTCGCCGGAACCCCAGGCGCGCGCGTCGAGGTCGAACTGCGCGCCGAGGGACGTACGGCGGTGCTCGTGGTGCGCGACACCGGGCCCGGAATCCCGCCGGAGCGACGCGAGCTGGTCTTCGCGGAGGGCTGGTCCACGAAACAGCCGCCGGCCCACCGCGAACGGGGCATCGGGCTGTCCCTGGTGCGCACGCTCGCCGAACGGCAGGGTGGCAGCGCCCGCGTGGGCGAGGCGAGCGGCGGGGGCGCGGAGTTCACCGTCGTCCTGCCCGACGCCCTGACGGATCCGGGCGCGGAACCAGCGCTCCCGGGGGCCCGTGAGGCCACCGAGGCGCAGGCGTGAAGATCGAGGTCCGGTACGGACCGAGCCCCTCGCCCGCCCGGAGCCGCCGCCCCGGACGGATGTGGTCCTCGTGGACCACTGCCTGCCCGACGAGACGGGCTCACGATCGCCCGGGGAGACGGGCGGCGCCGCCACCGGGCGGACCCGCGCCGTACACCCCGACGGCGGCCCGGCGGAGCAGCCGGGGGCCGCTGTCGGGCCCGGGATCGCCGCGCGCACGGTGCCCTCCGTCCCTTACGGATGCCGGCCCCCTTTTGTCTCCGCCGCTGTCTACACCGCCCCCGCACCGGTGAGTGAACGCACCTCGGTCTCGGCGTGCCGGGCCTCGTCGGGAACCTCGGCCGAGGTGACCGTGCCGAGCCAGCCCGCGAGGAAACCCAGCGGGATGGAGACCAGCCCCGGGTTCTGCAGCGGGAAGAGCTGGAAGTCGACGCCGGGGAAGAGGGATGCGGGGCTGCCGGACACCACGGGTGACAGCAGCACCAGCACCACGGCCGGGACCAGACCTCCGTAGACGGACCACACGGCACCGCGTGTGGTGAAGCCGCGCCAGAACAGCGAGTACAGCAGCACCGGCAGGTTGGCCGAGGCGGCCACGGCGAAGGCGAGTCCCACGAGGAACGCCACGTTGAGGTCGCGGGCCAGGAGCCCGAGGGCGATCGCGAGCAGGCCGATGCCGACCGCGGCGACACGGGCCACGGCCACCTCGCTGCGCGGTTTCCCGCCCCGGCGTCGCAGGGAGGCGTACAGGTCGTGCGCGACGGACGCCGACGAGGCGAGCGTGATGCCGGCGACCACCGCGAGGATCGTGGCGAAGGCGATCGCGGCGACGACCGCGAACAGGACCGTGCCGCCCGTGGTGCCGCTGCCGCCGCCCAGGTCGAGCGCGAGCAGGGGCACCGCCGTGTTCCCGGAGGCGTGGGAGGCGCGGACGGCGTCCGGTCCGATGAGGGCGGCGGCGCCGAAGCCGAGGACGATCGTCATCAGGTAGAAGCCGCCGATGAGTCCGATCGACCAGACCACCGAACGCCGTGCCGCCCGCGCGGTGGGCACCGTGTAGAAGCGGGACAGGATGTGCGGCAGCCCGGCCGTGCCGAGCACCAGGGCGAGGCCCAGGCTGATGAAGTCGAACCGCGCCGTCCAGTCGGCGCCGTAGGCGAGCCCGGGCGCCAGGAACGCGTCCCCGTGGCCGCTGCGTTCGGCCGCCGTGTGCAGCAGGCGGTTGAGGTCGCCGTGGAACCGCAGCAGGACCAGGACGGTCAGCACCACGGTCCCGCCGAGCAGCAGGACCGCCTTGACGATCTGGATCCAGGTGGTGGCCCGCATGCCGCCAAGCGACACGTAGATCACCATGAGGACACCGACGCCGACGACCGTCCACGCCTGAGCGGCCCCGCCGGTGCCGCCGAGCAGCAGCGCGACCAGGCTGCCCGCGCCGACCATCTGCGCCACCAGGTACAGCACGGACACGGTGACCGAGGAGGTTCCCGCCGCGATGCGCACCGGCCGCTCGCGCATGCGGGCCGCGACCACGTCGGCCAGGGTGAACCGGCCGCAGTTGCGCACCAGTTCGGCGACCAGGAAGAGAACCACCAGCCAGGCCACGAGGAAGCCCACCGAGTAGAGCATCCCGTCGTAGCCGACGAGGCAGATGAGTCCGGAGATGCCGAGGAAGGAGGCGGCCGACATGTAGTCGCCCGCCAGGGCGAAACCGTTCTCCATGGGGGAGAACAGCCGGCCGCCCGCGTAGAACTCCTCGGGCGAGCCCTGCCGGTGGCGGCTCACCCAGGTCGTGATGCCCAGGGTGACCGCGACGAACAGGCCGAACAGCAGCAGCGCCGTGGTCCGGTGATCACCCGTCATGACCGGCCGCCCCGGCCCCGCGCCAGCTCCTGGGTGTCCCAGCGCAGTTCGAGCGCCGCGCGGTCCCTGCGCAGCCGCGCGTGCCGCACGTAGGCCCAGGTCAGCAGGAACGTGGTGAGGAACTGGCCGAGTCCCACCAGCATCCCGAGGTTCACGGCACCCGCGACGGGCCGGGCCAGCAGGCCCGGCGAGGTCGTGGCCGTCACGACGTACGCCACGTACCAGGTGAAGAAGACCGCGACCGCCGGGACCACGAACCGCCGGTACCTGGTGCGCACCTCCTGGAAGGCGGCGCTGCGCTGTACTTCGAGGTAGACGTCGGCGGCGGCCACGGTGGTGTCCCGCTCACGTCGCGCCGGCGGGACCCCCGTGTCGGCCGACTCGCCCCAGCCCGAGGCCAGGGCGTCGTACCAGGGATCGTCGTAGGCGACGTCCCCCGAATTGCTTGGCTGCATGCCCAAGGATGGACAGAACGGGAAGATCCCTGACTCTTCTTCCCGTTCCGCTTCACTCCATCAGGTGACTGGACCGTGCACGCGCCCGGTGGAACGGCTACGCGTCGATGCGGGAGCGGTCCAGCGTCGCCGCCGAGCTGGAGATGAACTCCTTGCGCGGCGCCACGTCGTTGCCCATGAGGAGGTCGAAGACCTGCTCGGCCGCCTCCAGATCGGTCAGGTTGATCCGGCGCAGGGTGCGGTGGCGCGGGTCCATGGTGGTCTCCGCCAGCTGGTCGGCGTCCATCTCTCCGAGACCCTTGTAGCGCTGGATGGAGTCCTTGTAGCGGATGTTCTTGCTCTGGAACTCCATGAGCTTGTCGCGCAGTTCCCGGTCCGAGTACGTGTAGACGTACTTGTCCTGACCCTTCTTCGGCTGGATCAGCTCGATGCGGTGCAGCGGCGGCACCGCGGCGAAGACCCGGCCGGCCTCGACCATGGGGCGCATGTAGCGGTGGAAGAGGGTCAGGAGCAGCGTGCGGATGTGGGAGCCGTCGACATCGGCGTCGGTCATCATGATGATCTTGCCGTAGCGGGCGGTGTCGATGTCGAAGGTGCGGCCCGAGCCGGCTCCTATGACCTGGATGATCGCGCCGCACTCGGCGTTCTTCAGCATGTCCGTCACGGAGGACTTCTGGACGTTGAGGATCTTCCCGCGGATCGGCAGGAGCGCCTGGAACTCCGAGTTGCGGGCGAGCTTCGCGGTGCCGAGCGCCGAGTCCCCCTCGACGATGAACAGTTCGCTGCGGTCGACGTCGTCACTGCGGCAGTCGGCGAGCTTCGCCGGCAGCGACGACGACTCCAGGGCCGTCTTGCGGCGCTGCGCGTCCTTGTGCTGACGGGCGGCGATACGGGTCCGGGCCGCCGCGACGGCCTTCTCCATGACGACGCGGGCCTGCTGGGCGGCGTCACGCTTGGTGGAGGTCAGGAACGCCTTGAGTTCCCTCGCGATCACGGTGTTCACGATGCGGCGGGCCGCCGAGGTGCCGAGGACCTCCTTGGTCTGGCCCTCGAACTGCGGCTCGGCGAGGCGGACCGTGACCACCGCGGTGAGGCCTTCGAGGGCGTCGTCCTTGACGATGTCGTCCTCGGCCACGCGCAGCATCTTCTTCGTGCGCAGCACCTCGTTCATCGTCCTGGCGACGGCCTGCTCGAAGCCGGCGACATGGGTGCCGCCCTTGGGGGTGGCGATGATGTTGACGAAGGACCTGAGCGTGGTGTCGTAGCCGGTTCCCCAGCGCATCGCGACATCGACGCCGAGCTCGCGCGTGACCTCGGTGGGCGTCATCTGGCCGCGCTCGTCGAGGACGGGAACGGTCTCCTTGAAGGTGCCCTGCCCGGTGAAGCGGAGGGTGTCGCAGACGGGCCGGTCGGAGGCGAGGAACTCGCAGAACTCGCTGATGCCGCCGTCGAAGCGGAAGGATTCCTCGCCCTTGCTGCCGCCCTCGCCGAGTCCGAGCTCGTCCCGGACCACGATGGTCAGGCCGGGCACCAGGAAAGCGGTCTGGCGCGCGCGCTGGTGCAGCGTCTCCAGGGCGAGCTTGGCGTCCTTGAGGAAGATCTGGCGGTCGGCCCAGTAGCGCACGCGGGTGCCGCTGCGGCTCCTGGGGATCTTCTTCGTCTTGCGCAGTCCGCTGCCGGGCTCGAACTTCGCGTCCGGGCCGACGGCGGCGAAGACGCCGGGGACACCGCGCCGGAAGCTGATCGCGTGGGTGTGCCCGCCGCGGTCCACCTCCACGTCGAGCCGCGCGGAGAGCGCGTTGACGACGGAGGCGCCGACGCCGTGCAGACCACCGGAGGCGGCGTACGAGCCGCCGCCGAACTTGCCGCCGGCGTGCAGCTTGGTCATGACGACCTCGACCCCGGAGAGGCCGGTCTTGGGCTCGACGTCGACCGGGATGCCCCGGCCGTTGTCCCGGACCTCCACCGAGCCGTCGTCGTGGAGGACCACCTCGATGTGGTCGCAGTAGTTCCCGAGGGCCTCGTCGACGGAGTTGTCGATGATCTCCCAGAGGCAGTGCATCAGACCACGGCTGTCGGTGGATCCGATGTACATACCGGGGCGCTTCCGCACGGCCTCGAGCCCCTCGAGGACGAGCAGGTGCCGCGCGGTGTAGTTGGAACCGTCCCGGTCTGCTCCTGCCAGCAGCGCTGTGGACGGCACGGACGTCTCGGCGGTCACGCGGTTCGCTCCTCGCTGAATTTCAGATGGGGCCCTCATGGGTAAGGGCGCGGCCTGAGCCACCGGTGAGAGGGTACCGATGCCTGGTAGAGCCGTTGTAACGCCACCCTCGTCCCGGTCACACCCTAGTCGAGGGTCGCATGTCTGTTCGATCCCTCGATGGAGTGAAGCACACATCACGTTCCCTTCGAGGCATGAACCATTTAGGCTCCGGGCACGTCCTCATGAACAACCGGCAAGCCAGCCGGGAGGGCTGACCCCCGATACGACGCGAATCCGTACGACACAGAGACACGCACTACGGCACATTCGCCGCCAACCGGCAGCATCCGGCCGCTTCGGAAAAGATTTTTCGAGGAAAAGCCACGAGCGGGAACGTTTTGGGGCTGGTTGGATGTTGACCCTGGTACGACAGCTCGTCGAGCTAGAGAAGAGGCGACGTGACTACTGTTCTGACCCCCGCGAGCCCACTGACGGCCGCCGATCGCTGCGACCGCTGCGGCGCCCAGGCATACCTGCGCGTCGTCCTGCTGAGCGGCGGAGAACTGCTCTTCTGCGCCCACCACGGCCGCAAGTTCGAGCCGGAACTCAAGAAGATCGCCGCTGAGATACAGGACGAGACGGAGCGGCTGACCGCTCCGGCGAGCACTCCCGACGAAGAGCGCTGACACCTCTACGTCCGACGACGAGCTAACTGGCACAGGCCGGCGAACGGGCGACCGCCTCCATTTTCGGAGCGTGGTCGCCCGTCTCGCGTCCCCGCCGGTCCTCAAGGCCGCTCAGGGCCCGTCGGACGCCCTTCCGGCCGCCGGGAGGGCCTGCGCCCACCCCAGGGTGCGCAGAACGTCTGAGACGCGCGTGTAGACCCCCGGACTGCCCACCCAGCCGCAGCCGGCCCCCCAGGACACGAGTCCTATCAGCCGCCCCTCGGCCACCAGCGGCCCGCCGCTGTCCCCCTGGCAGGCGTCGCGGCCCCCCGCCACCTCTCCCGCGCACAGCATCGTCTCGGCGCGGTAGGTGCCCTCGACACCGCCCGGATACGCGCGCTCGCACTGCGCGTCCGGCTGCACCCGCACGCGGGCCGCGTGCAGACGGCCGGCGTAGGCGCCGGCCCCCGTGGTGTCCCCCCAGCCGTAGACCGTCGCCGGCGTCCCGGCACGGTAGGCGGGATCCCCCGCACCGGCCATGCCTATGACCGAGCCCGGCGGCAGCGGCTCGGCCAGGCTGAGCACGGCGAAGTCGCCGGAGCTGGTGACGCCGTCGTAACCGGGGTTCACCCAGGTGTCGCGTACGGCGATCTCCCGGCCGCTGTCCGCGAGCAGTTCCGTACGCCCCGAGATCACTCTGAGGTCGGGCACCCGCTCCGGCGCCGCTCCCAGCACTTCCTCGTCCATGCAGTGGGCCGCGGTGAGCACGGTGGTCCGGCCGACCGCCACTCCCCCGCAGAACTGTCCCGCACGCGTACCTCCGAACCGGTCACGGCTGGACAGCGCCACCGTCCACGGACTCGCCGAGACATCGACAGGGAAGCCGCCGACGACGATGCTGTCGGCGGCTGCCGGAACGGCCGAGGCCAGCGGTATGACGGTCCCCACGGCCGCGAGGGCCAGCGTCCGGGCCAGGGCCCGAGCAAGACGACGTCGCATGCGCGCTCCTCACACTGGGGTGATCCTGAAGCACCCAGAGTGATCGACCGCGCGGCGGCGCGCACCCGCGCGGCAGCGCCGAGGCCCGGCCCCTGAGAAGGGAGCCGGGCCTCGGCGGACGTGGCGCGACGGCGGAGCGTCGTGGCCGTCGGGACTAGTCGAGGTAGTCGCGCAGCACCTGGGAACGCGAGGGGTGGCGCAGCTTCGACATGGTCTTGGACTCGATCTGGCGGATGCGCTCGCGGGTGACCCCGTACACCTTGCCGATCTCGTCGAGGGTCTTCGGCTGACCATCGGTGAGACCGAAGCGCATGGAGACGACGCCCGCCTCGCGCTCGGACAGGGTGTCGAGGACCGAGTGCAGCTGCTCCTGGAGCAGCGTGAAGCTGACCGCGTCGGCCGGGACGACCGCCTCGGAGTCCTCGATGAGGTCACCGAACTCGCTGTCGCCGTCCTCGCCCAGCGGGGTGTGCAGGGAGATGGGCTCGCGGCCGTACTTCTGGACCTCGATGACCTTCTCGGGGGTCATGTCGAGTTCCTTGGCCAGCTCCTCCGGGGTGGGCTCGCGGCCCAGGTCCTGGAGCATCTGCCGCTGCACGCGCGCCAGCTTGTTGATGACCTCGACCATGTGCACCGGGATACGGATGGTGCGGGCCTGGTCGGCCATCGCGCGGGTGATCGCCTGACGGATCCACCAGGTCGCGTAGGTGGAGAACTTGTAGCCCTTGGTGTAGTCGAACTTCTCCACCGCGCGGATCAGACCCAGGTTGCCCTCCTGGATCAGGTCCAGGAAGAGCATGCCGCGGCCGGTGTACCGCTTGGCCAGGGAGACCACCAGACGGAGGTTGGCCTCCAGCAGGTGGTTCTTGGCGCGGCGGCCGTCCTCGGCGATGATCTCCAGCTCGCGCTTGAGCTTCGGCGCCAGCTTGTCGGAGTTCGCCAGCTTGTCCTCGGCGAACAGACCCGCCTCGATGCGCTTGGCGAGCTCGACCTCCTGCTCGGCGTTGAGCAGGGGGACCTTGCCGATCTGCTTGAGGTAGTCCTTGACCGGGTCGGCGGTGGCACCGGCGGCGGCGACCTGCTGGGCCGGCGCGTCGTCCTCGTCCTCGTCGGAGAGCACGAAACCGGCGTTCTCGGCGCCCTCGGGCTCGTCCGCCGCCTTGGTCTCCTCGATGACCTCGTCGTCGGCCGGCTCGGCGTCGTCCTTCTTGGCCGTGGTCTTCTTCGCGGCCGTCTTCTTGGCCGTGGTCTTCTTCGCGGCCGTCTTCTTGGCCGTGGTCTTCTTGGCAGCCGCCTTCTTGGCGGGTGCCTCCTCCTCCACCTCGGCCGCGGGGTCGGCGGCGGGCGCCGCCGGTGCGGCGGTGGCGGCGGTCTTGCGCGTGGTCGTCGTCTTGGCCGCGACCGTCTTGGTGGCGGTGCGCTTGGCGGGACTCTTCGCTGCGACGCTCTTGCGGGTGCGCTTGGGCTCTGCGGCACTGACCATCAGCGTCACACCCTCTTCCTCGAGGATCTGGTTGAGGCTGCGCAGTACGTTCTTCCACTGAGTGGCCGGAATCTGGTCAGCTTCGAAGGCCCGACGCACGTCATCGCCGGCGATCTGCCCCTCAGCCTTTCCCCGCTCAATGAGAGCCATGACAGAGACGGACTCGGCGATCTCCGGCGGGAGCGTACGGGATGTGCTGGCCGACACGAACAACCTCTCGGAACGTTGATAAACGGCTTCCGGCCCCGTCCACAGTGGACAGGGGCCGACCGCCGGCTTGGGGATGGGCCGACGGCGCGGGCGGGGGCCGGGAAGATGCACAGCGCCATGTCTGGCGTCCGTATTCCCTCCGCGGCTGTCACCTCTTAGGTCATCGCGTTCTCTCCGGGAGCGTTACGCCCAATCCGCGTGGCCCGAGTCACACCCCGTACGCAAGCAAAAACGAGCACACAAGGACAAACGCGATCACCCGGGGACGAGGGGGGCGTCTCTCCGGGGTCCGCCGCCCGTCCTTCTCGCCGTCGGACCCTGTGGGATCGGTCGACGATCCCACAGGGTCCGACGGGGACGGCTCACCGGTGGGCACTTGCCACAGGAGAGGGATGGCATGCCGCACCGCGCCGTCCGCGGAACCGCGGTCAGTGCTCGCGCGGAGCGGGCACCACGCGTTCCACATCGGGGTGGACGGTGAGGAGCTGCCGCATGGCCGCCTCGGCCGCGGTGCCATCGCCGCCGGCGAGGGCGTCCAGGATCCGGGCGTGGTGCGCCAGCGACGCCTCGTTCGGCCGCTCACAGCCCGTGACCGGGCTGCCCGAGACCTGGAGTGCGGCGGAGACAATCCCGGAGAGGTGCTCCAGCATCCGGTTGCCCGCGACCTGGATGAGCAGGGAGTGGAACTCCGCGTCGGCACGGGCGAACGTCAGCCCGTCCCCCTGCCCCAGCGCGTGCCCCATGATCTCCAGCATGTCGGACAGGCGCTGCTGGACGTCCTCCCGCCCGTGGCCGGCCGCCAGGCGCGCGGCGAGCGGCTCGATCGTCCAGCGCATCTCGCTGAGCTCACGGCGCTGGTCGTCCCGCTGGGGCCCGAAGGCCCTCCATTCGATGATGTCCGGGTCGAGGAGGTTCCAGTCGCTGACGGGGCGCACGCGCGTGCCGACGTTCGGCCGGGCGCTGACCAGGCCCTTGGCCTCCAGGACACGGAGCGACTCGCGGACGACGGTGCGGGAGACCTCGAAGCGCTGGCCGATCTCCTCCGGAACCAGCGGGCGGTCGGCGCCGAGGTCCCCGGACACGATCATCTGTCCCAGTTGCTGGACGAGTTGGCCGTGCAGCCCCCGCCCGCGGCTGCTCGCGGCCCGGCGGCTCACACGGCCGAGCTCCGGGTCCGCGCCGTCCCAGACGGGGGCACCGACGCGGTCGGCGGCGGGCGCCTCGCCATACGGGTAGCGGTCGAGTTCGCCCGGGGTCGCGAGGCCGGAGTCGGCGGAGCGGGCGGCGGTCATCATGGTGTGCGCAAGGGTACTCACGCATCATTTGTCGGCGCCGCTTCCAACTCCCTTGAGGTCTTTGGTGAAAAGCACACGAAAGGGTGATCGCTCACCCCGTCGCACTTGACGCCTTATCGGAAGGAAATGGGCGCCTTGCGGGGAGTTGTGCGCAGAGACGGCCCGATGTGTTCGCGGACGGTCGTCATCGGACCCTGCTCCGCAGGTTGGTGAACAGATACGCGCAGAGCAGCACCGCCAGGGACAACGTCAGCGCGCCGCCCACGGGTTGGACGATCAGCCGCAGCACCGCGTCGAGGTGCTGCCGGCCGCCGAACGGCCACCGCAGCAGCCCTTCGCTCAGCCGCTCGGAGAACGGGGCGGGGGTGCGCGCCGACGGCCGGTCCAGCAGCCTGTGCACGAGGGGCACGACGAGGAGGGGCACGGCGACGACCGTGGCGACCCCGGCGGAGGTGGAGCGGAAGACGCCGGCGGCCAGCACGCCGGCCCAGGCGCACCCCGTCACCAGTGCGAGCCAACCCGCGCTCAGCGGCAGCCAGTCGGCAGGCACCTCCACGAGTTCCGGCCCGTAGACGAGGTAGAGGACCTCGGCGTCGCAGCCGACGGTCAGGACGGCCAGCACCAGCGCGGTGGCCGAGGCGACGAGGAGTTTCGCCGTCAGCAGCCCCAGCCTGCGGGGCACGGTGCCGCGGTCCGCCGCCAGCGCGGGGTGGCGGAACTCGTCACCGAAGGCCAGCGCGCCGAGCAGTCCGGCACCGAGGGCCGCGGGCGGCAGGGGCGACTCCGCAGGCCAGGCCGCCAGCAGGCGCGGCCGCGGGGTGTGCCCGACGCGTGCGAGCAGCACGGCGGTGAGGGCGGACACGACGATCACGCCGGCCGCGACGAGGAATCCCGTGCCGACACCGGTGGCGCGGCGGATCTCGTAGCGGAGGGGGCGCAGCGGACGAGGCGCGGGACGGACCGTGATGGGCGGTGGCAGACCGTCCCCGGCCGGCAGCGCCCGGTCGCCGCCGGGCGTGCGGCCGGCCCGCCGCCATCCGCGTCGGCGTTCCGTGCGGGCGCCCTCGGCGCCGTCCCCCTCCGGGGGGTTGCGGTCCCCCGGCCCGGGGGTGAGGGACGCGACGGCGGCCGGTTCGGCGGGTGCCGGCCGCCGGTCGTCCGCCGCGCTCTCCGCACCGCTCCCCGGCCGTTCGGCCATCCCCGCGCCGGGGCCCATGTCGCCTACCTCGTCCGCCAGTTGGTGCACGACGATGCCGTTGCGGAACGCCGTCTCACCGACGTCGGCGCAGGTACTCCCGTAGACGCACAGGCGGTTGCCGCCCTCCCGCACGACCTCGACGGACTTCTGTGCGGAACGGGCCTCCTGCGCGAGCAGCACGGACAGCCGCGCGGCGTGCGGGCTGCGGACGGCGACGCGGGGGCGCAGCCGGGTGCGTGCGAACTCCCGGACGTCCTGGTCGGCGACGACCTTCCCGCCCTCCAGGGTGACCACGTGGTCCGCGAACCGTGCGGCCGCCTTCGCGTCCGTCGTCGTGCACAGCACGGTGCCCCCGTGGTCCGCGTGCGCCCGGAGCGCACCGTGCAGCCAGCGCCCCTCCCCGGCGGACAGCCCTCGCACCGGATCGTCCAGCACGAGGGTGTGCGGGTCCGGCAGCAGCGCGCAGGCGAGCCCCAGGCGGCGGTCCATGCCGCGGGAGAGGGTGCCGAGGCGTTCGTCGCGCAGACTCACCAGCCCCACGGCTTCGAGCACTTCGTCGGCGCGGCGTACCGGCACGCCGAAAGCGGCGCAGAGCATGCGCAGGTGCCCGCGTACGGTGCGCGCGGGGTGCCCCGGTACGTCGCCCAGCAGTACGCCGACCTCGTGCGCGGGATGGGGGATGCGGTGCAGGGGGCGGCCTCTGAAGTAGGTGACGCCACGGCCGCGTTGAAGTTCGAGCATGAGCCCCAGCACCGACGTCTTGCCGGCTCCCGGTGCTCCGAGCAGTGCGGTGACGCGACCCGCGTGCGCCTCGAAGGAGACGTCGTCCACGGCGGGCGGAAGCTCTTTGCGGGGGCTGCTGGTCAGTCCGATGGCCTGGATCACTCAATGCAAGATAGCGTGCCATATCGGGTTTTTCGGGCATCGCGCGGCTCACCGCGGAGGAGGAGTACGCGCTCCCCTGCCCGTTGGCCGAGCGGCCGGTCGCCGCTGGGCAGCAGCGGGCGGTGGGCGGGCACCTCCGCGTTCAGACCTCGGGGCGCAGCATCGGGGGGTTGAGCAGGGTGGCTCCGCCGGCCCGGAAGAGCTGGGCGGGGCGGCCGCCCTGCCGGGTGGTGGTGCCGCCGGTGGGGACCAGGAAGCCTGGTGTGCCCGTCACCTTGCGGTGGAAGTTGCGCGGGTCGAGCGCCACGCCCCACACCGCCTCGTAGACCCGGCGCAGCTCGCCGACGGTGAACTCGGGCGGACAGAAGGCCGTCGCCAGCGACGAGTACTCGATCTTGGATCGGGCGCGCTCCACCCCGTCCGACAGGATATGGGCGTGGTCGAACGCGAGCGGCGCCACCGGCTCGCCGTCCCTGCCGTAGTCACCCTGCCGCAACAGCTCCTCCACGGGCGCCCAGCGCGCGTTGCTGGCGTCACCGCCGGCCCGGGGCGCGGGCAGGTCGGGAGCCAGGGCCAGGTGTGCCACGCTCACGACGCGCATCCGGGGGTCGCGCTCGGGATCGCCGTAGGTGGCGAGCTGTTCCAGATGGGCGCCGTTGTCCTGGGCGGGGACGGCCGGGTCGTGCACGGTCAGTCCGGTTTCCTCCGCCAGCTCGCGGGCAGCCGCCTGCGCCAGGTCCTCGTCGGCCCGCACGAAACCGCCGGGGAGGGCCCAGCGTCCCTGGAACGGCGGCTCGCCCCTGCGTACCGCGAGCGCGCACAGGGAGTGCCGTCGCACGGTCAGCACGACCAGGTCCACGGTGACGGCGAAGGGCGGAAAGGCTGACGGGTCGTAGGGCATGCCGCGATCATAGTCGTCTGCCTGACGATAAACACTCCCTTCGCCGGTCGTATCGATGGCTGATCCACTTCGGTTCCGTACGGCTCGCGCCCCCGGCCGGGCAGCCCGCCGCTCCCCCGCGTACTGACGCCGTGCCTCCGCGCGACCGCAGGTCACACACCCGCTCCGGTGCTTCGGCCGCTTCGCCGACCATGGCGGGGCTCCCTCCTGGGCACGGATCCCGCCGGCTCGGGGCGAGCGCCGCCGACCGTGCCGGGCACCCCGCCTGCGCGCCGGCGTCCACGGCTGCGGACCCGGCGTCCACGGCTTGCGGACCGCTCCGGTCCCGTGCCGGGCAGGCGTGGGCGTCACGGCGGAAGCGCCGCCCGCCGGCCACGGGCGGGCCACCCCGCGCGGAGACGGGCACGGATGCCCCCGCGAACCGGGCACGGTCGGCTGCCGCGGTCGGCCCGGTTTGGTCCGGCCCGGTACCGGGAGCGGTGGGCGCCCGGCACACTCCGCTCCTCCTCGCCCCGCCCGCCCGGCGCGCTTCGCCTCCACTCCGTCATCACCGCCAAGGCCCGCCTGCCGCCTGCCGCCACCTCACGGCTCACGGCTCACGGGAGCTCACTCCTTCCCGTCAACGGCCTGACGGCCGGTCCTCGCCTCGCCGGACCGCATCCCTCCCGTGTTCTCGCAGCCGCGGCGGGCGCCTGTGCCGGGGTGCCTGCTCCCCGCCGACGCCCGCGGGCGCGGCAGCCGACCGCTCGGCCGGCTGCCCTCCGCAGGCGGCCGCCGGAATGAACCGCCACCGGTTGTGGACCCTCGTGCGCGGTGGCGGCGGGACGGCGGAGGCGTGCCGGGGGCGGGGGCCGGGGGCCCGGACGTCAGGCGTTCGTGATCGTCCCCCGGGTCCGGGCTCTTCGGCCCGGCCGGTTCCCCGGGCACCCGCTGCCCGCGGTCCTCGCGTTCGGTGCGCAGGCAGCGGCGGACCGACTCCGGGTCGAGTCCCTCGTTGCACGCCTGGTGCAGCAGACGGGCGAAGAGGTAGTCGGGGTCGGCGCCCAGGGCCATGGCGAGCGCTTCCCGCGCCTCCAGCTCGTCACCGGCGGACCAGGCGACCCACCCCGCGAGTGTGAGGGGAGCCGCGGCGTGCTCGCCGTACGGTCCGACACAGCGGCGGGCCAGGGCACGCCACAGGCGGAGGGCGGGGCCCGCCTCGGCGCCCTCCATCCACTCGGCCGCGCGGTCGCGGGTCGTGCGGTCCTGCAGGCCGAGGATCAGTGCGGCCGCCTCATCGTGCCCGAGCAGGTCGTCGTCGCGCAGGTCCGCCGCGAGAACGCCGGATGCGGGTGGGACGTCGGCGAGGCGGGCCATGATCCGCTCGGCCAGGCCCAGTGTCTCCCCGGCGACCTCGCTGCGGCCCTCCTCGTCGAGGATCCGGGGGACCAGCGCCATTCCGGCGGCGTCCAGCGCCCTCTCCTGTTCGAGCGCGGCGGCGTTCTCCCAGGGGAGGAACCTGGCGCGCAGTTCGCGCAGCGAACCGCGGACCTGGACCCCGGCATAGGCCGCGGCGGCCGCCAGCACCGAGGTGCCGGGCAACCCCATCGGCGTCCCCTCGGCCGGGCAGCAGCCCTCGTCGTCGCAGCAGTACGACCAGAAGCGGCCGTCCGAGACGCACAGGGCCTCCACCACCGGGATGTCCAGGGCGCCGCACTCCAGGCGGAGGGTGTGGGCCAGCGGGCCGAGGCGTTCCTTGACCTGCCGGCCGGATTCGCCCGGCCCGGGCTCCTGGCAGAGGAAGACGACCATCTGTTCCGGCCGGGTGCCTCGCCGCTCACTGCCCGCCACCAGGCCGTGGGCCAGCTGGCGTGCCGCGGAGGGCCAGTCGTCCGCGCTGCCGGGGATGCCGAGCCGGGCACGGCCGCCGAACCGGCCGCGGCCGCCCCTGTCGTGCAGGGCGACCAGCACGACGCTGTCCTCGGGGCGGTAGCCGAGGAGATAGGGCAGGGCGTCGGCGAGTTCGGCGGGCGTGCGCAGGGTGACCTGCTGTTCGCCGCCGGGGCTGTCGTAGGAAGTGCGGGTGAGGTCGTCCGGGAACGGCGCGCGCTCCTGCCCGCCGCGGTCCGCCCGGGCACCGGTCGATCCGCTGGGGTCCGCGGACCGCTCGTCCTGTGGAAGGCCGGCGTGTCCGTGGCCGCCGCGCTCCGGGATGTCACTGTCTTCGGGGGATCCGGTCGCCCCGCCGTGGTTCGTCATGCCCCGACGATCTCGCAGATCTTCGCATTCCGGTTTTCCCTGTGGATAAGTGGCATCAGGGTCATGTCAGGTAGCCCCCGCACACCACACATGCCATGCAAGCCGTGCAGGCCACTCATTTCCGCCGGAGCGCGGCCCGGCCTTCCGTACCCACCGCGCGACGGTCCGGATGTCGGTGCCGTCCTGTTGTATGGACCCCATGGAGCACACGAACAACGCGGATCTCCGGGCGGACGCCGACGCGGTCCTCGCCCGTCTCGTCGGGGACGCCTCGGGCGGGGCCCGGCTGCGCGAGGACCAGTGGCGGGCCATCGAGGCGCTGGTCGCCGACAAGCGCCGGGCCCTGGTCGTGCAGCGCACGGGCTGGGGCAAGTCCGCCGTCTACTTCGTGGCCACGTCACTCTTGCGGGCGCGCGGCAGCGGCCCCACCGTGATCGTCTCCCCGCTCCTGGCGCTCATGCGCAACCAGGTGGAGGCCGCGGCCCGCGCCGGCATCCACGCCCGGACCATCAACTCCTCGAACAGCGAGGAATGGGACGCCGTCCAGGACGAGATCGCCGCGGGTGACGTCGATGTCCTGCTGGTGAGTCCGGAGCGGCTGAACAACCCGGACTTCCGTGACCAGGTCCTGCCCAGGCTCTCCGCGGCGACCGGGCTCCTCGTGGTCGACGAGGCGCACTGCATCTCCGACTGGGGACACGACTTCCGCCCGGACTACCGCCGGCTGCGCACCATGCTCGCCGACCTCCCCGACGGCGTGCCCGTGCTGGCCACCACCGCCACCGCCAACGCGCGCGTCACCGCCGACGTCGCGGAGCAGCTCGGTACGGGCGGCTCGTCGGACGCGCTGGTGCTGCGCGGCCCGCTGGACCGGGAGAGTCTGAGTCTGGGCGTGCTGCCCCTGCCGGACGCCGCGCACCGGATGGCCTGGCTCGCCGACCACCTGGACGAACTCCCGGGCTCGGGGATCATCTACACGCTCACCGTGGCCGCCGCCGAGGAGGTGACCGCCTTCCTGCGGCAGCGCGGTCACACCGTCGCCTCGTACACCGGCCGCACGGAGAACGCCGACCGGCAGCAGGCCGAGGAGGACCTGCTGGCCAACAAGGTGAAGGCGCTGGTCGCCACCTCGGCGCTCGGCATGGGCTTCGACAAGCCCGACCTGGGCTTCGTGGTCCACCTCGGTTCGCCCTCCTCCCCCATCTCCTACTACCAGCAGGTGGGCCGGGCCGGCCGCGGTGTGCGGCATGCGGAGGTGCTCCTCCTCCCCGGCAAGGAGGACGAGGCGATCTGGGAGTACTTCGCGTCGCTCGCCTTCCCCTCGGAGGACCTGGTGCGCCGCACCCTGGACGTCCTCGCGGCAGCGGACCGGCCCGTCTCCCTGCCCGCCCTCGAGCCGCTGGTCGAACTGCGCCGCTCCCGGCTGGAGACCATGCTCAAGGTGCTCGACGTGGACGGGGCGGTGAAGCGCGTCAAGGGCGGCTGGATCGCCACCGGACAGCCCTGGTCCTACGACGCCGAGCGGTATGCGTGGGTGGCCCGCCAGCGCAAGGCCGAGCAGCAGGCGATGCGCGCGTACGCGACGACCACGGACTGCCGGATGGAGTTCCTGCAGCGTCAACTGGACGACGAGGGCGCCAAGCCCTGCGGCCGCTGCGACAACTGCGCGGGCGCCCGTTACACCGCCGACGCCTCCGCGGCCGCGCTCGAGGCGGCCCGCGTGGACCTGGGCCGGGCGGGCGTCGAGGTGGAGCCCCGGCGGATGTGGCCCACCGGACTCCCCGCGATCGGCATGGACCTCAAGGGCCGCATCCCGGCCGGGGAACAGGCCTCGCAGGGCAGGGCGCTGGGCCGGCTGTCCGACATCGGCTGGGGCAACCGGCTGCGGCCGATGTTCGCCCCCCATGCGCCGGACGGGCCGGTACCGGACGATGTCGCCCAGGCCGTGGTGGGTGTGCTGGCCGACTGGGCCAAGGGGCCCGGTGGATGGGCGGCGGGAGCGGTGGACGCCCGGCCCCGGCCGGTGGGGGTGGTGACCCTCGCCTCGCGCAGCAGGCCGCGGCTGATCCACTCCCTGGGAGCGCGCATCGCGGAGATCGGCCGACTGCCGCTGCTGGGGTCGGTGGCGTACACGGGCGAGGCGCGCCCCGCCTCGCGGAGCAACAGCGCCCAGCGTCTCAAGGTTCTCGACGGCGCGCTCACCGTGCCTGACGACCTCGCGGACGCGCTCGCGCGGGCCGAGGGACCGGTCCTCCTGGTCGACGACTACACGGAGACGGGCTGGACCCTCGCGGTCGCGGCGCGGCTGCTGCGGCGTGCCGGTGCACAGGGCGTATTGCCGCTGGTGCTGGCCGTACAGGGCTGACGGTTCGGCGCACCTCGCGGGTGGGGATATTAGCCGTGGAACACCTGATACCGGTCCGCCGCCCCAATTGCTCGTTGCCGCATCCCAGTTAGGGGGGAAGAATTGAAGTCCGCACCCGCACGGCTCGCCCGCCGATCAGGTAGGGCTCCGTTGCGTGCGCGCTCCCCGAATCCGTCACCGCCCGCTGTCCGGGCGTAGCCGAAGGGAGGACCGTGACCTTCGGATTCGCTCCGTCCTCGGCGGCATCGCTGTCGACGTCCGCCGCTTCCGCCACCCGTGTGCTCGAGCCTGCGGAGTGGGCCGCCGCGGGAATCCCGCTGCTGCGCAGCCCGCGCGAGGTCGTCAGTGGCCTGCACGCCCGGCATCGTCCCGGTCCGGCGACCGCGGTCGTCGCCGTGCTGGACCCGGACGAACGCGTGCGGGCGAGCGCCTCGTTCACCCGCCGCACCGCCTCCGCGGACGGCTGGATGTTCCGCAACGTGCTGCTGGCCCAGTTGCGCCGGGTCATCCCGCACGATCTGCGGCGCCGTACCCCGGTGCGCACCGCCGTGCTGCTCTACTGCCGCGAGGGCGACGCCCGTTGGACCGAGGAGGACGGCGCGTGGATGTGGGGGCTGCGGGACGCCTGCACCCTGCACGGGCTGCGCTGCGGGGCGTACATCACGCTGACCCGTGACGGCTGGCAGGTGCTCGGCGAAGGGCGTGGCGGCCGCCATCCCAGCGCCGGCTCGGCACCGGAGCCGTTCGCCATGTCGGAGGCGCCGCCCCGGATACCGCGCACCGGCGGCGCCGCCTCTGAGGTGTTGCGCCGCGCTGCGGCCCGCTGACGTCCGGCGGACGCCGTCCGGTTGCCAGGACCCCGCGCGAGCGCGCGGGCCTGGCGTCGGGGCGGCACGTCCCGCGCAACGGGCGGGCGCGAAGGCAGCGGTGGTCCCCGCACCGGCCCCGGGCATGCCGGGGCGTCGGCCGTGCGAACGCCGCCTCCGCGGCGTTCGCGGCACCATCCTCAGGACGACCGCGGTGGCGCCGGGTCAGGCAGCCGTTCCCAGCATCGAGTTGATCCGCTGCGGGTCTCCGCAGACGATCAGCAGGGCGCCGGCGTGGGTGTGCGCCACCGACAGGGCGGAGACGGCCGCGGACTCCGGACCGCCGTTGACGGCTACCACGACGACCGGTCGCGCTCCGGCACGGCCCGCGACCTGGGCGTCGGTGTAGAAGACGTCGTCACCGGAGTCGTGCTGGGCCCAGTAGGACGCCTCACCGAAGGACAGTTCGTGGGTGGCCCACGGGTGCGGCTCACCGGTGGTGATCACCAGTACGTCGCCGGGGGCTCGCCCCGAGTCCAGCAACAGGTCCACGGCTTCCTCGGCGGCGTCGAGCGCGCCCTCGGCGGAGGCCGGGATCAGCTGGATCCGCGGGGTGGTCGTGGTGGGTGCGGGTTGGGCCGCGGGTGTCGGCTCGGCAGTGGGTGCCGGCTTGGCGGCGGGCGCAGGCCTGGCGGCAGGAGCCGCGTCGCGCGGCGCACGCTGCGCCGGCGGCGCGGGCCGTGGCGGGCCGGGACGCGATGCCGTGGGGCGGGGACCGGGTACGGGGCGGGGGGTCGGCGCGGTGCGGGGACCCTGGGCACTCTCGTGAATCTGAGGCTCCTCGGGAATGAGAGGCATGAGCTGATTTTTATCAAACGTTGGCACGACACGCGCCGCCGGGTGGGCACATGAGTACGTGTGGCCGGTCAGAAGTCGAAGCCGAGCTGACCCTCGATCTCCGGAACGCGCCCGTCCGCCCAGCTGCGGATCTTCTTGAGGTGCCGCCACTGGGGCAGCGCATCAAGATACGCCCACGACAACCGGTGGTACGGAGTGGGCCCCCGGACCTCCAGTGCGGCCTTGTGCACGGGTGACGGATACCCGGCGTTGTCCGCGAAACCGAAGTCTGCATGGTCGACGCCCAGTTCGGCCATCATTTTGTCGCGCTGAACCTTGGCGATCACGGAGGCCGCCGCGACCGCCACGCACGACTGGTCACCCTTGATGACCGTACGGACCTGCCAGGGCGAGCCGAGGTAGTCGTGCTTGCCGTCGAGGATCACCGCGTCGGGCCGGACCGGCAGGGCCTCCAGCGCGCGGACCGCGGCCAGGCGGAGTGCGGCGGTCATCCCCAGCTGGTCGATCTCCTCGGGGGACGCGTGTCCCAGAGCGTACGACGTCACCCAGGTCCGCAGCGTCTCCGCGAGTTCGGTACGCCGCTTGACGGTGAGCAGCTTGGAGTCGGTGAGCCCCTGCGGGGGCCGGCGGAGTCCGGTGACCGCCGCGCAGACGGTGACGGGACCGGCCCAGGCACCGCGCCCCACCTCGTCGACACCTGCAATGATCTTCGCCCCTGTCGTGGCGCGAAGAGAGCGCTCGACGGTGTGAGTAGGTGGTTCGTACGGCATGGCGCCCTTAGCGTACGCCGCCCGCGACGGGGCGCGACACCCCGGCCCCCGGTGGGGAGCGGGGTGCGTGCGGCCCGAGGGATCAGGTGCCGGTGCGCCGCAGCAGCGGCACCATCAACTGGTCGATCATCTCCTCCAGATCGACGTCGGCCAGTTCGCTGCCGCACATCTTCGACCGGTACATCATCATCGCCGGGATCGCGTCGAAGACGTAACCGTTGGCCGCGTCCGGACGCACCTCTCCGCGCCCGATACCGCGCTCGATCACCTCGCGCAGCATTCTGATGGTCGGTTCCACGACCCCTTCGAAGATGACGGCGTGGAAGCGCTCCGCCTGGGTGCTGTCGCATTCGTAAATGACCGAGCGCACGGCGAATCCGGAAGGGGAGAACATCGCGTCGCGCGCCCGCCGGCACAGGTCGAGCAGGTCCTCGCGCACGCTCCCGAGGTCCGGTACGGCGTCGAACTGCGGCAGTCCCGCCCGCAGGGCGTCGGCGACCAGGTCCTCCTTGGACGGCCAGCGCCGGTAGACGGCGGCCTTTCCGGTCTGGGCGGCGGCGGCGACGCCTTCCATCGTCAGGCCGTTCCAGCCGACCGTGCTGAGCTGCTCCAGGGCGGCATCGAGGATCGCGCGTTCCAGCACGGCGCCTCGGCGGCGGGAAGCGGCCGTCTGAGCATGGGACGCCGCCCAGCTCGAAGTAACCATCTGACTCTCCAACGAGCAGCGGAAACGGGCATTCGGGGATGAAGTGCACGTCGCGCGGCGACTGAGGGGGACACGCCGCGCGACAACTCCTTGAGTGAACGCTTGCGTTCACTGTCAAGGGCTCCTACCGTTGAGCGCAACAGTGAACGCGAGCGTTCACTGACACCTTCGTGGGGGACCCATAGTGACAACCTCTCCTTTGCTCCAGGACCAGAAGCCGGGTGCGGCCCGCCGGGGCGGGCGCCCCGGCATCGCGCTCGCCGTCATCGCGGCCTGCCAGCTCATGGTGGTACTCGACGCGACGATTGTGAACATCGCGCTGCCGCACATCCAGAACGCCCTCCAGTTCAGCACCACCGACCTCACCTGGGTGGTCAGCGCCTACACGCTGACCTTCGGCGGCCTGCTTCTGCTCGGCGGCCGCGCGGGCGACATCCTCGGGCGCCGACGTGTCTTCATGAGCGGCATCCTGCTGTTCACCCTCGCCTCGCTGCTCGGCGGATTCGCCCAGGAGCCGTGGCAGCTGCTGGCGGCGCGTGTACTCCAGGGTGTGGGCGGTGCGATCGCGTCGCCCACGTCGCTGGCGCTCATCACCACCACGTTCCCGGAAGGACCCGAGCGCAATCGGGCCTTCGGTGTCTTCGCCGCGGTCTCCGCGGGCGGAGGCGCCATCGGACTGCTCGCGGGCGGCATGCTCACCGAATGGCTCGACTGGCGGTGGGTGCTCTTCGTCAATGTGCCGATCGGTCTGGTGATCGTCGTCCTCACACCGATGTACATCAACGAGTCCGAGCGGCACACCGGCCGCTTCGACATCGCGGGAGCGGTGACCTCGACCACCGGTATGGCCTCCCTCGTCTACGGCTTCATCCGCGCGGCGGAGGAAGGCTGGCGGGACGGCCTGACCATCGGCTCCTTCACGGCCGCCGCGGTCCTGCTGGTGGCCTTCGCGCTCATCGAGTCCCGGGCCAAGGAGCCGATCACCCCCCTGCGGATGTTCACCGACCGCAACCGCGCGGGCACCTACGTGATCATGCTCAGCCTGGCCGCGGCGATGTTCGGCATGTTCTTCTACATCGTCCTCTTCGTGCAGAACGTGCTCGGATACACGCCGATCGAGGCGGGGCTCGCCTTCCTGCCGGTGACGGTCGTGATCGCGCTCGGGGCGGGGCTGTCGCAGCGCTTCCTTCCCGTGTTCGGCCCCAAGCCGTTCATGCTCGCCGGTTCGGCGCTCGCCGCGACCGGACTGGCCTGGCAGACGCTCATCAGCTCCGACAGTTCCTACGTCACCGGCATCCTGGGCCCGATGCTCGTCTTCGGCTTCGGCATGGGCCTGAACTTCGTGACGCTGACGCTCACCGCCGTCTCCGGGGTGGCCCCGCACGAGGCCGGCGCGGCGTCCGGCCTCCTGAACGCCACCCAGCAGGTGGGCGGGTCGGTGGGCCTGGCCCTGCTGACGACGGTGTTCGGCACGGCGAGCCGGGACGAGGCGGAGCAGCAGGTCCCCGCCTTCCTCGCCGAGGGAACGGCCGAGCAGAAGGCGGAGTTCGCGCAGACGCAGCAGCTGCCCGCGCCCTGGGGACACGAGGCGCTCGCGCAGGGCATCTCCACGGCCTTCGTCCCCGCTGCCGCGATGGCCGTACTCGCCCTGGCCACCGCGTGGTTCGTCATCCGGGTCCGCAAGAGCGACCTGGAGGCGCTGTCCGGCACGGCCGGGCCCGGAATGGGCTGAGCGGCGGATCGCGCGGGCCCGGGCCGGCGGTTCTCCGACCGACGTCACAGAGGTCGGCCGGAGAACGCCGGGCCGGCCCGCGGCACGCCGCGCCACGGCACCCGGAGCGCGCCCAAGGGCGAACGGGCCCTTCAAGGCCACGGCGACCGCCCCTCTCCCCGACCGACGACACCCCGCACGACACAGCCCGTGGGTGCCGGGCCTGATGCTCACACAGCGCTTGTCCGGACAACGCACGGCCGGTGACGGAGAGTTCCCGGCGCGCACGGAGGGTTCCGGCGGATCGCCCGCCGGGCTCAGAGCTGGGTCCGCGTCCACTCCGGAAGCGGCTCGACCCGGCTCGCCCACTCGGCGGGCGGGGCCCCCGCCTTCCCGGCGGCGACCACCCCTCCGACGATCGCGCAGGTCGTGTCGACGTCCCCGCCCACCTGCGCGGTCGTCCAGAAGGCCCGCTGGTAGTCACCCAGGGACCGGGCCGCCGACCAGAGCGCGAAGGGCACGGTGTCGTGGGCCGTCGTACGCCGTCCGCAGCCCAGTACGGCCGCGACGGTCGCGGCGTCGCCGTAGTCGAGCATGTCCCGGGCCCGGCGCAGGCCCGCGCCGACGGCACTCCTCGCCGGCACCAGCCCGATCACCCCGTCGAGGAGGGCGTCCGGGCCGGGCGGCCCGCCCGGCGCGGCGGCGAGCGCGGCGGCCGCGGCGACGGCCATGGCACCGACCACGGCCTCGCGATGCTGGTGGGTGGGATAGGCGGAGATCTCGGCCTGGTGGGTGGCCTGCTCCGGGTCGTCCGCGTACCAGGCGCCCAGCGGGGCGATCCGCATCGCGGCGCCGTTGCCCCAGGACCCCTGCCCGTTGAAGAGGGCGGCGGACAGCTCGCGCCAGTCCCCGCCCTCGCGGACCAGGCGCAGCAGCCGGTTGACCGCCGGACCGTAGCCCCGGTCGAAGTCGTGGTGGTCGGCGAAGGAGCGCGCGAGGGCGTCCTGGTCGATCCGGTGGTGCGCGGCCAGGACGGCGACGACGGAGCACGCCATCTCCGTGTCGTCGGTCCACTGCCACGGCCCCGGGGGCAGTTCCCGGCGCTTGAGCAGCGGGTAGTTCACCGGCACGAAGAACTGGGAGCCGAGGGCGTCCCCCACGGACAGTCCGCGCAGGCTGGCCAGGGCGCGCTCCAGGCGCCCGGCGGGAGAGGAATCAGCGGTCATCGCCCTGCCACTCTATACGTGACCCCCTGTCTATCCCGTGATCCCGTACGGTTCCGGTTCGCGCCAGCGTTCGAAGGGCCGGTCGAGGGTGTACTTGCCGTTCTCCCCCAGAACGAGCACCCGCATCTCGGCGTTCCCCGGGTTCGACAGCGACTCGAACTCCGCCACGGTCCAGTGGAACCACCGCATGCAGAACAGCCGCATGGCCAGTCCGTGGGTGACGATCAGGACGTTCGGCGGATGGTCGGGAGCCTCGAAGCTGCGGAAGAGGCTCTCCAGGAAGCCGCCGACCCGGTCGTAGACGTCGGCTCCGGACTCGCCCTGGGCGAAGCGGTAGTAGAAGTGCCCGTACGCGTCCCGGTACGCCTTCTGCAGACGTACGTCCTCACGGTCCTGCCAGTTGCCCCAGTCCTGCTCGCGCAGCCGCGGCTCCTCGCGCACACGTATCAGCGCCGGGTCGAACCCGAAGGCGCTCAGCGTCTGGTGCGTCCGCCGGTACGGGGAGACATAGACGCTGACGCGCTCCTGGCCGAACAGGGCACGGAGCCGCTCCCCCGTCTTCTCCGCCTGCCGCCGGCCCCGCTCGGTCAGGGCCAGGGCGTGGTCGGGTTCGCGTTCGTAGACGGAGTCATCGACATTGCCCGTCGACTCGCCGTGCCGGACAAGGACGATGCGCCGTGGACGTGCCATGCCAAGACC
Organism: Streptomyces sp. NPDC041124; assembly: GCF_055592385.1. Classification (NCBI taxonomy): domain Bacteria; kingdom Bacillati; phylum Actinomycetota; class Actinomycetes; order Kitasatosporales; family Streptomycetaceae; genus Streptomyces; species Streptomyces sp. NPDC041124. The sequence goes on from NZ_JBVIYR010000004.1 coordinate 653,318, forward strand.
CTAGATCGGGTGACGTCCCGAAGGGCACTCGTGCGGTCCCCTTACGGTGTACGTCACACATGATCCGCGTCGCGCGCACCCTCGGCCGGCGCGCGCGGGCCCGGGAAGCGGCCCGTCCATTGCGCGCCGGAACCCGTGTTCCGGGGCTCAGACCGTCCAGGCCGCTTCCATGTCGACGATGTCTCCCGCCAGGGCCGCGACATCGGCCTCCGTCTGTGCCCGCAGGGCGAGTCGCTCCACCCGCTCGGTGCGGTACTTGCCGTGCTCGGCGGCCGAACGCCACATCGACAGCACCAGGAACTCGTGCCCGGGCGCCTCGCCGAACAGTCCCCGGACCATGCCGGGCGAGCCGGCCATCGCCGGGTTCCAGACCTTCTCCTGCATCAGGACGAAGTGTTCAGCCCGCTCCTCGTGGACCCGGCACAGGGCCACCCTGAGCAGGTCGGCGTCGGTGAAGCGCGGTTCGAACCCGGTCTTCACGTCGAAACGGTGGTCGAAGAGTCTGATCCGGGCGTCCTTGAAGGTGCCCGACTGGGTGGCGGCGAGCCGGTCGTGGGAGCGTGCCATGAAGGAGTCGTAGAAGGCGCGGCTCTCCCAGAAGGAGAAGACGTGCGCCACGTCCGGCCGTCCCCGGCTCCAGCCCCCGCCCTGCCCCCGAAACCCCGGCTCCCCCAGAAGCCCCGCCCACTTCCGCTGCCCCCGCTCGAACCCGCGGCGGTCCACCACGGTGCAGCGAATCCACTTGACCAGCACCGCGCCATCGTAAGGCCCCGGGGCGTGGCGTCGGTCACCCTCGGCCGGACTGCTTCGCGGCATCCGCCGCCGCGCACATGGCAGGATGGACAACCTGCCACGAACGTCCGGCAGTTGGGGTGAGCCGGGCAGGACGGTCACGGGAAGGGGAAGACTGGTGAACGGCCTCAGCAAGGGCTTCGGGAAGGTCGAGATCGCACTGCGGTGGGACCCGAGTCCATCGGGCGAACCCTCCACCGACCTGGACCTCGTCGCCGCGCCCTATCCGGCGGGCGACCCACACGGTGATCCCGCCTATGTGGTGCACTTCGACAGCCGCTCCCCCGACGGCACCATCATTCTGAACCGGGACAGCAAGGACGGCCGGGGCTTCGGCTACGACGAGGTCATGACGCTGGAGCTGGACCGGCTCGACGAGCGGTACGCGCGCGTGGTGGTCGGTGTGGTCATACAGCAGCACCGGACGCGGCGGACGTTCTCCGGTGTGGCCGGCCCGGGGCTGCGCATCCGTGAGGGATACACCGTCCTCGCCGAGGACGACTTCGGCGGAGTCCCGGGGGCCACGGCGGCCACGGTCGCGGAGTTCGTCCGCGAGGGGAAGGGCCCCTGGGAGTTCCGCTTCGGTGTCCAGGGCTTCGAGGGCGACCCGGCGGGCTTCACCCGCGCGATGGGAGCCGCACGCCGGGCCTGACGCGCGGAACCCGGGGCCGTCCCGGCGAGCCCGGACCGGCACGGCGAACCCGGACGGGCACTGGGAACCCGGACCGGCACGGCGGAACGCCGAGGGCGGTGGGACCGGAAGTCCGGCACCACCGCCCTCGGCGCGGGCGCGTACGCCGGGGTGTGGTGGTCCCGGCTCACGGCCCGATGTCGCGGAAGGCGCGGATCTGCATGCGTACCCGCTCCGTCCGGGCAGGCCCGGTGGGCTTTCGTGCACCACATGCGCGCTCAGCTGACCGCAGTGCCGAACCACTGGGGAAGCCGGTCGAGCAGGTCCTGCTGATCGTCACCGACCCACGCCACGTGGCCGTCCGGCCGCAGCAACACCGCGGGCGCGTCCAGTTCCTCGCTGATGTCGGCGACGTGGTCGACTCGATCCGCCCAGCCTGCCACCGAGAGGCGGCCGGTCTGGTCGAGCAGCAGCCCGCGGCCGCCGTGCATCAGCTCGTAGAGGCGACCCCGCTTCAGCCCCACGTCCCGCATCCGTCGGCCGAGCAGTTCGTGCCCCTCGCCGAAGTCGTAGCGGACGCCGATCGCGGTGATCTTCTCCATCAGGTACCGGTTCACCTCCTCGAAGTCCATCAGTTCCGACACCAGCCGGCGCACTGCTTGGGGACCCGGCCCGACGGACATCAGCTCCATCTGCGCGCGGGTGTTGTCCAGCACATCGGCGGCCACCGGGTGCCGTTCGGTGTGGTAGCTGTCCAGCAGTCCCTCCGGTGCCCAGCCGTTGATTTCGGCGGCCAGCTTCCAGCCGAGGTTGAACGCGTCCTGGATGCCGAGGTTGAGCCCCTGCCCGCCGGCCGGCGGGTGGATGTGCGCCGCGTCGCCGGCCAGCAGCACCCGGCCGGTCCGGTAGCGCTCGGCCAGCCGGGTGGCGTCGCCGAAGCGCGAGAGCCATCGCGGTGAGTGCACGCCGAAGTCGGTGCCCGCGAGCTTCCGCACCTGCCGCTTCAGCTCGTCCAGGGTCGGCGGGACCGTGCGGTCCTCGGCCACCCCTTCGGCTGGCGTGACGATGCGGTACACCCCGTCCCCGAGGGGCATGACGCCGAACTGCTTGTGGGTCCTGCGGACTTCGGCCATCACGGCGTTCAGCGTGTCCGGCGGCGCGGTCACCTCCACCTCGCTCAGCAGCGTCTCGACCCTGGAGGGCTCGCCGGGGAAGCCGACGCCGAGCAGCTTGCGCACCGTGCTGCGGCCGCCGTCACACCCGACGAGGTAGCGCGAGCGCAGCCGCGTGCCGTCGGCAAGTTCGGCGGTCACCCCGTGTTCGTCCTGGCTCAGCCCGACGAGTTCGCGGCCGCGCCGGATCTCGACGCCGAGTTCGGTGGCACGCTCGGCAAGCAGGCGATCGGTAGTGGTCTGCGGGATGCCGAGGGTGTACGGATGCGCGGTGTCCAGCTGGTCCGGCGCGGGCTTGATGATGGCGGCGAAGAAACCACCGACCGGATACTGTCTGCCGAGCGCGAGGAACCGCTCCAGCAGACCGCGCTGGTCCATCACCTCGACGCTGCGCGCGTGCAGCCCGAGCGAGCGGATGATCCTGGTCGGCTCCGCGTCCCTCTCCAGCACGAGCACGTGCACGCCGTGCAGCCGCAACTCGCTGGCCAGCATCAAGCCGGTCGGTCCGCCGCCAGTAACGATCACATCAATCATGAACCCCCCATTCCACGAGATTGCGTTTCGGCCAGCTGCTCTACGCAGTCCGGCGGTGCGCCCACCCGGGCCTCCGCGCCTCGTGCCGCAACCAACCGCGAGTGCCACCGGCGGTTTCACGTCCCGCAGAATCCCCAGTGGATAAAGGCGCAAGCTCTTCGCGAATACCTGTTTTCCCCAAGTTCTGGCCTCGGTCGAAGAATTCTGCGCCACGACCCGGGCCTTGCCGCAAGGCCCCCCGTGCGCTATAAGTTGAGAGTGGCAAGGAGTGGGTAACCTCCTTGCCTTTACTTTTCCGTCCGTTGTGGACGGAGAAGCTTCCCGCCGGGTGCGCGCTGCCGTCCGGTGAAGGTGCTGCGGCCGGGGAGAACAGGTGCAGGGAGTCCCGCATGTGCTGCCAGGCCCCGCCCGGAGCCGGATCGGCGTCCAGGATCACGAAGTCGAGGCCCTGACGGCGCAGGTGGTGGCCGGCGGCGAGCCCCGCTCGGCCGCCGCCGGCCACCACCACATCTACGTGCTGCTCACGGGGCCGTCGTCACGGTGTCTGCGGCGAACTTCTTGCGCCAGGCAAGCGCGACGTACACCAGGCCGATGAGGACCGGTACTTCGATGAGCGGTCCGACGACACCGGACAGGGCCTGGCCGGAGGTGACGCCGAAGGTGGCGATGGCGACCGCGATGGCCAGCTCGAAGTTGTTGCCCGCAGCCGTGAACGCGAGCGTCGTGGTGCGGTCGTAGGCGAGGCCGAGGCCCCTGCCGAGGAGGAACGTGCCGAAGAACATGACCGCGAAGTACACCAGCAGGGGCAGCGCGATCCGTACGACGTCCAGTGGCTGCGAGGTGATCGTCTTCCCCTGGAGGGCGAAGAGGATGACGATCGTGAACAGCAGCCCGTACAGCGCCCACGGGCCGATCTTCGGCAGGAACTTCGCCTCGTAGGCGGTACGGCCCATCTTCTGTTCGCCGATGCGGCGGGTGAGGAATCCGGCCAGCAGCGGGATGCCGAGGAAGATGATGACGTTCAGGGCGATGTGCCAGACGGACACGTCCAGGCCCTGGCCGTCGCCGAGGTTCATCCAGCGCGGCAGCAGGTCGAGGTAGAACCATCCGAGCAGGCCGAACGCGACGACCTGGAACACCGAGTTCAGCGCGACCAGCACGGCCGCGGCCTCGCGGTCGCCGCAGGCGAGGTCGTTCCAGATGATGACCATGGCGATGCAGCGGGCCAGACCGACGATGATCAGGCCGGTGCGGTACTCGGGCAGGTCCGGCAGGAAGATCCACGCCAGCGCGAACATGACGGCCGGGCCGACGATCCAGTTGATGACCAGCGAGGAGATGAGCAGCTTGCGGTCGCTGGTCACGCGGTCGAGCCGGTCGTAGCGGACCTTGGCGAGCACCGGGTACATCATGACCAGCAGACCGAGCGCGATCGGCAGGGAGATCCCCCCGATCTCGATCTTCGCCAGGGCATCGTTCATACCGGGGATCAGTCGGCCCAGGCCAAGACCGACGGCCATAGCCAGCAGGATCCACACCGCGAGGTAGCGGTCGAGGGTGGAGAGCTTCTTGACGATCGAGTCGTCCCCGGCCGGGCCGGCGCCTTCAGCGGAGGCGGTGGTGGGCTCGGTGGAGGTCACGGGCAGGCCCTCTTGTTCCCGGAAGCGGTACGGGCGGAGGCGGCGAGCGCGGCGAACTGCTCGGACAGCCCGGCCAGGACGTCGGGCTTGAGCTTGAAGTAGGTGAACCGGCCGCAGGGCTCGGTCTCCACCAGGCCGGCCTCGCGCAGCACCTTCATGTGGTTGGACAGGTTGGTCTGCTTGGCTCCGGTCTCCTCGACCAGGTGCGTCATGCAGAGCGTCTCGCGCGCCAGCAGAGTCACGATTCTCAGGCGGAGCGGATCGCCCAACACCCGGATCACATCAGGATCGACTGAAGTCAGCATGCCCTGATACTGTCACATCACCACGTGCTGATACCAGCGCGGGCTGACTTATTGGGCGCGTCGAAGGAGCTCCCGTGTCCGCCTCCTCCCCACCCCTCCTGCCCGACCAGCGCCTGGCCGCCGGAGTCACCCGTCTCGCCACCCGGCACGCCGGCCGCTTCTCCGCCGAGACCGTCCAGTCGCTGCTCACCGACTCCTACCGCCTGCTGGCCGCCACCGCGCAGGTGCACACGCACCTGGTCGTGCTGGCCGAACGCTTCACCACGGAACGCCTTGACGCCCTTGCCCACGTCCAGGACGGCCCTGGCAGCGGGCTGCCGCGTGTGCTGTTCGTGTGCAGCCACAACGCGGGCCGCTCCCAGCTCGCCGCCGCCCTCCTCACACAGCGCGCCGCCGGCCGGGTCACCGTGTCCTCGGCCGGCACGTACCCCGCGGCCGAGGTGGAGCCGTTCATCGCGCAGGTCCTCACCGAGGCCGGCGTCGACGCCGCCGAGGCGTTCCCCAAGCCGCTGACCGACGAGGTCGTCCGGGCCGCCGACATCGTCATCACCATGGGCTGCGGCGACGCCTGCCCGATCGTGCCCGGCCGCCGCTACCTGGACTGGCCCGTCGCCGACCCCGACGGCGCCCCGCTCACCGCCGTGCGTGACATCCGGGACGCGATCGACGCCCACATCACTGACCTTCTGTCCTCCCTGCCCACCTGAACCGCCCGTCGATTCCGAAGGAAGAACCCATGTCCACCGCCCCGCTCGCCTCCGTGCTCTTCGTCTGCGTCCACAACGCCGGCCGCTCTCAGATCGCCGCCGGATTCCTCAACCACCTCGCGGGCGACCGGATCGAGGTCCGCTCCGCCGGCTCCGTCCCGGGCGACCAGGTCAACCCCGCCGCCGTCGAGGCGATGCACGAAGTCGGCGTGGACATCACCGACGCCAAGCCGAAGATCCTCACCACCGAGGCCGTCCAGGCGTCCGACTACGTCATCACCATGGGCTGCGGCGACGCCTGCCCGATCTTCCCCGGCAAGAAGTACCTCGACTGGGCGCTGGAGGACCCGGCGGGCAAGGGCGTCGACGCCGTCCGCCCGATCCGCGATGAGATCAGGACCCGCATCGAGGCCCTGATCGCCGAGATCGACGCCGAGCAGGAGGCGTGAGCTCCGTGCCGCAGCCCGGCCAGGTGCGCGAGGTCATCATCATCGGCTCCGGCCCCGCCGGATACACCGCCGCCCTCTACACCGCCCGCGCCCAGCTGAAGCCCCTGCTCTTCGGCAGCTCCATCTTCGTCGGCGGCTCGCTGACCACGACGACCGAGGTCGAGAACTTCCCCGGTTTCCCCGACGGCGTCGACGGCCCGGCCCTGATGGAGAACATGCGGGCCCAGGCCGAGAAGTTCGGTGCCGAGATGATCGACGACGACATCGTGGCCGTCGACCTCACCGGCGACGTCAAGCTCCTCACCGACTCCGCGGGCACGGTGCACCGCGCGAAGACGGTGATCACCGCCACGGGCTCCGGCTACCGCAAGCTCGGCCTGCCGAACGAGGACGAGCTGTCCGGCCGCGGGGTGTCCTGGTGTGCGACCTGCGACGGCTTCTTCTTCCGCGACCGCGACATCGTCGTGGTCGGCGGCGGCGACACCGCCATGGAGGAAGCCACCTTCCTCACCCGCTTCGCCAAGTCCGTGACCGTCGTCCACCGCCGCTCCACCCTGCGCGCTTCGAAGGTCATGCAGGACCGGGCGTTCGCCGACGACAAGATCTCCTTCGCCTTCGACAGCGAGATCGCCGAGATCAAGGAGACGAACGGCATGCTCGGCGGCGTCGTCCTGCGCGACGTCTTCACCGGCGCCACCCGCGACCTCGACGTGACAGGGCTGTTCATCGCCATCGGTCACGACCCCCGCACCGAGCTCTTCACCGGCCAGCTCGACCTCGACGCTGAGGGCTACATCACCGTCGCCGCCCCGACGACGCGCACCAGCCTGCCCGGGGTGTTCGCCGCCGGCGACGTCGTCGACCACACCTACCGCCAGGCAATCACCGCGGCCGGCACCGGCGCGGCCGCGGCCCTGGACGCCGAGCGCTACCTCGCCGCCCGTGGTGCGGCAGAAACCGAGCCGGCGACCGCTGCCGTCCCGGTCTGAGCGGTACTCGTTGGCGGGGCCGTCCGGAAGCTCCGGACGGCCCCGCGGCTGTCTCCCTCGCATCAGCCGTCACCCGGGCCTCTGGGAGATCTTCTCCGGATGGGCCAGGCCGACGTAGCGCACCGCGATTGGCTGCGTGATGCCGAACCAACCCCGAGACCTCCCCGACGGGGCGCACGCGGCCGGCCGGTGTCCCGGACACGCCGAGGGCGGTGGCGCCGGAACCGGCGCCACCGCCCTGACCGGGCACTCTCGTGCCCGGACTGTTCCTGATGTCAGCTGCAGCCGCTCGTCGAGCCGCAGCCCTCGCAGATGTAGCAGGAACCGGCCCGCTGCATCTTCGTACCGCAGGAGAAGCACAGCGGGGCGTCCGCCTGGATGCCCAGCTGCATCTCGACCAGCTCGGCGCTGGTGTGGGCCTGCTTCGGGGCGGGCTTGACCGCCTCGGCCTCGGCCTTCGGTGCGGCGACCGCCTTCAGTTCCTGGGCCAGCGGCGCCGACTGGGCGAGGCCCTCGACGTCCAGCTCGTCGTCGGACGGCTCGTACGAACCGGTCTCCAGGTGACGCTGACGCTCCTCGGCGGAGTGGATGCCGAGCGCGGAGCGCGTCTCGAAGGGCAGGAAGTCCAGCGCCAGGCGGCGGAAGATGTAGTCGACGATCGACTGCGCCATCCGCACGTCCGGGTCGTCCGTCATGCCGGCCGGCTCGAAGCGCATGTTGGTGAACTTCGAGACGTACGTCTCCAGCGGCACGCCGTACTGCAGGCCCACGGAGACGGCGATGGAGAAGGCGTCCATCATGCCGGCGAGGGTGGAGCCCTGCTTGGACATCTTCAGGAAGACCTCGCCGAGACCGTCGTCCGGGTAGGAATTGGCGGTCATGTAGCCCTCGGCGCCACCGACCGTGAAGGAGGTGGTGATGCCGGGACGGCCCTTGGGGAGACGCTTGCGGACCGGGCGGTACTCGACCACCTTCTCGACCGCGGCGCGGATCGTCTCCTCGGCCTTCTCGGTGACCTCGGCCTTCTCCTTCTCCTTGGTCTTCGCGGAGAGCGGCTGGCCGACCTTGCAGTTGTCGCGGTAGATCGCGAGCGCCTTGACGCCGAGCTTCCAGGCCTCGAAGTAGATCTCCTCGACCTCCTCGACGGTCGCCGACTCCGGCATGTTGACCGTCTTGGAGATGGCGCCGGAGATCCAGGGCTGGATGGCGGCCATCATGCGGACGTGACCCATCGGGGAGATGGCCCGCTCGCCCATGGCGCAGTCGAAGACCTCGTAGTGCTCCGGCTTGAGGCCGGGGGCGTCGATCACGTTGCCGTTCTCGGCGATGTGGGCGACGATCGCCTCGATCTGCTCCTCCTGGTAGCCCAGGCGGCGCAGGGCCTGCGGGACGGTGCCGTTGACGATCTGCATGGAGCCGCCGCCGACGAGCTTCTTGAACTTGACCAGCGCCAGGTCCGGCTCGACACCGGTGGTGTCGCAGGACATCGCCAGACCGATGGTGCCGGTCGGGGCGAGCACGGACGCCTGTGCGTTGCGGAAGCCGTTCTTCTCGCCGACGCGGACCACGTCCTGCCATGCCTCGGTGGCCGCGGCCCACACCGGGGTGTCCAGGTCGTCCATGCGCACGGCCGTGCCGTTGGCGTCGGCGTGCTGCCTCATGACGCGCTTGTGGGCGTCGGCGTTGCGCGCGTAGCCGTCGTACGGGCCGACGATCGCGGCGAGTTCGGCGGAGCGCCGGTACGCCGTGCCGGTCATCAGGGAGGTGATGGCACCGGCGAGGGCGCGGCCTCCGTCGGAGTCGTAGGCGTGGCCGGTCGCCATCAGCAGGGCGCCGAGGTTGGCGTAGCCGATGCCGAGCTGGCGGAAGGCGCGGGTGTTCTCGCCGATCTTCTCGGTCGGGAAGTCCGCGAAGCAGATCGAGATGTCCATCGCGGTGATGACCAGCTCGACGACCTTCTGGAAGCGCTCGGTCTCGAAGGACTGGTTGCCCAGGCCGTCGTCCTTGAGGAACTTCATCAGGTTCAGCGAGGCCAGGTTGCAGGACGTGTTGTCCAGGTGCATGTACTCGCTGCACGGGTTCGACGCGGTGATCCGGCCGGACTCGGGGCAGGTGTGCCAGTTGTTGATGACCCCGTCGTACTGGATGCCCGGGTCGGCGCAGGCCCACGCGGCCTCGGCGATCTTGCGGAAGAGGGCCTTGGCGTCGACCTCCTCGATGACCTCGCCGGTCATCCGGGCGCGCAGCCCGAACTTGCCGCCCTGCTCGACCGCGCGCATGAACTCGTCGTTCACGCGGACCGAGTTGTTGGCGTTCTGGTACTGGACGGAGGCGATGTCGTCGCCGCCCAGGTCCATGTCGAAGCCCGCGTCGCGCAGGACGCGGATCTTCTCCTCCTCCTTGACCTTCGTCTCGACGAAGTCCTCGATGTCCGGGTGGTCCACGTCGAGGACGACCATCTTGGCCGCGCGGCGGGTGGCGCCACCGGACTTGATCGTGCCGGCGGAGGCGTCGGCCCCGCGCATGAAGGAGACCGGTCCTGAGGCGTTGCCGCCGGAGGAGAGCAGCTCCTTGGAGGAGCGGATCCGGGAAAGGTTCAGGCCGGCTCCGGAGCCGCCCTTGAAGATCATGCCCTCTTCCTTGTACCAGTCGAGGATCGACTCCATGGAGTCGTCGACGGACAGGATGAAGCAGGCGGAGACCTGCTGCGGCTGGGGCGTGCCCACGTTGAACCACACGGGGCTGTTGAAGCTGAAGATCTGGTGCAGGAGGGCGTACGCCAGCTCGTGCTCGAAGATCTCGGCGTCGGCGGGCGAGGCGAAGTACGTGTAGTCCTCACCGGCCTTCCGGTACGTCTTCACGATGCGGTCGATCAGCTGCCTGAGGCCGGTCTCGCGCTGCGGGGTGCCCACGGCACCGCGGAAGTACTTGCTGGTCACGATGTTGACCGCGTTCACCGACCAGAAGTCGGGGAACTCCACGCCGCGCTGCTCGAAGTTGACCGAGCCGTCGCGCCAGTTGGTCATGACGACGTCACGGCGTTCCCAGGTCACCTCGTCGTAGGGGTGGACTCCCGGGGTGGTGTGGATGCGCTCGACCCGCAGCCCCTTGCCGGTCTTGTTGCCCTTGGCTCGGGAACTCCGTGCCGGACCGCTCGCCGTCTCTGTCATGCCGCCTCCCTGGTACGGGCGAAAACGCCCTGAAGTGCCCCGATTGTTCCCGTGGCACGGTGTTCTGTCTGGTGCTGCGGGCGCCCACTCGCCTGCCCGCAACGGGTCTTCTCATCGCCGCCGCCCGGCCGGTCCCCGTGTCCTGACGCCCGGGGCCGGCCCGCCGGTCAGCCGGCGGCGGGAGCGGGCCGGGGAACCTGGACGGTTTCCCCGGACCCGCCGTCTTCTTCCTGGCTCCCCGGAACGGCCCCGACGCCGTCCCCGTCGCCCTCGGCGGGCCGCTCCGCACGCCGGAGTTCCGCGATCGCGGCCTCGAAGTCGTCCAGCGAGTCGAACGCCCGGTAGACGGACGCGAACCGCAGGTAGGCGACGAGGTCGAGTTCCTGCAACGGGCCGAGTATGGCCAGCCCCACGTCGTGGGTGGTCAGCTCGGCACTCCCGGTGGCCCGCACCGCCTCCTCGACCCGCTGGCCGAGCTGGGCGAGGGCGTCCTCGGTGACGGGCCGCCCCTGGCAGGCCTTGCGCACACCGTTGATGACCTTGGTGCGGCTGAACGGTTCGGTGACCCCGGACCGCTTGACCACCATGAGCGAACACGTCTCCACGGTGGTGAAACGACGGGAGCAGTCCGGACACTGGCGGCGCCTGCGGATCGACGTGCCGTCGTCGGTCGTACGGCTGTCGACGACACGGCTGTCGGGGTGCCTGCAGAAGGGGCAGTGCATGAACTCCCAACCCTCCTCACAGCAGACTCGATGGCCTCGCAGGCCCTCAGGAGCCTCACGAAGCAGCACCAGCATAGGCGATCGCGGAGGGCCCGAAGACCCGGGGGACCACAACTTCTGGGCTGCTGCCGCAATCCAACCACTAGATGTGGGGATTGGCTCATACATTCACGCTCTGCACGCGTGTCACTTACGCACCGGAACCGGGCGCCGTGCGACAGGGTGTACCCCTGCCCCGAAGAGGAGGAGGCATGCGACTCGGGGAGGAAGCCGGGGCCGCTTCCCGCTCACGGGGGCGCCCGATGGCAGACTGGGGCCGACAACCCGCAAGGTCATCGCCTCGGCGGTGAAGAGTACAACAATAGGCCCGTTTGTCCGGCCGGAAGCGTGGCGACCGATACACCTCGGCGAAAGCTCGCGTACCGCAATTCGCGATTTTTCACTCGAACGTGTGTTTGGCGCAACCTTTCGAAAGCATCTACCGTTGTGCTGCAGGGAGACCATCGAGAGGGGCCGACGTGACCACCACCGCAGACAGTGCCGCCATCACCGCCCAGGACCACTCCCAGGGCCGGCTCGAGCCGGTGCACGCGATGAACGAAGCCGTGCATCCCGAGGGGCCCAAGCGCTCCCTGCCGGGCCGACCTCCCGGCATCCGGGCGGACAGTTCCGGACTCACCGACCGCCAGCGCCGGGTGATCGAGGTCATCAGGGACTCGGTGCAGCGACGGGGCTACCCGCCGTCGATGCGCGAGATCGGCCAGGCGGTGGGACTCTCCAGCACCTCCTCGGTGGCACACCAGCTCATGGCGCTCGAGCGCAAGGGCTTCCTGCGCCGCGACCCACACCGCCCCCGTGCCTACGAGGTGCGCGGCTCCGACCAGGCCGCCTCCGTGCAGCCCACCGACACCGCTGGCAAGCCGGCCGCCTCCTACGTACCGCTGGTCGGCCGTATCGCCGCCGGTGGTCCGATCCTCGCCGAGGAGTCCGTCGAGGACGTCTTCCCGCTGCCGCGGCAGCTCGTCGGGGACGGCGAGCTGTTCGTGCTCAAGGTCGTGGGCGACTCCATGATCGAGGCCGCGATCTGCGACGGGGACTGGGTCACGGTCCGCCGCCAGCCGGTCGCGGAGAACGGCGACATCGTGGCGGCGATGCTCGACGGCGAGGCGACCGTCAAGCGCTTCAAGCGCGAGGACGGCCATGTGTGGCTCCTCCCGCACAACGCCGCCTACGAGCCGATCCCCGGCGACGACGCGACCATCCTCGGCAAGGTGGTGGCCGTACTGCGCCGCGTCTGAGCACAGCGCGGGACCGGCCTCGGCCCCGCTCCCTGACCGGGCCCCGGAACCCCTGCGCCGGTTCCGGGGTCCTGTGTTGTCCGGATCCCGGCCGGCGCCACGTGACGATCCTGTCGGGACCGCCCCGCCGGCATCACGTGACGGTGGTGTGCCGCCGGCGACACGGCACACCACCGGAATCACTCCGCGCCGGTCCGCTCCCGTGCCCCGGCTTCCTCCTCGGTCTCCGCGCGCACAGCCGCAGCGTCGATGGCGGCGAGCGACTTCCTGACCTGGTTGCGGTCCGTGGTGTACCAGAAATCGGGCAGTGACGCCTTCAGATAGCTGCCGTAGCGGGCGGTGGCCAGCCGCTGGTCCAGTACGGCCACCACGCCCCGGTCCCCCGACGCGCGGACGAGACGGCCGGCGCCCTGCGCCATGAGCAGCGCGGCGTGGGTCGCGGCGACCGCCATGAAACCGTTGCCGCCCGCCTCCTCCACGGCCTTCTGGCGGGCGCTCATCAGGGGATCGTCCGGACGCGGGAACGGGATCTTGTCCATGACCACCAGCTGACAGCTGGGGCCCGGCACGTCGACGCCCTGCCAGAGCGACAGCGTGCCGAAGAGGCAGGTCTTCGGGTCGGCCGCGAAGTTCTTGATCAGCTCGCCGAGCGTCTCCTCGCCCTGGAGGAGGATGGGGAACTCCGGAATGCGGGAGCGCAGCTCCTCGGCGGCCAGCTGCGCGGCCCGCATCGAGGAGAAAAGCCCCAGGGTGCGGCCGCCCGCCGCCTGGATCAGCTCCGTGAGCTCGTCCAGCATGTCCGCGCGGTCCCCGTCACGGGCCGGGCGGGCCAGGTGCTTCGCGACGTACAGGATGCCCTGCCTGGGGTAGTCGAACGGTGAGCCGACGTCCACCCCCTTCCACTGCGGGAGGTCGTCGCCCTCGACGCCCTCGGGGCCGAGCCCCAGCGACGCCCCCACACCGTTGAAGTCGCCGCCCAGCTTCAGCGTCGCGGAGGTCAGGACGACGGAGCGGTCGGTGAAGAGCTTCTCCCGCAGCAGGCCCGACACGGACATGGGGGCGACGCGCAGCGACGCCCCGAAGCGGTCATGGCGCTCGTACCAGACGACGTCCCACTCCGAGCCGTTGGTGATCCGCTCGGCCACGTCGTGCACGCCCTCCACCGAGGCCAGTGCCTGCTTGCGGACCGCGTCCTCGTCCTGGACGGACCGGTCGCGGGTGCCGCCGATCGCGGAGATGACGGTCCGGCACGCGTCGCGCAACGCCATGAGCGCGTAGCCGAGGTCCTCAGGGATCTCCTCCAGGCGGCCCGGGAGGGCCAGCTCCATCAGCCGTTCGAACCCTTCGGCGGCGGTCTGGAGCTGGTCCGCCGCCTTCTCGTCGACCAGCTTCGCCGCACGCCGCACCGCCCGGTTGACCTGCCCGGGAGTGAGCTCCCCGGTGGCGACCCCGGTGACCCGGGAGACCAGCTCGTGGGCCTCGTCGACGATGAGCACCTCGTGCTGCGGCAGCACCGGGGCGCCCTCGATGGCGTCGATGGCGAGCAGGGCGTGGTTGGTGACGACCACCTCGGCCAGCTTGGCGCGCTCGCGGGCGGACTCGGCGAAGCACTCGGCTCCGTACGCGCACTTCGTGGCACCGAGGCACTCCCGCGACGACACCGACACCTGGGACCAGGCCCGGTCGGACACACCCGGCGTGAGGTCGTCCCGGTCGCCGGTCTCCGTCTCGTCCGACCAGTCGCGCAGGCGCAGCAGGTCCTGGCCCAGCTTGCTGGTGGGGGCCGCCGCCTCGAACTGGTCGAACAGCCCCTCCTCCTCGTCCTGCGGCGCGCCCTCGTGCAACCGGTGCAGGCACAGGTAGTTGGAGCGGCCCTTGAGCATCGCGAACTCCGGGCGCCGGCGCAGCAGCGGATGCAGCGACTCGACCGTGCGAGGCAGGTCCCGCTCGACGAGCTGGCGCTGCAGGGCCAGGGTCGCCGTCGCCACCACCACACGCTCCCCGTGTGCGAGCGCGGGCACCAGGTAGCCCAGGGACTTTCCGGTGCCGGTGCCGGCCTGGACCAGCAGATGGCCGCCGTCGTCGATCGTCTCGGCGACGGCTTCGGCCATGGTCACCTGGCCGGGGCGCTCCGTGCCGCCGACGGCGGCGACGGCGGCGTGCAGGAGTTCGGGGAGTGAGGGCTTCGTCATAGCGCGACCACCCTACGGCCCGGCACTGACATTCGTGCGATCACGGCGAGGGAGGGGGATGCGATCAAGACGAGGTCTCCTCGGTCGGGTCGGGGAGGGACGTGCCCGGGGGCGTGGAGGGGAGGGTTACAGCACATGGCGCAGGGACCGGTCCCTGACCATGAGGGCGGCCCGCTTGGCCGGCAGATCGGCCTCGGCGAAGAAGCGGAAGCCCGCCTTGAGGAACGCGGTGACGGAAGGGACGTTGCGCACGTCGGGTTCCGCGACGACCCGGGCGGAGGAGGGCCGGTGGTCGAGGGCGAGATCGGCGACGGTCCTGAGCAGGATCCCCCCGAGGCCCCGGCCCCGGTCGCCGGCCGGACCGATGAGGACGTGGAGGCCGGTGTCGTGGGGCCGGGCCGGGTAGTGGCGGGCCAGGGGGTCGAGGTCGGCGCGGTAGATCTCCCAGTAGCTCATGGGCGTGCCGTCCAGGAGGCCCAGGCAGGGGACGCTGTGGCCGTCGCCGGTGAGCTGGGCCCGGACGTGGTCGGCGGTCCGGTCGGGAGGCCCGGCCAGTTCCCAGAACGCGGCGACGGCCGGGTCGTTCATCCACCGCGTGAGCAGGGGAAGGTCTCGTTCGGCCCGGACGGGGACGAGCCGGAACGGGCCCGCGGGCGTCGTGGCCGGGCCCCAGCCGGAGAGCTCGCGGACCGTCATGGGTGCAGTGGGTTGGCGATGGTGACGTAGACGGACTGGGTGTCGACCGGGCCGACGAGTTCGTCGAGGCCGTGCAGGCGGGTCAGCAGGTTGGCCTTGCAGCGCAGGACGGGTGAGTCCAGGAGGAGCGCGGGCAGCGTGCCGCGGGTGCGGGCCGGTCCTGCCTGGACCTCGGTCAGGAACCGGCGGAAGGCGGCGAGCAGCAGCCGTTCGTCGGCGAGGTGCTGGGAGCCGAGGGCGCCGATCAGCCCGAGGACGTTGTTGATGCCCAGGTAGTAGGCGAAGCGTTCGTCGGTGACGTGGTCGGGGACGAAGGTGTCGCTGTGCTCGCCGATGCCGGGCAGCCGGGCGTCGAGTTCCGTGCGCCGGGACGCGCGGAAGTAGTAGCCCTGGTTGTCCCGGTAGCGGCCGCCCGCGGGCCAGCCGTCGGTGTCCAGCAGGACCAGCGTGTTCTGCTGGTGCGCCTCCAGGGCGACGCCAGCCGCTCCGTCCAGCCAGAGCACGGGCCGCACGACGTGTTCGAGGTAGCGCAGGAACCACTCGGCGGCGACGGCCCCGGGCGGCCGCCCCGTCCGGGCGGCGAGGCTCAGGACGATCTCGGCGAGCCGGGACCTCATGGCTCCGCCGCGGCGGGGGCGCGGCGAGAGGAGTCCGGCGACGCACGCGACGTCGTCGTGCGGCCCGAACGGGTTGTGCCGGATCACCAGGTCCAGTCCGGGCAGGGGGTCGCCGCCGGGCCGCTGCACGGCGAGCCAGGCCGGGTCGCGGACGATGTCGAAACCGGGGTGCGCGGCCCGCCACTGCCGGGACAGCCCGGTGCGCAGCAGCCGGTGGACCTCGACGCCGCGGTGGAGTTCCTTGCGGAGGTTCTCCCGGCGGGAGTTGGTGATGCGCAGGGCCAGTGACAGCTTGAGCATGGCCGGGGCGCCGGTGCGGTGGACGGTGCGCACGGACGAGGTGGGGTGCCAGGGGGCGCCGTGGCCGCCGAGGTCGCGGAGCAGCCCGGCGTCGAGCAGTCCGGCGACGTCGGGGCGGTGACGGACCTGGCCCAGTTGCCAGGGGTGGACGGGCAGGGCCGCGTATCCGTCGGGCAGGCGCAGGCCGGGGCCGGCGAGCCGTTCCGTCAGGCGGGGTGCGGCGACGGGGCGTCCGCGCTCGGTCCACGCGGAGTCGGCGGCGAGCAGCGAGGGGGCTACGGCCAGCCAGTGCAGCGGGAAGGAGCCGCGCAGCTCGGGTGAGTACCGTTCGGCCTCGGTGTCGGAGAGGTCCTCGCGGCTCTTCGGGGCCGGGTGCAGCGGATGCCCGAGGACGAGTGCCTGCTCGGCGGCGAGGAAGAGGTCGGGGTGGTCGTCCGGGTGCTCGCGCCGTGCGGTGACGAAGGCGGTGACACGGCGGACGGAGTCGGCGACGCGCGAGGTGAGGTCGGTGCTGTCTCCGCCCACCGGACGCGACGGGGCCGCGGCGACGGCGGTCTCCCTCGCCAGGAGCGCGGCCAGTGCGACGGCGTCCAGTGGCGGGGCAGGATCCGGGGCGCCGGCCAGGCGGGGCGGCCCGAAGCGGTGCAGACCGGCCGGTGACCAGTACAGCACGGGGACGAGCAGGGCCGTGCCGCTCGCGGGCAGGGGGATCCGCAGGACGTCACCGCCCGGTGCCGGGAGGTCCAACTCCCGTACCCAGCAGCGCAGGAGGTTCTCGCCGGCCGCCGCCTGGGCCACCCGGCGCGGGTCGGGCTGTTCCAGCGGGCAGGGGGCGCCGCCCCCGCCGCCCCGGAGCCGGGTGGTGCCGGGCGGTTTCGCCTCCTGGTGCGGGAGCGGTGAGTCGGTGCGGGCGGCCGGGGCGGGGGACGTGTGCAAGGCGGGACCTCGTGCGTGATGAGGGGGCGAGGCATCGACGGGCAGGGCTCCGCCTGCGGACGGCGGACCCCCACCGCTACCAACAGCGGGCCGCGCACCGGGTTACGGGTCGCCGCGGCTTCCTCGGCCGGGCCGGGCGGCCGCCCGGCGGCCATGGCGCTCCGGACCGGTGGTCTGCCTGACGACCGACCAGGTCAGGTGGCTTGTAGCCGAACCGTTGCCGTTCCGTCGGGTGTCCCCCACAGCGAGCGCATAGTGTGTGGTGCCGTTCCCGGCGGCCGTGGGAGCGCCTGCGAACTCCATGCGGTTCTCGGGTGTGAGGACGGCCGCAGCACCATGTTCGTTCATCTCAGGGGGAGTCAGATCATGCGATCCATACGGCCGTCGTCCAC
The DNA here is from genome assembly GCF_055592385.1 of Streptomyces sp. NPDC041124. Lineage (NCBI taxonomy): Bacteria > Bacillati > Actinomycetota > Actinomycetes > Kitasatosporales > Streptomycetaceae > Streptomyces > Streptomyces sp. NPDC041124. The sequence goes on from NZ_JBVIYR010000004.1 coordinate 670,863, forward strand.
TGTTCGCCGAGAGGGGCGGGCCCGGCGCAGAACCTCCCCCGTGCTGGCTTCCGTGGCCCTCGTCTCCGCGCTCGCCCTCACCGTCACCGCCTGCGGCTCGGGCGACACCGACGTGAGCGCCGACGCTTCCACCACCGCGGCGGCCGACGACGGCAAGCTGCAGATCCCCTCCGACCTCAGGGACCGGCTGAAGGAACACGGGATCGACATCGACAAGTGGCGGGACGGCGCCTGGAAGAACTGGGACAAGGACGACTGGCTGCGTGAGGCGCAGGACTACGTCAATCCCATCATCGAGGACCTGTGGGACCCGGACCGCATGCGCGACGCCGAGCAGCCGGAGCAGGAGGTCGACGAGAGCGACATCTCCGGCGACCAGGGCGTGACCGACCCCACGCCGCAGCCGGTGCGGGCGGAGGCCGTTCCGGCGTCGTACCGGGCCAACGCGCCCGAAGCGGGGAAGGTGTTCTTCGACTCCCCCGAGGGCACGATGGTCTGCTCGGCGACCGTGGTGCAGGACCCGGCCAACCCGGGCAAGTCCAACATGGTGTGGACGGCGGGCCACTGTGTGCACGCCGGCAAGAAGGGCGGCTGGTACCGCAACATCGCCTTCGTGCCGTCGTACAACGACGCGGGCAAGTCGGCGCAGGAGCTCAAGGGCGCGTCCAAGGAGGATTACGCTCCGCACGGTGTGTGGTGGGGCGACTGGGTGCAGACCTCGGACCAGTGGATCGAGCAGGGCGGCGCCACCGGTGGTGACGGCGCCTCGTACGACTTCGCGGTCATGCATGTGACGCCGGAGAAGGGCGGCGACGGCAAGTCGCTGGAGGAGACGGTCGGTTCGGCGCTGCCGGTGGACTTCGCCGCTCCCGCGGTGACCGACATGCAGGAGATGACGGCGACCGGCTACCCGGCCGCCGCGCCGTACGACGGCGAGACGCTGTACCGGTGCGCGGACAAGCCCGGCCGGCTGTCGCTCGCCGCGGACGACCCGACGATGTACCGCATCGGGTGCAGCATGACCGCGGGTTCGTCCGGTGGCGGCTGGGTCACGACGGGTTCGGACGGCAAGCCGGCCCTGGTGTCCAACACCTCCATCGGCCCGGTGACGTCGGGCTGGCTGGCGGGCCCGCGTCTCGGCGACGAGGCCAAGGGCGTGTACGACGCGGTCAGCGGGAAGTTCGCCGGTCGGTGACCGGCGGTCCGGTCCGGGTGCCGCCGCGCTCCCGGACCGGACCGGGGCGCGGCACACTGTTCGTTCGTACCCACGGGGGTCATCGTGGCAGGCGTTCCGCACGCACGCCCGCTCCCCACGGGCGAGGACGTACGTCGTCGCACCGTCCTCGCCGCCACCGCGCCGGCCGCCGTCCTGGCGCTCACCGCCACCGCGTGCGGCGGCAGCGAGAAGGACGGGGCGAGCGACAAGCCCGGCAGGACGGCGGCTGGAACCGGCCGGTGATCCGGAAGCGCACGAAGGCCCTCCCCGCGGTGAGCGCGGGGAGGGCCTTTCTTCCGTGCCGGGCGGGTCAGCCGGCCGCGGCGGGGGCGAACGGCGTGAGTTCCGCCGCCAGCTCCTCGTGCACCCGGACCTTGAGCAGGGTGCCCTCCGCGGTGTGCTCCTCGGAGATCACCTCGCCCTCGTCGTGGGCGCGGGCGACCAGCTTGCCGTGGGTGTACGGCACGAGCGCCTCGATCTCCACCGAGGGGCGGGGCAGCTCGTTGTCGATGAGCGCGAGCAGCTCCTCGATGCCCCGGCCGGTGCGGGCCGAGACGGCGATGGAGCGCTTCTCCACCCGCAGCAGCCGCTGAAGGGTCAGCGGGTCGGCCGCGTCCGCCTTGTTGATCACGACGATCTCGGGCACGCCGGTGGCGCCGACGTCCCTGATCACCTCGCGCACGGCGGCGAGCTGCTCCTCGGGGACCGGGTGCGAGCCGTCCACTACGTGCAGGATCAGGTCGGCGTCGCCGACCTCCTCCATCGTGGAGCGGAACGCCTCGACCAGGTGGTGCGGCAGGTGCCGGACGAAGCCGACGGTGTCGGCCAGCGTGTACAGCCGGCCGCTCGGGGTCTCGGCCCGGCGCACGGTCGGGTCGAGGGTGGCGAACAGGGCGTTCTCGACCAGGACGCCCGCGCCCGTGAGGCGGTTGAGCAGCGAGGACTTGCCGGCGTTGGTGTAGCCCGCGATGGCCACGGACGGCACCTTGTTGCGGCGGCGCTCCTGGCGCTTGATCTCGCGGCCGGTCTTCATCTCCGCGATCTCACGGCGCATCTTCGCCATCTTCTCGCGGATCCGCCGCCGGTCCGTCTCGATCTTGGTCTCACCGGGGCCGCGGGTGGCGAGCCCGCCGCCCTTGCCGCCGCCCATCTGCCGGGACAGCGACTGACCCCAGCCGCGCAGCCGGGGCAGCATGTACTGCATCTGCGCGAGCGCGACCTGCGCCTTGCCCTCTCGGGACTTGGCGTGCTGGGCGAAGATGTCGAGGATCAGGGCCGTACGGTCGATGACCTTGACCTTGACGACGTCCTCGAGGTGGATCAGCTGGCCGGGGCTGAGCTCACCGTCGCAGATGACGGTGTCCGCGCCCGTGTCGAGCACGATGTCACGCAGCTGCTCGGCCTTGCCGGAGCCGATGTAGGTGGCGGCGTCGGGCTTGTCCCGGCGCTGGATCACACCGTCGAGGACGAGGGCGCCGGCCGTCTCCGCGAGGGCGGCGAGCTCCGCTAGGGAGTTGTCCGCGTCCTGCACGGTCCCCGAGGTCCACACTCCGACGAGTACGACGCGCTCCAGGCGGAGCTGCCGGTACTCGACCTCGGTGACGTCCTCGAGCTCGGTGGAGAGGCCGGCGACACGACGCAGCGCCGCCCGCTCGGAGCGGTCGAACTGGTCGCCGTCCCGGTCCGAGTCGATCTCGAGGCTCCAGGCGACGTCCTCTTCCATCAGGGCATCGGCCCGAAGACCTTCGGGATGGCTGTGCGCGAAACGCTTGGTGTCCTGGGAAGGGGAAGAAGAGGAGGTCATTGGGTCCTTACGTCGTGGTGAACCGTGTGTGACGGAGCCGGTCTGCGGGAGGACCTTCCGTCACTGTGCACAACGTCCGGGCGGCCCGGGAGATTCCCGTGCCCGCGCTGTGCGGACCTGACGATGGTCGCACGGCACGGCTCGTCTCGTCATCGTGTTATTCCCGGCTCGCGCCCGCTCGATGCGCGGGCGGTACCGGCCGCCGCGCAGGGGTGGTGTCCCGGGCCGAGGTCCGCCATTCCGGGTGGCCGGGCATCGGCGGGGTGGTGGCGCCGTGGAGCCACGGGTGCAGGAAGCCGGTCAGGTCGCGTCGGGCGGTCTCGGAGGCCAGCCGGACGAAGTCGGAGGTCCCGGCGTTGCCGTCGCGGTGGCGGGTGACCCAGGCGCGTTCCAGGCGTTCGAAGGCGGCGCGGCCGATCTCCTGGCGCAGGGCGTACAGCACGAGCGCGCCGCCGTCGTAGACACCCGGCCGGAAGATGCCGATCTTGCGGCCGGGCTCCGGGGGCAGGGGCGCGGCGGGCGGTCCGCCTGCCGCCCGCCGGACGTCGGAGGCCTGGTAGGCGGCCTTCATCCGGGCCTGAAGGGATCTGCCGCCCCGCTCCTGCGCGTACAGCGCCTCGTACCAGGTGGCGTGTCCCTCGTTGAGCCACAGGTCGGACCAGGTGCGGGGCGTGACACTGTTGCCGAACCACTGGTGGGCCAGCTCGTGCACCATGATCGACTCGACGTACCAGGCGGGGAGGGAGGGGTCGGTGAACAGGTCCCGCTCGAAGAGGGAGAGCGTCTGGGTCTCCAGCGCGAAGCCGATGGACGCGTCGGCCAGGAGCAGGCCGTAGGTCGGGAACGGGTAGGGGCCGACCCTCTCCTCCATCCAGGAGATCTGGCCGGGGGTCCTCGCCAGCCACGGTTCGGCCTCCGCCCGGTGGGCGGCGGGCACGACGTCCCGCAGGGGCAGGCCGTGCGGGCCGGTGCGGTGCACGACCGTGGAACGTCCGATGGAGACCTGCGCGAGTTCGGTCGCCATGGGGTGCAGCGTCCGGTACGTGCGTGTGGTGGCCCCGCGGGTGCGGTCGGTGTCGGCCGGCAGGCCGCTCGCTACGGCCGTGTGGCCGTCCGGGGCCGTGATCCGGAAGGTGAACAGCGCCTTGTCCGACGGGTGGTCGTTGCAGGGGAAGACCAGGTGGGCGGCGTCGGCCTGGTTGGCCAGGGCGAGGCCGTCCGCGGTGCGCACCCAGCCGCCCTCCCGGCCGGCGGCCCTCGGGTCGCTGGTGTGCCGGACGGTGACGCGAGTCTGCCCGCCCCTCCCGAGGCCGTTCCCGGGGGTGATCACCAGGTCCTCGCCGGCTCCGGTGAAGGCCGCGGGGCGTCCGTCGACCTCGACCGAGCGGACCGTGCCGTGGGCGAAGTCGAGGTTGAGCCGGTCGAGGTCGGCGGTGACGCGGGCGTCGATCGTGGTGACGGCTTCGAGCGGCCGGTCGTTGCGGCCGGAATACGTCAGGGCGATGTCGTAGGCGAGCACGTCGTAGCCGGGGTTGCCCAGGTGGGGGAAGAGGTGGTCTCCGATGCCGAGCGGGACGGCGGGGTCGCTCGCGGCGAGCAGGCAGACGGAGACGGCGGAGGCGAGCAGCGCCGTGGCCGCCCTCCGGCGGCGGGGTGCGGGGGCGTGAGGGGTGAGCGGCATGCCCCACGGCTATCAGCGCGCGCGTCATCGACGGTGACGGCGCGCGCCCGACGCACCCGATCGGACAGTCGTACCGCTCGGACGCCCCCGGTACGTCCGTCAGGCGCCCGAGGCCCCCGGCTGGGCCCTGCTCACGTCGAACACCCCGGCCACGTCCCGCATGGCGCGCATCAGGGCGGGGAGGCGGGCGGCGTCGGGCAGCTGCACGGTGTAGGTGTGGCGGACCTGCTGCCGGTCCGGCGGTTCGACGGTGGCGGAGACGATCTCGGCGCCTTCGAGGGCCATGGCCTCGGTGAGGTCCGCGAGCAGATGCGGACGGACGAACGATTCCGCGACCAGGGTGACCCGGCACTCGGCGTTCTCCCCCCAGCGGACACCGACCTCGGCCCGCCCCACGCCCTTCATGCGCGCCACCGCGGCGCACTGCGCACGGTGCACGGTCACCGCACCCCCGCGCACGGCGAAGCCGGTCACCTCGTCCGGCGGTACGGGCGTACAGCAGCCGGCCAGCCGGACGGGCGCGCCGGCCCGGTCGGTCAGGACCTGGGCGGCGGCGGGACGGCCGGAGGTCGCCGCCGGGGTGTCCGACTGCGGCGGGGCGGGGTCCTCGGCGCGGGGCCGGGACGAGGTGTCCGCGTCCGCCGCGGCCGTGTCGTCCCGTGCGGGGTGGGCGGTCAGCCAGCGCTGGATGGCGATCCGCGCCGCCGGGGTGTGCGCGTGCTCCAGCCACTCCCTGGAGGGTTCGCAGGCCGCGTCCTGACCCATGAGCAGCTGGACGGTGTCGCCGTCCCTCAGCACGGTGCTCAGCGTCGCCAGCCGGCCGTTGACCCGGGCCCCGATGCAGGCGTGGGCGTCCTCGCCGTACTGCGCGTAGGCGGCGTCCACGCAGGTCGCCCCGTCGGGCAGGCCCAGCGTGCCCCCGTCGGGGCGGAAGACGGTGATCTCGCGGTCCTGGGCGAGGTCCTCGCGCAGGGTGGACCAGAAGGTGTCGGGGTCGGGTGCGCCCCGCTGCCAGTCGAGCAGCCGGGAGAGCCAGCCGGGCCGGGTGGGGTCGACGCGCTCCCCGTCGCTCGCGGACTGCTCCTCCGGGGCGGCGTAGGGGTTGCCGAGGGCGACGACTCCGGCCTCGGCGACCCTGTGCATCTGGTGGGTGCGGATGAGGACCTCGACCACCTGGCCGTCCGCTCCGGTCACGGCCGTGTGCAGCGACTGGTACAGGTTGAACTTCGGTACCGCGATGAAGTCCTTGAACTCCGAGACGACGGGCGTCAGGCAGGTGTGCAGCTCCCCCAGGACTCCGTAGCAGTCGGCGTCCTCGTTCACCAGCACCAGCAGGCGGCCGAAGTCGGCACCGCGCAGCGGCCCGCGTTTGCGGGACACCCGGTGCACGGAGACGAAGTGCCGTGGGCGGATGAGGACTTCGGCGGTGATGTCCGCCTCGCGGAGCACCTTGCGCACGTCGTCGGCGACGTCGGCGAGCGGGTCGTCCGCACGGGCCGCGTTGCGGACGATCAGCTCACGCGTGTGCTCGTACTCCCCGGGGTGCAGGATCGCGAAGACGAGGTCTTCCAGTTCCGTCTTGAGCGCCTGGACGCCGAGGCGTTCGGCGAGCGGGATCAGCACGTCCCGGGTCACCCGGGCGATGCGTTCCTGCTTCTCGGGGCGCATCACGCCGAGGGTGCGCATGTTGTGCAGCCGGTCGGCGAGTTTGATCGACATCACGCGGACGTCGTTGCCGGTGGCCACCAGCATCTTGCGGAAGGTCTCGGGCTCGGCGGCGGCACCGTAGTCGACCTTCTCCAGTTTGGTGACGCCGTCGACGAGGTAGCGCACCTCCTCGCCGAACTCGTCGCGGACCTGATCCAGCGTCACGTCCGTGTCCTCGACGGTGTCGTGCAGCAGCGATGCGGTCAACGTCGTCGTCTCGGCGCCGAGTTCGGCGAGGATGAGGGTCACGGCGAGCGGGTGGGTGATGTACGGCTCGCCGCTCTTGCGCATCTGTCCGCGGTGCGAGGACTCGGCCAACACGTAGGCACGGCGGAGCTGTTCGAGGTCGGCGTCGGGGTGGTGGGCGCGGTGGGCCTCGACGACGTGCCCGATGGCGTCGGGGAGCCGGTCGCGCGCGGTGGTGCCGAGCAGCGCGGCACGGCCGAGACGGCGCAGGTCGAGCCGGGGGCGGGCCTTCCTGCGTGTTCCCGTGGGTGCGACGTGACCAGATGTCGCAGGGCCTGGGGTCGCGGGATTCACGGCCTCCGCGTTCATGGGCACCTCCGGCTGCGTGGACCGGCGGACGGTGTGCCCCAGGGCGGACTCGGGCTCAGGAGACGGCGTTCGTCCCCGTCCGGGCCGGTGCTTGATGCTACCGAGCCGGACCCCGCCGAGCGGACCGCCTCCGGCCGAGCGTGAAACGGATCACTCCATCGAGCGAAGGGCGGCCGGAGGTCGCTTTCACGCCAACGCTTCGGCGGTCTGCCGTGATCTCGCAGCCGGGGCTCCCTTCGGCCCTGCGGATGCGGTGGCCGGGCGGGCCGGAGGCTGGGATACCGCGCCCGCGCCCCGCTTCAGCCGAGGGCGTTCTCCAGCCATGCCGTCTCGATCACGCCCTCGGCGACGATCACCGCCGGTCCGGTCATCTCGATCTCGCCGTCGGGCCGTTCGGTGATCACGAGGGTGCCGCCGGGCACATCCACGGTGTACGTCGCCGGGGTGCCGGTGAGGGCCGGGTCGGCGCCGTCCCTGCGGGCGGCGGCCACGGCGACGGCGCACGCGCCCGTGCCGCACGACCGGGTCTCGCCCGCTCCGCGCTCGTGAACCCGCAGCGCCACGTGCCGCGGGCCGCGGTCGACGACGAACTCCACGTTCACCCCGTCCGGGTAGGCGGCGGCCGGACTGTACGGGGGCGGGGTGATCAGATCGCCCGCGTGGGCGAGGTCGTCCACGAAGGCGACGGCGTGCGGGTTGCCCATGTTCACGTTCCGCGCGGGCCAGCTGCGCCCGCCGACGCTCACCGTCACGTCACCGGCGGGGAGCAGCGCCCGGCCCATGCCGACGGTGATGTCGCCCTCCTTGGCGATGTGCACGGTCTTCACACCACCGCGGGTGGCGACCGCGATGTCTCCCGCGGACACGTGTCCGGCACGCTCGAGGTAGCGCGCGAACACGCGCACTCCGTTGCCGCACATCTCCGCGATCGAGCCGTCGCCGTTGCGGTAGTCCATGAACCACTCGGCCTCGGCCGCCATGTCCTGCGCCTCGGGGTGGACCGCGGACCGCACCACGTGCAGCAGACCGTCGCCGCCGATGCCGCCGCGGCGGTCGCACAGGGCGGCGACGGCGGCCGGGGGCAGGTCGATGGCGTTCTCGGGGTCCGGGACGATCACGAAGTCGTTCTCGGTGCCGTGCCCCTTGAGGAAGGCGATCCGCGTGCTCATCCCTCGATCGTACGGGGTGAGGGTGACGGCGCGTGGCCGCCGGTGGTCCGTGGGGCCGCGCGGGGTCAGCGGAGCCGGGCGACCCGCCAGACCGCCAGGGCCACCACGGCGGCGACCATCACGGCGTAGGCGGCCACGACCCGCCAGTCGGACGTGCGTCCGGAGCCCCGGGCCGACAGGCCCGGCAGGGTGTATCCCACCTTGCGGGCGGCCATCATCCCCCAGCCGGCGGCGCAGGAGCAGATCAGCAGGCCCAGCATCGCGATCACGGCACCGCTGTCGCCGAAGTCGAAGGCGAGCGGGAAGGCGAACATCAGGGAGCCGAGCGCGGCGAGTCCGACGATGGGCGCCAGCTGCCACATGCGCAGCCTGCGCTGCGGGCGCAGCTCCACCTCGACCTCTTCGCCGGCGGTGAACCTCTCGTCCGGGTCCGGCCCGTCGTCGGTCACACCGCCCTGCGTCTCCTCCGGCCCGTCGGGGCTGAGACGGTCGGTTTCCTGCTCCGGCGCACCCCGCTCGGTGGCGAGGTGTTCGGTGCCGTGTGCGGTGTCGCGAGGGCCGGCCTCCATCGCCACGCGCCCTCCCAACTAGGACTCCACTTGGTCGATCGAAGCTCGATGATGGCACGGCGTCACAGGCCCGGATGACGGCCTGGGCGTCCCGATGCCATGACGTGATCAGGCTGTAACCGGTCGTTCGACCAACGACAACGCGAGCTGGGGAAGTTCCGCGAGGTCCGCCGCGGCCCCACTCAACCAGTGCACCCGGGGATCCCGCCTGAACCACGAATCCTGACGGCGCGCGAAGCGCTTGGTGGCACGCACGGTCTCGGACCGCGCCTCCTCGAGGGTGCACTCCCCGGCGAGTGCCGCGAGCACCTGCTGGTAGCCGAGCGCCCGCGACGCCGTACGCCCCTCGCGCAACCCCTGCGCCTGGAGTGCGCGCACTTCTTCCACGAGGCCCGCCTCCCACATGCGGTCGACGCGGCGGGCGATGCGCTCGTCGAGTTCGGGGCGGGCCACGTCGACGCCGATCTGGAGCGTGTCGTAGACCGAGTCGTGGCCCGGGAGGTTGGCGGTGAAGGGCCGTCCGGTGATCTCGATGACCTCGAGGGCGCGGACGATGCGCCGGCCGTTGCTCGGCAGGATCACCCGCGCCGCCTCCGGGTCCGCCACGGCGAGGCGCGCGTGCAGGGCGCCCGGGCCGCGCAGCGTGAGCTCCTCCTCCAGGCGGGCCCTGACCTCGGGGTCGGTGCCCGGGAACTCCAGGTTGTCCACGGCTCCGCGGATGTAGAGGCCGGAGCCGCCGACCAGGACGGGCCAGCGACCGTCGGCGAGCAGCGCGTCGATCCGCTCCCGGGCCAGGCGCTGGTACTCGGCGACGGAGGCGGTGACGGTGACGTCCCAGACGTCCAGCAGGTGGTGCGGGACCCCGCCGCGTTCCTCGGGCGTCAGCTTGGCGGTGCCGATGTCCATCCCCCGGTAGAGCTGCATCGAGTCGGCGTTGACGACCTCACCGCCGAGCCGCCGGGCGAGGAAAACACCCAGATCGGACTTTCCGGCCGCGGTGGGTCCGACGACGGCGATGACGCGGGGGGCGAGGGGTGCGCTGCTCACCGAACCAGTCTCCCAAACCTCGCACCCGGCTCTCGAACGGGTTACGTGACGCGACGCCGGCCGGGTCGTTGCCCGTTGCGAGGTCCCTGCCACCGGATCGCGGCGGCGGTGCCCCGGGTCACACGAACGGACACACCGGGCAACGCGGGATGTCGCCCGCACGAGTAACGTATGGAGTGGATATGGGCGTTTTTGCACGGATTTTCCGGAGGTCGAAGGCCACCGAGGAGACACGGACCGCCGAGGCCCGGGCCGACGGACCGGCGGCCGGGCCAGGGTCCCCGGACCCGGCGGGGGCCGCGGAGCCGGAGGGACCCGCCGGGGCGCCGGAGACCGCCGCGCCGTCGGCGACCGGGGAGGGCGGGGCCACCGCCGCCGAGGTCGAGATCCCGAAGCAGCAGTCCGCCGAGGCGGCCGGCAGCGAGACCGGTGAGGGCGCCCGCACGTAGATTGCCGCGAGGAAGGTACGTCATGGGTCTGCTGGACAATCTGAAGGCCAAACTCGGCCCGGCCAAGGACAAGGTCTCCGGGCTCGCGCAGCAGCACGAGGACAAGATCCAGCACGGTCTGGACAGGGCCGCGCAGACCGTCGACAAGCGGACCAAGGGCAAGTACAGCGACCGGATCGAGTCGAGTACGGGCAAGGCCAAGGGCGCCGTGGACCGCTTCACGCACAGGAACGACCCCGGACCCGGCGGGGAGGGCACCACGCCGCCGGCCGGGCCGCCGCCCACTTCCTGAGCCGGGCGGCAACGACGGACGGACGGCCGAGACGCACACCGAGTGCGCCCGGCCGTCCGCCGCCGTCCCGGCACAACCCTCCCAGCCACCCCCTAGGACCAGGTGGCGACGAGATAGCCCACTCCGTACGGGGCGTCGTCGTAGAGCAGCGAGCCCGCCAGCCTCCCGTTCCCCGACGCCGCGCCGGCGAGCACCTGCCAGGGGGCCCGGCCGGACACCTTCAGCTCGCGGGCCAGTCCGGTGTCCAGGGCGCGCAGTGCTCCGGTGTCGGCGGCACCCAGGGCGCGGGCGAGTTCCGCGTCGAAGGAGGCCGCGCGCTCGTCGAGGTAGCCCGGCGCCTTCAGCGTGCGGCAGGCGCTGGCGTCGCCCAACACCAGCATCCCGACCCGCTCCGCCCGGCCGGCGATGCCCTCCCCCGCCTCGACGCACCGCTCGGCCGTGAGAGGTTCCCCCACGCCCCGTCCCTCGACGGGAGCGTCCGCCCATCCGGTCCGTTCCAGCAGCCAGGCGCCGACGGCGAGCCCGTACGGCAGCTCCCGCCCGGCCGTGTCCCCGCCCTCGCCCCCGCCCTGGCCCAGTCGTACGTCCCTGTCGACGCCGAAGCCGCGGAAGGACCCGGGGGTGCCCTGCGGATAGCTCTCGGGTCCGGTGCCGGCGGACGGGCCGACCACCACCAGCAGGTCGGGACGGGCCGCCGCGAGTACCCCCAGCGCGTCCGTGCACGCGGCACGCGCGGCGTCCAGCTCGGGGGCGGCGCCCGCGGCGACCTCGGGCACGAGCAGCGGCGGGCAGGGGCAGACTGCGGCGGCGACAAGCATGATCAGCAGCCTACTCACCGCCCTCGCGCCGGACGTGGCGGTACCGCGGGCGACGACTCAGTCGACGGCGCAGCCCCCGGTGACCGCCGGCAGCGGCTCGGGCACGCCGACCTTGGGCAGGCCGAGCAGCACGCCCGTGGACGGTGCCGCCTTCTCGGTGCTCCGCTTCTCCCAGGCGTCACCCGCGCGGGTGCGGCGCACGTCCAGCACGGCGCCCTCGGCGAGGAGGTGGTGCGGCGCGGCGTAGGTGATCTCGACGGTGACCACGTCGCCGGGGCGCACCTCCTGCTCCGGTTTGGTGAAGTGGACCAGACGGCTGTCGGGGGCGCGGCCCGAGAGGCGGTGGGTGGCGTCGTCCTTGCGGCCCTCGCCCTCGGCGACCATCAGCTCGACCGTACGGCCGACCTGCTTCTTGTTCTCCTCCCAGGAGATCTCCTCCTGGAGGGCGACGAGCCGCTCGTACCGCTCCTGGACGACCTTCTTGGGGATCTGCCCGTCCATCTCGGCGGCCGGGGTGCCCGGACGCTTGGAGTACTGGAAGGTGAACGCCTGCGCGAAGCGGGCCTCGCGGACCACGTGCAGGGTCTGCTGGAAGTCCTCCTCGGTCTCGCCGGGGAAGCCCACGATGATGTCGGTGCTGATCGCCGCGTGCGGGATCGCGGCCCGGACCTTCTCGATGATCCCGAGGAAGCGCTCCTGCCGGTAGGAGCGGCGCATCGCCTTCAGGACCGGGTCGGAGCCGGACTGCAGGGGCATGTGGAGCTGCGGCATCACGTTGGGCGTCTCGGCCATGGCGGCGATGACGTCGTCGGTGAAGTCGCGCGGGTGCGGGGAGGTGAAGCGGACGCGCTCCAGGCCGTCGATCGCCCCGCAGGCCCGCAGCAGCTTGCTGAACGCCTCACGGTCGCCGATGTCGGAGCCGTACGCGTTGACGTTCTGGCCGAGCAGGGTGATCTCGCAGACGCCCTCGGCGACCAGGGCCTCGATCTCGGCGAGGATGTCGCCGGGCCGGCGGTCCTTCTCCTTGCCGCGCAGCGCGGGGACGATGCAGAAGGTGCAGGTGTTGTTGCAGCCGACGGAGATGGACACCCAGGCCGCGTAGGCGCTCTCCCGCCGGGTGGGGAGCGTGGAGGGGAACGCTTCGAGGGACTCGGCGATCTCGACCTGGGCCTCCTCCTGCACGCGGGCGCGCTCCAGCAGGACGGGCAGCTTGCCGATGTTGTGCGTGCCGAAGACGACGTCCACCCACGGGGCCCGCTTCACGATGGTGTCGCGGTCCTTCTGCGCCAGGCAGCCGCCGACCGCGATCTGCATCCCGGGCCGGCTCGCCTTCTTGGGGGCGAGGTGGCCGAGGTTGCCGTACAGCTTGTTGTCGGCGTTCTCGCGCACGGCGCAGGTGTTGAAGACGACGACGTCGGCGTCGCCGTCGGAGCCCTCGGGGGCGCGGACGTAGCCCGCGTCCTCCAGCAGCCCGGACAACCGTTCCGAGTCGTGGACGTTCATCTGACACCCGTAGGTGCGTACTTCATAGGTGCGCGTGCCGCCCACTGACTGGCTCCGGTCGATGCTGCTCATGCGGACAAGGGTAGGCGGTTCTCGGGGCCGGCCTTCCGTCCCGGCGGCCCGTCAGCCGCGCAGGGCCAGGTGGTACGCGGTGGCCCAGAGCACCAGCGCGCATCCCGGGCCCACCACGAGCCGCAGGGCCTCGCCCGGCAGGCCCGTGGCGGTGAGCGCGAGACCGGCGGCCGCCACGGCCGACAGCAGCGCGCCCGTCCACCGGTACTGCCGCTGGTCGTACAGGCGGGCGAGCGGGAAGAAGCGCAGCCCCACGACGAGCGCGACGGCGGCGGGTATCACCCGGGGGTGGCCGGTGCCGGCGGCCTCTGCGATCACGGCGGCGACGGCCGCCGCCTCGGTCGCGTTGACCATGCCCACGCCCCGCGCCCAGTTGGCCGGGATGTTCACGTCCGGGGCGAGGGCGCGGCGTCCTTGCGGTGCCCGAGGTGGATCGCTGCCGCCGTGAGGACCACCGCCGCCACCCGCACCGTCGCCGGTACGGCGTCCGTCGCCGAGCCCGTTCCCGAGGCGCCGGCGAAGGCCCAGATCAGAGCGAACACGGAGAGCACCACGGTCCCCCGGCACCGGAGCTGCCGGGTCGGCACCACACACTCTGCGTCGACGGCGGAGGGGACCGGCGGTAACGGCGTCTTGGGCGGAGCGTACTGCGACCGTCCCGCCACCAGGGCGGGATTTCCCGGGAACAACGCACCCTCCCGCCAGGCGGCTCCCCCGTCAGGCCTCCCGGCCCGGCACCCAGCCCTGCCCGCGCAGCACCCGCGCGACATCCGGCGCCTCGTAGTGCTCGCCCTTGAGGACCTTGCCGTCGGCACGCCGGCTGACCCGGCCGTCAGGACCCAGTTTGGTCATGTTGGAACGGTGGATCTCGGCGATCACCGCGTCGAGGTCGATCCCGTGCACCAGCGCCGTCCCGTACGCGACGTAGACCACGTCGGCCAGCTCGTGCGCCAGCCGGTCGAGCGGCCCGGTCACCGACACCTCGGCGACCTCGCCGGCCTCCTCCGCGAGCAGTTCCCCGCGGTGGGCGGCGAGTTCCGGGGTGACCTCGGTTGGTGTGTCGCGGGCGTCCAGCCCGAAGGCGCGGTGGAACTCACGGACCAGGTCGGCGGGCGAAGCACTCATGCGGCGACTGTAGCGGCCGCCGCCGTCCCGTTGTGAGCTCCGCCCTGGTCAGCGGGCACACGGGCTGGCAGGATCACGCGCATGTCCCTCGCGCTCTCCCGGACCGGCAGGCGGCGGGCCCTGCGGGGCGCGGCCGCCGCCCTCGTGGCGCTCGGACTGCTGCTGTGGTGGCTGGCGCCGTGGAGCGAGGAGCCTCCCGGCGGGACGGTCACGCTGAGCACGGGCACCCGTTCGGGGGTCTACCAGAAGTACGGCGAGCTGCTGCGCTCGTCGCTCGGCAAGCACATGCCGGACCTCGAGGTCCGGCTGGAGACGAGTGACGGCTCGCAGGAGAACGTGCGCCGCGTGGCGACCGGGCAGGCCGACTTCGCGATCGCCGCGGCCGACGCGGTGGAGACGTACCGGCTGGACCACCGGCCGGGGGCGGACGGGCTGCGCGGGGTGGCACGCCTGTACGACGACTACGTACAGCTGGCCGTCCCGTCCGGCTCGGACATCCGCAGCGTCGAGGACCTGCGCGGCAAGCGGGTCGCCATCGGGCCGCCCAAGTCGGGGGTGCGGCTCATAGCGAACCGGGTGCTCAGGGCGGCGGGGATCGACCCGGAGACGGACATCCGGCCCTCCTCCGACGGCATCGACACCGGACCGGGGCGGCTGGGCCACGGTCTGGACGCGTTCTTCTGGTCCGGCGGTCTGCCCACGGACGGCCTGAAGACGTTCGCCGAGCAGGCCGCGCTGAGGTTCGTGCCGATCGACGCCGACCTGGTGTCGACGCTGCACGAGCAGGGCGGCGCGACGCGCTACTACCGTGCCACCAACATGCCGGAGTCGGCCTACCCGGGCAGTCAGCTCGGTTCCGCCGTCCCGACGATGGCGGTGTCCAACCTGCTGATCACGCGCACGGACGTGGATCCCCGGCTCACCGAGTGGCTGACCCGCATCGTGCTCAAGAGCCGCGACGGCATCGGCGCGCACGTCCACTCCGCCCAGCTGGTCGACGTGCGCACCGCGATCTACACCGACCCGCTGCTGCTGCACGACGGCGCCCGCCGGTACTACAGGTCAGTCAAGCCCTGAGTCTCCGGTTCACCCGCGGGAGCGTTCCTGGGCACCGTCACGGTCACCCGCAGTCCGTGCGGCTCGTGGCACTCGTACGCGATCGAGCCGCCGCCCGCCGCGAGCAGGGCCCGGGAGATGGACAGGCCCAGTCCCGAGCCCTTGACGTTCTGGTGGCGGCCGCTGCGCCAGAACCGGTCGCCGACGCGGGTCAGCTCCTCGTCGGTCAGTCCCGGCCCGTTGTCGGTGACGACGACGGTGGCGGTGTCGCCGTTGGAGGCCACGGTCACCTCGACGCTCTCTCCCCCGGGCGTGAACTTCACCGCGTTGTCGATGACCGCGTCCAGCGCGCTGGACAGCGCGACCGGGTCCACCCAGGCGGTGGTGGGCGGGCAGGCGCCGGTGAGCCGGACGCCCTTGGCGTCGGCGGTGGGCGACCAGGCCGCGACCCGCTCGGCGGTGAGGGCACCGATGTCGGCGATCTGGAGGTCGGCCTCGCTGTGCTCGGCGAGCGCCAGGTCGAGCAGGTCGTCCAGGACCTGCGCCAGGCGCTTGCCCTCGGCCTGCACGGAGGCGATCTCCTCGTTGCCCTCCGGCAGCTCCAGGGCGAGCAGCTCGATGCGCAGCAGCAGCGCGGCCAGGGGGTTGCGCAGTTGGTGGGAGGCGTCCGCGACGAAGGCGCGCTGCTGCTCCAGGACGCTCTCGACGTTGTCCGCCATCTCGTTGAACGACCGGGCGAGCCGTCTGAGCTCCGGTGGCCCTCCGGCCGCCGCGACCCGGGACTTCAGCCGTCCGGTGGCGATGTCGTGGGTGGTGGCGTCCAGGACGCGCACGGGCCTGAGCACCCAGCCGGCCAGCCGCAGGGCCGCGCCGACGGCGAGCAGCATCGCGGCGGCCTCCCCCGCGGCGATGACCAGCCAGCCGTGCAGGATGCGCGAGCGCATCTGCCCGG
This sequence comes from Streptomyces sp. NPDC041124, assembly GCF_055592385.1. Classification (NCBI taxonomy): domain Bacteria; kingdom Bacillati; phylum Actinomycetota; class Actinomycetes; order Kitasatosporales; family Streptomycetaceae; genus Streptomyces; species Streptomyces sp. NPDC041124. Next base: position 686,878 of record NZ_JBVIYR010000004.1, read on the forward strand.
TGGGTGAGTCGGTGACCACCACCGCGACGACGTCGCCGTCCCGGATGACCGGGGAGGCCACCACGAGGCTGCGCCGCTGCCAGGGCCACACCTGCTCGGGGTCGTGGCTGCGGCGGCTGAGCAGCGCCTCCTCGAAGGCGTCGCGCACTTCGCCCGTGGGGGGCAGGAACCAGTCGGCCGGCGCCTGCGCCATCGGCGAGTCGTTGCGGTAGAAGACGCCCGCGCGGATGCCGTAGACCCGGTGGTAGCTGCGGAGCTCGCTGCTGAGGGTCTCCCGGCGCTCGTCGATGTCCCCGTTCGCCGGATCGGCGGGCTCGGTGACGAACTGGGCGAGGGCCGCGAAACGCGCCGTGTCGTCGATCCGGTCGACGACGACCTTCTGCTGCTGCGCGCCGGCCAGACTCACGGCCAGCGGAATGCCGAGGGCGAGCAGCACGGCCGCCATCAGAACGATGAGCAGCGGAAGCAGACGCGTGTGCACCCGGCCCCGCTACGCCACGGGCGCGACGAGCCGGTAGCCGACGCCGCGCACGGTCTCGATGAGGGCGGGCATGCGCAGTTTGGACCGCAGGGACGCGACGTGCACCTCCAGGGTGCGCCCGGTCCCCTCCCAGCTGGTGCGCCACACCTCGCTGATGATCTGTTCCCGCCGGAAGACGACCCCCGGCCGCTGGGCGAGCAGGGCGAGCAGGTCGAACTCCTTGCGGGTGAGCTGGACGACCGTGCCGTTCACGCTGACCTGGCGGGTCGGCAGCTCGATGCGGACGGGTCCCAGGCGCAGCTCGGTCTCCGTGCTGCCCGTGGCCTCCTCGGGGGCGCTGCGCCGGCTGACGGCGTGGATCCGCGCGAGCAGCTCCCCGGTGTCGTACGGCTTGACCACGTAGTCGTCGGCGCCGAGGTTGAGGCCGTGGATGCGGGAGCGGACGTCGGACCGTGCGGTGACCATGATCACCGGTGTGCCCGTGCGCTTGCGGATCTTGCCGCACACCTCGTAGCCGTCCTGGTCGGGCAGTCCCAGGTCGAGCAGGACCACGCCGAAGCCGTTGCCCTCGGGGACGAGCGCCTGGAGGGCCTCCTCGCCGCTGCGCGCGTGGGTGACGTCGAACCCGTGCCGCGCGAGGACCGCCGACAGGGCGGCGGCTACGTGGTTGTCGTCCTCGACAAGAAGCAGTCTCACCAGGGCCCCCTTCGGTTCATCGGCCGTTCGGTCCTTCGGTGTGGAATACACGGGAAGGCATGTGTCGCACCTTGCAGTCACGCCGATGGAGGAGGGCGGCGTCAAGAGGGTTCCGGTTGCGCTTCCGTACCGTTACCCCGCCGAAATCACCCCTGCTCACAAGTGCTACGACAGGTGTCCGATTGCTATCGGATCGTGATGCTCAGATTCCCCTCAGATGTAATGACGCACGTCTGACGGGTTACTACTGTCCTCCGAAACCGAGGAGGACGGAGCCTGAGAGCGATGACCGAAGTATCGGTGGCCAAGGAAGATGTGGCCGCGACCGGCGATCTGGTCGTCCTGAAGAGCGTCAACAAGCACTTCGGCGCGTTGCACGTACTCCAGGACATCGACCTGACGATCGCCCGTGGCGAAGTCGTCGTGGTCATCGGACCCTCCGGGTCCGGCAAGTCCACCCTGTGCCGCACCATCAACCGACTGGAGACGATCGACTCCGGCTCGATCACCATCGACGGCAAGCCGCTGCCCCACGAGGGCAAGGAGCTCGCCCGGCTGCGCGCTGACGTGGGCATGGTCTTCCAGAGTTTCAACCTCTTCGCGCACAAGACCGTGCTCGAGAACGTGACGCTCGGCCAGGTAAAGGTCCGCAAGAAGGACAAGAAGGCCGCCGACGAGCGGGCCCGTGCCCTGCTCGACCGGGTCGGCGTGGCCGCGCAGGCCGAGAAGTACCCCGCGCAGCTCTCCGGCGGCCAGCAGCAGCGTGTCGCCATCGCGCGCGCCCTGGCGATGGAACCCAAGGTCATGCTCTTCGACGAGCCGACGTCGGCCCTCGACCCGGAGATGATCAACGAGGTGCTGGAGGTCATGCAGCAGCTCGCCCGGGACGGGATGACGATGATCGTCGTCACCCACGAGATGGGTTTCGCCCGCTCCGCGGCGAACCGCGTGGTGTTCATGGCCGACGGCCGCATCGTCGAAGAGGCCGCGCCGGACCAGTTCTTCAGCAACCCGCGCAGCGACCGGGCCAAGGACTTCCTGTCGAAGATCCTTCACCACTGACGGCGCACCCCGCGCCCTGAGGACTCGCGTCACCGGACCTGGACCGGGCCGCGTCATTTCACCAGTCAAAGGATGTGCACCATGAAGCTCCGCAAGGTCACCGCCGCCTCGGCCGCCGTGTTCGCCCTCGCCCTGACCGCCACCGCCTGTGGCGGCGACGACAGCGGTGACGGCGGTTCGTCCTCCTCGGGCGGCGGCGAGAAGATCAAGATCGGCATCAAGTACGACCAGCCCGGTCTCGGCCTGAAGACGCCGGACGGCTCCTTCTCCGGCTTCGACGTGGACGTGGCGACCTACGTCGCCAAGGAGCTCGGCTACGAGCCGAACCAGATCGAGTGGGTCGAGACCAAGAGCGCCGACCGCGAGAACGCCCTCTCGCGCGGGGACGTGAAGCTGATCGCGGCGACGTACTCGATCACCGACGAGCGCAAGCAGAAGGTCGACTTCGCCGGCCCCTACCTGCTGGCCCACCAGGACCTGCTGGTCAAGGCCGACTCGGACATCACCGAGGCCACGGACCTGAACGACAAGAAGCTCTGCTCGGTGACCGGCTCCACCTCCGCGCAGAACGTCAAGAACGACTTCGCGCCGAAGGCACAGCTGAGCAACCGCGGTGGCTACTCGGAGTGCCTGTCCGCCCTGCAGAGCGGCCAGGTGGACGCGCTGACCACCGACGACTCGATCCTCGCCGGTTACGCCGCGCAGGACGAGTACAAGGGCAAGTTCAAGCTCGCCGGCCTGAAGCTGAGCAACGAGAACTACGGCATCGGTGTCAAGAAGGGCGACACGGAGACCGTGAACAAGGTCAACGCCGCGCTCGAGAAGATGGTCAGCGACGGTTCGTGGGAGAAGGCCGTCGAGGAGAACTTCGGCCCGGCGAACTACAAGAACGAGCCCGCCCCGAAGATCGGCCAGCTCGTCAAGTAACGCGGGACTCCGCCGACGCAGGATCCCCGCGGCCGACGCGGGGATCCGCCGATGTGCCGCCGCCCCCGGCCTGTCCGGCGGCGGCGCGTCACGTCCGCCACTCACGTCACACACCCGGAAGCGCGGGAGATCGTGTTCGACTTTCTTTCAAAATATGACGACCCGTCCCTGCTGGGCGCTTTCTGGGTCACGGTGCAGCTGACCGTCTTCTCGGGCATCGGATCCCTGATCTGGGGCACCCTGCTGGCGGCCATGCGGGTCAGCCCCGTACCCCTGATGCGCGGCTTCGGCACCGCTTACGTGAACATCGTCCGGAACATCCCCCTGACCGTCATCATCGTCTTCACGTCGCTCGGCCTCGCCGACATCTTCGGCGCGACGATGGGTGCGCGGGACGACTTCGACCTCATGTACTTCCGCCTGGCCGTGCTGGGCCTCGTCGCCTACACCGCCGCCTTCGTGTGCGAGGCGATCCGCTCCGGCATCAACACGGTGCCCGTCGGACAGGCCGAGGCGGCGCGGGCCCTCGGCCTGAGCTTCAGCCAGGTACTCAGGCTCGTCGTGCTGCCGCAGGCGTTCCGCTCGGTGATCGGCCCCCTGGCCAACGTGCTGATCGCGCTGACCAAGAACACGACCGTGGCGGCCACCATCGGTGTCGCGGAGGCCGCCTTCCTGATGAAGGGCATGATCGAGAACGAGGCACAGACGCTGCTCATCGGCGCGGTCTTCGCCTTCGGATTCGTGGTCCTGACCCTGCCCACCGGCCTGTTCCTCAACTGGCTGAGCAAGCGCCTGGCGGTGAAGCGATGACCTCTGTTCTCTACGACGCACCCGGCCCGAAGGCCAAGCGGCGCAACCTGCTCTTCTCGGTGCTGTTCTTCGTCCTCCTCGCCCTGGCGCTGTGGTGGGTGTGGACGGTGATGGACGACAAGGGCCAGCTGGAGTGGTCCCTGTGGAAGCCCTTCACCACGTCCGAGGCCTGGACGACGTACCTGCTGCCGGGCCTGGCCGACACGCTGAAGGCGGCCGGCCTCGCCATGGTCATCGCCCTCCCGCTGGGCGCGGTCCTCGGCATCGCACGCATGTCGGACCACCGCTGGGTGCGGGTTCCGGCCGGCGCGGTGGTCGAGTTCTTCCGGGCCATCCCGGTGCTGCTGCTGATGCTGTTCGCCAACGAGTTCTTCGCCCGGTCCACCGACGTCACCAGTGAGGACCGGCCCCTGTACGCGGTCGTCACCGGCCTGGTGCTCTACAACGCCTCGGTGCTCGCCGAGGTGGTCCGGGCCGGCATCCTCTCGCTCCCCAAGGGGCAGTCCGAGGCCGCCCAGGCGATCGGCCTGCGCAAGAGCCAGACGATGAGCAGCATCCTGCTTCCGCAGGCGGTCACGGTGATGCTCCCGGCGATCGTCAGCCAGCTGGTCGTCATCGTGAAGGACACCGCGCTGGGCGGCGTGATGCTCGGCTTCACCGAGCTGCTGAACTCGCGCGCCACGCTGGCGGCCAACTACGCCAACGTCATCCCCAGCTTCATCGTGGTGGCGGTCGTCTTCATCCTGCTCAACTTCCTCCTCACCTCCTTCGCCTCCTGGCTCGAGGGCCGGCTGCGCCGCAGCAAGCGCAGCACCGGTGCGGTGCTCGGCGCGGACAAGGTCGACGACCTCAACGCGGCCGAGGTGGGCGGCACCCACGGAACCGGTGCGAGCGGCACGATCTGAGGCACCGCTGCCGTACGACATGTGTGTGGCCCGCCGGGTCCCGGCGGGCCACACGCATGTCGAGTGCCGGCCGATCCGGTCGGTGCCGCGGAGCGGTGCGCCCCGGACTCGTGTGATGAGCGGTCGACCGTGTGACGGGCGCCCGCCCCCTTCATGATCGCCACCTGCCTTCGGTCACTTGACGCAAGCACCGGCAATAGGTTGCATACGTTCTGTGATCGTGCACCCTGCTCCATCTTCCCGTTCCGCCACGTCCCTTCGGACGTCACTCCGGGCAGGGGGCACCGCGCCGTGGACCCGGTGATCATCGTCGGAGCGGGTCCCGTCGGGCTCACGCTCGCACTGGCCCTGGCACGTCAGGACGTACCGTCCGTGGTCCTCGACGAGGGGCCGGGCAAGGACGAGCCCCGCCCGGCACGCACCGTCGTGCTGCGGGAGGACACCGCCGCGCTCGTGGAGCGGCTGACCGGCGTACCGCTCGCGCACGCCGGTGTCCGTTGGGCCGGATGGCGGTCGGTACGGCGCAAGCAGGTGATGTACGAGGTCGCCTTCGCCGACGCCGACCCCGCTCCGCTGCACATCGCCCAGCACGTCCTGACGGACGCCCTGCGCACAGCCCTCGCGGGCGAACGGCTCGTCAAGGTCGCCGCGGAGAGCCGGCTGGACACCATAGAGCAGGAGCCCTCCGGCGTCACCGCCCGCACGCGCGGCGCATCGGGCACCTGGTGGCGTGGCAGTTACCTGGTGGGCTGCGACGGGCCGCGCTCGACGGTGCGCAAGCTCCAGGACATCCGCTTCCCCGGCCGCACCGCGGTGGAACGCCACGCCGTGGCCGCCCTGCGCACCGACCTTCCCTGGTACGACGAGGCGCTGCTGCACCGGATGCCGCCGTGGCGCACGTCCGGTCCCTCGGCCGGGGAGATCACCGCGCGGCCGCTGCCGGACGACGTCTGGCGGCTGGACTGGCTGCTGCCGCCGGGCAAGGACCTGGTCACGCCGGAACTGCTGCTGGCCCGGGTCCGGGAGACCCTGGCCGGCTGGGGCGGCGGCCCCACCCCGTCGTACGAGCTGCTGGACACCGGTGTGCACACCGTGCACCACCGGCTGGCCCGGCGCTGGCGGGCCGACCGGGTGTTCCTCGCCGGGGACGCGGCCCATCTGCTCGGCGCGCTGGGCACGCACGGCCTGGACGAGGGGCTCCGCGACGCGGACAACCTGGCCTGGAAGCTGGCACTGGCCTGGCACCACGGCCCTCACGAGGCGCTGCTCGACAGCTACCAGACCGAGCGCCGCGCGATCGTCGCCGCCCGGCTGCGCGCCGCCGACCAGGTGCTGCCGCTGCTGCGGGGCGGCGGAGGACTGCGTTCCTACGTCCCGGGCTCCGCGCGGGGGCACGACACGCTGCTGACGGACGGCCACCTGGGGCGTGGCGCCCTGGGCGCGCCGGGGACGTACGCCGGCTCTCCGCTGGCGCCCGGCCGGCTCGACGGCGAGGCCCCGGTCGGGACGGCGCTCGGGGCGGCGGTAACAGACGTGCGGGTCACGGCCGAGGACGGCACGTTCGTCCGGCTGCGGGACCGGCTCGGGCGGGGTGCGCTGCTGGTGGTGCTGATCGCGCCCGGCACGGGCGTGTGGGAGCGCAGGCACTGGGTGTCCGCGGGGATCATGCCCCGGCTGGCCGCGGCGGTCTCGGCGCTGCCGCACCGGGCGGAACTGCTGGTCGCCGAGAGCTACCCGGGCGCGGCGGCCCACACCGTGCTGCTGGTACGGCCCGACGGGCACCTGGTGACCGCGCTGAGCGGGGTCCGCCCGGCGGATCTGTACACGGCCGCTGAGGCGGTGCTCGGCGGTCCGGTCGGGGAGGAGGGCGGGGACGGCGCCGGTGCGCGAGCCGACGCGGCGGCGGGGTCGCGCTGAGCCGCCGTCACTCCGGGTCCACCTGGTGACGTCGAGTTGAACCGGTGATCGGCCTCGTGGTGTACTCCGCCTCGTGACCGACACCTGCGTGCACCTGTGGCGGAGGGTCCACATGGACCTCGTCCGCTACGTGGGCTGCGTGTGTCGCCCGTCCTGTTGATTCGCCTCTCTCCCTCGCGCGCGCCGTTGCCGCGCGCTGTCGCGAACTCTTCATCAGGACGGTGCACATGTCTGTCTCCTCCCCTGCTCCGGCTCCCGCCTCCGCCCCCACGCAGGCGGACCTCCTCGACTTCGTCCGGCGGGCCGCCGCCGACCCCGAACTGATCGCCTCCCTTCCGCTCGACCCCGAGGGGCGCACGTGGGTGCGGCTCGACGGGCCGGGCGGCAGCGAGGCCTGGCTGATCGGCTGGCCGCCGGGTACCGGTACGGGCTGGCACGACCACGCCGACTCCCTCGGTGCCTTCATGACCGCCGCGGGTGAGCTGACGGAGAACTCGCTCGCCGCGCGGCTGCCCACCGACGGCTGGAAGACCCTTGAGCTCAGCGACGGCGTGGACCGGGAGCGCCGGCTGACCGCCGGGCAGGGCCGCGCCTTCGGGCGACACCATGTGCACGAGGTGCTCAACGAGTCCCCGGACCGGCACGCGGTCTCCGTGCATGCCTACTTCCCGCCGTTGCCGCGGATCCGCCGTTACGGTCGCAGCGGCCATGTGCTGCGTCTGGAGCAGGTCGAGGGGCCGGAGGACTGGCAGTGAGCGGAACGCACGAGACGAACGAACAGCCCGGCGGTGCCACCGGGATCGACGAACTGCTGGAGCGGGTGCGCGCCGGCTACGAACGCATCGAGGCCCCGGACGCCTACACGGCGGCCCGGGCCGGTGAGGCGCTGCTGGTGGACATCCGGTACGCCGCGCTGCGGGACCGTGACGGCCTCGTTCCCGGCGCTCTCGTCGTCGAGCGCAACGAACTGGAGTGGCGCCTGGACCCCCTGGGCAGCCACCGCCTTCCCGAGGCCACCGGTCATGACCTGCGCGTGGTCGTGATCTGCAACGAGGGGTACGCCTCCAGCCTGGCGGCGGAGTCCCTCCACCGGCTGGGCCTGCGCCGCGCCACCGACCTGGTGGGCGGCTTCCAGGCCTGGCGTGCTGCCGGCCTCCCGGTGACGGGGCCCGCGCAGACGTCGGCATGACCGCGCCCGGGTGAGCGTCACGTCCGGGCGGCAGGTCGCCTCCCGCGCGGCGGGGGCGAGGGCCCCGGTTCGGTCGGTGGCTCCGGCTGCCCGGCGGGAGTGTGCGGCGCAGTCGTGCGCCGTCGGCTCAGACCCCCTCGTCCCCGAGGAAGTCCGTGTCCTCGCCCTCCTCCTCCAGGGCCTGCCGGACCACGCGCAGGGCGAGGCCTTCGGGGTAGCCCTTGCGGGCGAGCATGCCGGCGAGGCGGCGGATGCGCTTGTCGCGGTCGAGTCCGCGGGTGGCGCGCAGTTTGCGGGCCACCAGTTCGCGCGCGGTCTCCTCCTCCTGCTCGGAGTCGAGTCGGGAGACGGCCTCCTCGATCAGCGTGGGGTCGACGCCCTTGGTCCGCAGTTCGCGGGCGAGCGCGCGCCGGGCCAGCCCCCGGCCGTGGTGGCGGGACTCCACCCAGGCGTCCGCGAAGGCACTGTCGTTGATCAGTCCGACCTCTTCGAACCGGGACAGCACCTCCTCGGCGGCCTCGTCCGGGATCTCGCGCTTGCGCAGCGCGTCGGCGAGCTGCTTCCGGGTGCGCGGGGTCCCGGTGAGCAGGCGCAGGCAGATCCCCCGCGCTCGCTCGACCGGGTCCCCCGGAGGTTCCTCCCGCTCCGCCCTCTCCGAGGAGGAGGAGCCTCCGTCCGCCGCGGCCGCGTCGCCGAAGTTCCGGCGCCCGCGTCCGCGCCCACCGCGCGGCCCGCCGTCACGCGAGCCGCCCGCCCGTGCGCCCCCGCCGCGCCGCCTGCCGCCGCGGTCCGCGCCCGTGCCGTCGTCGTACGCCGTGTCACCGTCCACGGCCGGGCCGTCGACGCCGTCGGTGTCCCTCCCCCGTGGGACACCGGCGGCGTCGAACTCGTACTCGGCCCAGTCGGTTCGTCGGGTCACGGGTCAGCTCTTGGCCGCCGCGGCCTTGGACTTGGTGGCCTTGGCCGCCGGAGCCGGTACCGCGGCCGGCTCGGCCGGAGCGGTGCCCGTGGCGTCCGCGGCCGCCTCTGCGGCGGGCTGCTCGGGCCGGACGCCGACGCCCAGCTTCTCCTTGATCTTCCTCTCGATCTCGTTGGCGAGGTCGGGGTTGTCCTTCAGGAAGTTGCGGGCGTTCTCCTTGCCCTGGCCGAGCTGGTCGCCCTCGTACGTGTACCAGGCGCCGGCCTTGCGGACGAAGCCGTGCTCCACGCCCATGTCGATCAGGCCGCCCTCGCGGCTGATGCCCTGGCCGTAGAGGATGTCGAACTCGGCCTGCTTGAAGGGCGGCGCCACCTTGTTCTTGACGACCTTGCAGCGGGTGCGGTTGCCGACCGCCTCGGTGCCGTCCTTGAGGGTCTCGATGCGGCGGATGTCGATGCGCACCGAGGCGTAGAACTTCAGCGCCCGGCCACCGGTCGTCGTCTCCGGGGAGCCGAACATCACGCCGATCTTCTCGCGGAGCTGGTTGATGAAGATCGCGGTGGTCTTGGACTGGTTGAGCGCGCTGGTGATCTTCCGCAGGGCCTGGCTCATCAGACGGGCCTGCAGACCGACGTGGCTGTCGCCCATCTCGCCCTCGATCTCCGCACGCGGGACGAGGGCCGCGACGGAGTCGATGACGATGAGGTCGAGAGCACCCGAGCGGACCAGCATGTCCACGATCTCCAGGGCCTGCTCGCCGTTGTCCGGCTGGGACAGGATCAGGTTGTCGATGTCGACGCCGAGCTTCTTCGCGTACTCGGGGTCGAGGGCGTGCTCCGCGTCCACGAAGGCGACCTGGCCGCCGGCCTTCTGCGCGTTCGCCACCGCGTGCAGGGTCAGGGTCGTCTTGCCGGAGGACTCCGGTCCGTAGATCTCCACCACACGGCCGCGCGGCAGACCGCCCACGCCGAGCGCCACGTCCAGCGCGGTCGACCCGGTCGGGATGACCTCGATGGGCTCGTTCGTCCGGTCACCCATGCGCATGACCGCGCCCTTGCCGAATTGCCGTTCAATCTGTGCGAGCGCGGCGTCGAGCGCCTTCTCGCGGTCGGTTCCTGCCATGGGTTCCACCCGATTTGCTTGAGTCGATCGCTTCACGTCAAAGACGCTAACGCCTGCCACTGACAACGCGCTCCGACGCACGTCCGGCCTGTGGATAACGCGGATGCATTTCGGCGTGAACCTGGACAGAACACCCGCCGTCGAGCCTCACCGGCACTCCCATAAGAATGGATGTTCGATTTTTGTGTCAAGCCGCGCCACGCGGTGCCCGCGGGCGCGACGGCTGTCCTCAGGAGGCCCCGGTGTCTCCGTTCCGGGGGTGCGGCACGCCGGACCGCCGGGCCCACAGGCGGCGGGCGCGCCTGAGCGCTCCCTGCTCTCCGCCGGAACCGCGGTGGCCGTGCACACGGGGATCGTCCGTGACGTCGTACCGCTTCACGTAGGCGCCGAGGAACGCCTGGAGGGTGGCGACGGCGGGGATGGCGATGAGCGCGCCGACGGCGCCCAGCAGGGCGGTGCCCGCGACGACCGAGCCGAAGGCGACCGCCGGGTGGATGTCGACGGTCCTGGAGGTCAGCTTGGGCTGGAGCACGTAGTTCTCGAACTGCTGGTAGATCACCACGAAGATCAGCACCCACAGCGCGTACCAGGGGTCGACCGTGAAGGCGATCAGCATGGGCAGCGCGCCCGCGAGATACGTTCCGATGGTGGGGATGAACTGCGACACCAGGCCCACCCACACGGCCAGCACGGGCGCGTAGGGGACCTGGAGGAACTCCAGGAGGACGTAGTGGGCGAAGCCGGAGGCGAGGGCCATCAGTCCGCGCGAGTACAGGTAGCCGCCCGTCTTGTTCACGGCGATCTCCCACGCGCGCAGCACCTCGGCCTGCCGCGCGGGTGGCAGCAGGGAGCAGACGGTGCGCCGCAGCCGGGGTCCGTCGGCGGCGAAGTAGAACGAGAACAGGCCGATGGTCAGCAACTGGAAGAGGCCGCCGAGGACCTGGGCCGAGACGTCGAGCACGCCGGTGGCGCTGTTCTGCACGTAATTGCGCAGCCAGTCGGAGCGCAGCAGCCCCTCCTGGATGTCCACCCGCCGCAGCTCGGTGCGGAAGTGCGCGTTGACCCAGTTGATCACCGAGTCGAGGTACTCCGGGAAGTCCTCGACGATCTTGACGATCTGTCCCGCCAGCATCGACCCGAGCAGCGTGACGAAGCCCGCCGACGCGACCAGGATGCCCAGGAAGACGAGGAACGTGCCCAGGCCCCGGCGCAGCCCGCGCGCCGCCATCCAGCTCACCGCGGGCTCGACGGCGAGCGCCAGGAAGAACGCTATGAGCACGTTGAGCAGCAGGCCGGTGAGCTGGTGGAAGGCCCAGCTGCCCAGCTGGAACACGGCGATCAGCGCGAGTGCGAGCACCATGGCACGCGGCAGCCAGCGCGGCATGCGGGCGCCCGGCCGGGCCGTGGGGTCCACCGGAGGCCCGGCGGGCGGTGGCGCGCCGGGCGTGGTGGTTCGCTGGGCCGTCGGCCCGGTCTCGTCAGTGGTTGGCACGGCTCAAGTCTCACCTACGCCGGCACCGGCCGTCCGCCCCCGGGCGGTCACTGTGACGATCAGCGCTTCTCCCGGGGCACGCCCATCACCGTGCAGACCACCCGCCAGACGTCCTTGGCGTCCCAGCCGGCCGACAGTGCCTCGTACACGGTGCGCCCGCCGAGTTCGGAGATGACGTGGTCGCGCGCGAAGGTCTCGGCGTAACCCGCACCGAAGTGCTCCGCCATCCGCTCCCAGAAAACCGTCAACCGCATGCCCTCAGTATCCCGCGTCGGGGGTGTCCTCCCGACGCGGCGCCCGCCTGCACGGCTTTCCGACCACGGTCGATGCCATGGCCGACACCGGAGCCGCCCGCCGCCCCCGACGTCCGGGCCCCGGCCCCCGGCCCCTGCGCCGGAACTCCCCGCGCACCCTGGTGACGTACGGCCGCACCGTCGACCGCGCGGTGCCGGCTCCGTCCCCGGCCGGGCGGCCCCGCTCACCCGCCCAGTGCCCGCACCCCCGCCGTCACCACGACGGCCGCCCCGATGACGAGCAGGAACGGGGCACGCAGCATCAGCGCCACGGCCGCGGCCGCCAGGCCGGCCGCGCGGGCGTCCAGCACCAGGCTCTGGCCGTCGGAGAAGGCCTGCTGGGCCGTGAGCGCGGCGAGCAGCGCGACCGGCAGCAGCGCGGCGAGCCGCCGGACGAGCGGGCGCTCCAGGACTCCGGCGGGCACCAGCAGCCCCGCGAGTTTGACGGCGTAGCAGCCGAGGACGGTCACGCCGATCGCGATCCAGACGCTCAACGGTCCTCCTCCGGTCCGTCCCCGCGCGGTGCGCTCCGGCGGCCCCGCGCCCACAGCACGGCCGGTGCCGCGAGCGCCGCCACCAGCACCGGCACGCCGGCCGGCAGCACGGGCAGCAGGCCGAGTCCGAGGAGGACCGCGAGCCCAGCGACGGTCCGCTCAGTGCCGGTCCGCAGCATCGGGGCCAGCAGAGCGAGGAAGACGGCGGGGCCGGCCGCGTCCAGCCCCCACGCGTCGGTGTCCCCGATCGCCTCAGCGCCCAGCGCGCCGAGCAGCGTGGTGAGGTTCCACAGGACGTACAGGCTGAGCCCGGTCACCACGAACCCGAGCCGGGCGCTGCGCCGGGTGGGCTGCGCGAGGGACACGGCGGCCGTCTCGTCGATGACCCACTGCGCGGCGAAGGGCCGCACCGCGCGGGGCAGCGCCAGGAGCTGCGACAGCCGCAGACCGTAGAAGGCGTTGCGCACCCCGAGGAAGAGCGCACCCGCGGCGGCGGTGAACGGGCCGCCTCCGGCCGCGAGCGCCCCGACCAGGGCGAACTGGGAGGCCCCGGTGAACACCAGCAGGCTCAGCGCACAGGTCTGGAGCAGGGTGAGCCCGCTGCCCGCCGAGGTCACGCCGAAGGCGAACCCGGAGAGTCCGACGGCGATCCCGACGCCGAGGGCGTCCCGCACGACCGCGCCGGCCGGCTTTCCTTCCGCGCCGTCCGGTTTCCCTCCCGCTCCGTCCTGCTTTCCTCCCGCTTCGTCCCGTAGGTCCGCGAGTGCTGCTGTCCGTTCTGCTGCCACGTTCCCGACGGTACGAGAAGGCCGCCGCGTGCGTCTTGTACGTTCTTGCGCTCGCGCTGGTAGGCGCCCGGGGGCACGCCGACGATCCGGCTGAAGTGCCGGTTCAGGTGCGGCTGGTCGGTGAACCCCACCGCGAGGGCCGCCTGTGACGGCACCGTCCCCGCGTCCAGCAGCCGGCGGGCGCGCCGTACCCGCGCGTCGGTGAGCCAGGCGTGCGGGGGCATCCCGTAGGTGTCGCGGAACGCCCGCAGCAGGGCGAACGGGCCGGTGCCGAGCTCGGCCGCCAGCCGCTCCAGCGTCGGGGGATCGGCCATCCGCTCCTCCAGCACGGCACGCGCGCGTGCCGCGGTGCGGGCGCCCGCGGTACGCACCTCGCGCCGCGGCAGCGTGCCCCCGTTCAGCCGGAGCAGCCGCGTCACCGCGACGCGGAGCAGTGTGTCGGCGGCGAGCGCGTTGCCCTCGTCCGTGGCCCGCAGCACCTGGTGCACGAGGTGGACGGTGTACGGGTCGTCGAGGACGGGTCTCACGAACCCGGGTGTGCCGCGCAGCGTCGTCGTCTCGGCGGCGATCGCGGCCACCACCTCCGGCGAGGGGTACACCGCCCCGTACCGCCATCCCTCGGGGACGCCCGCCCGGCCGGTGTGCGGGGTGTCGGGGTTCACCAGCGCGAGGGACCCGGCAGCGGCGTACTGGTCCCCGCCGCCGTGGTGGAAGACCTCCACCCCGTCGTCGATGGCGGCGATCACGAAGTGCTCGTGTGTGTGCCGGACGAACGTCTTGCGGATGTAGCGGGCACGCAGCAGGTCGACACCGGGCAGTTCGTCGTACTTCCAGTGCCGCGCCCGTTCCCTGCGCGCTTCCGCCATACGGCCATTGTCACGCGGCCCGGCACACCCCCGCCCGTGGCCCCGCCCGGCCCGATTGTCAGTGGCCGGGTGCACGATGGACGCATGGTCAGCGATCCGCACCGGGCCCTGGACGGCTTCTCCCCCGCCACCCGCGGCTGGTTCACGGGTGCCTTCTCCGCGCCCACCGCCGCGCAGGCCGGTGCGTGGCGGGCCATCGGGGAGGGTTCGGACGTGCTGGTGGTCGCCCCCACCGGCTCGGGGAAGACCCTGGCGGCCTTCCTCGCCGCCCTGGACCAGCTGGCGTCCGCGCCGCCGCCCGCCGATCCCAGGAAGCGCTGCCGTGTGCTGTACGTCTCGCCGCTGAAGGCGCTCGCCGTCGACGTGGAGCGCAACCTGCGCAGCCCGCTGACCGGCATCCGCCAGGAGGCCGTGCGCCTGGGGCTGCCCGAGCCCGAGGTGAAGGTCGGCATCCGCTCCGGCGACACCCCTCCGGCGGAGCGGCGGGCCCTCGCGACCCGGCCGCCGGACATCCTGATCACCACTCCGGAGTCGCTGTTCCTGATGCTGACGTCCGCCACGCGCGACGCGCTGACGGGCGTGGAGACGGTGATCCTGGACGAGGTGCACGCGGTCGCGGGCACCAAGCGCGGCGCGCACCTCGCCCTGTCCCTGGAGCGGTTGGACGAGCTGCTGCCCCGCCCGGCCCGGCGCATCGGCCTCTCGGCGACCGTGCGTCCGGTGGACGAGGTGGCCCGCTTCCTCGCCCCCCGCGGCAAGGTGGAGATCGTCCAGCCGGCGTCGGGCAAGGAGTTCGACCTGTCCGTGGTGCTGCCGGTCGAGGACCTGGGAGAGCTGGGCGGTTCCCCGGTCGCCGACGGATCGGAGGGTGCCGAGCGCCCGTCGATCTGGCCGCACGTCGAGGAGCGGATCACCGATCTGGTGCAGTCGCACCGCTCGACCATCGTCTTCGCCAATTCCCGCCGCCTCGCCGAGCGTCTGTGCAACCGGCTCAACGAGATCGCCTACGAGCGGGCCACCGGGCAGCCGCTCGACGAACAGCACTCCCCCGCCGAGCTGATGGGTGGTTCCGGGGCCGCCCAGGGCGCGCCCCCGGTCATCGCGCGGGCCCACCACGGTTCCGTGTCCAAGGAGCAGCGCGCTCTGGTCGAGGAGGACCTGAAGGCGGGCCGGCTGCCCGCGGTCGTCGCCACCTCCAGTCTGGAGCTGGGCATCGACATGGGCGCCGTGGACCTGGTGGTCCAGGTCGAGTCGCCGCCGTCGGTCGCCTCGGGGCTCCAGCGCGTCGGCCGGGCCGGACACCAGGTGGGCGCGGTCTCCACGGGCGTGGTCTTCCCCAAGTACCGGGGCGACCTGGTGCAGTCGGCCGTGGTCACCGAGCGGATGCGCACCGGGGCCATCGAGGCGCTCCGCGTCCCCGCCAACCCGCTCGACGTCCTGGCGCAGCAGCTCGTCGCGATGACGGCCATGGACACCTGGCAGGTCGACGACCTGCTCGCCCTGGTCCGCCGCGCGGCCCCCTTCGCCTCCCTGCCCGAGTCGGCCTTCACCGGTGTCCTGGACATGCTCGCCGGCCGCTACCCCTCCGACGCCTTCGCCGAGCTGCGCCCGCGCGTGGTCTGGGACCGGGTCACGGGCGAGATCACCGGCCGGCCGGGCGCCCAGCGCCTCGCCGTCACGTCGGGGGGCACGATTCCCGACCGGGGTCTGTTCGGGGTGTTCCTGGCGGGCGCCGACCCCAAGAAGGGCGGCGGCCGGGTCGGCGAGCTCGACGAGGAGATGGTCTACGAGTCCCGCGTGGGCGACGTCTTCACCCTCGGCACCAGTTCCTGGCGCATCGAGGACATCACGCGCGACCGGGTCCTGGTCTCCCCCGCGCCGGGCGTGCCGGGCCGGCTGCCGTTCTGGAAGGGCGACCAGCTGGGCCGTCCGCTGGAGCTGGGCCGGGCGGTGGGCGCCTTCCTGCGCGAGGTGGGCTCGCAGTCGAAGGAGGACGCCCGGCTGCGGCTCCTCACCGCGGGACTGGACGCCTGGGCCGCGGACAACGTGCTGTCCTACCTCGACGAACAGCGCGAGGCCTGCGGCCACGTCCCCGACGACCGCACCATCGTCGTCGAGCGCTTCCGCGACGAGCTCGGCGACTGGCGGGTCGTCGTGCACTCCCCGTTCGGCGCCCAGGTGCACGCCCCCTGGGCCCTCGCGCTCGGCGCCCGCCTCTCCGAGCGGTACGGCATGGACGCCCAGGTGATGCACGCCGACGACGGCATCGTGCTGCGCCTGCCGGACGCCGATCTGATGAGTCTCGACCTGCTCGACCAGGACCCGGTGAAGGCCGGCAGCGAGTACGACAGCGACCAGGCCCCCGTGGGCGCCGCCGACGTCGTCTTCGACAAGGGCGAGGTCGACCAGGTCGTCACCGACCAGGTGGGCGGCTCGGCACTGTTCGCGTCCCGGTTCCGCGAGTGTGCCGCCCGCGCGCTGCTGCTGCCGCGCCGCAGCCCAGGCCGGCGCACCCCGCTGTGGCAGCAGCGCCAGCGCGCCTCGCAGCTGCTCCAGGTGGCCGGGGAGTTCGGCTCGTTCCCGATCGTCCTGGAAGCGGTGCGCGAATGCCTCCAGGACGTCTTCGACGTCCCCGGGCTGGTCGAGCTGATGGGCGACCTGGAGGCCCGCAAGGTCCGCCTGGTGGAGGTCACCACCCCGGAGCCGTCGCCGTTCGCCCGCTCCCTCCTCTTCGGGTACGTCGCCCAGTTCCTGTACGAGGGCGACTCCCCGCTCGCCGAGCGCCGCGCCGCCGCGCTGTCGCTGGACTCACGGCTGCTCGCCGAACTGCTCGGCCAGGCCGAGCTGCGCGAACTGCTCGACGCCGAGGTACTGACCGAGCTGGAGCGCGAGCTGCAGTGGCTCACCGAGGACCGGCGGGTCAAGGACGCGGAAGGCGTGGCCGACCTGCTGCGGCTGCTCGGCCCGCTCACCGACGGCGAGCTCGCCGAGCGCGGCGCCGAACCGCAGTGGGCGCGGGAACTCGCCTCCGCGCGGCGCGCCATCCGGGTGCGGGTGGCCGGCGCCGACCACTGGGCGGCGGTCGAGGACGCCGGCCGGCTGCGGGACGCGCTGGGCACCGCGCTGCCGGTGGGTGTGCCGGAGGCGTTCACCGAACCGGTGAAGGACCCCCTCGGCGACCTCCTCGCGCGGTACGCGCGCACGCACGGCCCGTTCACCTCGGCCACGGCGGCGGGCCGCTTCGGGCTCGGGGCGGCGGTCACCGAGGGCGCTCTGCAGCGGCTCTCCGCGGCCGGCCGGGTGGTCCAGGGCGAGTTCCACCCCGCCGGGATCGGACAGGAGTGGTGCGACGCGGCCGTGCTGCGCAGACTGCGCCGCCGTTCCCTGGCCGCGCTGCGGCACGAGCTGGAGCCGGTGCCGCCCGCCTCGCTCGCCCAGTTCCTCCCCCAGTGGCAGCACATCGGCAAGGGGCACACCCTGCGCGGCGTCGACGGCCTGGTGCGGGCCGTCGAGCAGTTGCAGGGCGCCTCGGTGCCCGCGTCCGCGCTGGAGAAACTGGTCCTGCCCGCACGCGTGGCGAACTACGCGCCGGCGATGCTGGACGAACTCACGGCCGCCGGGGAGGTGGTGTGGGCGGGCGCCGGTTCGCTCCCGGGGAAGGACGGCTGGGTCTCCCTGTACCTCGCCGACGCGGCACCGCTGCTCCTGCCGCCCCCGCACCCACTGGAGCTCACCGCGCTCCACCAGTCGGTCCTGGACGCCCTGTCCGGCGGGTACGGCCTGTTCTTCCGCCAGATCGCCGACCAGGTCCGGGCCACCACGCACCCGGGGGCCGGCGATCCCCAACTGGCCGACGTGCTGTGGGACCTCGTGTGGTCCGGGCGGCTGACCAACGACACGCTCGCCCCCATGCGCTCCCTGCTGGGCTCGGGCCGGACGGCGGGCTCCACGGCGCACCGGGCCAAGCGCGCGGTCCCGCGCGGACGCTACGGCTCGCTCACCGCGGCCGCCCGCACCGCGTCGCGGACGGGGCCCCCGACCGTCGCCGGCCGCTGGTCCCTCGTCCCGCACCGGGAGGCCGACCCGACCGTACGCGCGCACGCGCTGGCGCACACCCTGCTGGACCGGCACGGCGTGGTGACCCGGGGAGCGGTCTCCGCGGAGGGCGTCGAGGGCGGATTCTCGGCGACGTACCGCATCCTGTCGGCGTTCGAGGAGACCGGCCAGGCCCGCCGCGGCTACGTGGTGGAGGGCCTGGGCGCCGCCCAGTTCGCGATGGACGGCGCCGTGGACCGCCTCCGCGCGGCGGCCAACGCCCGCGAGCGGAGCGGCGGCATGCCGGCCCCGGACGTCCCCGCCCCGTTCGACGGCGCTCCGGGCCACGACGCCCTTCACGATGCCCCGTACTCCCGTCCGTCGCCGCGCGACCACGTCGCCCCGCGCGACCAGGCCCCACAGGCCCCGCCTCCCTGGAGCAACGGCGGCGGTCCGTCGTACGACCCCTTCGCCGGACGCCGTACCGGACCGGACCGCTCGGGGCGTTCCGTCGTCCTGGCCGCCGCCGACCCGGCGAACGCGTACGGTGCCGCGCTGGGCTGGCCCGAGCCCCCCACCGGTGCCGGGCACAAGCCGGGCCGCAAGGCGGGTTCCCTGGTGGTGCTGGTGGACGGCGAGCTGACGCTCTACATGGAGCGCGGCGGCAAGACGCTGCTGGCCTGGCCCGCCGCGGGCGACGGCGAACCCGCCGGCGATCCCCGCCTCCCGGCCGCTGCCGAGGCCCTCGCCGGCGCCGCCCGCGCGGGTTCCCTCGGCACGGTCACGGTGGAGCGGATCAACGGCACCCCGGCCCTGACGTCGCCCCTGGGCGCCCTCCTGGAGAACGCCGGCTTCGTGGCCACCCCCCGTGGCCTCCGCCTGCGCGCATGACCCTCCCCTGCCCACCCCGGACACGGCCCGCCGGGCCCGACGCCCTACCGGACACCGCAGCGTCACCGGCCTCTACCGGCCCCGCGCGGACTCCTCGGCGCACCCACGGCGCCGCGGCCCCACCCGGGTCCGGGATGCCCCGCCCGGTGCCCGAACCGGCACCGCCTGCCGAGTCCCACGAAGCCCTGGCAGACACCAGGGGACCGTCGCGCCACCCGGCCCCGCGCGGACCTTTTCGGCGCCCCCACGGCTCGGCGGATCACCGGCACCTCAGCCCCGTCCGGTGCGGCGTGCCACCCTTGACGCATGCCTGAAGGAGACACGGTGTGGCAGGCCGCGCGACGGCTGCACGATGCCCTCGCCGGCCGGGTGCTGACCCGCAGCGACCTCCGGGTGCCCCGGTTCGCCACGGCGGACCTCACCGGCCGCACCGTCCTGGACGTCACCCCGCGTGGCAAGCACCTGCTGACCCGTGTCGAGGGCGGCCTGACCCTGCACTCGCACCTGCGGATGGACGGTTCCTGGAGGGTCTACGCCGACGGACAGCGCTGGAACGGCGGCCCCGCCCACCAGATCCGGGCGATCCTCGGCACCACCGGTCGCACGGCCGTCGGCTACCGGCTGCCCGTGCTGGAACTGCTGCGCACCGCCGACGAGGACCGCGCGGTCGGCCACCTGGGACCCGACCTCCTCGGCCCGGACTGGGACCCCGACCTCGCGCTGGCCAACCTGGTGGAGGACCCGGCCCGCCCGCTCGGCGAGGCGCTCCTCGACCAGCGCAACCTGGCCGGGGTCGGCAACGTCTTCAAGTGCGAGCTCTGCTTCCTGATCGCCGTCACCCCCTGGCTCCCCGTGGGCGAACTCCCGGCCGGCCGCGCCGCCGAGCTCGTGGAACTCGCCAAGAAGCTGCTGGAGTTCAACCGTGAACGGCCGATCCGCAGCACGACGGGCCGGCGCGGCCAGGACCTCTTCGTGTACGGCCGCGCCCGCCGGCCCTGCCTGCGCTGCGGCACCCCGATCCGTCTCGCCGACCAGGGCGACGGCTCCCGTGAACGGCCCACGTACTGGTGCCCCACCTGCCAGCCCGGCCCGGCTCCCGCCCGCACCCGGGGCGGCCTCCCCCGCTGACCGCGCACGACCGACGGGCGGACCGCACACGGCCGACGGCGGACCTGAAACACCGTCAGCCTTCCTTGTGCCGGCCGCCCGGGCGCCCTGCGTGCCGCCGGCCCGCCCTCAGCGCCCCCTGTGCACGCGCCTTGGGCACGCAGTGCACCGGCAGCACGCTGAGTCCCCACCCGCCGGCCGCGACCGCCCCCTCCAGCGCACCCGCGTCGGGCGCCAGCGCCAGTCGCGCCACCGCCCACCACCACAGCACCCCGAGCCCGAGCACGGCCCACCGGCACGCGCCCCGGCCCGACGTCACACCGTCCGCATCCGAACCGCGGCGCTCAGGGCCCGCGGCTCCCACGGCCGGTTCACCCGTTCTCGGCCTGGAACATCCAGTGCTGCTTCTCCAGGTCCCCGGTGATCCCGATGAGGATGTCCTGGCTCACGGGGTCCGGCTGTTCGGTCGACGTCACCCGCTCCCGCATACGGGCGATCACCGCGCCCAGGGCGTCCACCATCGCGCTCACCGCGGCCGAGTCGTCGACCCAGCCCTCCGGTGTCACACCGATCCCGCTGCCCACGGCCACCGTCGCGGCACGCCCGTCCGGCGAGACCCCCAGGGCCGCGGCCCGCTCGGCGACGGTGTCGGAGTGCGTACGCGCCAGCGCCACGACCTCGTCGAGCTGGAGGTGGACGGAGCGGAAGCGTGGCCCGACCACGTTCCAGTGGATCTGCTTCGCCACCAGGGCGAGGTCCACGAGATCGACCAGGGCGCCCTGCAGCGCCTCGGACACGGTCTTCAGGTTCTCGTCGGACAACGGGCTCTTCACGACGTACATCCGCACCTCCGTGGCTGACCCCCGCCTCGTCCTTCCACCATGACGGCCCGCTGCCCCACCGGCAAACGCACCTGGAGCGCCCTGACACGGCGCGGGGACGCGAAAAACCCCGGCGGCACCCCTCCGGATCCTCCGGACGGGCCCCTACCGGGGCATCCCACACCTTCACGCCACGGGGGCGCTGAACACCGCGCTCAGGCGGCGACGACGTCCACCGCCTCGGCGGGCGCCTTGATGGTCACCCGTTCCGGTGGCACACCAGTCACCGAAACGGAACCCAGCATCGGACGAACCGGCGTGGGTACGGGCTCGCTGGGGGTCGCTGCCGCAGACTGGGCCAGCTCGGCGAGGGCGAGCTCGTCGCTCACTTCCCGCATGAGCTCGGACATCCGTACGTCCAACGCGTCGCAGATGGCGGAGAGCAGCTCGGAGGATGCCTCCTTCTGCCCCCGCTCCACCTCGGAGAGATAGCCGAGTGAGACTCGGGCGGACGAGGAGACTTCGCGCAGAGTACGGCCCTGGCGCTGGCGCTGCCGACGCAGCACGTCACCCAGCAGGCGACGGAGCAGAATCATCGGTGGCTCCCTCCTCGGACCGCGTAGCCGCATCCTTCACGCCCCACCGTACCGCCTTGCGCCGCGGCCGTGCGGGGAGCGATGTCGTGTTCACTCAGGGCTGCAAACATCAAAACCCCCCGTTCCGTTCCGTATCCTGTGCCCGCTCATTCCCGGTCTGTTCGCCCGCGAGCTCCGTCAAAAGCAGTGCGAGTACGCTCCGTACACTCTCCTTACGAATTTCCGCGCGGTCGCCGTTCAACCGCAGACGCTCCACTTTTCCGCCGGGGGCGGAAACGGAGCCCGCCCCCGTGGGCCCGGCCACGGCCACGAAGACCGTCCCGACGTCCTGCCCGTCCTGCGGGTCCGGACCGGCGACACCGGTGGTGGCGATACCCCAGTCGGCGCCCAGCGCCTCGCGGACTCCCGCCGCCATCTGGGCCGCCACCTGCGGATCCACCGCTCCCCGCTCGGCCAGCAGAGTGGCGTCGACGCCGAGCAGCCGGCGCTTCAGGTCCGTGGCGTAGGCCGTCACCGAGCCACGGAAGACCTTGGACGCCCCGGGTACGGCAGTGATGTCGGCCGCCACCAGACCACCGGTCAACGACTCGGCGACGGCGAGCGTCCCCCCGTTCACAGTGAGTAGTCGCACCACCTCGGTGGCCGTGGAACTCACGCTTCCTTCTCCTCCAACGCCGCCTCGCGCTCGGCGATTCCCTGCCTTCGGAGCACAATGGCCTGTTTCACATAGTCGAGTCCGGTCGCCACGGTCAGCACGACCGCCGCGGCCATCACCCACCACCGCAGCGTCGCCAGCCACCCCGTCAGCGCCAGCACGTACATGCCGACGGCGATGCCCTGGGTGAGGGTCTTGAGCTTGCCCCCGCGGCTGGCCGGGATGACGCCGTAGCGGATGACCCAGAAACGCAGCAGCGTGACGCCGAGTTCCCGGCCGAGGATGACTCCGGTGACCCACCACGGCAGGTCACCCAGCGAGGACAGGCAGATCAGCGCCGCACCCATGATCGCCTTGTCGGCGATGGGGTCGGCGATCTTCCCGAAGTCGGTGACGAGGTTGTAGGCGCGGGCCAGGTGACCGTCGAACAGGTCGGTGATCATGGCGATGGCGAAGGCCGCCCAGGCGAACGACCGCCACGCCGGGTCGTAGCCGCCCTCGGCGAGCATCAGCATCACGAACGCCGGCACCAGGAACAGCCGCAGCATGGTGAGCAGGTTGGCGATGTTCCACACGCTCGCCTGGTTGACGGCCGCCGCCGCGATCTTCGCGCCCCGGGCCGGCTTCGTCCCGTCCCCGGCGTCGACGCCGTCGCCGGTCGCGACGGCCGGTACGGCTTCGTCGGCGCGGGGCCGGGCCCCGGCCTGACCGCGCCGTGCCGGACCGCCACCTGACGACCCCGGAGCCGCCCCCCGTGACTCCCGCGCCGCGGCCGCGCGGCCGGGCACCGATCCCGGTACACCCGCGGGTGCGGGGCGCCCCACCCTCCTCGCGCCGGGGGGGCCGCCTGCCGCCGATGCCGGAGCACCCGTCATCTGCCCGCCTCCTCACTCCGCGCGAGCGAACCCTGGAACAGCGGCTCGGCCACCAGGTCGACACCTTCCGTACCGACCACCTTCGCCTCGACCATACGGCCGACGCTCAGTCCCTCGCCGCTCGTGAGCAGCACCTGGCCGTCCGTCTCGGGAGCCTGGTGGGCCGCCCGCCCGCGGATGCCCTCCTCCTCGTCCACGGACTCCACCAGCACGTGCACGGTCTCGCCGACCCGCTCCTCGGCGCGCTGCGAGACGAGTTCCTCGGCCATCCGGGACACGCGGGCCAGCCGCTCGGCGACGACGTCCTCGTCCAGCTTGCGGTCGTACGTCGCCGCCTCGGTGCCCTCCTCGTCGGAGTACCCGAAGACGCCGATGGCGTCCAGCCGCGCGTGGTTCAGGAAGCGCTCCAGCTCGGCGAGGTCGGCCGCCGACTCACCGGGGAACCCGACGATGAAGTTGGAGCGCACACCGGCCTGGGGCGCCTTTCCGCGGATGGTGTCGAGCAGTTCGAGGAACCGGTCGGTGTCGCCGAAGCGGCGCATCGCGCGCAGGACGTCGGGCGCGGAGTGCTGGAAGGACAGGTCGAAGTAGGGGACGACCTTCGGGGTGGAGGTCAGCACGTCGATCAGACCGGGCCGCATCTCGGCCGGCTGGAGGTAGCTGACCCGCACCCGCTCGAGACCGTCGACCTCGGCGAGCTCGGGCAGCAGGGACTCCAGCAGGCGGATGTCGCCCAGGTCCTTGCCGTAGGAGGTGTTGTTCTCGGAGACCAGCATGATCTCCTTCACGCCCTGCTCGGCCAGCCACCGCGTCTCGTTCAGCACGTCGCTGGGCCGGCGCGAGATGAAGGAGCCGCGGAAGGACGGGATGGCGCAGAAGGAGCAGCGCCGGTCGCAGCCGGAGGCGAGCTTCACGGAGGCGACCGGGGCGCCGTCCAGCCGGCGGCGCAGCGGTGCGCGGGGCCCGGAGGCCGGGGCGAGGCCCTCGGGGAGGTCCACCGGCCCGTGGCCCGGGAGGGCGACGGAGGCGGCGGACTCCTGCCGCTCGGCCGGGCTGATCGGCAGGAGCTTGCGCCGGTCGCGCGGCGTGTGCGAGGCGTGGATGCCGCCGTTGAGAATGGTCTGGAGGCGGTCGGAGATGTCGGTGTAGTCGTCGAAGCCGAGCACACCGTCGGCTTCGGGAAGGGCCTCGGCGAGCTCCTTGCCGTACCGCTCGGCCATGCAGCCCACCGCCACGACGGCCTGCGTTCTCCCGTGCCCCTTGAGGTCGTTGGCCTCCAGGAGGGCGTCGACGGAGTCCTTCTTCGCGGCCTCGACGAAGCCACAGGTGTTGACGACGGCCACGTCGGCGTCCTCGGCGTCCTCCACGAGCTGCCAGCCGTCCGCCTCCAAACGGCCTGCGAGCTCCTCCGAGTCCACCTCGTTGCGGGCGCAGCCAAGAGTGACGAGTGCGACGGTACGGCGTTCAGGCATGGGCTCAAGACTACTTCGTCCCGCCGACACCCCACGTCGACGGGGTTGGCCGATCATGGCCGACCCCGTCGCCGATGCGTCCCGGGGCCCCTTTTATCCGGCCTGCGGGTCGCCCTTGGTGTAGGTCAGGCGCTCGACCGCGCCCGGCTGCCAGTCGTCCTCGATCTTCTTGCCGTTGACGAACAGGTCGATCGCGCCGGCGTCGCCGAGCACCAGGTTGATCTCGGAGCTGTCCTGGAAGGTCTCGGTGTCGCCCTGCTTGAGCAGTCCGTCGAACAGCAGCCGGCCGCTGTGGTCCTTGGCGGAGATCCAGCTGCGGCCGTCGGCGGCGGTGACCTGGACGGTCACCTTGTCCTGCGGTGCGGCGGCGATGGCGCTGTCCGACGGCTTGGGTTCCGGGGCGGCGGGCTTCTCGGACTTGGGCGTGGCCGAGGCGGAGCTGCTCGGGGTGGCGCCGTCGGCGACGTTGGCCTTGCCGCCCTCGTCGTCGCCCTTGACCATGGTGAAGCCGACGAAGCCGATCACGACGACGATCGCGGCGACCATGGCCGCGGTCCAGTTGGGGCCGCGCCGCTCCGGACGGATGCGTTCCGCCTCGAAGAGGGGAGCGGCCGGGGTCGGGGCGGGGCGGCCGCCGCCGTGCTCCCGCTCGTACTGGGCGAGCAGCGGCGCCGGATCGAGCTGCACGGCCCGGGCCAGGGTCCGGATGTGCCCGCGTGCGTAGACGTCACCGCCGCAGGGCGCGAAGTCGTTCGCCTCGATGGCGTGCACGATGGCGATCCGGACGCGGGTGGCGGTACTGACGTCGTCGACGGTGAGCCCGGCGGCGATGCGCGCCTGCTGGAGCGCTCGGCCGACGGACACGGAAGGGCGGGCTTCCTCGGAAACGTCTTCGAACGGACGCTCGTCTTCAGGGGAGTTGCCGATGGACACGGGGGCGCCTTTCGAGCGTGTAGCCGCCTGTGCTGGAGGTTCAGTCTAGGAGGGGTACGAGAGGTTGGGGCAACCGGGCAGTCGGATTTTGTACGCCATCGGAATGGCCCGAGGTCCCGATGGGGGTACTGCGGTTTGTCGCTTCGCTCAACTTGACGTACGCCGACGGGAAACAGTTGCTCGGTGATCCCTAACGGGTGGGTCACGATCGGCCGCCCTGGTGCCGGACGACGACCGTGTCCCCTCCGCCTACCCTTCAGACTCCCCCCGGATCAGCGCGAGCACGCCATCCAGCTCGTCAGGCTTCACAAGAACGTCACGCGCCTTCGATCCCTCGCTCGGCCCGACGATGTTCCTCGACTCCATGAGGTCCATCAGCCGGCCGGCCTTGGCGAAGCCGACGCGCAGCTTGCGCTGCAGCATGGACGTCGACCCGAACTGGGTCGAGACGACCAGCTCGGCCGCCTGGCACAGCAGGTCGAGGTCGTCGCCGATGTCCTCGTCGATCTCCTTCTTCTGCTTGGACCCGACGGTGACGTCGTCCCGGAAGACGGGCGCCATCTGGTCCTTGCAGTGCTGGACGACGGCCGAGACCTCCTCCTCGGTCACGAACGCGCCCTGCATGCGCGTGGGTTTGTTCGCGCCCATCGGCAGGAAGAGCCCGTCGCCCTTGCCGATCAGCTTCTCGGCGCCGGGCTGGTCCAGGATGACCCGCGAGTCCGCGAGCGAGGAGGTGGCGAACGCCAGCCGGGAGGGCACGTTCGCCTTGATCAGACCGGTGACGACGTCGACCGACGGACGCTGCGTGGCGAGCACCAGGTGGATGCCGGCCGCCCGCGCGAGCTGCGTGATCCGCACGATGGCGTCCTCGACGTCGCGCGGGGCGACCATCATCAGGTCGGCCAGCTCGTCGACGATCACCAGCAGGTAGGGGTACGGCTGGAGTTCCCGCTCGCTGCCCTCGGGCGGCTTCGCCTTGCCCTCGCGCACCGCGCGGTTGAAGTCGTCGATGTGCCGGTAGCCGTAGGCGGCCAGGTCGTCGTAGCGCAGGTCCATCTCGCGCACGACCCACTGGAGCGCCTCGGCGGCCCGCTTGGGGTTGGTGATGATCGGCGTGATCAGGTGCGGGATGCCCTCGTAGGCGGTCAGCTCGACGCGCTTGGGGTCGACCAGGATCATCCGGACGTCCTCCGGGGTCGCCCGCATCATGACCGAGGTGATCAGGCAGTTGATGCAGGACGACTTTCCGGAGCCGGTGGCGCCGGCGACCAGCATGTGCGGCATCTTCGCCAGCGAGTCCATCACGTAGCCGCCCTCGACGTCCTTGCCGAAGGCGACCAGCATCGGGTCGTCGTCCTCGGCGGACTCGGCGAGCCGCAGCACGTCACCGAGGTTGACCATCTCCCGGTCGGTGTTGGGGATCTCGATGCCGACCGCGGACTTGCCGGGGATCGGGCTGATGATCCGCACGTCCGGGCTGGCCACGGCGTACGCGATGTTCTTGGTCAGCGCCGTCACCCGCTCGACCTTCACCGCCGGGCCGAGTTCCACGACGTAGCGGGTGACCGTCGGGCCGCGGGTGAAGCCGGTGACGGCGGCGTCCACCTTGAACTCGGTGAAGACCTTCCGCAGGGCGTCCACTATGACGTCGTTGGCCGCGCTGCGGGCCTTGCCCGGCCCACCTCGGGTGAGCAGGTCCAGCGAGGGCAGGGA
This sequence comes from Streptomyces sp. NPDC041124, assembly GCF_055592385.1. Lineage (NCBI taxonomy): Bacteria > Bacillati > Actinomycetota > Actinomycetes > Kitasatosporales > Streptomycetaceae > Streptomyces > Streptomyces sp. NPDC041124. Next base: position 713,937 of record NZ_JBVIYR010000004.1, read on the forward strand.
GTAGGTGATGTCACCGGCGAGCTGGAGCTGTTCCGCACGGGGCGGCAGGTCGCGCGGTTCGCGGGGCGGCTCCTTGGTCATGTCCAGGACGCCCGCCGGCGGTTTCTCCGGCGCCGGCTCGGCCGTCTTCGGCTTCTTCGGCTGGGTGCGGGCCGCCGGGACCGGGGTCGGTGTGGTGGGCTCGCGGTCGCCGGTGCTCACCCCCTGGGTGAGGTCGGCGACGACGGGCGAGGGCGGCATGCCGTGCAGCACGGCGCCGTCGAGCGCGGCGGCCGCCGCGGCGGCCACGTCGACGGCGTCCATCGGCCGGTTCATGTCGGGCTGCGGCACCGCGGACCTGCGGCGCCGGGAGCGGCGCCGGGTCAGTGCCTCGTGCTCCGCGCTGTCGGGGTCGTACTCCTCGGGGGCCGGCCGGCGTCCGCGGCGGCTCGCGGGCAGGGCCTCGCGCCACTGCTCCTCGTAGCGGGCGTCGTCCTCGGCGAACTCCGCCGGCTCGGGTTCGTGGACGAGTCCGAGCCGTACGCCGAGAAGGCGCAGGCGCTGCGGGATGGCGTTCACCGGCGTGGCCGTGACGACCAGCAGACCGAAGACCGTGAGCAGCACCAGCAGCGGCACGGCGAGGACATCGGTCATGGTGGACGACAGTGGTGTGGCCGCTCCCCAGCCGATGAGACCGCCCGCGTCCCTTATCGCGTGCATGCCCTCGCTGCGGGCGGGCGATCCGCATCCGATGTGGATCTGGCCGAGCACGCCGACGACGAGTGCGGACAGGCCGATGACGATCCGCCCGTTGGCCTCGGGCTTCTCCGGGTGTCGGATGAACCGTACGGCGACGACGGCGACCAGGATCGGCACGAGCAGGTCGAGCCGGCCGAAGGCTCCGGTGACCAGGATCTCCACGAGGTCGCCGACGGGGCCCTCCAGGTCCGCCCAGGTGCCGGCGGCGACGATCAGCGCGATGGCGAGCAGCAGCAGCGCGACGCCGTCCTTGCGGTGCGCGGGGTCGAGGTTCTTGGCGCCCTGCCCAAGACCGCGGAAGACCGCTCCGACGGCGTGCGCGAGGCCCAGCCACAGGGCGCGCACGAGCCGGTAGACGCCGCTCGTCGGGTTGGGCGCGGGCGCCGGCTTTCTGGCCGCGGCCTTCTTGGCGGGAGCCTTCCTCGCCGGGGCCTTTTTGGCAGCGGCCTTCCTCGCCGGGGCCTTCGCGGAAGCGGCCGCCTTCTTCGCGGGCGGCTTCTTGGCTGCGGAGGGACGTGAGGCCATGGGTGTGAGGTTACCGGTGGAGGCGGGCGGGGACACGCGTGGCGCGTGCTTCACCCGTTCGTGTCGCCCTCGTCGAGGCGCGAAGCTGACGCGGTGGCAGGCGCGCTCAACCGGTTTGACGCCCCTTCAGACGGGTCGCCCCCGCAGGAGGCGGCCAAGGGCCCTGTTCCGGGGTTCAGTTCGGCGAGGGCACGGAGGAGGCGCCACCGGTCCCCGGCTCCAGGGCGTCCAGCGCCCGCCGCAACCCGGTGAGCTTGCGCTCCAGATGGGCCGCCGTGGCCACCGCGGCCGCGTCCGTCGACTCGTCGTTGAGCTGCTTGGTCAGCGCCTCGGCCTGCTCCTCGACGGCCGCGAGCCGCGCCGAGAGTTCGGCGAGCAGCCCCGCCGGCTCGTCGGCCTCGCCGACGTCCTTCTCGCCGCCCTCCAACTGCAGCCGCAGCAGCGACGCCTGCTCCCTCAGCTGGCAGTTCTTCATGTACAGCTCGACGAACACCGAGACCTTGGCGCGCAGCACCCACGGGTCGAACGGCTTGGAGATGTAGTCGACCGCGCCGGCCGCGTACCCCCGGAACGTGTGGTGCGGGCCGTGGTTGATCGCGGTGAGGAAGATGATCGGGATGTCCCGGGTCCGCTCCCGGCGTTTGATGTGCGCAGCGGTCTCGAAGCCGTCCATGCCCGGCATCTGGACGTCCAGCAGAATGACCGCGAAGTCGTCCGTGAGCAGTGCCTTGAGCGCTTCCTCCCCGGACGATGCCCGCACCAGTGTCTGATCGAGCGCCGAGAGGATCGCCTCCAGCGCGAGCAGATTCTCCGGCCGGTCATCGACCAGGAGGATCTTGGCCTTCTGCACCATGGCCCGCCCTCCTCGCCCCGGCTTGGGGCCTCCCCTGTCCGCAGGACCTGGGGTCGTACCTGTACCTGTGGGTACCGCCCCAGGGGGCGACTCCCTTGCGCCGCCCGTCCTTGTGCCGGTCATCGTAGCCGCACCCCGCCCGTCGCCACACCCTGTCACCGTGATGTCACTGTGCACGTAGCAGAAACGCGGCAGGAGACCAGAAGGTTCCCCGGATCCCGTACTTCTACACGACTTCACGCGCACCGCGTCAGCAACTTCGTATGAACGGCGAAGCGTCCCGGCCCGTCGCGCGCCCGCCGGACGCCGGCCTCACTCCCCCCTCATCCACTGCTCCATCACCGACAGCAGGTGATCGGGGTCGACGGGCTTGGTCACGTAGTCGGACGCACCCGACTCGATCGCCTTCTCGCGGTCGCCCTTCATCGCCTTCGCCGTGAGCGCGATGATCGGCAGCCCGGCGAACTGCGGCATCCTGCGGATCGCCGTGGTGGTGGCGTACCCGTCCATCTCCGGCATCATGATGTCCATCAGGACGACCGCCACGTCGTCGTGCTGCTCCAGCACCTCGATGCCCTCACGGCCGTTCTCCGCGTACAGCACGGACAGACCGTGCTGCTCCAGGACGCTGGTCAGCGCGAAGACGTTGCGGATGTCGTCGTCGACGATCAGCACCTTCTGCCCGCCGAAGCGGATCCCCCGGCGCGACGGACGCGGCGCCGGCTCCTGCTGCTCCACTCCCGGCCACTGCTCCGGCTCGGCGACCGGCCGCCGCTCCAGCGTGACCCGGCGACGGCGCCGGAACAGCGCGGCCGGACCGTTCTGGGAGTCCCGGTACGACGTCACCTCCGCCGGCGTCCCGGTCTGCGGCGCGGCCGACTCGGCCGACGCGACCAGGTCTCCGGCCTCCAGTGCCGGCATGGGCTGCGCGTATCCGTGCGGCGGCAGCTCGCTGGGGTGCAGCGGCAGGTACAGCGTGAACGTGGATCCCCGCCCCGGCTCGCTCTGCGCGTGGATCTCGCCGCCGAGCAGCTGGGCGATCTCCCGCGAGATGGACAGCCCCAGCCCCGTCCCGCCGTATTTGCGGCTGGTGGTGCCGTCGGCCTGCTTGAACGCCTCGAAGATCACCCGCATCTTGCTCGCCGCGATACCGATGCCCGTGTCGCTCACCGAGAACGCGATCAGGTCCGCGTCCGGGTCCGTCAGCGAACCGGCCTCCAGCAACTGCTCCCGGATGGCCTGCGGGACGTCGTCCCGGGCGGGCCGGATGACCAGCTCGACCGAGCCGGAGTCGGTGAACTTCACCGCGTTCGACAGCAGGTTCCGCAGCACCTGCAGCAACCGCTGCTCGTCGGTGTGCAGCGTGGCCGGCAGCTCCGGGGAGACCCGCACGGACAGGTCCAGGCCCTTCTCCGCGGTCAGCGGCCGGAACGTGGCCTCCACGTAGTCCACGAGCTGGACGAGCGCGATACGCGTCGGCGAGACGTCCATCTTGCCCGCCTCGACCTTCGACAGGTCGAGGATGTCGTTGATGAGCTGGAGCAGGTCGGACCCGGCGCCGTGGATGGTCTCGGCGAACTCGACCTGCTTCGGCGACAGGTTCGCGTCGGCGTTGTCGGCGAGCAACTTGGCCAGGATCAGCAGCGAGTTGAGCGGCGTGCGCAGCTCGTGCGACATGTTCGCCAGGAACTCGCTCTTGTAGCGCATGGACACCGCGAGCTGTTCCGCGCGCTCCTCCAGGACCTGCCGCGCCTCCTCGATCTCGGTGTTCTTCACCTCGATGTCGCGGTTCTGCCGGGCCAGCAGCTCGGCCTTCTCCTCCAATTCGGCGTTGGACGCCTGCAGCGCCTTCTGCCGCTGCTCCAACTCCGCCGACCTCTCCCGCAGTTGCTCGGTGAGCTCCTGGGACTGGGCCAGCAGCCGCTCGGTCTTGGTGTTGACCGAGATGGTGTTGACGCTCGTCGCGATCATCTCGGCGATCTGGTTGAGGAAGTCCTTCTGGATCGCCGTGAACGGCGTGAACGACGCCAGCTCGATCACGCCGAGCACCTTCCCCTCGAACACCACGGGGAGCACGATCACCTGCGCCGGCGGTGCCTCCCCGAGCCCCGAGGAGATCTTCAGATAGCCGCTGGGCGCGTTCTCCACCAGGATCGTGCGCTTCTCCATGGCAGCCGTCCCGATGAGCCCCTCACCCGGCTGGAACGACGTCGGCATGGACCCCATGGAGTACCCGTACGAGCCGAGCATGCGCAGCTCGAACTGGTCGTCGTCGGCGGAGGTCAGGTCCTCGCCGTCGACCAGCGGCATGGCGAGGAAGAACGCGCCGTGCTGCGCGGACACCACCGGCGTCAGCTCGCTCATGATCAGCGACGCCACGTCGTCCAGGTCGCGGCGGCCCTGCATCAACGCGGAGATCCGCGCCAGATTGCCCTTCAGCCAGTCCTGCTCCTTGTTGGCGATGGTGGTGTCGCGCAGGTTGGCGATCATCTTGTTGATGTAGTCCTGCAGTTCCTGGATCTCCCCGGACGCGTCCACGTCGATCTTCAGGTTCAGGTCACCACGGGTCACCGCCGTCGCCACCCGCGCGATGGCACGCACCTGCCGGGTGAGATTGCCGGCCATCTCGTTCACGGACTCGGTCAGGTCCCGCCAGGTGCCGTCCACGTCCCGCACCCGCGCCTGGCCGCCCAGCTGGCCCTCGGTGCCCACCTCGCGCGCCACCCGGGTGACCTCCTCGGCGAACGAGGACAGCTGGTCCACCATCGTGTTGATGGTCGTCTTCAGCTCGAGGATCTCACCGCGCGCGTCGATGTCGATCTTCTTCGTCAGGTCGCCCTTGGCGATGGCCGTCGTCACCATGGCGATGTTGCGCACCTGGCCCGTCAGGTTCGACGCCATGCCGTTCACCGACTCGGTGAGGTCCTTCCACGTGCCCGCCACACCCGGCACGTGCGCCTGACCGCCCAGGATGCCGTCCGTGCCCACCTCGCGGGCCACCTTGGTGACCTGCTCGGCGAACGCGCTCAGCGTCTTCACCATGGTGTTGATCGTGTCGGCGAGCTGCGCCACCTCACCGCGCGCCTCGATGCTCACCTGCCGCGTCAGGTCACCGTTGGCGACGGCGGCGGAGACCTGCGAGATGTTCCGCACTTGAGTGGTCAGGTTCTTCGCCATCAGGTTGACGTTGTCGCTCAGGTCCTTCCAGATGCCCGTGACGCCCGGCACGTTCGCCTGACCGCCCAGGATCCCCTCCGTGCCCACCTCCCGGGCCACCCGGGTCACCTGCTCGGCGAACGACGACAGCTGGTCCACCATCGTGTTGACGGTCGTGACCAGCTCGAGGATCTCGCCCTTGGCGTCGACGGTGATCTTCTTCGACAGGTCGCCCTTGGCGACCGCCGTGGTGACCTCGGCGATGTTGCGCACCTGGAGGGTCAGGTTGTTCGCCATGCCGTTCACCGACTGCGTGAGGTCCTTCCAGGTGCCGGAGACGCCCTGCACCTCGGCCTGACCGCCGAGGATGCCCTCCGTACCCACCTCGCGCGCCACCCGGGTGACCTCTTCGGCGAACGACGACAGCTGGTCGACCATCGTGTTCAGCGTGTTCTTGAGCTCCAGGATCTCCCCGCGCGCGTCCACGGTGATCTTCTGCGACAGGTCACCGCGCGCCACCGCCGTCGCCACCTGGGCGATGTTGCGGACCTGACCGGTCAGATTCGACGCCATGCCGTTCACGGAGTCCGTCAGGTCGCGCCACACACCGGCGACCCCGGGCACCTGCGCCTGGCCGCCCAGCCTGCCCTCGGTACCCACCTCGCGGGCCACCCGCGTGACCTGGTCGGCGAACGAGGACAGCTGGTCCACCATCGTGTTGATGGTGTTCTTCAGCTCGAGGATCTCACCGCGCGCGTCGACGTCGATCTTCTGCGACAGGTCACCGCGCGCCACGGCCGTCGTCACCTGGGCGATGTTGCGCACCTGACCGGTCAGATTCGACGCCATGGAGTTGACGGAGTCGGTGAGCTCCTTCCAGGTGCCCGACACACCGTCCACGCGCGCCTGACCGCCCAGCCGCCCCTCCGTACCCACGTCCCGGGCCATCCGCGTCACCTGGTCGGCGAAGCTCGACAGCTGGTCCACCATCGTGTTCACGGTGTTCTTCAGCTGGAGCATCTCGCCGGAGACGTCCACGGTGACCTTCTGCGACAGGTCGCCGTTGGCGACCGCCGTCGTCACCTGGGCGATGTTGCGCACCTGACCGGTGAGGTTGCGGAAGGCCGTGTTGACGGAGTCCGTCAGGTCCTTCCACGTGCCCGCCGCCCCCGGCACCTGCGCCTGGCCGCCCAGCTCGCCCTCGACGCCGATCTCGCGCGCCACCCGCGTGACCTCCGCGCCGAAGGAGGACAGCTGGTCGACCATCGTGTTGACGGTGTTCTTCAGCTCCAGCATCTCGCCTGCCACGTCCACGGTGACCTTCTGCGACAGGTCACCGTTGGCGACCGCCGTCGTCACCGCCGCGATGTCGCGCACCTGGGTCGTCAGGTTCCGGAACACCGTGTTGACGGAGTCCGTCAGGTCCTTCCACGTGCCCGCCGCCCCCGGCACGTTCGCCTGACCGCCCAGCCGTCCCTCGGCCCCGACCTCGTTGGCGACGCGCGTGACCTCGTCGGCGAAGATCCGCAGTGTCTCGGTCATCTGGTTGATCGTGTCGGCGAGCTGCGCGACCTCGCCGCGGGCCGGCACCGTCACCTTCCGCGACAGGTCGCCGTTGGCGACCGCGGTCGTCACCTCGGCGATCCCGCGCACCTGGGCCGTGAGATTGCCGGCCATGGTGTTGACGGAGTCGGTGAGCTCCTTCCACACGCCGTCCACCCCGGGCACCTGCGCCTGGCCGCCCAGGGCGCCCTCGGTGCCGACCTCGCGGGCGACGCGGGTCACCTCGGAGGAGAACGCGGAGAGCTGGTCGACCATCGTGTTGACGGTGTTCTTCAGCTCCAGCATCTCGCCCTCGACGTGCACGGTGACCTTGCGCGACAGGTCACCGCGTGCGACGGCCGTCGTCACCAGGGCGATGTCGCGCACCTGCGCCGTGAGCCGCTCCGCCATCGTGTTGACGGAGTCCGTCAGGTCCTTCCACGAACCGGACATGCCCCGCACCTGGGCCTGCCCGCCCAGCTTGCCCTCGGTGCCGACCTCGCTGGCCACGCGCGTGACCTCGTCGGTGAAGGTCGACAGCTGGTCGACGAGATTGTTGACGGTCCGCGCGACCTTCAGGAACTCGCCCCGCAGCGGATGCCCCGTCCCGTCCGGCGCCTGCGTCCGCAGCTCCATACGCGGCGACAGGTCGCCCTGGGCCACCGCCGACAGCACCCGGCTGACCTCGGAGACCGGCCGCACGAGGTCGTCCACGAGCGCGTTCGAGTGGTCGATCGCGGTCGCCCAGGAACCCTGGGACGCGCCGGTCTCCAGCCGCTCCGTGAGCTTGCCCTCACGGCCCACCATGCGGCGCACCCGCGCCAGCTCACCCGTCAGGTGGAGATTGCGGTCGGCCACCTCGTTGAAGACCGCCGCGATCTCCGACATCACGCCGTCGCCGGACACCGTGAGCCGCTTGCGGAAGTTACCGTCCCGCATCGCCACCAGGGCCGTCATCAGCCGGTTCAGCGACGCCGTGTCCACCGTCGTGGTCCCGCCCCGTGCCCTTCCCGGCTTGCTCAGGGACTGTCCGCCTTTCGCGCGCGTCGTCTTCGTGCCCCGCGTCGCTGCGCCAGACTCCACTGTGTCCCTCCCGCAGGGGTCGACCGTTACCGCTGTGCCCGGGACCGCCAGGGGCGTACCCGTTACTACCGCGCTCTTCCTGTACTACCGCGATGTCCCGCCCGGCGTTCCCATGTGCCGCCAAGGGGCTGCTGCCCACTCGGTACGGAGGCCACACGGCCTGCCGGGGCCTTCACCGCGAGCCTGCCCAGTGTTTCACCCCCGCCGAACCAGGCCATAACAGTTCGGCAGCTTCGCACATCGTCCGCACACCCGCCGGACGGCGAACACCTCCGGACGGAAACACGGCGGACCGGCATCCGCTCGGACCGCGAAGGTAAGTAACCTTGCATGCGGCTGTCCAGCCACGCCGGTCCGCCCGGCCTGGGCGGTGGCAAGGAGACGAGCGGGCATCGGAGGGGCGGCCGCACACATGACCACGGGACTGATCCCGGGGGAACAGCCCCCGGACCCACGGCCGGCTGACGGCCTGCCGCTGCAGCGGCGTGAGCCGGCCGGTCAGGGAACCATGCCCGTCGAGAACCGGTCGAGGAGTTCTGTGATCACCGCGCGCGCGGCCGCCAGCTTCGAGCCCCTCGGACGATCGGTCGCGAGCGCCCGCTCCTTCGTCCGCGACACCCTGCAGGGCTGGGGCTTCGGTGACATCGTCGACGACGCCGTGGTACTCACCAGCGAGCTGGTGACCAACGCCGTCGTCCACGCCGGAACCTCCGCCGACCTCCTCTGTCTGCGCAGCGAGGAGGGCGTGCGGATCGAGGTGGCCGACCGGTATCCGGAGCGCGAGATCCCGCTGCAGGGCTCGCCCGTCGACATGGGCAGCCCCGACCGCGAGGGCGGCCGCGGGCTCCAGCTCTGCGCGGCCCTGGCCGGGCACTGGGGCGTCGACTACACACCCACGCACAAGACCGTCTGGTTCCAGCTGGCGCTCCCCGAGCGCCCGGTCGGCACCCGGTCGGCCGGCCCGTCCCTGCCGACCCCGCTGCTCCCGCTGGCCGACACCCGAGTCCGGGTGGCCGTCGTCCAGATCGACCGGGCGGGTTCCATCAGCGCCTGGAACGAGGACGCGGAGGAGTTGTTCGGCTATTCCGCCGAGCAGGTCACCGGCAAGCCGCTCACCGATCTGGCGGCCTGGCCGCACACACCGGGCACCGGCACCGGCATCGCCGACGCGCTGCGGCTCTCCCGCTGGGAGGGCAGCTACGGCATCAGGGGCGCCCACGGCCGGGTCATCCCCGTGTACGCCTCCCACCTGCGGGTCCGCGACACCGAAGGGGAGCCGTCAACCGTCTGTCTCCTCGTGCGGGACCACGAACGGGCGGTTCTGCAGACCCCGTCGCGGGTTCCCGCCTCCGATTCCTCCGGCGGCTCCGACGGCCAGAACACCGACCCGTTCGAGGTCTTCATCGGCTCCCCCGCCCCGGACGACCTCGACGGCCTGCTGCAGCGCACGGTGGAACGCGCCCGGGACATGCTCGACGGCGACTCGGCCTTCCTCCTGCTGGCCACCGACGACGAGACCGAGCTGGAGGTCCGCGCCTCGACCGGGCTTCCCTCGGCCCGCCAGCGCTTCGCCCGCGTCCCCGTCGAGGCCGGCCCCGGCCGCTACGGCTCGGCCCGCATGCCGGCGGTCCACGACGACCTCACCGCCGTCTCCGGCGCGGTGCCCCTGCTGAACGGTACGGGGATGCGCTCGGTCGTCACCGTCCCGCTGAAGGTGGAGGGCCGCCTCACCGGTTCGCTCGGCGTCGCCGCCGAGGCGCCCGGCAGGTACTCCAACGAGGAGGCGCTGCGGCTGCAGTTCGCGGCGGACCGGATCGCGCTCGCGGTCGAGTCGGCGCGTCTGGGTGAGCTGGAGCGGCTGCGCCGCGGCTCGCTCAGCTTCCTCGTCGAGGCCTCCGACCTGCTGGCGGGCACCCTGGACCGGGACCAGACGCTGGCCCTGATGGCGCAGATGACGGTCCCGACCCTCGCCACCTGGTGCGCCGTCTACACGATCGCCGACCAGGCTTCCGAGCCGTACCTGTCGTATGTGCTGCACGAGGACGAGGAGCTGATCGACGGCATCAAGTCCCTGCTGTCGAAGATCGACCCGCCGGACCCGGTGCCCACGCCCGGCGCCCGTGTCTGGTCGGCGCCCGCGGAGGTCGCCCACCAGGCGGCCCTGCGCAGTTCCATGCGCAGTCTGGGCCTCAGTGGCGGTCCGACCCGGCAGGTCACGCCGGGCATCGGCCCGACCCTCGCCACGGCCTCCGCGGTCGGCGGAGAGACCGTGGTGCTGCCCCTGGTCGCCCGCAACCGTGTGATCGGCATGCTGACGCTCGGCAAGCCGACCGACGAGCACTTCCGTCAGGAGATCCTGGAGCTCGCCGAGGACCTGTCCCGGCGGGCCGCCCTGGCACTGGACAACGCCCGCCTGTACTCGGAGCGCACGGCGATCAGCCAGTCCCTGCAGCGCAGTCTGCTGCCGCCGGAGCTGCCGTCGGTCGACGGTGTCGAGGTCGAAGTCATCTACCGGGCGGCCGGCGAGGGCAACGAGGTCGGCGGCGACTTCTACGATCTCTTCCCGATCAGCGACGGCGCTTACGGTTTCGCCATCGGCGATGTCTGCGGTACGGGCCCGAACGCGGCGGCCGTGACGGGTCTCGCCCGGCACGCGCTGCGCCTGCTGGCCCGCGAGGGTCTGAGCGGCCCGGCGGTCCTGGAGCGCCTCAATTCGGCGATCCTCGACGAGGGCGCCCGCAGCCGTTTCCTCACCCTCCTGTACGGCGAGATGCGCCCGCAGGAGGACGGCAGCGCGGAGCTGAAGGTGGTGTGCGCCGGTCATCCCCTCCCGCTCCGTCTCCGCCAGGACGGCACGGTCGAACCGGCCGCCGAACCCCAGCCGCTGCTGGGTGTTCTGGAGGACCTGGAGCTGTACGAGCAGACGGTCGTCCTGGATCCCGGGGATGTCCTTCTCTGCGTGACGGACGGCGTCACCGAGCGCCGTGAGGGCCCGCGGATGCTGGGCGACGACGGCCTCGCCGAGGTCCTGACGACGTGTACGGGGCTGACGGCCGGCGCGGTCGCGGCCCGCATCATGCGCGCGGTGGAGCGATTCGCCTCCGACGCGCCGTCCGACGACATGGCCATCCTGGCCATGCGTGTTCCGGGCCTGCAAAGGGACGTGTGAAGGCACCTGACGGCATGAGAAAGGCCCCGCCCGAATGGGCGGGGCCTTTCTGTCGGAGCCCCCAAACGGAATCGAACCGTTGACCTTCTCCTTACCATGGAGACGCTCTACCGACTGAGCTATAGGGGCCTGTTGTCCGCTTCCGAGGTTTCCCTCGCGGCAACGGAATAGATCATACCCCGAACAGGCCCGTGCTCCCAACCACGCTCACAGGGCCGGTGCCAGCAGTCCGCCCAGCGCGTTGCACGCGGACACGATCCGCTGCATCTCCCGCTTGGTCAGGGAGGTTTCCACCGGCAGGGCCAGCGTCTCGTCGGCGGCCCGCTCGGTTTCGGGCAGGGACACGCAGCGCCGGAATCCGGGCAGGCGGTGCACCGGTGTCTTCACCGGCACAGCGCAGTCAATGCCCTTGGCTCGTAGGGCCCGTGCGAAGGCGTCCCGGTCGGGCCTTCCGTTGCCCGGGACGCGGACGACGTACTGCTGGTAGGTGTGTCCGGCTCCGCCTTCAGGCGGGCGGACTCCTCTCAGTTTGGTGTCGAGGAAAGCGGCCCGCTCGCGCCGTTGAGCTATCTCGTCGTGCGGGGCGTCGGACTCCCCGTGCTCCAGCACCAGCAGCCCGTGCCGCCGGCCGAGCACCCGCAACGGTCCCACGTCGGCGGGCCGGCCGAAGCGGTGGACGACAACGACCGCCGCGGTCCGTGGAGTTACGGCTCCGTCCACGGCGGCCGGTTCCAGGCAGTACGTGGCGGGATCTATGTCGGCGAAGACCGGCAACGCCCCTGTCGTGGCCACGGCCTCGGCGACTTCCACGTTGCCGAAGGCAGGTACGACGACTTCGTCACCGACGCCGACACCGGCGGCCCTGAGCAGTGCAGCAGTACCCATGGGGGAGATGTTCGTTGCGCGATGTGAACGCCAAGTGACACCGAACAAAAAAGGGTTGGCCCCTGAACCGAAGTTCAGGGGCCAACCCTTTGAAAAATTGTTCGGCGGCGTCCTACTCTCCCACAGGGTCCCCCCTGCAGTACCATCGGCGCTGTAAGGCTTAGCTTCCGGGTTCGGAATGTAACCGGG